>CAWAGG010000005.1:0-9023 GCA_963781595.1 uncultured Actinomycetota bacterium | reverse complement strand
GCCCAGACGCAGGGCGAGCTCGATGCCATCCCGACCGCCATCGGACGGCTGGTTCGCCTGCTCCAGCTGTCCTGCGCGGCGAGCGAGCCCCACGCCGAGTGGGTCGAGGAATGGGTGCTGTGGCTCGACCTGTGGTCCCGCGCGTACCGCGATCCGGAGGTCGCGAAGGACCGCGAGGCCATGGACCTCCGGTGGCGTGAGACGATCGCCGAGATCGTGCGCCGGGGCCAGGTGTCCGGTGAGTTCACCCTGAACACGGACGCCGACGACTTCGCGTTGCTGCTGGCCTCGGTGGTGGACGGCCTCGCGATCCAGGTCGTGCTGCGGGACCCGGAGGTCACCGCCGCGAGGATGTACCAGGTGTGCGTCGACATGGCCGCGCGGGAGCTGGGCTTCGAGGTCCCGGCGGCGGAGCGCCCGAAGCGTACGACGAGGACGGCGGGGGCGCTCCGGAAGGCCACCGCGGGAGCGAAACGGACCGCCGATGGCTGAACGAGTCGAGACGCGGGCGACCGCCGGCCCCCCGGGCGGCGGCCGACCGGGACCATTCGGGTCGGACGAGCTGGCGTCGGTGTTCCGCCCGCTCGGCGAGAGCACCGGCCTCCCGGCTCGCGCCTACCGGTGGCCGGAGGTGTTCGACTGGGAGGTCGAGCACGTCTTCGACCGCTCCTGGGTGTGCGTGGGGCGCTCGGCCGACCTGCCGGAACCCGGCGACCAGGTCGCCGTCACCGCCGGATCCGAGACTGTGCTCCTGGTCCGGGGGCGCGACGGGGTCCTGCGGGGGTTCTTCAACACCTGCCGGCACCGGGGGCACGTGCTCCTCGAGACCGGCGACCGGACCTGCCGCACGACCGTGATGTGCCCGTACCACGCCTGGGTGTACAACCTGGACGGCCGGCTCCGGGGAGCGCCGGGGTTCCAGGGCCTCGATCGGGACGAGTTCGGGCTCCACCGGGTCCGGGTCGAGGAATGGCACGGGTGGGCGTTCGCGAACCTGTCCGGTGACGCGCCACCGCTCGACGCGCACCTCGGCGACCTCGACGAGTACGTCCGCCACCACGAGCCCGAGCGGCTCGTCGTGGCCGCCGAGCACACCTACGTCGTGGAGGCGAACTGGAAGATCGCCCACGAGAACTACCACGAGTGCTACCACTGCTCGAACATCCACCCCGAGCTCTGCGTCGTGACGCCGCCGGACAGCGGCAGGGACCTCCGGCCGACCGGCGTGTGGTCCGGCGGCACGATGGACCTCCGCTCCGGCGCCGCGACGATGTCGCTCACCGGCGAGTCGCGCGCCTCGACGCTCCGGGGACTGTCGCCCGAACGGGCCCGGCAGGTCTCGTATCTCGGCCTGTTGCCGAACCTGCTGATCAGCCTGCACCCCGACTACGTGTTGACGCACCGCATGACGCCGCTCGAGGCCGGGAGGACCGAGATCGAGTGCCAGTGGCTGTTCTCGCCGGAGGACGCGGCCGAGCCGGGGTTCGACCCGAGCTTCGCGGTGGAGTTCTGGGACATCACCAATCGGCAGGACTGGCATGCGATCGAGGGCGTCCACAAGGGGATGGCGTCGCGGGGGTTCGTGCCGGGACCGCTCTCCGACCGGGAGGGGTGCGTCCGGCTCTTCGACGTCCTGATGGCCCGCGCGTACCTGACCGGCAGGTCGGTCATCCCCGAGCCCGAGGACCTCGCCCAGCTCGTCCACTGAATGGCGGGTGGATCACGGGGCGTCGGTTGCGCGATCCGCGGGGCCACACTAGGGTCTGCGTTTGAACGACTGTTCAATTCTCGGCCTTGCGACCGGCCGACGTTCGGGGGCGGGTGGTCGATGCGGCATCCACGGGAGCGCTTCACCCCGGCTGCGCCGGGACGGGGACTGAGCCGCCGGGAGTTCCTTCGGACGGCCGTCGGCGGCGCGCTGGCATTGCCGTTCGCCGGCGCGATCCTCGAGGCCTGCGCGCGGCCCGGGACGCTCCCGCCCGGCGTGTTGCCGTTCAAGCTGTCGCGTCCGAGCGATCCCGCCACGCTGCCCATGAACGGCGACCTCATCCCCAGCGGCCGCCCCATCGAGAAGGACGCCACCCTCCAGCTCTACAACTGGGACGAGTACATCTATCCGCGCGTCTTGAAGGACTTCTCGAAGCAGTTCGGCGTCGGCTACGAGGTCACGACGTTCAACAACATCGACGAGGGCCTGGCCAAGCTCCGCACCGGCCAGCTCCACGCCGACGTGTTCGTCCCGACGATCGACGTGCTGGGCAAGCTGGTCGCGGCGGACCTGGTCCAGCCGCTCAACCACGACTACATCCCCAACCTCGACGCGAACGTCTGGCCCGTGTACCGGGACCCCTTCTACGACCGGGAGTGGCGGTACTCGGTGCCGTACACCGTGTACACGACCGGCATCGGCTACCGCCGCGACCACATCCCCGACGACGTCATCGACGGCATGGAGAACCCCTACCGGATCCTGTGGGACCCGAAGTATGCGGGGGAGGCCGGCATCTACGACGACTACCGGGAGGGGATCTGCCTCGGGCTCATGTACGACGGGGTGACCGACCTCAACACCGGTGACGATGCGCTGATCTCCCGGGCCACCGAGCGGCTGAAGACGCTCAGCGACACCCAGTCGATCCGCATCGACACGAACGGCGCGTACAGCGGGCTCCCGCAGGGGAAGTTCACGGTGCACCAGGCATGGTCGGGCGACATGGTCGCGGCCTGGCAGTACAAGAGCAAGGGGACGCCGAACTCGGCGTTCGGGTACTGGTTCCCCACGACGCACAGAGGGCCGATCGCCAACGACCTCCTAGTCGTCCCGGCCAACGCCCCCCATCCGGTCCTCGGGCACACGTTCATCAACTACCTGCTCGACGCCAAGGTCGCGCTGAAGAACTTCGGCTGGAACGGCTACCAGCCGCCCCAGAACACCGCCGACCCGGCCACGCTGACGACGACGAAGTCGGCGTTCGGCGAGCCGTACGTGTTCCCGTTCATGTCGCGGGCGGTCGTCCAGCAGGAGGACTTCGTGGAGGGCTACCTCGAGCTCGAGCTCGCGCCCCACGTCGACGACCGGTGGCACGACGCCTGGCAGGAGTTCCTGGCCGGTGCGGGGTAGGGGCGGACGACGATGAGCGTGGACGTCGAACGGGGGCAGGCGGCGTCGGTGGCGCCGCCGCCGAAGGGCGACCGGCAGCGGGAGGAACGCGAGACCAGCCGTGGCGCGTGGTACCCGCGCTGGTACTGGCCGTCGTTCGCCGCCCCGGCGACGATCTGGCTGCTGGTGCTGTTCGTCCTGCCGTTCTACGTGGTCGTGTCCGTCGCGTTCGGAACCGTCGATCCGATCTTCCAGAGCCCGCTCCCCGTGTACGAGCCCTGGTACTGGAGCTTCTACAACGCCCGGCGCGTGCTGGGAAGGATCGTCGGGGGCCACGCCTATCTGCAGCCGGTGTTCGCGCGGACGTTCGTGTACGTGATCGTCGCGGGGCTGATCTGCCTCGTGCTCGGCTATGCGGTCGCGTACTACGTCGCGCGGTACGGGGGGAAGCGCAAGACGATGCTGCTGGTCCTCCTGCTCTCGCCGTTCTGGGTGAGCTACCTCATGCGCATGTTCGCGTGGGTGAACCTGCTCCAGACCGACGGCTACGTGAACAAGCTGCTGTCGTTCCTGCACCTCGGCTCGGGGCACGTGAACTGGCTCTCGGGCAAGCCGGTCACCGTGATCCTCGGGCTCGTGTACGGCTACATCCCGTACATGATCCTGCCGCTGTACGCGTTTCTCGACCGTATCGACCAGCGGCTGATCGAGGCGGGGCGCGACCTCGGGGCGAGCCCGGCGCAGACGTTCCGCCGGGTGACGCTGCCCCTGTCGCGGCCGGCGATCCTGGCCGGCTGCATCATCGTCGCGCTGCCGATGTTCGGCGACTACTACACGAACAACCTGCTGTCGGGGTCGCCGCACACGACGATGATCGGGAACCTCCTCGACGACAGCATCGGGAGCACCGGCCAGGGGCCGCAGGCCGCCGTGCTGGTCCTCATCCTGATGGTGATCCTGATGGTCCCGATGCTGTACTACCTGCGGAGCACGGCCCGATCGGTGGGGGAGCGATGAGCGAGATCGGCGTCGCCGGCCAGGCCGAGCGCGCGGAAGCCCGGCCGTCGGAGACCGTGGTCGGAGGGCGCCGCGGACGCGACCCCTGGCGCAAGCCGCGCGCGCTCGAGTTCGTGACGTGGGGGTACATCCTGTGGTCGCTCCTGCCGGTGGGCATCGCCGTCCTGATGTCGTTCAGCGGCGGCCGGTCGATCAGCACCTGGCAGGGGTTCTCGTTCCGGTGGTGGTGGGGCGACGAGCAGTCGCTGTTCCACGACGCGCAGCTCCACCACGCGCTGTTCCAGAGCCTGTTCCTGTCGGTCGTCGTCGTCGTCGTCGCGTTGCCCCTCGGGGTGGCGTTCGCCATCGGGCTCGACCGGTATCGGGGGCGCGGGTCGGGGACCGCGAACTTCCTGATGCTGTTCTCGTTCGTGCTCCCCGAGATCATCGTCGGGATCGCGATGTTCCTCGTGATCACGTACCTGCTGAAGTTCGTGCTGCTGGGGACCACCGCGCAGATCCTGGGGCTGGTCACCTACCAGATCTCGTATCCCGTGATCATCGTGCGGGCGCGGCTGCTCTCGATCGGGCGGGAGTACGAGGAAGCGGCCATGGACCTGGGCGCGTCCCCCAACCAGTCCGTTCGAAGGGTGCTGCTGCCGATGCTGTGGCCTGCCATCTTCGTGAGCGCCGCGCTGGTCTTCGCCGACACGATCGACGACTTCGTGACCGTCCGGTACCTCTCGGGGGCCGCCTCCAGCGAGCCGCTCTCGGTGAAGATCTACAACGCGGCGCGGGGATCGCCGACGCCGGCGGTGAACGCCGCCGCGAGCTTCCTGCTCTTCTCGTCCCTGATCGTCATCGCGCTGGGGACCGTGCTGTACCGCCGCGCCACCCGGGGGCAGCGGAGCGCGGTCTCGGAGTTCGCGGCGCAGATGTGACCGCGGTCGTCCGGGGCCCCGGTCTCCGGCGCGACCTCAGTCGGCGGGACGGCCCGCCTCGGCTGGCGACGGCGGGCCCTCCGGCTCGTCCACATGAGGTTCGGAATCGTCCCCGGCCGCATCCGCCGGGGCCGGGCCCGAGGTCGCCGGGAGCACCCGCAGGGCCTCCCGGGGGAAGTGCACGGCGATCGCCTCGCCGTGGTCGAATCCGACGCCCTGCCCCTGGTTGGGCACGGAGGCCTGGATGGTCTGCCCGCCGGGCAAGCGCGCGATGCACTGGATGACCGACCCGACGTAGACGACCCGGTCCACGAGCGCGGGGACGCGGTTCTCGCCGGTCGTCCCGTGGGGCTCGAGGACGATGCGCTCCGGCCGGATCGTGATCTTGACCTCACCCCGGATGCCAGCGCCACCGCTCGCCACCATGTCGAACCCCCCCGTCCGGACGCGGTGGCCCTCCGGCGATTCCTCGACCAGCTCGGCCTCCATGAGGTTCGACACCCCTAGGAAGTCGGCCACGTAGGCGGTGGACGGCTCCTCGTAGACCTCGTCGGGCGCGCCGATCTGCTCGATGCGGCCGTTGGACATCACGGCCAGGCGGTCCGACATCGTGAGCGCCTCCTCCTGGTCATGGGTGACGTAGATGAACGTCATCCCCACGCCCTCCTGCAGCGCCTTCAGCTCGATCTGCAGGGCCTTGCGGAGCTTCGCGTCGAGCGCGCCGAGCGGCTCGTCGAGCAGCAGTACCTCGGGGTCGAGCACCAGCGCCCGCGCCAGCGCCACCCGTTGCTGCTGCCCCCCGGAGAGCTGGTGGGGACGGCGCCGCTCGAACCCGGAGAGCCGGACCGCGCCGAGGGCCTCGCCGATCACCGTCGTGGCCTGCTCCTTCGAACCTCGCGGAACCGACAGCCCGAACGCCACGTTGTCGGCCACCGTCATGTGGGGGAACAACGCGTAGCTCTGGAAGACGGTGTTCACCCGCGCTTGTGGGGCGGCGTGTGCGCCATGTCCACGCCGTCGAGCAGGATCGCGCCAGAGTCCGGCCGCTCGAACCCGGCGATCAGCCGGAGCGTGGTGGTCTTGCCGCACCCCGACGGGCCGAGCAGCGAGAAGAACTCGCCGCCCGGCATGTCGAGGTCGATCCCGTCGACCGCGTTGACCTCGCCGAACCGCTTGACCAGCCCCTCGAGTCGGACGCGCGACCTGCAGCGCATGTCACGCGGACCCTATCGCCTGCGCGAACGCGCGCGAAGTTGTCGAGGAACAGCCGGACGTCGTCCTCCGTGTGCTGCACGGAGAGCATCCACTGCTCCGCCTTGCCCCACGGGGGCAGGAACACGCCGCCGTTGTGCTGGATCAGCCAGTGCAGGTGGCTGAACCGGTCGTCGATCTCCAGGAAGTCGCGGTAGTTCCGGATCGCGTTGGGCGAGAACACGACGCACCCCTTCGCGCCGAGCGCGACCACGTGGGCCGGGAGGCCGTAGTCGCCGATCGTCCCCTCGCACCCGTCGACCATGCAGCGAGCGCAGCCGGTCGAAGTGCGCGTACGCGTCGTCGGTCAGGACCTCGGTGAGGGCCGCCCGGGCCGCCGCCATCGCCATCGGGTTGCCGTTGAACGTGCCGACCTGCTCGTAGTCGCCGCTCGGCGATGTGCGCCCATGACCTCGGCGGTTCCCCCGACGGCGGCGCATGGCGATCCCGCCGCCCATGGCCTTCGCCAGGCACACGATGTCGGGGGTCACGCCGAACCGCCGCGTCGCGCCGCCCGGGCCCGACCGTGCACGCCGGTCTTCACCTCGTCGAAGGCGAGCAGCGCGCCGTGGCGCCGGGTGACGCTCGCGGACGCCCTCCAGGTAGCCGGGCAGCGGCGGGATGATGCCGGCGTTCATCATCACCGGCTCGATGATCATGCCGGCGATCGTCCGGGCCGCGTTCGGCGAACAGCGCCTCGAGCGGGGCCGAGGTCGTTGAACGGCACCACGCAGCGTGAGGTCGATGATCGCCCGCGGGATGCCGCTCGACGCCGGAACGCTCTGCGGGCCCGCTGGCGGGCCGAGCTCCTCGAGTCGCTGGTACACCGACACCTGCACCGAGTCGTGGTGGCCGTGGTAGCGTGCCCTCGACCTTCACGATCCACGAGCGCCCGGTGATCGGCCCGCATGAGGTGGACGGCGTCCATGGTCGCCTCGGTGCCCGAGTTGGCGAACCGCCACTGCGGCAGGCCGAACCGCCGGCCAGGTTCTCCGCGACGGCGATGGCGTCCTCGGTCGGCTGGGCGAAGTGCGTCCCTCGAGCGAACCCGGTCGGAGACCGCCGCGACGACGGCCGGGTGGGCGTGGCCGACCGCGTTCACGCCGTACCCGCCGTGCAGGTCGACGTACTCGTTGCCGTCGACGTCCCAGACCTTCGAGCCTCGCCGCGGTCGATCCAGACCGCCTGGGGCCGGGGATCTGCCAGTTCGAGGTGACGCCGCCGGCCAGCGACCGGTCCGCGCGCTCGGCCAGGGCCCGGGACCGGGGCTGCCGCTCGACGAACCGCTCCTGCTCCCGTTCGATCAGGACGTCGATCGACGTTCGTTGGTCGGTTCCTGTGCCTGCCACGCATGCGCTCCTATCCGCACGAGCGGGGTCGGTCGCCGCGCTTGTACAGCTGGTCGGCGATGATCGATTCGCTGGATCTCCGAGGTCCCTTCCCAGATCCGTTCGACGCGCAGCTCCCGGAAGAAGCGCTCGGCCACGTTCTCCCGCATGTAGCCGCGGCCGCCGAAGATCTGCACCGCCCGGTCGGCGACCCGGCCGGCCATCTCGGAGGCGTACAGCTTGGCCAGCGAGCACTGGCGCGTGCTGGACCTTGCTGTCGACGCCGGCGTCGATGGCCCTGCGCCGTCTGGTACGTCATCAGCCGGGCCGCCCACAGCTCGGCCAGCGAGTCGGCCAGCATGAACTGGATCGCCTGGTACTTGGCGATCGGCACGTCCGTACGCGACGCCGCTCCGTGGCGAACGCCGTCGCCTCCTCGATCGAGGCGCTCCGCGGCGCCGCAGCACCGGGCGCCGATCATCAGCCGCTCGTAGCGGAACCACTCGTAGACGAACGTCATGCCGTCGCCCTCGGCGCCGATCAGGTGCGCGCCGGCACCCGGACGTCCTCGAAGGCCACGATGGGGTGGTGGTGGGCGAGGGTGTGCGAGTAGCGCGGCGTCCGGACCACGCGGATGCCGGGCGTGTCCATGTCGACCACGAACATCGCGTGCTTCGCCGGCGTGCGGCCCCTCGGTCAGCTCGCCCTGGAAGAACACGTAGTCCGCGATGGTTGAACGGAGGTGACGTGCCACTTCACGCCGTTCAGAACGTACTCGTCGCCGTCCCGGCGGGCGGTGGCCTGGATGCCGTCCGACGTCGGAGCCCGCGCCCTCCTCGGTGATGGCGTAGCACTCGCGCCGCTCGCCGCGGATCGTGGCGGCGACCCAGGCTCGAGCTGGTGCTCCGTGGCGACCTGCGGGAGCCAGGCCGGCGGGGTGTGGACGACCCACCCGAGCGCATTGGTGACCCGGCCGACCTGCTCCTGGACCAGCACCTGCTGGAACGATCGTGAAGCCGTCCCCGCCGAGCTCCTTCGGCATGTTGATGGCCCCGAAGCCGAGCTCCCGGACCTGCCTCGGTGCCGGTCGACGACGCCGTCGGGGAGCTTGCCGCCGGTGAGCTCGGCCTCGACCTCGTGGGGGATGAGCTCGTCGTCGACGAACGCGCCGGACGCGCGCCTGGATCTCCCGGTCCTCGTCGGTCATCGGGTAGGCCACCGTCGCCTCCATCGGCCGATCGAGTGCGCGGATCGGCACTCGCAGAACATTGACTGACTGTTCAGTTTATCCTGCGATCGACGGCTCGCGCCACTCGCCCGGGGGGCGCGAAGATGCCACGGCGATGAGCCGGCCGGACGGGCGCTTCGGGTCGACCGGCCGACGGGACGGGAGGACGACATGCTCGA
>CAWAGG010000004.1:0-5878 GCA_963781595.1 uncultured Actinomycetota bacterium | reverse complement strand
GGGCCTCAGGCGGACCCGGGTTCCTGGCGCGACCCGAGCGGATTCGTCTTCCGCCGCGACGGGGTCCTGTATCGGCAGGTCAACCGCGTCGCGTCCGACGAGTGGTCGGCGCTCGAGGCCTCGGGGTTCCTCGCCAACCTGCAATCGGCCGGCCTGCTGGTCGCACACGAGCCGGCTCCGCTCGACGTTGCCGCAGACGCGCCTCGTGCCGTAGCCGTCATTCGCCCCGAACCGCTGCCGCTCATCACCTACCCCTATGAGTGGACGTTCGGGCAGCTGAAGGCGGCGGCGCTCCTGACGCTCGACATCCAGCGGCGGGCCGTCGAGGCGGGCTTCACGCTCCGTGACGCGAGCGCCTACAACGTCCAGTTCCGCGCCGGGCGCCCGATCCTGATCGACACCCTCTCCTTCCGTCGCGCCACCGCGGGCGCACCGTGGATCGCGTACCGCCAGTTCTGCGAGCACTTCCTGGCCCCCCTCGCGTTGATGGCGATGCGCGACGTGCGCCTGGGAGGCCTGCTGCGCAGCCACCTCGACGGGATCCCGCTCGACCTCGCCGCCTCGCTGCTGCCCGCCCGCACGCGCCTGTCGCTCGGGCTCGGAAGTCACGTCCACCTGCATGCGCGGGCGCAGCGACAGCACGCCGACCGGCCGGTCGCCGCCGGCTCCCCGGACGCGAAGGCGATGAGCCCGACGCGCCAGGCGGCCCTCCTGGACAGCCTCACGCGCGTGATCTCCGGCTTCGACTGGGCGCCCGAGGGCACGGAGTGGGCCGAGTACGGGACGAGGTCCTCGTACGACGACCAGAGCGCGGCGGCCAAGGATGCGCTGGTGGACGGCGCTATCCGCGCGATGGCGCCCGCGGTGGTGTGGGACCTCGGCGCGAACGCGGGACGGTACTCCGCGATCGCCGCCCGTCACGTCGACCGGGTCGTGGCCCTCGACTTCGACCCCGCCGCTAGCGAACGTCACTGGCGATCGATCGTCGGCCGCGGCGAAACGCGCGTCCTCCCGATCCTCCAGGACCTCGCCGACCCGAGCCCGGCGATCGGCTGGGACGCGCGCGAGCGCCTCTCGCTGTTCGACCGTGCCGAAGGCGCGACGCTGCTCGCGCTGGCGCTGGTCCACCACCTCGCGATTGGCCGGAACGTGCCGCTGCCGATGCTCAGCACGACGCTCGCCAGGCTCGGCGACGGGCTGATCATCGAGTGGGTGCCCAAGGGCGACCCGATGGTCGAGCGGCTCCTGGCGAGCCGCGAAGACGTGTTCCCCGACTACACGGAGTCCGGGTTCCAGGCGGCGTTCGCCACGGCGTGGATCACGGTGGATCGCCAGCCCGTCGACGGCACGTCGCGGGTCGTCTACCTGATGCGCCGAGCGTCGGCGACCACGTGAAGCCGACCGAGGGGCGTCGGTTCGGGGCGATCGCGCGCTTCGGCTGGTATCCCCTGCTGCTCAGCCTGGCGTGGCTCTTGCAGGCCTACACCGTGGCCCGGGTCGAGCCGGCGGCCGCCGTGCGCAGCTTCGTCGTCATCGTCGTGGTGTCGCTGGTCGTGACCGCGCTCGCGATCGGGCTGCTCGGGCAAGATCGCGGGAGCCTCGTCGCGGCCATCGTCCTGGTCGGCCTCGTGGCTGCGAAGACGCCCCTGCTGGCGATTCCGTTCGTGGTCGGCGTCATGCTCCTGGTCGTCGAACGCCGCTGGTCCCGGGAGGGTCGGCTGCATCTCCCATGGCCCCGCATCCACGAGGCCCTGACCCTGTTCGTCGGCGTCCTGTTCCTGGTCCAGCTCGTCCAGTTCGCGAGCCGCGCCGACCCGGCGCCGATCGTGGCCGCCGACGCCTGGGCCGGCCAGTCCATCAACGACGCAGCGCGACCGAACGTCTACCTCATCCTCGCGGACGCCCACGGCCGCGAGGACGTCCTGCGCGAGGGGTACGCCTACGACGATCGTCAGCTGCTCGACGGGCTCGGGGCGCAGGGCTTTGACGTGTCATCGCAGAGCCGGTCCAACTACGGGCTCACGAGGTTCTCCATCGGCTCGATGCTGACGGGGTCCTACCTCGACCGGCTGAACGGCGACCCGTCCGCGACGTCGCAGGACGACACGGCACGCCGCACGATCCACGACAACCCGGCGTTCCCGCTGCTGCGCCGGGCGGGTTACGCGGTGACGGTCGTCTCCAGCGGATACGAGCACTTGGGACTCCGGAGCGCCGACCGGTTCGTCGACACCGGGCAGCCCAACGAGTTCGAGTCGGTGCTGGCGCGGAACATCGCGGCCACGGGCCTGTTGAAGGCGGTGCAGCCGGACGCCGAGTTCGACGCGGTTCGCGCGCGAACGCGCGGCGAGCTGGCGGCGCTGCTGGAGATCGCCGCCGATCCGGATCCTCAGCCGCGGTTCGTCCTGGCCCACCTGCCGTCGCCGCACTGGCCGTACGTCTTCACCGACACGTGCCAGCCGGCGAATCCCATCGAAGGCCCGGTCGAGGGGATCGGCCGTGGTGGCGGCGACCCGGAGACTGTCGCCGCCGTTGCCGCGCAGACGAAGTGCGTCGACACGATGCTCGCGAAGACCACCGCGGACATCGTCGCCCGAGACCCTGACGCCGTCATCATCGTGTTCTCCGACCACGGCCCGGACGAGCACCTGGACTGGTGGAATCCGGACGACGCGGGGATCACCGAGCGGAGCTCGAACCTGTTCGCCGCGCGGACACCGGGCCACGAGCACTTGTTCCCGGATGACGTCACCCTCGTGAACGTCCTGCCAATGCTGTTCAATGCCTATCTCGGCACGCAGCTGCCGACCCATCCGAACACGTTCTGGTTCGGGCCTCGGCCCCAGGACCACATGTTCGCCTCCGAGGACCCGGGGTGACGGCCGAGGGCGAAGTGCGCGCGACCCGGCGTCGACCCCGCCGCGTTCTCGTCATTGCCGCGATCGCCTACGTCGCCCTCGCGGTCGGCGTCGGCGGCCCGCTGGTCTGGCCGATCGTCGTTCCCGATCACATGCTGGTCATCGGCCACAGCGGCGACGTCGCCAACTGGCCGCGCAACAGCCTGGACTCGGTCGTGTCGGCGTCGCGGTCGCGCGCCGACGGCCTCGAGTTCGACGTCAACCGCTCCGCGGACGGGACCTGGTGGCTGTTCCACGACGGGAACCTCGCCGCGACCACCAGCGGCGAGGGCTCCGTCCAGGTCCACACCGACGATGAGCTCAGCGCCATTCGGCTCGACGGCGGCATGGGCGTGAAGCTGGCCGCGGGCTCCCCGCCGGAGCCGCTGGCGCGCCTGACGGACGTGCTGGACGCGCTGGCCGGGTATCGGGGCGTCGTCATCGTCGATTGCAAGGACGAGCGCCCGGGCGCCCACCAGGCGCTGGCGCGGTTCCTCCGCGATCGTGGCCTGATCACCAGCATCATCGCGCGGAGTGCGGAAGGTGCCGCCGAGATCAAGGGCGTGGACCCGCGCTTCCGGGTCATCGCGCAGCAGATGATCACGTTCGACCCGAACGTCGACGTGTGGCTCGCCGATGCCGGCTACGAGGTGGTGCCGCCGCGCACGACGATCGGTGACCTGTTCGGCGAGCTGGGCATGTTCGTCGGGGACAGCCACTGGGGGCAGGACGAGCGTGCCTACCTCGAGGCCGGACGCCGCTGGGGCGTCCAGTTCGTGATCACCAACGACATCGCCGCAGCCCTTCAGTGGCGGGACGCACAGACGCCCTGAGCGACCGCACGGCGGTGACGGTTCGCACCGTCCTTTCGTCGGGGCGGCGCCGGGCTATGGTCCTGCGATCCGGAGGGGTATAGAGTCCGCGGTCCACGGCCAGATCGGCCGGGCAGGTGCCGCGCGAGCACGCGCAGCGAGTCGAACCAGATCGGCGATGGCAGCGCAACCAACGGAGTCGCGAACCTCGCGATGGCCGCTCCGCCACCGGGCCCGATCCGTGCCCGAGACGGGGGCCTCGGCCGGCCGCACGCGGACGACGACGGCCCGGCGCGCCGGCATCTCCGTCTGGTACCCGCTGTTGATCTGCGTGGCCGTCCTCCTGCAGCCGTTCGCCCGCTACGCCATCCATCCCCTCGAGGCGGGCCGGATCGCCGTCATCGTGATGGTGGTCGGGCTCGCCGCCCTGGTCGCAGGTCGGTTGGTCGCCGGCCCGCATCGCGGAGCCGCGGTCGCCGCCATGATCCTGATGGGGCTCGTGTCGGCCTCGTCGCCGGCGCAGGCGCTCGTCTTCGCGGCCGGGATCGCCTTGGTCCTGGTGGAGGCGGTGCTCGTCGAGCAGGGCAGCCTGCGGGCACGGATCCCCTGGGCGCGCGTCAGCGACGCGGCGGCGACGGTCCTCGTCGTCCTGGTCGTGCTGCTCGGGTTCCGGGCAGCGTCGATCCGCGCCGGCCTGCCCGACATCCCGTCGATCGCGGCATCTGCGGTCACGCGCACGCCCGCCGGCACGCGACCCGACATCTTCATGGTCCTCCTCGACGGCCACGGACGGTCCGACGTCCTCGAGCGCGACTACGGCTACGACATGCAGCCCCTGCGCAACACGCTGGACGGACTCGGGTTCGTCGAGGCGCCCGAGAGCCGCGCCAACCACACGAACACGCGGTTCTCCCTGGCGGTGCTGTTCAACGGGCGCCCGATGGCCGAGCTCGGCCAGGACATGGCGGCGGAGGTCGACGAGGCGGTCCCGGCCGCCGCCCTTGCCGCCGCGACGGACCTCGACGTGTTGCGCTCGGCGGGCTACCGGGTCGTGACGTTCGCGTCCGGCTACGCGGAGGTCAGGGTGGGAGAGCCCGGCGAGGTCGTCGACGTCGGCCCGTGGAACGAGCTCGAGGAGACCGTGCTCCGATCGACGCTCGTCGGCCAGGTGGTCGATGTGGACCGGGGTGCCCAGGCGGCCGGCGAGCGGGAGCGCGTGCAGCGCGAGCTCGACTATCTCGTGGACCTCGCGCGCGAGCCCTCGTCGTCGGCGCCGCTGTTCGCCTTCATCCACGTGCCGGCGCCGCATCCGCCGATGGTGTTCGAGGCGGACTGCTCCGCGCGGCCGCTCGACGATCTCACCGGTCATGTCGCGGGGGAGGCGCTGGCGCCCGGCGGGGCCAGGGCGATCGCCGCCCAGCGTGGTCAGACGGCGTGCGTCGACACACTGATCGGCCAGGCGTTGAGCGACGTGGTCGCCGCGCGCCCCGGTGCGGTCGTGGTCGCGTTTTCGGACCACGGTCCCGATGAGCTGCTCGACTGGGATCGGCCGGACGCGCACGGCATGGACGACCGGTTCGACAACCTGTTCTGGGCTCGCACCCCGGCCCAGACCGGCGTCTTCCCCGCGGACGTGACGCTCGTCAACGTCATGCCGCTGCTGCTGAACCACTATCTCGGGTCGTCGCTCCCACTCCACCCGGACGAGCTGTTCTTCGGGCCGTCGAACGCGAACCACCACTACGTCCCGTATCGGCCGTCGACCGGCGTCCAACCCGGACTTCTGGCCAGTGGTTGTGCCTGCAACCAATCCGGACCCTCGGTGCTATGCTCGAAGACGTGTCCCAAGCTTCCATGACCGGCGAGTCCGACTGTCCGCCGGCCGCCGGCATCTCGACCCCGCCGGTGGCCTTTCCCGCGTTGCGGGCCGAGCGCCGCCCGTTCGACGCCATCGAGCCGGCCGAGTGGGACGCCCTCGTCGACGCGAACCCCTGGTCCACCCCGTTCTCGCGCTGGGCGATGCATCGGGCGTGGTGGGATGGCTACGGCGCCAACGCCCACGAGGAGACGCTCGTCGTGGTTCCCGCCGGGTCGGCACCCGGCGCCAGCCCCGTCGGCATCGTGCCGCTGATGCACCGCCACGAGGTGGAGCCCGGCGACCGCGCGCGG
>CAWAGG010000003.1:0-5198 GCA_963781595.1 uncultured Actinomycetota bacterium | reverse complement strand
CAGCCCGAGGCGTCGCATGGGTGCCCTCACTTCCCCCGTGTTCGAATGTTCCGTCCAGTGTGGAACTGCGCCTGCGCGGGGGCAACAGGCCGGGGGACCCCCCCTCGGTGGACCGACCGACCCCTTTTCGCCCACGCCGGGTCTGCCCTAATCTAGCCGCATCGACCGTGAAAGGAGCGACCGGTGGAGTTCACGCTCAACGGCCGACCGATGAACGCTGAACCACGGGAGGCCGCGAGCCTCCTGGACATGCTTCGCGAGGACTGTGGGCTCCGTTCGATGAAGGACGGCTGCGCCCCCGAGGGGTCGTGTGGCGCCTGCACCGTGATGGTGGAGGGGAAGGCCGTCGTCTCGTGCGCCCAGCCCGCCGCCCGGGCCGAGGGCAGGTCCATCACGACGCAGGAGGGGCTGACTCCCGAGCAGCGCCGCACGTGGGCCGACGCCTTCGTGGTGTCCGGGGCGTCGCAGTGCGGGTTCTGCTCCCCGGGGATCCTCATGAAGGCGGAGGCGATGCTGGCGAAGAACCCGTCGCCGTCCCGGGACGAGATCGCCCGCGGCCTGGCCGGAAACCTCTGCCGGTGCACCGGCTACATCAAGATCATCGACGCCATCGAGCACGCCGCAGCGGCCAAGCGGGGCGAGTCGCTCCCGGAGATCGACCGCAGCGGCCGGGTCGGGTCGCGGACCGCGCGGTACATGGGCGACGACCTCGCGCTCGGCGACAAGCCCTACATCAACGACATGGTGGTGCCGGGGATGCTCCACGGGGCGCTGCGGTTCAGCGACCATCCCCGGGCGAAGATCCTGCGCATCGACACGTCGAAGGCCGAGGCCTATCCGGGCGTGGTCGCCGTCACGACGTGGAAGGACGTCCCCGGTGAACGCATGCAGGGGTCCATCCAGAAGGACTGGCGCCAGTTCGTGGCCGAGGGGGAGATCACGTCGTACGTGGGCGACTTCCTGGCAGCGGTGGCGGCCGAGACCCGGCACGCGGCGCGGGAGGCCGCCGCGCTCGTCGAGGTCGACTACGAGGTCCTCGAACCCGTCACCGACCCGTTCGAGGCCCTGAAGCCGGGCGCGCCGCAGGTCGGGCCGGAGGGCAACCTGCTGTCGCAGTCGGACGTGAAGCGGGGTGACGCGGACGCCGCGCTCGCTACGGCCGCGCACGTCGTCACCGAGACGTTCCGGACCCAGTGGATCGAGCACGCGTTCCTCGAGCCGGAGTCGGCGCTGGCGGTTCCCGAGGAACCGAACGGCGGTCCCCGGTTCCACGTGTTCTCGCAGGGCCAGGGGGTGTGGGAGGACCGCCACCAGGTGGCGTCGTTCCTCGGGCTCCCGAACGACCACGTCCGGGTGACCCAGGTCGCATGCGGCGGGGCGTTCGGCGCGAAGGAGGACCTCAACGTCCAGGGCCACGCGGCGCTGCTGTCGATGAAGGCGAACCGCCCGGTCCTGCTGACGCTGTCGCGCAAGGAGTCGCTGTTCGTCCACTCGAAGCGGCACCCGCTGACCATGGAGTACACGGCGGGGTGCGACGCCGACGGCCGCCTCGTGGCGCTGAAGGCGCGGATCGTCGGCGACTCGGGCGCGTACGCCAGCGTGGGTATGGCGGTGCTGGAGCGCGCGGCCGGCCATGCATGCAGCGCGTACAAGGTCCCCAACGTCGACGTCGAGGCCAGGGCGGTCTACACGAACAACGTGCCGTGCGGGGCGATGCGCGGGTTCGGCGTCAACCAGACGAACTTCGCCATGGAGGGCATCCTCGACATGCTGGCCGAGCGGGTCGGCGTCGACGGCTGGGAGATCCGGTGGCGGAACGCCGTCGACGTGGGCGACCGGTTCGGCACGGGGCAGCTGCTCGGGGAGGGCGTGGGCCTGAAGCAGACGCTGCTCGCCGTGAAGGACGCGTACTACGGCTCGCGGTACGCGGGCATCGCCTGCGGGGTGAAGAACACCGGGATCGGCAACGGGCTCCCCGAGGGCGGACGCGTGATCCTCCGTCCCGAACACGACGGGACCCTGACGTTGTTCCACTCCTGGACCGAGATGGGGCAGGGCGTCCACACGATCCTGCAGCAGATGGCGTGCGAGGAGCTCGGGCTGCCGCCCGAGAAGGTCACCGTCACCGTCGACACC
Source organism: uncultured Actinomycetota bacterium (assembly GCA_963781595.1). GTDB lineage: Bacteria > Actinomycetota > UBA4738 > UBA4738 > UBA4738 > JBEDUK01. Next base: position 3,062 of record CAWAGG010000003.1, on the reverse strand, counting down.
GAGAAGGAGCTCGACACCGGGCAGACGACCGCGTCGCGCGCGACCACGCTCGGCGGGCAGGCGGTGATCCGCGCGGCGGCCAAGCTCAAGGAGGCCCTGAACGGGGGCAAGCTCGAGGAGCTGGCCGAGCAGGAGTTCTACGGGGAGTTCCTCGTGGACTGGACCACGAAGAACAGCGACCCCGAGCCGATCACGCACATCGCGTACGGGTGGGCGACGCAGGTCGCGATCCTGGACGACGAGGGGCGCCTCGTGAAGATGGTGGCCGCCCACGACGTGGGGCGCGCCATCAACCCCACGCTCGCCGAGGGCCAGGTCGAGGGCGGCCTCCACATGGGCCTCGGCCACGCGCTCTCCGAGGAGTACGTGGTGGAGGGCGGCCACCCGGTCACCCAGTCGCTCAAGTCGCTGAACATCATCCCACCGATCGGGATGCCCGAGGTCGAGGTGATCCTGGTGGAGGTCCCCCAGCCCGAGGGGCCCTACGGGGCCAAGGGCGTCGGGGAGGGCCCGCTCGTGCCGACGGCGTCGGCCGTGGCCGGCGCGCTGTACAAGTTCGACGGCGTACGCCGGACCCGGCTGCCGATGAAGGACTCCGCGGCCGCCCGGCTCGCGGTGCCGAAGCTCGCCGCGGCCGGGAGGCGCGAGGCTTGACGCCGGCCCAGGTCGACCTGCGCGGTGAGGGGGACGCCGGGCCCGTCCACATCCTCACCGGCGCCACCGTCGTCACCTCGCTGGATCCGCCGACGATCGTCCCGCGGGCGGAGATCTTGGTCCAGGGCCGTCGGATTCGACGGGTCGGGCAATTCGGCCGGACGGCGGGCGACGTCCTGGACTGCTCGGGCTGCCTGATCGTCCCCGGGAACGTGTGCGCGCACCACCACCTGTACTCCGCGCTGGCCCGCGGGATGCCCTACACCCTGGATCCGCCGACGAACTTCGTCGAGATCCTCCAGCGGATCTGGTGGCGGCTCGACCGGGCGCTCGACGACGACTCGAACCGGGCCTCGGCGCTGGCCGGGGGTGCCGACGCGCTGCTCGCCGGGACCACGACGATCATCGACCACCACGCGTCGCCGAACGCCATCGAGGGCTCCCTCGACGTCTACGCGGATGCGCTCGAGTCGCTGGGGGTTCGTTCGGTGCTCGCCTACGAGGTGAGCGACCGCGACGGGCCCGAGCGCGCGGCGGCCGGCATCGAGGAGAACCGTCGGTTCCTCAAGCAGAACCGTCCGATGACGCGGGGCCTGGTGGGGGCGCACGCCTCGTTCACGATGGCAGACGACACGGTGGCCGCGTGCGTGGAGATCGCCCGCGACGCCGAGACCGGCATCCACGTGCACGTGGCCGAGGACGCCGCCGACGAGGCCGACAGCCTGGCCCGGCACGGGCGCCGGGTGGTCCCCCGGCTGGCAGCCCTCGGCGCCATCAACGAGCGGTCGCTGCTGGCGCACTGCATCCACCTCGAGGAGGACGAGCTCGAGGCCGTCCGGGCCCTGTCCGCGACGGTGGTGCACAACCCCCGTTCGAACATGAACAACGCCGTGGGGCACGCGCCGGTGGGGTCGTTCCCGCGCCTGGCGCTCGGGACCGACGGGATCGGCGGGGACATGTTCGCGGAGTCGCAGGCCGGGTACTGGCGGGCCCAGGAGGCCGGCGGGACGGCCGGGCCCCAGTGGGCTCTCGAGCGCATGGCCGAGTCGGCCCGGTTCGCGGGGCGGGTGTTCTGGGAGCCGCTGTTCGGCCGGATCGAACCCGGCGCGCCGGCCGACCTGGTGGTGCTGGCGTACGACCCGCCGACGCCGCTCACCGAGGACAACCTGGCGGGGCACTGGATGTACGGCCTGTCGTCACGGATGGTTCGCGACGTCATGGTGGCGGGGGAGTGGGCGGTCCGCGATCGCGGGCTCGTGAAGGCCGACGCGGCCGAGATCGCGGCGCGGGGCGCCGAGGAGGCCGCCCGGCTCTGGCAACGGCTTGCGGAGATCGAGGTGCACCCGTTCGAGCCGGCCGGGTGACGGGGAGGCGAGATCCATGGGGGTGACGAGCGAGGGGCGGGTGGCGCTGTACCTGCAGGATGCCCACCCGATCCGCGACGGGATGCGCTACGCGCAGCTCGCGGAGGAACGCGGCTTCGAGGCCGTGTGGCAGGCCGAGAGCCGCCTCGTGCGCGAGGCGACGGTGCCGATGGCGGCGTTCGCCGCCGTGACCGACCGCATCAAGGTGGGGAGCGGCGTCGTGAACAACTGGACCAGGAACGTCGGCCTGCTGGCGGCGACGTTCTCCACGCTCGACGACCTGGCGCCGGGAAGGGTGATCCTCGGCATCGGGGCGTGGTGGGACCCGCTGGCCAGCAAGGTCGGCATCACGCGGTCGAAGCCGCTGCGGGCCATGCGCGAGACGGTGGAGACCGTGCGGCAGCTGCTGGCCATGGAGCGCGTGACCGTCCACGGCGAGTTCGTCGACGTCGACGACATCGAGATCGACATCGTGCACGGCGACCGTTCGCCGAAGGACGTGCCGATCTACATCGGCGCGACCGGGATGCAGATGATGGAGCTGGCCGGGGAGATCGCCGACGGCGTGGTGCTGAACTACCTGGTCGGACCGCCGTACAACCGGACGGCCCTCGACCACCTGGCGGTGGGTGCGGCGCGCTCCGGCCGGAAGGTCGAGGACATCGACCGCCCGCAGCTGGTCGTGTGCTCCCTCGACGAGGACCGAGAGGTCGCCCTCGACCGGGCCCGCGAGCTGGTCACGCAGTACCTCGGGCAGCAGCCGCACATCATGAAGGCGAGTGGGGTCGACCAGTCCCTGCTCGACGAGATCGGCAAGGTGCTCACGTGGCCGGCGTCGGAGGAGGAGATCCATCGGGCCATGAAGCTGGTGCCCGACGAGGTCGTGCAGCTGATCACCGCCTCGGGAACGCCCGAGGAGTGCCGGGCCAAGGTCCGCGAGTACGTCGAGAACGGCTGTACCTGCCCGATCCTGTACCCGCTCGGCCCGGACGTGACGGCGATGCTCGACGCGTTCGCCGACGGGAAGTTCTGAGGTGGGTTCCT
>CAWAGG010000002.1:0-20716 GCA_963781595.1 uncultured Actinomycetota bacterium | reverse complement strand
AGCGGCCGACCGCAACTCAGGCGACCGGATGACCTTGTCGAGCTACTTCCAGGCCACGACCATGGTCCCGTAGAAGGGGTACGGCTGCCCGTCGTCGACGACGTTCTTCCCGGAGGTCCCCACGGGCGGAGCGACCAGCGGGTCGTAGCAGTCGATGATCGGACTGCGGTTGACCTTCGAGACGATGGAGGCTGGGACGAGCTTGTCGATCGCCGCCCGGACGTCCAGCCCGGGCTGCATGAGCGCCAGGGCGGCCTGGGTGTTGAGCTGGTTCCAGTCGAGCGTGCAGTCGTTCCGGGTGAGCGGCGCGGGCGTATAGCTCGAGTCGATCGTGGCCGTCGCCCGGGCACACCCGAGGTCGTCGTCCGGCGCGACCGAGACGTCGACGCCGGGGCGGGTCGTGATGTTCGACGTCACCGACAGCGTGCCGTTCGCCGGCTTCGGCCCCGGCGCGCACACGTACCAGGTAACATCCTGGATGCCCCGGTTGACGTCGATCAGCGTGTGGGACTGAAGCTCGTCCTTACCCTGGTAGGCGGGGTCGCCGGTCCCGAGCATGCCGAGGATGAGGTCCTCCACGTACTTCGGGAAGTACTGGGTCGTGGGGTCGGTGAACCGCGAGGCGTCGGCGAAGTCCGCCGACTTCGCCGGGTCCGGATTGAACTGCTGCGTCACGACGTAGGGGTCGGAGAACACGTTCGACACGGTCTTCGAACCGTCCTGATGGGCGAACGCCAGCACCGAGGGCGGGTGGATCTCGGTGTGGAAGTCGTTGTGGCCGCAGTCGACGATCCACGGTCCGTACGCGGCGGCCTGGTCGCCCTCGTTCGGCGTGAAGCCGGGCAGGTACTTGCCGTCGGAGCCGTGCGGGATCAGGCCCTCGGCGATCTCCGTGTGGAGGGTGCCGGGCGGGATGCCGTTGAAGCTCGGATCGCCGGCGGTCTGGGCCAGGGGACCGTAGGACGCGTCGAGCGCCATGTCGAACGTCATGTCCGCGCCGAACGGGTGCGTGAACGGGAGGTCACCGGTCGTGCCGAAGCTGAGGCCGGTGACCTTGCCCGACGCGAACGCCTGGAGGCCGGGGTCGACGTCGCCCCATTCCATGCGGACCTTGGCGTTCTGGATGCCGGACGTCACGATCTCGGCCGCGTAGGTCGCCGTGGTCGAACCGCAGGCGAAGAAGGGATCGGCCTTCTGGATCGACCCGGATCCGCCGGAGTTGTTCGCGAGCGCCGCTGTTCGGTCGAACCCCAGGATCCCCGAGACCGCAGGCGTGGGCGCGGGTGGCGAGGAGCTCCCGCAACCCGCCAGTGCGAGCGCGCACGCAACCAGGGCCCCCGGCAGCTGCCTTCGGACGACTCGCACCCGACCGCGCATCGAGTACGGAGTTTATGCGGAGTTGACACGATCGCGAAGGAGGCGGGGCCTCCCGGCTGATCCGGAGGTGGCCACCTTCGGAACGGACACGGCACCATGCAGACGGGCCGCGCACCCACACGCGGGACGGTGAAGACTGTGTGACGGTCGGGGTCCGCCCGGGCCCGGTCGAGGGGGAGGAGGTCCCATGTCGACCAGACGTATCCGGTTGATCGTGCCCGTCGCGGCGCTCGCCCTGCTGCTCCTCGGAGCAGCCGCGCCGACGCAGGCCGCGGCCCAGCCCCATCCGTTCTACCTGTCGTTGGGGGACTCGCTCTCCCGCGGCGTCCAGCCCGACTCGACCGGCCACAGCGTGATCACCGACCAGGGCTACGCCGACGATCTGTTCCACATCGAGCAGGCGAACGTCCGGCGCCTGCAGGAGAGGCTCCTGGGCTGTCCCGGCGAGACCACCGGCACCATGATCGGCGGAGGGGTCTGCCCGTACCGGCTCGGATCGCAGCTGACCCAGGCCGTGAACTTCCTCCGCCACCACCGCAAGAACACGGCGTTCGTGACGCTCGACATCGGCGCGAACAATGTCGACGGCTGCATCACCAACGGCCAGGTCGACATGCCGTGCATCACCAGCGGGCTGAACGCGATGAAGACCGACCTCCCGGTGATCGTGACCAGGTTGAACGCCGCCGCCGGGCCGCACGCCTCGATCCAGTTCGTCGGGATGCGGTACTACGACCCGTACCTGGCTTCCTATCTGTCGGGGCCGGGTGGGCAGGCGCTCGCCTCGCAATCGCTGCTGCTGACCAACGTCATCAACACCATCCTGCAGAACACCTACCTCGGCGACGGATGGAAGGTCGCAAACGTGTCGTTTGCCATGCAGACGAACGACACCACCGACATGGTCGACCTGCCGCCGTTCGGCCAGGTGCCCGTCAACGTGGCGAACATCTGTCTCGACACCTGGATGTGCGCGTCACCCCCGGTCGGGCCGAACATCCACGCGAACGCCACGGGATATCGGCTGATCGCGCAGGTGTTCGCCCAGCAGATCGCGACTTGACCAGACGGACCCGGCCCGATCGCGACGGACGCGCTCCGGGCCCACAGGCCTCCGCGGGTCAGATCGTCAGGGGACCGATGGCATCGTTCCAGTATTCGGCCATGTCCTCGTGTCCGCGGTTGTTCGGGTGGACCTCGTCGGCGTAGTCCGCGGGCCGCTGAAGGACGGAGCTCGGGTCGATCACCCGGTCGCCGTGATCCTTCGCTGCTGCCGACAGGGCCTGGTTCCACTTCGCCCGCGTCGCATCGTCGACCTTCGTGGTCGGAACGATCGCCTCGACGAACACGGGAACGCCCGGTAGACCGCTGCCGACGGTCCCCAGGATCGATTCCACGGCCGACCTGAACTGCGCGAGCGTGTCGTCGCAGCCGTAGAAGTCGGCGCCGGGGATCATGTCGTTCGTGCCGAAGGCGACGATGACGACGTCCGGGTGCGCGTTGACGATGCGGTTCGCGTAGGTCGTGCCCCAACAGCCGGCGCTCGCGCCCCCGAGCCCACGCTGGGTGACACGCCACCCACGGATGGCGGCGAGGCGCTCGGCGAAGCCGTCCGAATCGCGGACCGGCCCGAGCGTCCGGAGTCCACTGCCGATCGAGTCGGCGAACACGCCCAGGAGCGGCGTGGCGCCGATCGTCGCCCCGTTGACGACCGACGGTATCCCGCGCCCCGCGGCTTGGAGCAACGAGACCGTTCGCAGATCGAGCGTCCCGTGGGTTGCGGTGAGGGTGACCTTCTCGAACCCGGACGTGAGGCCCCACCCGATCACCCGGTGCGCGACCGCGCCACCGGTCGGACCCGTGAACACGTAGGCCAGGTACTGGTCGTCGATCCCTACCCGGACTCGCACGCCGTTCGCCAGATAGCCGATGGAGATGGAGGCCGTGTTCCGGACCGTGAACGTCGTCGAGTGGTTCTGCGGGAGCACGGTCGCCAGCTCGGGATGCGACCAGTAGAACTGGAGGAACGACCCCTGGGCATCCACCTGCCAGCTGCGGATGGGGAACGATCGCGTGGGGTCGATGTTGGTCACGGTGATCGCGTGCTGGCCCGGGCCGAGGCCACCCGCGACCGTGATCGTCCTCCAGCAGCCGCAGTCGGGAAGCGACACCTTCGGCGAGGTGGTCCCGTCGACCGTGGCCTCGAAACTGGCGCCGTTCGACAGCACGGTCATGGCTGCCTGCCCTGTCCGGCGAACGTGGAAGCTTGCGGTGCCCTCCGGCGCGAGCCGCACGTCCAGCGGCGGCGCGCTCCAGGCGCCGAGATAGGAGAACGCCGCGGCCGAGCTCCCGAGGGTCAGTGTCGCCGCCCGCCGGGATGCGGCGTGGGCGTGCACAGCGGGAACCACGAGGAGCAGAGCCGTCGCCGCTGCCGCCCATCCTCGGCGCCGGCCGTCAGGAGAGCGCATCGGCGAGGGCCTCCGCGACGATCTCGTGACCCCGGTTGTTCGGATGGAGCGGGTCGCTGTAGTCGGTGGCCATGTCGAGCGACGCGCTCGGATCGACGAACGAGATGCCTCGCCCGGACGCGGCGCGCTGCAGGACCGCGTTCCACTGCGCCCGCTCCGACTGCGTCACACCCGGCCGCGTCGTGGGGAGGATCGCGAGCACCACGATGCGCGCGTCGGGGAGTGCCTGCTGGAACGAGTCGAGCATCCGGTCCATTGCCGCCTCGAACTGGGCGATGGTGGGGGCCGGGCAGTCGGTGTACGGCTGGCCCACCATGTCCACCAGCCCGTAGTCCACGACCACGACATCGGGACGCTGCCCGATCACCGAGTTGACGTGGTTCGCGCCGTAGCACACCGCGCCGGCCGCACCCACACCCCTACTGAGGAGCCGCGTTCCCAGGATCGTGGCCAGTCGGTTCCCGTAGCCGTCGGAACGGTCGTCGATACCCAGGGTGTGCTGACCCGCAGCCAGCGAGTCGCCGTAGACCGAGAGGAGCGGACTGGCCGCGGCATCGGCCGTCGACACCACGAGCGCCTTCCCCTTCCCGGCAGCCTGGAGCGCATCGATCGACAGGAGATGGAACGGGCCGTTCGTCGGCGTGATCGTCAGCTTCACCAGCCCGGGGGTGAGACCCCAGGCGATGACCACGTGTCGGGTGGCCCCGCCCGTCCGCGTGGTGAAGGTCGTCCCCGCCCATCGGTCGTCCATGTTGACGCGGAACGAGACCCCGGTGGCCGTGTACCGCAGGGACACCGCGGCAGCGTTCCGAACATCGAATGAGTATTGCTTTCCCCGGGCGATGCTCCCCGGGCCCGGATAGTTCCAGTCGTACTGGGCGAAGACCCCGCCGGGCGCAGCCACCCAGGACCGGATCGCGAACGGCGTGGTCGTGTTCCTGTTCGTGAGCAGCACGTTGTGCGGATAGGGGTTGAGTCCGGACGCGATGCCCATCGTCTCGAAGCACTTGCAGGTGTCGGCCTCGTACGACGAGGCCGGACGGCCGTCGATCGAGACGGAGAACGACTGTCCGATCGCCCAGACCTTGACCTGGAGCATGGGAGTGTTCCGGATCCGGACGGCGGCGGTTCCGGACGGCGCGAGGTATACGCCGAAGGCTCCACCGTTCCAGGCGCCCGTATATGTGAACGCGGCCGAGGAGGCGTCGGCCACGACAGGAGCCGGGGCTGCCCCCGCGGCGGACGCGAGCCCCAGCACCAGGCATGCGACACCGAGGATCGCGGCGCCCGGACGAACCAGACGCCCCGGCCACGGGCGCGAACGCGAGGCGGTCCAGGTGGTCGGGCGCATGGGGCCGTCCGAGTCTACTCCGCCGCCGGAGCGACCTCGCCCGCCGGGAGGGGTCCGGGAGGAATGCTCGGAGACCGTTCGGCGACCGCGATCAGCCCGAAGTCGAGGTACGGCCACCACCGGGACAGCCCGGTCTGCACACGGGCCAGCACCCGGCCGGCGGCGGCCGCGCCGGCCCCGGTCCACGCCTCGTCCGCGAGCGGGAAGTGGTAGGTGAGGAACCGCCGGACCCGCCACCCGTGGCGTTCCATGACGTTGCCCAGCGTGTACCACGAGTAGAACGAGACGTGGTCGGGGTTGATCAGCTCGTAGCGCGCCGCCGCGGCCAGAGGGTTGAGGAGCGACGCGGCGTTGGGGGTCGTCACCGCCAGCCGTCCGCGGGCGGCCACCAGCAGATGCAGCGCGTCGAGCAGATCGCCGGGCCGTTCGACGTGCTCGATCACCTCGCCCGCGATCACCAGGTCGGCCGGCTCCAGCCCCAGCGAGGTCAGCCCGGCGGCGTCGGCCGCGTCGGCCGCGTGCGCCTCGAACCCGGCCGCACGGGCTCGCTCGACCCCGGGGCCGTCCATGTCGAGCCCGACGAGCCGCGTCGCCACCTCGGCGAGCGAACCGTGCAGCCACAGCGGGTTGTTCCGGAGGTCCTCGATCGTCGCGCGAGTCTCGCCGGCGAACCCGACGTGGATCACCGAACGCCCGGCCGCGAGGCCCGTCAGGTAGGCGATGCGATCCACCGCCCTCGTCCTCGGCATCCGCCGGGGAGATGAATCAGCCACGGCCAGATTCCTCTCCCCTCGCATCACGACCGGACCTTAGCGGATGACCCATGACGTCCTTGCCGTGGGGAGCGGTCGCTCGTCAGACTGTTCCGACGATGGACGATCGCTCCCTCGCCCTTCAACGGGCCCCATGACGACGCGGTCGTCGCCGGCGACGAGGCGGGGACCCTCGAGCGCGACCTGCATCGCGGCCCTGGTCCTCGCCGTCTGCCTGCCGGTCGCGTCGGCTTCAGCCTCCGCGCGAGCCGCCCGTGTCCTGCGCCAGGGACACTCCTTCTCCTTCTACGTCAACGCGCCTGAGATTGATGCGACCTTCGCCGGCAACGGGTCGACGCTGACCGTCTTCGTCAACGACAAGGGATCGGGCCTCCGCGTGACGCTCGGGCGCCCGGGCAACCAGCACGAGCGATTGGCATGGGATCTCCCGGCCGGACCCCAGCGCTTCACGCTGCTGGCCACCAAGGGGGAGCTCGACATCCTGTCGTGGTCCTACGGTGGAGGCAGGAGAGTGAACGCGGGCTCCCTGCCGCTGACCGTCGTCTATGGCGACTCGATCGCCGCGGGCCGCTTGACGGGTGGCGGCGACGGCCTCACCGGCGGCTGGGCCGACCAGATCGCCCATCCACTCCGGACACGAGTCGCCAACGTGGGGTCGGCCGGGGCGAGCGCTGCGTGCTGGGGTGAGAGCCACACGAGTCGTGTGCTCGGCCAGCACCCGACCCGTGCGGTCATCGTCGCGTTCGGCACGAACGACATGGCCCCCGGCGTGGACGCCGAGGGATGCAACCCGGATCGGATGCGGTTCGCCCACGGCGTCGACCGGATCCTGTCCGCACTCGACACCCTCTCCGTCCCCGTCTACGTCTCGGCGATCCTGCCAGTGCTGACGGTCAAGGACTCGGTCAGGGCCAGGTGGAACCGCACGCTGCATCGCCGGGCCGTCGCGCATGGGGACATCTACGTTGACCCATCGCATGTGTTGAACACCTCGACCGACTACGCCGGCGCGCTGCACCCCAACCGGCAGGGACACAACAAGCTCGCCCGGTTCTGGACGGCGCTCCTGTCGTAGGCGGAGACGAACTGCCCGACGGCCCATTCCTTGCCAATCGAAGCGAGGGGTCGCCAGACTATTCGAGCATGGTCCGAAGCGCCCTCTCCCACGACCTCCAGGACCTCGATCCGGTTCGGCTCGCCGCACTGCGAGCCCTGTCGGCGACCGTCCTCGCCGCCTACCGCACCGCGCTGGGTGACCGGTTTCTAGTCGGCCGGGGCGTCGTCGCCAACCACCGGTTGGTCGTCAAGGGCCCCGGCCGGATCCGGATCGGCGAATGGGCCAACCTGTTCGCGTTCGGCGTCGGCCGCCACACCCGGCTGGTCACGCGGTCGACCCGCGCCACGATCGACGTCGGCGAGAACGCCCGCCTGAACGGCGCCGACATCCAGGCCGAGGACCGGGTCGAGATCGGCCCGGACTGCATCATCGGGCAGGCCCACCTGATCGACTCCGACATGCACAGCCTGGGGTTCGATCGACGGACCAATCCGGACGCGCCTGTGCGCGTGGCGCCCATCGTCCTGGAACGCAACGTCTGGGTGGCGCGCGGTGCGGCCATCCTCCCCGGCGTCCGCGTCGGCGAGAACTCGGTGATCGCCTACGGGTCCGTCGTCACGAGCGACGTCCCGCCCTGCGTGCTGGTGGCCGGGAACCCGGCGAAGGTCGTGCGGACGCTGCCATGAGCGCGGGCACCGAGTCCGTCGTCGCGGCGCCCCGTGTCCGCGCCCGGGAGCGCGCCGAGCGCGCCCCGGCCGCCGTGCAGGCCCGCCGGATCATGTGGGTCCTCCTCGCGGTGGCGATGTTCGCGCTGCCGTTCCTGTCGCTCCCCGGCCGGTACGCGTTCGACACCCGCGACCCCCTGTGGCTGAACCCCGGCGCGTACCTCGCGAAGGCATTCGTGCTGTGGCACGGCAGTCCGTACCTCGGCCACGAGCAGCACGACGCGATCGCGTTCCCGATGGGGGTCGTCGTGTGGCTCATCCGGACGGCCGGGGCGTCGCCGTGGGTGGCCGAGCGCCTGTGGCACGGGCTCCTGCTGTTCGCCGGCTGCGCCGGAACCGCGCTGCTGGTCGACCGTCTGATCGGGCGGCGAACCGTGGCCGCTCCACTGGCCGCGGGCCTCGTCTACATGCTCTCGCCGTACACGTTCGGGTACGGGCTGCCGTTCACCGGGCCGTTCCTCCCGTACGTCCTGCTGCCGACGCTGCTCCTGGTGACCCTGGTGGGGTTGGGCCGCAAGGGCCTGGCGTGGCCAGCCCTGTTCGGTCTGCTCACCCTCCTCATGGGGGGCGGGAACGGCGCCCCTCAGATCGACGCCCTCATCGTCGCCGCGCTCCTGATTGCGTGGGTGACGTTCGTGCAACGGGGCGTGCACGTGTGGCGGGGCATTCGGTTCGCCGCCCTCGCGCTCGTGTTCACCGTCGCCCTGAACGCCTGGTGGCTGGTGCTGCTGACGTCGAGCGAGGTCTCGAACGCGCTCGTCTATTCGGAACAGCCGAGCATCATCAACGCGAGCTCGAGCGCGTCGGAGACCATCCGCGGGCTGGGGTTCTGGATGTTCTACGGGGGCGACCAGTTCGGGCCGTGGGTCCCCACCGTGCGGCCGTTCGCCACGAACTGGTTGCTGGTGATCACCGGGTTCGCCGTCCCGATCGGAGCACTGACGGCCGCCTGGCTCACCCGTTGGCGGCACCGGCTGTTCTTCCTGTTCCTGATGATCCTGGGGGTGTTCGTCACGGCTGGGGTGTTCCCGGTCCACTCCCCGACGCCGTTCGGCCGGCTGCTGCTCGACGCGTACCGGAACGTTCCGGGCGCCGCGGGTCTTCGGACGACGTACAAGTTCGCCTCCGGGCTCAACCTGAGCATCGCGGTGCTCGCTGGGGTCGGTGTGGGAGCTGTGCTGACCCGCCTTCGAACCGCCCCACGCCCGGGCTGGGCGAGGGCGGGGGCCGTCGCCGCGGTCGTGCTGGTCATCGGCGCGAACTCGTATCCGCTGTGGACCGGTCACCTGTACGCGAAGAGCCGGTCCACCGGCCCGATCCCGAAGTACTGGGCGAAGGCGCTCACGGTGCTCGCCGGGCGCGACGTCCGGACCCGGGCGTTCTTCGCCCCGGCCACCGGCTCGGCCATCTACCGGTGGGGCGCGCTGAAGGAGGGCGTCGCGGCGGCATCGCCCGGCGACCTGTCGCACGTCGACCCCATCCGCCTGCCGGTCGGCCAGCGGTTCGGTTCGAACCTGGTCGCGGCCGCCGAGCAGCCCTACTTCGAGGGGCTCCCGGCCGACGGCGAGTCGCAGCTGTTTCGCTATCTCGGGGTCCGCGACGTCGTTCTGCAGAACGACCTGGACTGGAGGCGAAGCCACACGGCCCGGCCGATCGCCATGCAGGCCCTCAAGGGCGACCCCGATCTCACGACGTACGCCACGTTCGGGGTCCCGGGTGAGAACGTCACCGGCTCGACCAGGGACGAGGACGCCCAGTCGGTGGACGAGGAGTCGCTGGCACCGGTCGAGGTGCTCACGGTCGCCCACCCCGAGGCGTTCGTCCGGGCCGAGGCCGGCGACCCGGTCGTCGTGTCCGGGGACGGCTTCGGCGTCGCGGAGGCCGCCCGGGCCGGGTTGCTCGACGGAGGTCCGCCGCTGCTGTACTCGGGATCGCTCGGCGCCGGGGGGCTGGCCGCCGTCATGACGCGGTCCGCTCCGGCGTTCGTGGTGACGGACAGCAACCGGCGGGCGGTGTGGTCGTTCACGACGCCGTCGGGTTCGCACTCGGCTACCCTGCCCGCGGGACAGACGCTGCGCGGCCGCAGGACCGGATACGACCTGTTCGGCGACCGGTCCTCCACGCAGTCGGTGGCCGAGTACCCGGGCCTCCGGTCGGTCACCTCGTCCGACGACGGGTCGTCGAACGTGTCCCCGGAGTTCCGGCCGTCCAACGCGTTCGACGGCGACCACCGGACCGTCTGGCAGACCGGCGAGGGGGTCGATCCTAGGGGGTCGTGGGTGAAGGCCGAGTTCCGCTCGGCGCAGACGCTCTCGCACGTCATCGTGACGCTGCCCAAGGCGGGACTCGGCCGGCAGGTTCGCGACGTCCGTCTGGAGTTCTCGAACGGCAGCTCCGTGACGGCAACGCTCGAACCCGGCGACGCGAAGCAAATCTCGTTCTCGAAGCGAACCGCGTCCTGGATCCGCCTACGGATCCTGTCGGTGACGCAGGGGCTCGACACGACGAACGCGGTGGGGATCGCCGACATCGCGATCCCGGGGCTGGACCCGGCGGAGATCATCCGCCTGCCCACCGACCTGTTCGACGCTGCGCGCTCGCTTTCCGGCGGCGCGGACGCCCTGAGCTCGTCGCCGATCACGTACCTGTTCGAACGCCAGCGAACGGGCCCGACCGACGACGTCGACCAGGAGCTGACCGTCCGGCGGCGGTTCGAGGTGCCCGACACGCGCTCGTTCGCGATCTCGGGGACCGCCGCGCTCGACCAGTCGGCGCCCGATCGGGAGATCGACCGCCTGCTCCTGGGGTCGTCGAGCGTCAACGTGGAGTCGTCCAGCCGACTCTTCGGGTTCCCGGCCAACCGGGGCAGCATGGCGTTCGACGGCGACGCGAAGACCGAGTGGGTCCCCTCGGGGGGCCCCGGCCAGAGCCTCACCGTGTCGTTCCACCCCCGGACGATCGACAAGGTCGTCGTCAGCACGGATCTGTCGAAGGGCCGTTCGCCCATCACGGGCGTCACGGCCACGTTCTCGGACGGCTCGTCGGTCTCCGGGACCCTGCCCGACCTGCTCCATCCCGACCTGACGCTGTCGTTCCCCCCCGCACCACGTCGAGCGTCACGATCGCGATCGACTCGGTGTTCCGGGTGAACGAGTCGAAGCCGCGGCCGGCCGCGATCACCGAGGTCCACATCCCGGGCGTGCAGCCCCTCTCGTTCTCGGGCAAGCAGCAGCTGCCCTGCTACCGGGGCACCGGCTTCACGATCGACGGGGTGCAGCACGGCATTCGGCTGGACGGGACACAGCACGACCTGTTGTCGGGGGAGGACCTGCCCCTCGCGACGTGCTCCGGCGACGTCGCCGTCCTGCCGGCGGGCGAGCACCTGCTCGAGGCGGGGAGCCCCCTGCTGGCCCAGTCGCTCGCGTTGAGGACGGTGGGCAAGGACCAGCCGTCGACCACCGACCAGCCGCCTCCGACGATCGCGACCACGATCCTTCCCGACGGCGGGCTCGACGTCGCCGTCGGGCACGCGAACGCTCCGTACTACCTGTCGGTCGGGCAGAACATGGCGAGCGGCTGGCAGGCGTCGATCGGGGAGACGGACCTGGGGGCGCCGATCCTCGTGGACGGGTACTCGGCCGGGTGGTTCGTCTCGCGGACCGGCTCGTACCACGTGCTCGTCGACTACCGGCCACAGGCCCGGTACCGAACGGCGATCGTCGTGAGCGCGGCCGCGCTGGTGGTTTCGGTGGCGCTGGTGGCGGTGGAGGGCGTTCGGCGACGGCGGTGGCGGCGATGAGCACGGCGATCGGACGGTCGGCCCGGCGCCTGCCCGGACGCGGGGCCGTCGCCAAGTCGGCCTGCGTCGTCGGCTACGTCGCCCTCGCCTGGCTGTTCGGCGGCACGCTCGGCCTGGTGATCGGCGTCGCGGTGGTCGCGGCTCGGTGGGCGTTCGCCTTCGCGGCGAGCTGGCTGTGGATCGGCTCCATCGCGGCGCTCACGGCCGCCTGCGTGGCCACCATCGTGCAGGGCCTGCCGAACAGCTCGGTCGTGGGCCCCGACTTCGGCGAGCACCACATCGCGGCGCACGTGCTCGTCGGCATCTCGCTCGCGCTGGCCGCGTTCGCCGGCCTGCTCGAAGCCGACCGGACCAGGTGGCGCCGTCCGCGGCGGCACCGCCTCGTCGCCGCATTGGCCGCGCGGCGCGGATCGGGCGTCGCCGTGGCCGGGGCGGCCGCGCCGTCCGAGGGAGTCCGAAGGGGGCCGCAGACGGACCTCCGGCCGCCGGACGTCACAGCGAGCCGGCCGGAGCAGGAGCAACTGCTGCCCTCCCCGAGCGAGGTGCCCGGGGAGGTCGGAGCGGTCCCCACGGAGCCGACGGCCGACGGCCCGCTCCGGGCCACCGAGCCCCGGGCGAATCGGCGCAGGGCGGGCGGTTCCCGCCCTACCGGCCGGGGCCGGCCGAGGAGGCCACCACCAAGTCCGCCACCAACTCCAGGAACCGAGCAGCCTCCTCGTCCGTGAAGTCCAGGCGCCGGGCCCGAATCGTGAGCGTCGTCCGGCCGCCTGCCCGGATCGCGCCGATGGCGACCCCCGATCGTCCGTGAGCCGACGGGTAGAACTCCGCTGCGCCAACGGCGTCCTCGGGCACGAGGCTCCCAGGTTCGACACGAGCACGGTCGACCCCGTACGGCGTTCCAATCTCGTCGTCACACCGGACGCGCGCGCGGCTCGGAGGACCGAGGCACCAGGCGCAGGCTCCGGGCCGCGATGCTGGAGCAACCGGCGCACATCCGCTTCGGTGGTCCCCCCCGGCACCTCGACACGAAACCACGCCGCCGCCCTCCCCACCGTGGGAGGCGCCCCGATCGCACTGATGCGCCGATCGCGACGACCACCCGGGAGGCCTTGCCTCCGCGGTCGGCGTTCCATCGTCGAACTGCCCGGGCGGCTGCGGCCACCAGGCCGGCGGTCCCGACCCTCGGCCCGATCGTCGTCGCGGCCGACGGTCCCCCGGCATGCCGGCGCCGGCGTGGGAGGAGATCGCGACGGGGGGACGGATCAGCGCCTCGCCCAAGCGCGCGACCGGGTAGACGAGGCGCCGAACCACGCCGGCGGCCCGTATCCCCCGGATGCCTCGTGAGGTCGTCCCGAGGTCCTCCTCGACGACCAGCCCGAGCACCGCGATCAGCCCCAGCCCGTCGAGCGCCGCGTGGTGTCCCGCGACGACCACCGATCTCGGCCCAACCATGACCCGGACGAGCGGGGCGCCCTCCGTGTACGGGGCGTTCGCAACGCCGGACAGCTCCGCCTCGGAGCCTTCGGCGGCCCCGACCGGGGGCGGCGGGCCCACCGAACCGTCCGCGGGCCACCCGGCGGCGAGACGGGCGGCCGCCGTCTCCGGCGCGACCGGGCTGTGGGGGTGCGCCCGCACCACGATGCTCCACGAGATGCCCGGGCGCCCGGCCACGGTCGGGCTCGACCGCAGCGGTTCGGATCCCCCGGTCACGACGACGATCCCCCGATCCCGGGACGCGGAGCACACCACGCAATTCCACAGCGCGAACTCCCGCAGCACCGGAATCCGGGCGAGGAACCGCCACCGCGGCCAGTACCGCGGCGCCACGTCGAGCACGTCCACGTCCAGCTCGCGGATGCCGCGCAGCACGGGGCCGACGTGCACCGGGAACAGCGTCCCTCCGGGGAGGTTCCACGGGGGCGGTCGGCCGAGGAGGAACCGGTATACCTCGGGCGAGCCCGGGCCCCAGGTAGTGCAGCGGGCTCCACTCGTGGCCGCCGATCGGCGAGTACCAGTTCGTCCAGGACAGGAATACCACCCCGCCCGGGCGGGTGACCCGCATGGCCTCGCGGATCAGGCCCCAGGCGTCCGGGGCGTGCTCCAGCACGTTCGAGGAGATCACGCCGTCGAACGACCCACCCGCGAACGGCAGCCGGTCGCCGCTGCCCACGACGAACGCGCACGATCGGGCGCCATCCAAACGGCGGTCGGCGACGTCGAGCCCGACGGCGGCAGCCCCGGCGTTGGCCAACACCACCGGCATGGCCCCCGGCCGCTCCCCACGTCCAGCCACCGCCCGGCGATCCGGACCCCGCGCCCCCGGAGGTACCGCGGCACCAGTTCGGCCACGGCCCGCGAGTACGGCATGGGGTCCCGGCGGTGCGTTCGGGCCATCCGCAGGATCCGGCCGGCCTCCGCCAGCCCCGGCCCCTCCGACGGGCGAGCGCGTCCGGTCACCGGCCGCATCCGCAGCCGGCGAGGAGCGGGGAGGTGAGGGCCGTCACCACGGTGCGCTGGCCGCCCGGCATGGCGGTCGTCCACCGGCGTCCGCCCTGAGCTCGATGGTCCCCCCGGGCGAACCGCACTGGGTTGCCAGCGACGGTGTGCGCCGGGTGGAGCGTTGCCGAGTGGCCGTCCAGGAACGACAGGTCGACGTCGCCCAGACCGAGCTCCCCGGCCAGGCGCGCCAACTGCCGCGGGGGTCGCGCATCAGGTCCTCGTACCGAGGAACGCGCACGGCCCCACCAGCCGGCTGGCCTCGGCGGCGAGGTCGGCGACGTCCTGAGGCCATCGCGCTCCGGACCACGGAGAACCGCGGCATGTCCTGATGCCGCCAGGTGATCTCCGGCCGCCGCCTGACCCTCCGCCACGAGAACGCCACCGCCCGGCTGTCCCGGACCAGGCCCGCTACGCGCACGTCGAGCCCGGCCGAACGGAGCACGTACAGGTGCTGAGGGTCCTTCGTCGAGTCCACGAGGACCCGGGCCCCCGACACCTCCGCCATCCCCCGGGACAGCGCCCCGACCGCGCCCAGGTAGGCATGGAACGCCTCGCGGAACCCCGCCGTCCACCCCCCGGGAGCATGCGGGGGATGTTCCACACGCTGTCGACCCGCCGCTCGTCCCGCCCCACGGCAACGGGTCCACGCCGCCCCACCCGCCGAACGCCACCTCGACCACGTCGTTCCAGAACGGGCACGACCGGAACGGCCGCCCGCACCCGCATAGCTGGTTGCCGCGAAAGTTCCGTTCCCACACGTGGCGGAGCTCGCCGAACGAGGCGAACCCATCGATCTGGCCGAGCAGACGGTCGAGCAGGGTGCTCCCGGTGCGGGCATAGCCGCCCACGAACACGACCCCAGCCGGCGCATCCATCGGCGCATATTCCGCAACAGGGAGTGCCGGGGCAACCGCGGATCGGCCCCCGTCGGGCGGGCGAGCGGTTCTCCACCGTCTGCTTCGCTGGGATATCCTGACCGCCGCGATACGGGGGGTCGTATGAGACGGGTGCTCGGCTACGTTCTGTTCGTCGTCGGACTGACGTTCGTGTTCCTGTCGCCCTTCCTCCTCTTCTACACGGTCCCCCGGGTCGAGCAGCCTCGGACGACGTCGACCAGACGGTCGTCTCCGACGGCAACGCCAAATACTTCAGCGCCCAGAAGCTCGCGTTGGTCGGCCCGGCGCCCGTCGAGGCGATCGAGCGCTACAAGGGTCAGCCCCAGCAGTCGACCGACTCGGTCGCAGTGATCGACTACCAGCACCACCTGTTCGACCTGACCACGAACGCCGACATCGACTTCGACAAGGAAGTCTTCGCCATGAACCGCAAGAGCGGGAGGCGGAGAACTGCTGCGGGGAGACGCCCAAGCATTCGGGACTGTTGCTGAAGTTCCCGTTCGGCACGGAGAAGATCACCTACCAGCTGTGGGACGCCGGTTCGGACGACTCCTACCCTGCCAAGTACGCCGGCGCCGAGACCATCGACGGGGCGACGGTGTACCGGTTCCACCAGGAGACCGGCGACGTCCAGCTGGGATTCCTGAACTTGCCGGGAAGCGTCATCGGGCAGGGCTCGGGGAACGTGCAGACCGACCGCATGTACAACGCGTCGATCGACGCCTGGATCGAGCCGATGACGGGCGCGATCGTCAAGGGACGCAAGCACGTCGTGCAGTGGGCCGAGCTGAACGGCAAGAAGGTGCTCGCCCTCGCCGACGTCGACGTGACCTACAACCCCCCCACGGTCGACAAGCTGATCAGCGACGCCAAGAAGAACAAGCAGCAGCTCGCCCTGGTGGGGACCATCCTGCCCATCGTGCTCCCATCCTCGGGATCATCCTGGCGGTCGCCGGGGTGCTCCTCCTGCGCAAGCCCAAGGGACAGCCCGTGCCCGGCGCGGGATCGGAGGACGAGCCGGCCGAGCCGGCCGAGGCGGGTGCGGGGGCCACAGCCAAGTCGGGGTTGAAGGACGGACGGGAATCGTCCTCCGACGAGTCCGACACCGACGGGTCCGCGCCTGCGGTGAAGAAACTGGGTGACTCGACCGAATCCGCCGAGGCGTAGGCGCGTCACGGAACAACCCCAGGGGCCGACCGAATCCCGTCCGCCACCGGACCTCCCGGGCGGTCGCTCGCCGCGGCGGTTCGCTGCCCGGCACGCGTTGGGCCTGAGCGCGATCGTGCTTGCGCTGGTGGTGATAGGGCCGCTGCTCGCGCCCGGGTTCACGTTGGTCTACGACATGGTCTTCGTGCCCGCACCACACCGAGCGCAGCCTGCTCGGCCTCTCCGGCGGCTATCCGCGAACCGTGCCCACCGAGGCGCTGTCGCCGCCCTGTCGCGAGGGGTCGGCGGCCGGGTCGTCCAGAAGGCCGCCCTCCTTGCGATCGTCGCGGCCGGCGCGATGGGCGCCGGCGACTGGTCCCGGCCGAACGGCGTCTGCCGCGCGTGGCTGCCGGGGTCCTGTTCGTCTGGAACCCCTTCACCTACGAACGGCTGCTGCCCGGGCAGTGGGCCCTGCTCCTGGGCGCCGCGATCGTGCCGTGGGCGCTCCGGAGCGCAATCCGGTGGCGGCGCGGGCAGGCCGGGTCGGCGTGGCGCATGGTCCTGTGGTTCGCGGCGATGACCGCCGCGTCGCCGTACGCGGGCGTGATCGGGGGAGCCACGGTCCTGCGTGCGCTCTGTGGCCCGACGGCGCGGCCGCAGGCGACGAAGGCGCGACGTCGGGCCGATGGCGCAAGGCCGGGTTGCTCACCTCGTTCGTCGTGGTGAACCTCGTGTGGGCGCTTCCGGCAATCCTTCACCCCGCCGTCCCCGACCGGCCCAGGCTGGCCGTCGATCTGTTCCGGGCCCGGTCGGACTCGCCACTCGGAACCCTGGGCAGCCTGCTGTCGTTCGGGGGGCTGTGGCGACCCGACCTCGCGCCGCCCGGCCGGGGACGGCTGCGTGGCTGCCGGCGTTCGCCCTGATCGTGGGCGTCGCGGTCTTCGGCTGGCGGACGCTCCGCGATCGGACGCCCGCCGGCTGGCGCCGGGGCCTCGCGACCGCGGCAGTCGTCGGCCTGGTCCTGGCGGCGGCGCCGTCGCTCCCATGGACCAACACCCTGATGCGCTCGATGGCCGTGCACGTCCGGGGCGCCGGGTTCCTGCGCGACTCCCAGAAGTTCGTGATCCCGTGGCTGGCGCTCGCCGCGGTGGCGTTCGGCTGCGGCGTCGACCGGATCGCCGAACGCCTCCCGGCCGTCGGGCCGCGCTGGCGGGGGCGGTGCTGGCCGTGGTGCCGCTCGCCTTGGCGCCGACGCTGGCGTTCGGCGCCTGGGGGCGCCTGCACAACGCCGAGTACCCACGGTCCTGGGACGTCGTGGAGGCGGTCACGTCGGCCGACCACGCGCCGGGCGCGATCCTCGTGCTCCCGTGGCACGCGTACTGGCCGTTCCCCTGGAACCACGCTCAGCTCGTCCACCAACCGCCCCGCTGTATTTCGGGCGGCGGGTGGTCGCCGCCACGGCCCTCGAGGTGTCGGGGTATCGGCTCCCCGGCGAGGACTCCTGGTCGCGCCTCCTCGACCGCCCGGCGACGGACGGCCGGCCGCTCGCCCCACGCCTTGCCGATCTGGGGATCCGCTACGTCGTGGTCTTCGCGGGCCCCGGCTCCGGGCCCGCCGCGAGGGGCATGTCCGGGCTCACGCCGGTCCGGGCGTTCCCCGACCTCCGCCTGTACCGGGTGCCGGGCGCCGTGCGGATCCCACGGTTCGCCGCGACGCCGGCCGGGCCCGCGGCGGCGACCTGCTCGCGGTGGGCGTGGTTGCGGCCGCGATCGGCGTCCTGGTCGTGGCGGCCGTTCGCCCGCGCCGGCCGGACCGTCGGGGGTCGGACGGCGACGGTGGCGTCGCCAGGGAACCCCCTGATATGCTCGCACGGAATCGGGACCCAGGGGGCGGCCGAACATGAAATGGCGCGGACTGGTGATCGCGGGGATCGCGGCGCTGCTCATCGCGTTCTCGCGCCTTCTTCGTGGTCGTCAGCCAGAATCCCGCGTCCAGCGTCGAGGGTCCCGGGTTCGTGTACGGCAGCCCGAGCGTCGCCGCCCCCTAGCGACCGCCGGACGTCCCCGGGCGGCGGCCGCGACTCCATCGTCTTCGGCCTTCGTCAGGCCGGCTCGACCGCGGGCGGGGTGCGCACCTCGACGCCGGCCGAGACCGTCACCGGTCTCGTCGCATCCACCAGCACCGCGTCGAATGCGCCTGCCGTGTCGTCCCACCTGAACCGGGTGGCCCGGTCCCGGGCCGCGGCGCCGAGGCGATCCCGGAGATCCGGCGAGGACAGCACCCGCCGGAGGCCGTCGACGAACCCCTCGTAGTCGTCGGCGAGCACGCCGGTGACGCCGTCCACCACGGACTCGGCCAGACCACCGGACCGCGAAGCGACCGCGGGAGTTCCCGCCGACGCCGCCTCCATGACCGCGAGCCCCCATCCCTCCTTCACCGACGGGATCGCCAGGACCCACGACTCCCGGAGCAGGCGCCGCTTGAGGTCCTCGGGCACGAACCCCTCGAACGTCACCACGTCGGTCACGCCGAGCCGCTCGGCTTCCTCGAGGAGCCGCGGCTCCCATGCCCCCTGCCCGGCGACGTGCACGGAGAGGCCCGGGAACTCGTTGCGGAGTCCTGCGGCGGCGCGTACCACGAACTCGATCCGCTTGTGCGGCACGAGCCGGCCGAGGAACACGACCGATGGATCGGGCGTCCGTTCGACGGCGGGCCCGGTCACGGCCTCCGGCGCGCCGTTGCGGACGATCGTGATCCGCCCGGGGTCGATGCCCAGATCGGCCAGGTCGTCCCGAGACGCCTCGCTCACGGTGACGTACCGCGCGCGCCGGTACAGCCACGGCGACAACCGTGATTCGACCCACCACCCGATGCGGGAGGTACGGGGCGAGAAGATCATCCCCCACTGCTCCCGGTGGACGTGGTGAACCAGCACGACGACCGGACGCCCGCAGTACATCGGCGAGAAGAACGGGACGGCGTTCTGCACGTCAACGACCACGTCGTGCGGGCCGAACCGCCCCATGACGTGGTACGCAGCCGCCCACAGGTACACCGTCCGCCACGAGCCCCGCCGGACGAACCGCACCCCCCCAACCATCTCGTCTCGAAGCGCGCCCGGATAGGCGCCGCAGAAGACCGTCACCTTCCGGCCGCCGGCGGCGAGCCGCTGCGCCACCTCCTCGACGAACACCTCGGAGCCACCGCCCTGTGGATGGCGCGTGTCGCGCCAGTTCAGCACCAGGACGCTGCCGGCGGCGCCCCGCGCGGCGGCGAGCAACCGGCGGGCGTGCTCCGACACCAGCATGAACACCACGCCCTGGACGAGCAGCATCGCCCATGCCGCGTGCGCCCCCGAGCCGGCGGCCGAGAACACCGCCACACACCCCACCACCGACGCGATCGACGCCGACCACACCCACGCCGTCCGGGCCGCGCCGAGCATCATGTTGATCAGCACCGTGGCTCCACCCGCGAGAGCCATGGCCAGGGTCAGCACGCGGACGAGCCCGGTCGCGTCGAGGTACCGGCCGTGGTACGTCAGGTCGAGCTCCTGCCGCGGAACAGCTCAAGCGCGAACACTGCCACCGCCGTGGGCACGATCGCCAGCACGGCCACCCGACGGACGGCCCGGCCGGGCCCGACGACAGCGGTTCTGCGCACGGCGTACGCCGCCGCCGGAAGCTGCGCGAACAGGGCCACGCGGGCCAGCGACGAGGCGGCCGCGTAGGCACCCAGCCGCGGCCCCCCGGCCACCCGGACGGCCACCACGTCCACGAACTGCACGAGCCCGACGAACGCGAGCCCGACGATCGAGATCCAGACCTCGGTGGGCACTGCGCGCGCCGTGCCCAGTCGCTGCCGCGGCAGCAGGGCCTTGGTGAGAAGGAGGCCCGCAGCGACTCCCATCGCGAGGCCCGCCGATGCCCCCGTGAGGTGGAGGCCCGCCGAGAGCAGCAGGGCTGCGAACCCGATACGCGCGACGCCCTCGAACAGCATCGTCGCGCCGGAGGTCCCGAGTTTCCCGAGCCCGATCAGCAGGCCTCGTGCCCAGGCGACGAGCATGAGCATCGAGGCGGCCGACAGGAACCAACCGGCCGACCGGAAGCGCGGCGTCAGCGGCGCGAGCCCCACGGCTGCTCCGGCGATCGCACAGGTGATGAGCGCGCCCCGCCACGGCGTCCTCGGCACCTCTCCACTCCGGGCCGAGGCCATCGCGCCGCCGCCGAACAGGGCCGAGCTGGGGCCGTTCACCGCCAGCAGGACCCCGAGGAGTGCTGCGAACGTGGCGAAGTCGGTCGGGGACAGCCGTCGCCCGAGCATCGCGTTGAACAGGTAGGTGAGGAGCGCCGCGCCAGCGAACCCGGCTGCGAACACCAACGCCCCACGGAAGTCGCCGTCCCGGCGATCGGCGGGGCGCACCGCCGACCCAGCGTGGTCCTCCCACCGGCGCCGCCGGTGGCAACGGTGGGCCCTTCGATCGAACCTCCCCCGGTGTTCACGCCGACCCTGCCTCCTCACCGTCGATTATGGGGGGATGCCCCTTCCGGAGCCACCCGGCGGCGCCCCGCCGGAAGGCGTTTCGTACACTCGCGCGATGCAGATCGGCGAGTTCCAGGACGCGC
>CAWAGG010000001.1:0-1021144 GCA_963781595.1 uncultured Actinomycetota bacterium | reverse complement strand
GTCACGTCGACCGGCGCGTCGGTCAGGCTCTCGTAGGAGCGCTCACGGCGCCGGGAACGGCTTTCCCGTCCCGGTCTCGCAGTACTCGCGCAGGCTCTCGAGGTAGTAGCCCCAGTTGAAGTTGTAGATCCCGAACGACTCCTCGTCGAGTTCCACCCCGTACCCCTGGCGGAAGAGGAGCCGGCTCCCGCCCTCATGCTCGCGGATGTCGAACCGGATCGAGGCGCCGGCCCACTGCTCCGCACCGCCCACGCACGTCCACGCGACCGCGCTCGGCGGTGCGCTCATCCACCCGCATCTGCGGGTTGAACCCCGGCTGGAACGAGAACGTGATGACGCCGTCGGTCTCGGCCACCTCCGTCGCCCACCAGCGGGAGAGTCCTTCCGGACCCTCGATCGCCTCGTACACGTCGCCGGGCGATGCGGGGACGTCCACCACGTGCAGGATCTCCTGCGACATCGGTTCCTCCTTCCGCCCGCGGCTCGAGCGCGTCCTAGCCTGACGCCGCGCCGGCCGTGAGCTGCTGCATCAGCGTGGCGACGTCGTTCAGTCCCCAATGGCTGACGATCTTCCCGTCGCGCAGCGTGTAGATGCCGACGAAGGCGATGTCGATCGGAGCGCCGTTCGGCGGTACGTCCATCATCGGGAAGCCTCCCTGGTTCGTCCCCGTGATCCGAGCCCTGACCACGACCTCGTCGCCCTCCGCGAGCAGCTCCTCGATGTGGATCTTGCGGTCCGGGAACGACGCCATCGACGCCGCGTGAGCCATCTTCGCGCCCTCCAGGCCGGCTGGCAGGCCTGGCACCGCTGAGGCGCTGTTGTCGAAGTTCGGGGCGAAGTACCGGTCCAGGCTGTCGAGGTCCTGGCGATCCCAGGCCTCCTCTACGGCGCGCACGACCCCCTTGTTCGCGTCACTGACGTCGGACATCGAACCCTCCTCCCTCTTCGAACACGGCTGCCGCGAGCACCGGCAGGAACCGCTCCCACCCTTCGCGGTGGAGCTCGCGCGCCTCGGCGGGGAGCCCTCGGTGGTTGAGTCGCACGAGCGTCCCGTCGCCGTCCGGCTCCAGGTCGACCACTACCGTGCTGGAGCCAGGCGGCACCGGACCGCCGCCCTCCCATCCCCACGTGAACGCGATCCGCCGTGGGGGATCCAGCTCCAGCAGCTCGCCGCTGGTGACGTTCCCGTCGATCGTCAGCCGGTACACGCCGCCGACGTGGCGTTCGACTTCGGCGGCCTGGCCCATCCACCGGACGACCTTGGCGGGGTCGACGAAGTACTCGAAGACGACCTCGGGAGGCGCGGCGATCCGGATCTCCCGGACCACGTCCCCGGGGTCACCCGCGAGGGGTTCGCGTTCCGCCACCGGCGCGCCTCCTCCGCTCGTCCCACTCGACGGCGCCCTTGAGCGCCTCCAGGCCGTGTTCCCAGTAGCCGTCCAGCCACGCCCGGACCTCGGCGATCGCCTCGGGCCGGGCCCGGTACAGACGCCTGGTCCCGTCCCGACGTTCGGTCACGAGGTCCGCCTCCTTCAGCACGCGCAGGTGCTGGGAGATCGCGGCCCGCGCGAGCGGCTCCACCACGCACCTCGTCCGCGTCGTAGCGCATCGCGCCGGTCACGCTTCACTCGCGGCCGAGTGTGACCGATGTCACCGAAGCAGATGACGGTGTGTCGTTCTCGGGAGGGCGGGCGAGCTGCAGACGACTGGATCGATGCCAGGCGGGATGGCGGAAGGGCGTTTAGGCGTGGGAACAGACGAGAGGGGTCTTGGCAGACTGGAGCCGGTGGACCCACATAGCGTATGGGGTCACGAAGCGCGCGATCTCACACCCTGGCTGCTACAGCACCTGGACCTGTTGGGTGACGCGCTCGGGATCGGGATCGAGCCGATCGAGCGCGAGAAGCGCGTGGGCAGCTTCTCCCTGGACATCCTGGGCCGGGCCGATGACGAGCGGTACGTGATCGTCGAGAACCAACTGGAGCCCACGAACCACGGCCACTTGGGCCAGCTACTCGTGTATGCGTCCGGGCTCGATGCGGCGGTCGTGATCTGGCTCACGCCTTCGTTCCGCGACGAGCATCGCGCGGCGCTCGACTGGCTCAACGAGCGAACCAACGACAAGGTGCAGTTCTTCGGCGTCGAGCTGGGTGTCGTGCGGATCGACGGTTCCGCGCCGGCGCCGACCTTCCGTGTCGTCGCGCAGCCGAACGACTGGCAGAATGCGATCAATCGGCCGGACGGGATCACAGCGACCGCACAGGCGCGTCATGAGTTCTTCGAGCAGCTGTTCGACGAGATGATTCGACAGCGGGTCACGTTCCGGAAGCCGAAGGTGGGCTACGCGAACTGGGCGGCCATGGGGACCTCCCGGTTCGGTCACTACACGATCGTGTTCACGCATGGCCAACAGCTGCGGGCCGAGGTGTACATCAGCAGCGGCGATCGAGAGCTCAACAAGCTGCTGTTCGACGAGCTCGTGGATGACAAGGACCAGTTGGAAGCAGCCTTCGGCGAGCCGCTCGCGTGGGAGCGACTCGATGACAAACTGGCCTCGCGCATCGCCGTGTACGCACCAGCTCCGGAACTGGACCAGGCCGAGGAGGTGAGTCAAGCACAGCGGTGGGCCGCGACGCGTCTCTTCAAGCTCATGGATCTCTTCGACGAGCGCATGGGGACGCGGATGAACGAGCTCGTGGCAGAGGGCAACGGTGGCCTCCTCGCCGAGACGGAGCTGTCCGCTTGATCATCTCGCAGCCAAGATGGACTTCGAGTCCTTCGTGAGCATCACTGGCCATCAGGTCGTACGTCACCTGCCGAGCCTGCTCGAACCTGATCTCCAGGACCAGCGCGCCCTTCGAGGGATGGACGATGACGAAGTCCGCCTTGCCGTCGCGCGCTCGGTCGCCGGGGCGCCGCGCGTCTGAACTCGGACGCCATCGCCGGTCCTGGTCATCCGGGATCCGTCGTCATCAGACCGCGAAGCACCTCGTCGAGTCTGGGCCGAGCCTCTGACTCCCGAACGAGGAGGATCCTCCCTGAACCGGACTGACCGAACACGTAGACGCTGTCCATGCCGGGAGCGATGCCGACGTCCCGCAGCAGGTCGACCGGCACGACGATCTGTCCGTTCCTTGGAACCCGCTTCGGGCCTCTGATCAGGGGATCGCCGATGCTCATCGTTCAGGTCCTCATATGTTCTATGGAACATCGTAGGTTCTTGCAGATCGGCGTCTGCACAGTACGCTCGTACCGGGACGTGGAACGCGAACCGTCGGTTGGCGCCCGGGATCAGTCGATGGCACGATGGCGGAGGAAGGCGGGGCAGGCCGAGGTGGACGACCAGCGTATTCCGAGCAGGGCACCGGACCGGGCCGAGTTCCTCAGGCAGTTCGCCGGCCTGTGGATCGCGGTCTGGCGAGACCGAGTCGTCGCCGCTGGGCAGACCGCTGACGAAGTGTTCAGGCAGATCGACGAGAAGCGCCTGCCCGACGCGGTCATATCTCGTGTTCCTGATCCTCGGAAGGGGATCGCCGTCGGGCTCGGATAGTTACCGAGGCCAGCCGTTACGGACCAGCCGGCGGAGGTGGAAACTCCTCGTCCCAGTGCTCGTGATCGACCAGTCCGAAGCGGGCGTTGACGCGGTCGAACAACACGCCGAACCGGTCGAAGAAACCTCGCTGACCCAGTATGCCGCTGTGGACGAAGTTCCAGTTCCGCACGAACCCGATCACGGCCTCGTACGGCGCGAACGACCCGATCGTCAACGTCGCCGGGTGCAGTTCGGCGAGGAGTTGCTGTCCACCCATGAGCACGGTATCCGAGTGGTCTCGCGAGAGCAGGTCCTGGATGCCCAGGCGGCGAGCGAACGCGCCCGTGACGAGCGTGTACTCGGACCCCGAGTCCACGAGCAGTTTCGTCGAGACCGGAGCGCCCCGCGACGACTCCAGTCGAACCTCCAGCAGCGGGCGCATGACGGGTTGGTCGGGATACGCGGCGCGGGGAGGCTCAGGGCCTACGTCGTACGGGAACCAAACGGGCCTCAGCAATCGCGACGCCTGCTGGGTCTTGGCGCAATCACAATGGTGTGATTCTAGGTCAGCCGTCTGCCCGTTGGACCGAGCGGTCTCACTTGCTGATCGGCTCGATCAGCATCACCACCAGCTTGGTTCGAGCCCTCGAGCACGCCACGTACATCAGCCTCGTGAAGTCCTCCTCGACGTGCCGATCGACCTCGCACACCATGACGACGTTCGCCTCCAGGCCCTTGAACCGCGCGATGCTCGACACGCGCACGTCGCCGGCGCCGCGGGGTTCCTCCGTCACCACGAACGCCCCGACCTTCCCGTGCACCTGGCTGTGCTCGTTGTGCGGCGTGAGCACCACCACGTCGCGCGCCGGCACATCCCCCTCCACGATCAGCCGACGCAGAACGCGACCCAGTTCGCGCCGAACCTCGCCGGGCGCCACCGACGTCCAGTCGAGCGGCGGCCCGTCCGGCCCTGCGAACGAAACCGGTTCGCCCTGGTAGAAGCGCTGGACCAGGTCGAAGATCGGATCGCTGTTCCGCCAGTCCTCGCCGAGCCGCGTCTCCAGCAACCCGTCGGGCAGACCGCCGGGCGGCCGGTAGATCGCCTGGTTGTCGTCGCTGAACACGTAGAACACGCCCGCGTCCGGGTCTCCAGGAGCGTCAGGAGCGGGAGCCACCACGTCGCGTCGAAGTCCCGCGCCTCGTCGGCGACGATCGCGTCGTACCGGGGCCCGAGCATCGCCGCGGCTTCGCCGAGCGCCTCGGGCAGCGCGCGTTCGAAGTACTCCGCACCGGCGTTCGACGACGAACGCGGCCGGACGTTCGCCTCCTTCGTGAGCGCGGTGCAGAGCTGATGGAAGCCGAACACGTCCACGCGCTCCACGCCCGCGAGCGCCTCCTTCAGGTGATCGGCGAGCGGCCGCTTGAAGCAGGTGAACAGCACCCGCATCCCCTGGGCGGCCAGCCGGCGCGCCTTCTCGGCCGCGATCAGCGTCTTGCCCGAGCCGGCCGGCCCGCGGACCGAGACGCGCGGCGCGCCCACCAGGACGTCGAGGACGCGGTACTGCTGCTTCGATAGGCGCACGATCTCGCGGTCGGCCTCGTCGACCGCCACCGCGAGCGGCTGGCGGATCTCCACGTCGTGCGCGAGCCGGTCGACGAGCATCCGGCCACCGCGCTCGTCGGGCCGACCCTTCGCCTCGGCGGTCCAGTAGCCGAATACCGCCTCCAGGCGCTCGCGGAGCCGGTCGGGTTCGTTCGCGTCGCGTTCGTCGATCACGATCGCCGGGTCGGTGTGGGGGAGCGCCTGCGCTGACGATGGGAACCGTGCTTCGGGGAAGCAGACCGCGTAGCCGAATGGACCCCACCCGGGCGGCCATCCGGGGAGGTCGTCGGCGAACCCCATGAGGTCGTACATCGCCTGCCGAGCCTGGTCGAACGGATCCTTGTCGCAGTGCTCGGTCCCGTCGCGCGAGCGGCTCCACCACTGGCCCTCGTCCGCGTCGTAGCGCATCGCGCCGCCCTTGACCTCCAGGACCAGCGCGCCCTTCGAGGGATGGACGATGACGAAGTCCGACTCGCCGTCGCGCGCCCGGTCCCCGGGCCGCTTGCGGATCCACCGCACGTGGTGCAGGACCGTGTACGGGTCCGGCAGCGAGCGCTTGAGCATCGAGAACAGGTGGACCTCGGCGTTGCTCCGCCGGAACTGGATCGAACGCGGCACCATCCGCACCATCGCGGGCGGTTCGTACCCGACCTGGTCGTGGGCGTCAAGCGGGCTCCGCGAGGCGATGCCCTAGCGCAACGTCTCAGGCCAATCGCAGCTGCTCGAAGGCATCGTCGGCGGGTTCGGCGGCGGCCAGCTCGAACATCGTTTCGATGTGATCGATCCCGTGAGCGCCGCGGTCGACCAGGAGCTGGTTCCCCGGCCCGGCCCCGTCGCCGAGCCACACGGCGACCTGCCCGTACCCACGTCGCAGCGCCTCGGTCGCGCCTTCCCAGGTACCGCCACGTTCCAGATCCGAGGCGATGACCAGGGTCGCCCGTGAGAGCGCGTAGATCACCTTGTTGCGTCCCATCGCACTGGCCACGCTGAAACCGGCGTCGGGCTTGTACTGCGTGACGAGGCATGCGCCACCGTCGCTGACGGCTCGACGGGTGTCCGGGTCCTTCAGACGCCGCTCGAGCGAGTCGGCCAGCACACCGACGACGGTGCCGCCCGACCGGAACGCGGCCGCCATCGCCACCTGGTCGACCCCTTTCGCGCCGCCGGAGACGACGGACAGCCCTCGTTCGACGGCCGCCGCCGCCGCAGCGCGCGCCACCTCTGCTCCCGCCGGATGCACGTCTCTGGAGCCGACGATCCCGATCCCGTCGGCGCCCATCAGCTCGAGCGCGCCGACCGCGTACAGGACCGTCGGCGCCGCCGAGCCGAGCCGATCCCTGAGTCGTGCCGGGTATCCATCGTCGTACGGCGACAGCACGTGCAGACCCGTCCGCTCCCGCCGTTCCAGTTCGAACGCGAGCGCCGTCGCCCGGTCCAGCAGGTATCGGATCCGTTCGGCGTCGAACTTCGTCCCGCGGAGGGCCGTGGACGTTGCCTGGGCGTCCATCCCGAGGAGTCGCTCAGGATCGTCCACGGCGTCGATGAGCGACCAGAACTCGCCCGTCGAGAGCGGGTCGGCCTCGCCGTCGACCAGGCGATCCGTGAGCAGGAGTGCTGCCAGCGAACGTTCGTCCCTCCGAGCCATCATCCGGCTGCCACCATAACGCCGCTGCGCATCAGGTCCCGACCGCCACCGCGAGCACGAACGGGTACACGGGACCGCTGCCGGCCAGCTCGGAGCGCCTCGCCGACCACGGTCAGCGTCCATCGCGAGTCCAGGATGTCGTCCACGAGCAGGACCGGATCCGGCGGCACGGAACCGCTCACGCGGAACCTCCCCATCACGTTGCGCAGCTGCTGAGCGCTGTTCTCCATCTCCTTCTGCGGCCTGTTGTCGCCGGTCTTCTCCACGACCGGGAGGAACGGGATCCCGAGCGCGGACGCCAGCCTGGCGGCGAGGTCCGGAACCAGCTCGGGATGCGCACGCGAGGGGACGCAGGTCACCCATCCGGGGATGGGGTCCGGGCGCCATCGATCGGCCACCAGATCCCTCGAGGCGCGGACGAGCTCGTCGGGGAAGGAACCCGTGCCGAACTTCCCGGCGCGGACCAGGTCGCCCCAGCCGCCGTCGTTGTCGTACGAGAGCGCCCGACCGGGCTGGAGTCGTACCTCTGCGGGGATCGCGCCGCTCCGCTCGGTGAGACCGGCGGGCCACCGCGACCGAGGTTCGATCGGGATATCGGGCGAACGGAGGTACCGTCTCGCGGCGTCGAGAACCGCCGGATCGGGCTCCACGTCCCAGGCCTGTCCGGTGCAGTTCGCGCAGCGCCCGCAGCGAGCCGCCCCGGGGTCGTCCAGCTCCCGGCGGAGGACCCACATCAAGCAGTCGTCGCCCTCCGCGTAGCCGCGCATCGCGTCCTGCTCGGCGCGGCGAACGGCGGTGACGCGTTCGACGCGCTCCTCGTCGTAGCTCCACGGGGCGAGCGTTCGCTGCCACCTGCCGCGATCACGCTCCAGCGCCCCTTCGACCTCCAGGACCTTGAGCATGGCCTCCAGTCGAGACCGCCGGATGTTCACGTGCGCCAGGATCTGGCCGAGGGTCATCGGGACCGCCCGCTCCTGGAGGAGGCGAACGACCGCTTCCGCCTGGGCCCTCGGTGGGAACGCGGTCCGGATGAAGAAATCCTGGATGTCCGCGTCCTCGTGGCCGCGCATCAGGACGCCGTGGGCGGTCTCCATCGCTCGACCCGCCCGGCCGACCTGTTGGTAGTACGCGATCGGCGAGCCCGGTGACTGGTAATGGATCACGAACGCCAGGTCCGGCTTGTCGAACCCCATCCCGAGCGCGGAGGTGGCGACGACGACCTTCACCCGGTTGTCCAGCAACGCCTGTTCGATATCGAGCCTGGTCTCCGGCTCGGTGTCACCGCTGTACGCGCGGGCGTCGATGCCCTGCGAACGGAGCCACATCGCGACGCGCTGGGTGTCCGGGATGGTGAGGCAGTAGACGATCCCGGACCCGGGGAGCTGCGGGATGACGGTGGCCAGCCAGGCCAGGCGCTCCGAGCGGTTCGGCAGGTCGACGACGGACAGGACGAGGCTCTCGCGGTCGAGCGTGCCCCGGATGGTCAGCAGGTCGTCGCCGAGCTGATGGGTGATGTCCTCGATCACGCGATCGTTCGCCGTGGCCGTCGTGCAGAGGACCGGGACGCCGCGCGGGAGGAGGTCCAGCACGCGCACGAGTCGCCGGTAGTCGGGGCGGAAGTCGTGGCCCCAGTCGCTGATGCAGTGGGCCTCGTCGACGACCAGCAGCCCGGTGGTTCCGGCGACGTCGGGCAGGAGGTCGCGGCGGAAGTCCTCGTTGTTGAGTCGTTCCGGGGAGATGAGCAGGAGGTCGATGTCGCCCGCGCGGATGGCCGTTTCGATGCGGTCCCAGTCGTCGCGGTTCGAACTGTTGATCGTCTCCGCGCGGAGCCCGAGACGGCTGGCCATCTCGACCTGGTTCCGCATGAGGGCAAGGAGGGGCGAGACGAGGAGCGTCGGGCCGCTGCCCTCGTCGCGAAGCAGCTTGGTGGCGATGAAGTAGACGGCGCTCTTGCCCCAGCCGGTGCGCTGGACGAGCAGGACGCGGCGGCGGTCTCGGACGAGTGCCTCGATGGCGTCCAGCTGTCCGGGACGGAAGGCGGCGTCCGCGCCGAGCATCCCCCTGAGCAGCGCTGTCGCTTGATCCTCGAAGCCGGCCATCGCCGCCGGATCATATCGGCGGGTCAGGACATCGCCGCGACCGACACATCAGATCCCGGGGGGGTTCACGCGGCCGGGAATGGCTTACCCGTCCCCGTCTTGCAGTACTCGAGCAGGCTCTCGAGGTAGTAGCCCCAGTTGAAGTTGTAGATGCCGAAGGAGTCCTCGTCGAGTTCGACCCCGTAGCCCTGGCGGAACGTCAGGCGACTGCCGCCCTCGTGCGCGCGGATGTCGAACCGGATCGAGGCGCCGGCCCATTGCTCCGCGCCGCCGACGCACGTCCACGCGATCACGCTCGGCGCGGCGCGCTCGTCCACCCGCATCTGCGGGTTGAAGGCGTCCGGGACGAACGAGAACGTGATGACGCCGCCGCTCTCGGACACCTTCGTCGTCCACCAGCGGGAGAGCGCGTCCGGACGCTCGATCGCTTCGTACACGTCGTTCGGCGATGCGGGGATGTCGACCACGTGCAGGATCTGCTGCGTCATGGTTCCTCCTTCCGTCCGCGCCTCGGCGGCACGGTCCACGCCTCAGCCGGCCGTCACCGGCGCCGTGAGCTGCTGCATCAGCGAGGCGACGTCGTTCAGTCCCCAGTGGCTGACGATCCTGCCGTCGCGCAGCGTGTAGATCCCCACGAACGCGATGTCGATCGGGGCGCCGTTCGGCGGTACGTCCATCATCGGGAAGCCTCCCTGGTTCGTCCCCGTGACCCGAGCCCTGACCACGACCTCGTCGCCCTCCGCGAGCAGCTCCTCGATGTGGATCTTCCGGTCCGGGAACGAAGCCATCGACGCCGCGTGGGCCATCTTCGCGCCCTCCAGGCCGGCTGGCAGGCCTGGCACCGCTGAGGCGCTGTTGTCGAAGTTCGGGGCGAAGTACCGGTCCAGGCTGTCGAGGTCCTGGCGATCCCAGGCCTCCTCTACGGCGCGCACGACCCCCTTGTTCGCGTCACTGACGTCGGACATCGAACCCTCCTCCCTCTTCGAACACGGCTGCCGCGAGCACCGGCAGGAACCGCTCCCACCCTTCGCGGTGGAGCTCGCGCGCCTCGGCGGGGAGCCCTCGGTGGTTGAGTCGCACGAGCGTCCCGTCGCCGTCCGGCTCCAGGTCGACCACTACCGTGCTGGAGCCAGGCGGCACCGGACCGCCGCCCTCCCATCCCCACGTGAACGCGATCCGCCGTGGGGGATCCAGCTCCAGCAGCTCGCCGCTGGTGACGTTCCCGTCGATCGTCAGCCGGTACACGCCGCCGACGTGGCGTTCGACTTCGGCGGCCTGGCCCATCCACCGGACGACCTTGGCGGGGTCGACGAAGTACTCGAAGACGACCTCGGGAGGCGCGGCGATCCGGATCTCCCGGACCACGTCCCCGGGGTCACCCGCGAGGGGTTCGCGTTCCGCCACCGGCGCGCCTCCTCCGCTCGTCCCACTCGACGGCGCCCTTGAGCGCCTCCAGGCCGTGTTCCCAGTAGCCGTCCAGCCACGCCCGGACCTCGGCGATCCGCCTCGGGCCGGGCCCGGTACAGACGCCTGGTCCCGTCCCGACGTTCGGTCACGAGGTCCGCCTCCTTCAGCACGCGCAGGTGCTGGGAGATCGCGGCCCGCGTGACGTCGAAGTTCGCGGCGATCTGGCCGGCCGGGAGCTCCTCGTGCCAGACCAGCCGGAGGATCTCCCGCCGGCGGGGCTCGGCGATCGCTCGGAGCGCACTATCGATCACGACCCTCTCATTGTAAAGCGATGACTTACGCAAGTGTCAACTTACGGACCGCCCACCCATTCGCACCAGC
The DNA here is from genome assembly GCA_963781595.1 of uncultured Actinomycetota bacterium. Taxonomy (GTDB): domain Bacteria; phylum Actinomycetota; class UBA4738; order UBA4738; family UBA4738; genus JBEDUK01. The sequence continues at coordinate 1,010,476 of CAWAGG010000001.1, read as the reverse complement.
CGCGCCTGCCGGTATCTTCCGCGTTGACACTTGCCAACACTTGTGCCACTATCCGCTGGTGCGTCGGCGGCACTCGAAGAAGGAAGTCGAGCAGGCGCTCAGAGAGGCGGAAGCGGCGGGCTGGACCGTCGAACCGGCGGACAGGGGCCACAGGTGGGGCGAGATGAGGTGCTCACATACGTCGCGAGGTGGCTGTCGGATGTCGATCTGGTCGACGCCTCGGGTACCCCACGATCATGCCGAGCAGATCCGCCGACGGGTGCGTACGTGTCCGCACCGGTCAGACGAGACCCAGGAGGCATAAGGGATGGCGAAGTTCGACTTCACGCTCATCATGGCCGGCGCTGACATGCTGACCGACGAGCACATCGACGCGCTCTTCGAGGCGGGCTGCGACGACGCCACGTTCGGTGAGGTCGACGGCGTGCAGTTCGGCGACTTCTCCCGGGAAGCTCCGTCGCTCGCGTCCGCTGTCGGGCCGGCCATCAGGGCCGTGGAGTCCGCGATGGAAGGCTTGAGGGTCGTTCGGGTTGAACCGGACGACATCGTCAGTGCGTCGGACATCGCCGCTCGACTCGGTCGGAGCCGGGAGAGTGTTCGCCTCCTGATCGAAGGACGTCGCGGCCCCGGCGGATTCCCTCCGCCCGCGGCGGGTCTGCGATCCCGACGTCGCATGTGGCGATGGTCCAACGTTGTGGAGTGGGGAGCACAGAACCTCGAGCTCGACGAAACGCAGATCAACGACGCGATGTTCGTCGCGGCGCTCAACAGCGCCCTCGAACTTCGCGCGCTCGCGCCCGGTTTGACCGATGCTGAGCAGCGGAACGAGGTCGCGGGCCTGCTGGCTGAGGACCACCGCCTCTACGCGTAGCGCGGGGCCGCGGCGTCTTCGGCGCCGTTCAGCTCCCGGTCTCCACGACGAACCAGATGCACTCGTTCGCGAGGTCATCGCGGTCGGAGCTGGCGGGTCGGCGCTGGCCGTCCGAGCCCGCCTTCCGCGGCAGTCGCCATCGTCATGTCGAACCCGTCGAGCAGGTCGAAGACGTCGTCTGCCGCCCACGCGCGGTTCCGCCGACCGACCGTGACCTGCCGGACGACGCTGGCCGCTGCCAGCCGATGCAGGGCGAGGCGGGCCGCTTCGTCCGACACGCCGAGGAGCTGCTGCGCCGAGGCCACCGAGACGAGCGGATGGCTGACGAGACCTTCGATCAGCCGCCAGGCGGACGAGTTGCGTCGCGGGTGCCCCGCCTGCTCCAGCCACCCTTCCCGAAGGTCCGCGAGCGAACGACCCAAGGCGGAGGCCCTCTCGGCTGCGATCGTGGTGGCGTCGGCGAACGTCGCGCACCACGACGCCGGGTCGTCTGCGCGGAGAGGGCTGGCATCGCTGCCCCCGATCCAGTTCTGGTCGGTGCGGAAGCGGCCCACGATCGTCGTGTCCTGGGAGGTGCTGAGCAGGGTTCCGTGGATCGACAGGAGATCCTCGTCGGTGAGCTGAGCCGCTCCGTCGCCGATCTGGATCGCCCTGTCCATCGCTTCGATGTTCCGGACGATGTCGAGTGCCGCGCCGCGCGCAGCCTTCGGTGCGACGAGGGCCTCCTCCAGCCGACGGTGCGAGATGCGGAGGCCTTCGATCCGGCTGCTCGCGACGCTCTCGGCCCGGAGCAGCAGGTTTGGGCTTGAGGCACCTTGCGCAAGCCTGACTCGATAATCTTGGGCAGCGGTCGCGCATACCCAAGGTTGGTGCGCGGCTCGATGGGGGGCCGACCCCGCACGAACCAGAGGGTCACTCGTACGGAAGCTCGCCGGCGAACCCGCGTGCGCTCCCAGACGATGTCGTGATCACCGCGGGCGATACACGTCGGCGCGGTGATCGACGCGGAGGACGTGCACCTCGCGCATCTCGTCGTCGCGGATCTCGTACACGATCCGGTACGGCCCTCGGCGCGCGGCGCAGAGGCCTTCGAGCTCTCGCTGGAGAGGGTGGCCGACCCGCTGCGGATCCTCCGACAGCGGCCCGAGCATGAACTCCACCACCGCGGTTGCGGCCTTCTCGGGGAGCCGCGATAGGGTCCGGACGACGGAGGGAGCGACGATCAGCTCCCACCGCCCGCCGCTCACGACGCGCGGGTGACCCGGGTCCTGAGCTCGTTCGACCTGACGCCCTTGCCGGCCGCGATGTCCTTGCGCGCCCGTTCGATCTCACGCATGGCGGTCGGGTCGGACAGCAGCTCCAGGGTGTCCTCGAGCGCTTCCAGGTCCTCTGGACTGAGCAACACGGCCGCCGGGCGGCCGTTCCGCGTCAGGACGATGCGCTCGTGCTGCTCCTCGATCCGGTCGACGATCTCCGAAAGGTGCGCCTTGATCTCCGCGAGCGGCAGCGTCTCATCCATGACCAGAATCATAGTCATCCAGCGAGACGAACGCCAGAGCCGAGGCGACCGCCAACACGCGCGGACGGACCTGGCCGATCGGCCCTCCCGGCCCGGACGCGTTCACCGTGATCCACGCGCGAACCTCAACTGACGGATCGCCACGTTCGCCGCCTCCACGACGGATCCGTCTTGACCGTCGATCCCTCGCGACGTACATAGGCGGTTGTGGAGACCCGTTCGACGCGAACGTCGATCGACGCAGACGAGGGTCGGACGCCGTCCGGCGGGAGCGGTCCGCGGCGGTACTACGTCTACGTGATCGAACTGAGCGACGCCGCCGGCGAGCGTGCCGACCCGGGGAAGCCGATCGTGTACGTGGGCCAGAGCGTCCACCCGCCCGCCGTGCGCTTCCGGCAGCACATGGACGGCTACAAGGCCTCCCGGCACGTGCGGGGGTTCGGTGTGAGGCTCAAGCCTGGCCTCTACGAGCCGTTCAACCCGATGCCGGATCGCGCGACGGCGGGAGGCGACCGAACGGGCGCTCGCGCGAACACTTCGGGAGCGCGGCTACGCGGTGTTCGGCGGACACTGAGCCGTCAGCGATCCGTCCAGGGGAACGCGCAGCAGGCTTCGAATTCCTTCAGCCAGAAGCGGAGTTCGGTATCCGGGTCCGAGCCGGCGAGCTCCCCGATGTCCCGCGCCATGTCGAAGAACCCCTTCGACGGGATCCCTTCCGCTCGTTGGACGGCCATCGCAGAGAGGAGCGGTCGCTCCGCGCACCACTCGCCGACGCCGACCTGCCCGAGGAGGTACCCGACCTGCGCGCCGTGGTGCGTGTACGCGCCCTCCGGCCACGCGATCGCCGGGACCTGATCGACCAGCTCCGAGTACGTGCCGTACCTGCCGCGCCGAGCCCACGTGACCAGGATCGACCGGCACTGGCTCCGAGCCTCCGCCCACGCGAGCGCGTCGCGACCGTACGGCTTGTCGAACCATGGCGGCGCCTTCCGCTCCATCAGGGCGATTGTGCGCGGAGTCGAACCTCGGTGCGACCAACCTCCTCCAGATGGCTGCCCGAGTTGGCACAGCGAAGGCGGCAAGGCTCATGAGCTGGCCACCGGTCAGAGCAGGTAACGACCCGGCGTCAGCGAGCTACTTCTCCGGGTGCACGGCCACCGGCCGATGAGGTGTTCGAGCGGGTCCGCGGGCGCACGCCGGTGGCGTTGGGGAGGCCCGCATCCGACCTCGTCCGTCATGAGCGGGCGCGCCGCACGGCGCCGTGACGGACATCGTGGTCGATGCCTCGGCCCTGGTCCAGTTCCTCCTGCGAACCGAACGCAGCGCGCCGTTCGACGCGATCATCACGGACCCGGGATCGGCCCTCGACGCACCCGTGCTCTGCGACGTCGAGGTCGTCTCGGCGTTGCGTGGCGCCGTCGCGGGCGGCTCGCTCCAGCCGTCGCGCGCCGAGGAAGCCATCGAGGATTACCGCGCACTGCCGCTGCGGCGGCACGGTCACCTGGCCCTGCTCCCGAGGATGTTCGAGCTCCGGGATCGGCTCAGTGCGTCCGACGGCGCGTACATCGCGCTCGCCGAGCAGTTGGGCGCAGCGCTGCTAACCGGGGACACGCGGCTCGCGAAGGCGGTCCGCGACGGTCTCGACATCGAACTCCTCCCCGACGTGACCTGACCTGCCCGACGCCCTAAGGGCGAACGGATCTGCACGGAACGTCGATCGGTGGCACCCTGGACGCAGGCCTACCGAGAGGAAGGGGAGAGGCCATGGATGTGCAGGCGGCCATCACACAGGCGCGCGACGCCGTATCCGTGAAGCGGGTCTTCGGCGACCCATACGAGAAGAACGGCGTCACGGTCATCCCGGCAGCTCGCGTTGGGGGAGCTGGTGGCGGCGGGGGCGGCGAGGGGGAGATGCCGCAAGGGGAAGGAACCGCCACGGGGGTCGCGAGCGGGTTCGGGCACGGGTTCGGCGTCGCCGGCCGGCCGGCGGGCGCGTACGTGATCCGCGGCGAGGAGGTTCGCTGGCAGCCCGCCGTTGACGTGAACCGGATCATCCTGGGCGCCCAGGTCGTCGCGATCGTCGCGCTGCTGACGCTCCGGACCCTCATCAAGGCGAGGTCGAAGCGGCTCGCGGCGTGACCGGAGGCCTCATCGCAGGCGAACGCCACCCCTACGCTGACTTCGGCGCGCGTCGCGGAGTGGCAGACGCCTTGGTCGCATCGTCAGCTCTGCCCCTGGTTCGGCCGCTCGTCGCCGGAGCCTTCCGCGATCGCTTCGCCGGCGTGGCTCGCGCTGCTCGCGGACGCGCGGGATCACGCTCTTCGGCGGGCCCGAACCCTCCGGCGGCATAGTCACGCGCGGCCCTGGCGATCTCCATGACGACCTGTCGCGCGAACGCATCACGCGCTCCCTCCGAGGAGGTTGGCGTCACACGGAGCATCTCGTGATCGAGCCGTTCCAGGATCCACTCGCGGAGCATCGAGGACGGCTGCAACCCTTCCCGTTGGGCCAGCCGGCGGACATCATCCAGCCGGTCCACCGGGATCCTCACCGAATAGACCTGAGCGGGCGCCCCTGCGGGCCGGGCGCGAACGTATCGGCGTTCCGGACGCGAACGCCCCGGTCGACGGGTCGTAGTGGACGACTTCGAGGCTCTGGACCTCCATGCGCTCGACGCGCAACTCGCCGCGCAGCTGCAGGAAGAACCCGCCCGGGAGCCAGTCGATCGTGACCGTGCCGGTGACGTCGTCCTGCTCCGCGCCGAGCGTTCGGCCCGCGATCGTCCACGTGCCGACCAGCGGGTCGAGACGCCTGAGGGCCGGGTCGGGCGTGGGCATCCCGATCGGGACCGCCCCGTCGTGGTTCGTCATCGGCGTCCTCCGTGTTCGCCGGGATAGGTACCCAGCGGGATATACGTATATCCCACCGACGACATCCCGTCGGTCCGTCGGCGATGCGAGGGAGGGGAGACGAAGCGTGCTGTCCGAACGCGAGCTCGCGGACCTGACCGCCCGGTGCCGCCAGATCCCGATCTCCATCAGCGAGTACGCGCCAGGCGCCAGCTTCGTCCCGACCCTGCTCGAGACCGTGCTCGACTACCAGCAGCTCACGGCAACGGTGAACCGCGCGATGGATCACTTCGCGACGTATCGGGCCAAAGAGGTCCGAACGTTCGACGACCTCGAAGCCTGTCTCGCGCGATTCCCCGACGACCGGGACGGTAACACGGCGCTCGCGCTGCACCTGTGGGGCTACCGCCTCTGGACCCGGGCCGGACAGCTCCGCGGTCTGGTCGCGTATTTCGGCAAACGGCGGATCACGACGATGCGAGCCCTGCGTGCCTGGGCCCGACGCACGACGTTCGAAGAGGACTTCCGGGGTCAGGTGAAAGGCCTCGGCATCGCCGTATACCACGCGCTCCTGATGCGCCTCGGCGTCGATACGGTGAAGCCCGACGTCCACGTCCTGCGGTTCGTCAGCGATGCGATCGGCAGGAAGGTGAACGAAGCCGAGGCGATCGCGGCACTGCACGACGCGGCCGCCGCCGTCGGCATCTCCGCGGCCCGGCTCGACTGGAGCATCTGGGAGTTCCAGCGCTCCGCCTGACGCCCACCATCTCAGCCCAGGAGCACGACGGTGTACCCCCCGAACACCTGGCCCTGCTGGCTGGCGGTCACCCGATACACATGCGCCTCTCCGGGCGCCGGCGTCGCGTCACCCGTGCTGAACGCGACCTGTTGATCGTCGGCCGCGACCTCCTGCTCGGTCGCGCCTTCGCCGGCAGGGAGCCCGCCACCGATCGGCCTCGGCGCCGACAGCAGCACGTCGCCGGTCGGCGTCGCCTGCGCGGGGAACTGCCCGCGGACGCCGGTGTGCAGCTGCAGCCACGGCATCTCGTGCGGCGCGGCCCGTTCGACCCTCACCTGCGCCGGCTCGCCGTACAGGGGGCCGACGTTCAGGGTCAGCGGTGAGACCGGGGCGGGCACGAGCAGTCGCCGGCCGCCGCCGGCCGCCATCGCGTGCATGCCCTGACCTGCGGCGACCACGTGGATGTTCCGCTGCCCGACGTGCCGGTTCAGCGAGGCGTCCCATGGGGGTGTGCCGATGCCGTCGCTGGTCTCGTCCCAGATCCGAACGACCAGGCACTCGTGTCCGCCGTTGACGAACGTCGGGAACCACGCGGTCGGGCACTTGACCACAGCGTGCGAGAGGCCGCTGCCGCGCGCGCCGAGCGCCACCATCGTCTGGCCGATCAGGTGCGCCCCCGACGGCCCGATCCCGAGCGTCGGGTCGCACCAGTAGAACTCCACCACGACGTTCGGCGCCTGCGACAGGCCGAAGTTCCACACGTGCGCGTAGACCGTGTTCGCCACGCCGGCGAGCGCTGTCTGTCCGAGCGCCGGCGGCACCGGCGGAGCGACGGACGGGTCGACGCCGGCGAGGAGCAGGATGTCGGGGCTCTCCCAGAACGCGCCGACGACGGGCCGCGCGCCCAGGTCGCCGGCGTTCGCGCGGATGAACAGGAACGGCAGGTACAGGTCGCCGCGCTGGCCGGGCCACTGGTTCGGTGGCTTCGGGTCGAAGTTCCCCGGCGTCAGGTAGCCGCCGGGAACCTGGCCGGTGGACGTGCCGCAGTGCCGGCCGGGGCGGTTCGGGTTGTGCCAGCCGACGGTCGTGCCGCCGTCGCCCTTGCCGCCTCCGTCACCGCCATCGCCGTGGTCCCCGTGACCGTGGCCGTGATGGTGATCGTGGCATCCGCATGCGTACCCGCCGCACCGGCAGCGGTGGCTGCGGCCTTCGTCGTGGCACCGATGGCAGTCGCAGCACCCGCAGCCTCGGTGGTGCGGGTGCCCCTCGTGCCCGTGGTGGTCCCGGTCGTGCCCCTCGTGATGCCCCTCGTGCCCGTGGTGGTCCCGGTCGTGTTCGTGGTGCTCGGACCCGGCGTGCGCGCCGTGCTCACGATCGACGTGATGGGTCATGACGCACCTCCCGATCCCTCGTCGCCGCCGGGTTCGGGGCTCGCGCCGGCCGGCACCCCGGGCGGACGCGGCGCCTCGATGATCACCGGCGGTGGCGGCGGATCGACGTAGTGCAGCTGCATCGGCGAGACGCCAAGGTCCCACCCTGCGTCGTGCGGGGCGCCGTCCGTGACGAAGGAGCCGTCGTCTCCCTCCGGCGGCACGACGGGCTTGTGGTACTTGATGCCCATCCCCGCGGTCCCCTCCTTCTGGCCCCGGATCCAGTCCCACGTGAGGTACGCGTAGGCCCTGTCGGCGTCGAGGTTGAACTGCACCTGATAGTCAGTCGGGTTTACCAATCGCCCGATCAGGTATGCGGAGAAGGGGACCGGGTCCCCGAGCGGGCTCCTCATGATCCGCGCCTTCCCGATGAACTCCTCGTTCAGTTGGTCCGTCTGCCACGGCGTCTGGGCCGACTCGTATGCGAAGCGCCCCTCGGGGCTGAACCCCGCGTCCGTTCGGAAGAACACCTGGTCGGGCGTCGTCCCCTCGGGGTACGGCCCGGGGCGCATCGGCCGGAACGCGCCGGGTGGCCCCGGCGGGTCGACCTTGCTCGGGTCGTACGTCTCGGTCGGCGTCGGCACCTCGGAGTTCTGCCCGTTGTCCTCGAACTCGCTGGTCGCCGGGTAGGCCCACGGCCGGTGGTACTCCCAGTCGTCCGGCCGGGAGTGGTCGGCGTGGTACTGGAGCACCGGGTAGAAGGGCAGTCGCGGATCGCGCACGGAGTGGCTGACGACCACGCCGAGGTTCCCGTCCAGGTGCCCGAGCGGGTCGATCGCGTCGCTGAGCGCCTGCTGGAACATGCCGTCGATCGTCCCTCCGAGCGTGATCAGCGGCAGGTCGATCTCGTTCGGCAGGCGCAGTTCGCCGTTCTCGTACCGCTGCTCCGAGTGCGGGAGCAAGATGCCGGTGTGGGCCATCACGTCGTGCGTCTTCATCGCGACGTCCCAGATCTTCATCGCCAGCTCGTACAGGCCCAGCCGAAGCCCGTACGTGAACGGGCTCACGGCCATCTTGATCAGGTCGCCGGCGAGCTTGATCGCGTCCGCGATCTCCTTGACGATCCATTCGACCAAAGCGATGAACACGTCGCAGACGTCCTCGATCGGGTTGTCGCCGTTCACGCCGGAGAAATCCGGGGGTTGGAACAGGTTCGTGAAATCCGACGCCGGCGGCGTGATGACCACGTCCGGCACGCGTGGCTTCTGCAGCTCCCACGAGCCGTTGAAGTTCAGCTTGTACATCGTGATCATGAACCGGTATGCGGTCGCGACCTCCCAGGGGAGCGGGAAGCCCTTCGGCACGGGGAACGACGGCGGCGGCGCGATGCCGTCGAGCAGCTCCTGGAACGGCCGGTCGAGACCGTGGCCGGTGATGTCCTTCACGACCGAGGTGAGCACGCCCTGGTCGATCTGCTGCTGGAACGCGTCGCCCAGGTAGATCTTCGGGTGTGGGTGGTCCTGGAACGTCTCGATCATCGCCTTGACGATGGCTTCGGCCATCCACCCCGGCATCTCGCCGTCGACGTCGAGCTGCTCCTTGCGTTCGTCGGGGTCGTCCGACAGCGGTGACGGTCGCTGCTCGCCCTGGGGGTCGTCCGGCGTCTGCTGGACGAGGAACCACAGCGCCGACATCGACAGGTCGGGGTAATCGTCGGTCTTGCCCCACGGGTCCTGAGGGATCGTGCCGCCCGCGCCGCTCTGCGAGTAGTTCCACGCGTCGATGTGGTTCTCGATCAGGTGATGCCGGGTCGGATGGTCGCGGTACGGGCCGCCGCACTGCTCGTTGACGAACGAGTGCGCGATCGTGTCCGTGCCGATATGCGTCATCCAGCCGAGCGAGAATGCGAGGAATTGTTCGAACCGCTCGCCACCGCTCTCGCTGTCGTCGCGCAGCGCTTCCGCTTGCCGAACGAGCGCCTGGCAGATCGCCGACGTCCGCCGGTAGTGCGTCATGTCGCTCCAGAGGAACGAATCCTCCGACCAGCCCTTCTGCACGACGGTGTTCATCAGGCCCCAGATGTCGGCGAAGGTCGTGAGCTCCTCCTCACCGATCAGCTTGATCGCGAGCATCAGCTCGTCGAGCGCGACCTGGAACTGGCTGATCAGCCCGCCGGTGAGATCGTCGAGGATCTCCGAGGCCGCGTCGACGAGCGGCCCGATCGTCTTGTTCCACGCGGCGACGAAGTCGTCCCAGATCCGCTGCAGCTTCAGCAGGAACCGGATGATCGCGGCCATCGTCGCGTTGACCTCTTCGAGGATGATCAGCAGCGGTTCCCACTGGTCCTCGAACGCGGCGTCGAAGTAGTAGTAGACAGCGAGCGCGAGCATGATCTGGTCGGAGTGCGGCCCGACCAGGGTGCTGTTCCAGTCCTCTGAGAAGAAGAACAGGTCGGGGCCGATCGCCCCGATCGCCGTGAACTTCTCCCAATCGCGCATGATCCGCCCGCAGTACTGGGGGTCGTAATGGCGAACGGCGTCGGTACCGTCGCCGAAGTCCGGCCAGTCCGTGAACTCCCCGCTGAGGAGCAGATCCGAGACGCGGCGCGCAGTGTAGATGTGGGTGAAGTGTCCAGGCATGGGGGCCTCCCGGGATACCTCGTGGGACCACGATCGCGGATCCGTGAGCGTGCGCTCGCGAGCGGCCTTTCCGCAAACGCGCTGCCCACGATGGGTGCGTTCGGGGCGGTACGGTACCCTTCGTCCCTTCTCCGAGCGTTCGGGAGGTTGATATGCCTGGACTGGTTCGACCCGTCATCGACGAACGAGACGGCCTCCTCGCATACCTGGAACAGCAGCGGCACGTGCTCCGGATCGCCGCGTACGGCCTGACGGACGAGCAGGCACGGACCACGCCGAGCGCGAGCTCGTTGTCGGTCGGCGGCCTGATCAAGCACCTGGCGAGCGTCGAACGATCCTGGGTCGCGACGATGCTGCAGCGACCGCGGGGCTCGCGCGACGACTACGTGGCGAGCTTCCTCATGACGGAGGACGACACGCTCGCGGACCTGCTGGATGACTACACACGCGCCGCGGCCGAGACGGAGGCGGCGGTCGCGAACGTGTCGGACCTGGGCCAGCCCGTGCCGGTGCCGCCGGACGTGCCGTGGTTCCCGAAGGACGTCGAAGCCTGGTCGGTGCGCTGGATCCTGCTGCACCTGATCGCGGAGACGGCGCGGCACGCGGGCCACGCGGACATCGTGCGCGAATCCGTGGACGGCGCCAACGCGTTCCCGCTCATGGCTGCAGCTGAAGGCTGGCCGGCGACGCCGTGGATGGAACCGTGGAGGCAGGCCAGCAGCTAGCCCGCATAGCGCTCCACGAACCCGACGTGGCGCCCACCCTCGACCAAGATCCAGAACCGCGTCGCACGGTCGCAACGCTCGGACAGGCGACGCCGAACATCTCGGCGACACGCGCCATCGGCGACGACGGGACCCGATGATCGTGGGCTGGTCCATCGAGAGAACGTCGCAACGGCTGCCTTCAGCCGGTCTTCAGCGTCCGTCAGAACCCCTTCAGCGCCTCCTCGCACCGTGGCTCCAGGCCGGATCACGACGGGTGATCCGCGGAGGAGAACGGGCGGACGGGATGAAGTTCGTGGTGATCGCCCTGCTGTTGATCGCCGGCGCGGTGGAGAACCTCGTGGCGAGCACGCACGTGTTCGGCGGTGCGTCGCGCGCGGGTCAGTTCGACCCGCTTCTCCTCATCGCGTTCGCGCCGCTCGCGGTCCTGACCGTCGTCCTGTTCGCGTACGGCGTATGGCGGGTCGAATCCGACCGCGCGTGGCTCCGAAAGGCCCGCGCCGCGCTGACCGAGACGAAGGAACCGACACGTGCCGCGCCGGTCACCCGACCGTTCCAAGCGGCGCGAACTGCGTCGTCGACCCTGGATTCAGGTGCGGGCGCGCAGGGTCGATCCCAGCGTCGCGGAAATGGCTGAACACCACCTCCACGCGATCGTCGAGCGCTCGCAGGCCCTGTTCGTGGGCTGCGACCACGCCCTCCGCGATCAGACGGCACCGAGCCAAACCGAAGCTCGCGCCGTCGGGCGGGTCATCCGCGAGACCAACGCCGCGGCCGACCTGAAGGGACAACGCCGGCACTCCTTCTTGCGCGTGTGGCTCGAGGACTCGGTAAAGCTCCTCGAGGGCTCGACGCACCCCGGTCAGCGAGTGACGCAGCAGGTACAGAACGCAAGCATCGCATCGGTCATAAGACGCGCGATCGTCAAGGACCTTCAGCACGAACGCGACCCGGAGTTGATTGAGCTCCTCCGTGACGAACCGAACGAGCGCGACGGCGCCGTCTGGACTCAAGTGCCAATAGACTCGAAGCGTGCTGGAGCGACCGCTCGACGGCCATGCCTCATCGCTCATTGCCGTGTAGAAGCCAGGCGAGAACCCCAGGCGTTCTTTCGCAACGTGCAGCCGGACCCGCGCGCCCGGCTTGAGAGGATCGCCCTTCCTCGCCGTCCGGCAGGTCGTGACCGGGGCGCGTAGCGTCAGCCCGTCCTTCTCGACGAGGAAGCCGCCCGACGTATCGCGCACGACCACCCAACCCTCATCCCACGGACCGGTCCCACCGTTCGCGCCGACCAACGCTGAGACGAACGGGCCATCGAATCGAGGTGCGATGACCGCAGAGCTTGCGGCGCGCACTTGACCACTTCGGTAGAAGTCCCTGTAGAGTCGCCCGGTCACAGCCTCGACGAGGAACTCGCGTCTTGCGCGGGTAGAAGCGACTCGCTCGAATTCCTTTGGCGGAACGATCGAGCGCCTACCCAGCCAGGTGAATCGAACAGGGGAGTTGATACGAATGGCTCTGACTGCTCCCCTGATCAGGTTCTCGGGTGTCGTCACCGTGCCCATCCGATCGGTGGCAGACCGAGGAGATGAACGACAGCGTCATGGCGCCTCTGGATGATGTTCACGGCCGCCTGCACGAGCAGAACGACATGAGCAGGCAGCTCGTCAGAGATGCTCGAAAGCTCGTACCCGGTCCGAACGAGATTGGCCGCGATGTATCCGATCGCTCGGGTCAGGAAGTCCTCACCGCCCTCGCCGGTCAGCTGGCCACCATCGGTGTACGCATCCCACAGGGCTCGTATTGCTGGCTGGACCTCGGCCAAAGGGTGCCGCGTGGCGGGCGATGACTCCTCGATGGGAGTCTCGGGGGCCACCGGCATCGAGAGGATCCACGACTCGAGGTATGCGGCGAGCGACGCACCGACATCCCATGCGGGGTCGCCTGCTCGCGTCAGTTCCCAGTCGACCAGCTGGAGGCGGGACGGGCCGTGGTTGCGCGGTCGAGCGATGATGTTCGAGAACCTGATATCGCAGTGGACGATGGCTCCTTGAACCCATCGGCTGCACATGACGTCAAGCGCCTCGGGAAGGTCGGGCGCAGCCTGGATGACCCGGATGAGTCTGAGCTCGGCGGCACTCGCGCGCCTGAGGTCGCTAACCTCCGGTCGATGCTTCCAAAGGACCCACGGCGCAGGGTCCCCCAATGGATGGCCCGGGCGGCTCGGTATTGCGAGGCGATGCAGCCAGGCCAGCGATTGCCCGATTCGGCTGCCGATCCATGCGGGGGTTCTCCCAACCGCCTCGTGGTAAGCACGAACGTCCCGACTGCCGGGGAACAGTTCGGTAACGATCAGATCCTCTGCGGCGTCGTAGTGGATGAACCGAGGCAGCCAGTGCGCGGCTCCATCCGGATCCACGTTCCAGAGGTGCTCCAGCCAGCCGGCCTCGTTCGCGATGTCGGATTTGGCCAGTCCGGCGAGGCGTTGTTTCAGAACGAATCCCGATCCGTCGGCGCAGGCGACGTGCGTGCTTTGATTGCGTAGGGAGGATTCCTCAACCGTATGAGCTTGCTGAGCTTGGCGATCCGACAACAGCCCGCCATCAACGAGGTAGCGAACCGCCGCCGTTCCCTTGATGGGAGTGGGCTCGTGCATCCGAGGTCCGGTTGTTGCATCCGGCGAGGCGGCGCGGATGCTCTCGTCCACTCAGCGCGGAGCTTCCTAGGGGCAGAGGATGGCTGACTTCACCGTCGAAGTGCAGCACCCAGCGGTCGCCCCGAGTCCACCGGGAGAGAGACGAGACGCGCCTAGGTAGTTGTCGGCGACGCTCCCCGCGAGGAACTCGAGGGAGGCGGTTCTTCGCGATCCCGCGGTAATCGTTGCCGTCCGCTTGACCCAGAGAATCGCCGGAGTGGTGTTCCCGTCGTTCGCGTGCGCCTCGATGTCGTCAGCCGAGACGTCTACCCAGTACGAGAAGTCGAGCGTCAGGTAGATGCGCACCGTCCCATTCGCCGGAACGTTGGGCATCGGATACCCGAGGATAACGATGTCGTCGGGGAGATTGTTTGGATCGACCGAGCGAGCATCGACGATGAAGTGCGGGTCTAAGGGAGCACCTGACGTCATGTGACTGCCTCCACGCTCTCAGTGTCCATTCGATGAGATGCTCGCACGTCTCGCATCGAACCTCAAGGGGACGAACCCACCCTAATCGTCCACCAGATCGGCGGCTCCCGACCTACGCGGAGACCTGATCGACCACGCCCCGCGCCTCCTGGATCGCGCGCGCCGCCCCCAATTCCCGAAATGCCTCGAGCGCGTCGGCCGCGTTCCGCGAGGCGTCGGGTGCGCGGCCGAGCGCGATGAGACACCGAGCTTCACCGAGCATCGCGTGCGCCCGTTCGTACGGATTGCCGAATGCAGACCAGCCTTCCTCAGCGGCCAGGAACAGCTCGCATGCATCACCGCTGCGGCCTTCGACCTCTGCGAGCAGGGCTTCGCAGCTCGTCCGACCGTAGCGAGCGATCGCGAGTTCCCCATGAAGTGATTGTCCGATGCGAACCAGTAGATCGTGGCGTCCGAGCGCGACGACCTCGCGAGCAGCCTCGGACGCGAACTCGAGAAGGCTATCGGGGCCCGTTTCCGCAACGGAGATCATGCGTTCAGCGAGCGCCTCAGCCTCCGCTGTCTCCCCCGCGTACCTACTGGCTGCGATGAGCGGCAGGCTGAGCAAGGTCGCCGTCTGTATCGAGACGCCGACTTCCTCCAGCTCGCGAGCGAGCGCGGCCGCCTCCGCGACCGCACCTCGGAGTGACATAACCCATGTCTTCGGGTACCCGGCAGCCACCGCGATCGTCGTGTATCCGCGAGACTTGGCCCAGGAAAGCATCTCGTCGGCGGATCGGATCAGGTGCTTCCAGTGGCCGGCTTGGAACATCGGTTGCAGGCGAAATGTGCTGAGCCAGGCCTCACCTTCCGAGAGCCCGCGTTCGCTCACGAACCGCAGCCCCTCGTCGGCAAGCGCGAGCGCGGCGAGCGGATCCTCGTAGGTCAGGTTGCCGACGAGGTTGAAGTACGCGACGTAGGTCTGCCGTGTCAGCCCCAGTTCGAGCGAAAGCCGCAGGCCTTCGCGCATGTCGTCGAGACCACCCGGATCCCCGAGACCCACACGGGCACCACCCCGGAAGTCGAGGGCGCGCGCTCGGACGTCCGGCAGTCGGAGCCGCGCCGCCAGTGACAGGGCACTGTCAGCGTGGCTGACCGCCTCCCCGAAGGGGATGCCCCTTCCCGGGTACGCTCGCTCGGCGTGAGCGCGGGCGAGCTGCGGGCTCGGCGGGCGGGAACCGAGCGCATCGATCAGATCATCCAGGAGCGAAAGCGAACGCTCGCTCTCGCCGAGGCTAGCCAGCACGACGGTGTACCGGACCGTGAGGTCGGCCGCTTCGTCCGTAGCTCCCAGATCCTCGTACGCTTCGATCGCCGATTCGTAGAATCCAGCTGCATCCGTCAGATGACCGTTGATCTGGGCTGCTTCTGCGAGCTTCGCGAGAAGCTTCGGCCGCTCGGGATGCTCCGGCGAGATGAGCTCAAGGGCCTGTCGAAACTGATCTTCCGCCCGACTTCCGTTGAGCGCCATCGCCCTCTCAGCAGCCAGGGTGAGGTAATGGACGGCCCGATCGCCGATCGCTGCGGCCCGTTCACGGTGTCCGCTCGCGTTGAACAGACGGATCGCTTCCGTGTGATGCGAGGCGATGATCTCGCTCAGGTCTTCGATGCGATCGGAGGCGACCGTTTCGATCCATCCGGCGACGGCCAAGTGCTTCTCGGCTCGCTGTGCCCGAGGTATCTGGCGGTACGACACGTCGCGCACGAGCACGTGCCAGAATCGATACTCCGTTTCCCCGGCCATCGACGAGTTGCGGGACTTCCGAACGAGTTCCATCCGCGAGATCTCGTGAAGTTCCTGGTCCACCTTCTCCGGATCCATGCCTGTCGTGTGCGCAACGACGCCCGACCAGAACGATTCTCCGACGACGGCGGCGTCCGCGAGGAGCGCCTTCCGTTCCGGAGGAAGCAAGTCCAAGCGTGCAGCGATCAACGCTTCGATCACCGTGGGAAGCGGGATATCGCCATCGTCGAGACGCCATGTCGTACCCTCTCGATGGAGGATCCCGCGTTCGATGAGGAAGCGGACGATCGCTTCGGCGAACAACGGGATCCCGCCGGATCGCTGAGAGATCAGTTCCCGGATGGCGTCGGGAAGCTCCCCGCCCTCCAACAGGCTCGCCACGAGGATGTTCGTCTCGTCGTGGGTGAGCGGAGCGAGATCGATCCGGGTGGCATTCCGCACCGCGGCTCCGAACAGCGGGTGTTGCTCATACAGCTCGGGCCGCGCGGTCGCAACGATGGTGAGTGGCACGGCGCTCGCGTGCTCGACGAGGTAGTCGAGGAAGGCGAGTAACGACGCATCGGCCCAATGCAGGTCCTCGAATACCAGCACGGTTGGTCGGTTGTCGGCCAGATGCTCGATGAACCGACGCCATGCCGCGAACGACTCCTCTCGCTCGGTTCCCGGTTCCGCGCCCAGTCCGGCCAACGGTAGGAGATGTTGGCGGAACCACTCGCGGTCGGCTTCGTCGTCGTCCGGCAAGATCCGGTCGACCTTTTCGCGAACGGTATCAGGGTCGTCCGAACTTCTGATGCCCGCTTCCGCCTTGACGACATCCCCCAATGCCCAGAAGGTGATGCCTTCCCCGTATGACAGGCATCGTCCACGTCGCCACCTGACGATGCGCTCGCCGGCCCCGTCGACGTACGCGAACAGGTCGGCGACGAGACGGGTCTTCCCGATGCCGGGTTCGCCGCAGATCGTGACCAGCTGGCAACTCGAGTCGTGCATGGAACGCGAGAAGATCGCCCGCAAGAGCTCCCGCTCGACGTCGCGGCCGACGAATGCGCTCGCGTACGGCCGGCTCGGCTCGTCGGGCGACGTCGAGCGCGCCGCGGTCGCTCGGTAGATCGTGACCGGTTCCGATTTCCCGTCGACGAATACGGCCGGCAATGCTTCGTAGAGGAACACATCCTGAGTGGCGCGATACGCAGCGACGCCGACGCCAACGCTGCCGATGGACTCACGGTCTGCAGCCGAAAGGCAGTGTTGGCCACGTCCCCAACCACGAACGGTTCGCCGCGCTCTGGCCGTGCGTCGAGCGAGACGAGCGCCTCACCCGACTCGATGCCGATCCGGACCCGCAGGTCGAGGTCAGGCTGTCGTTCGTTCATGTCCTCGATCGCCTCAACGATCCGAAGACCTGCGCGTACCGCTCGTTCAGGGTCGTCCTCGTGGGTGGTCGGCGCGCCGAACACAGCCATCACGGCGTCACCTGCGAACTTCTCGACCGTGCCGCCGTACCCTTCCAGCAGGCTTCGCAGGAGTCGGTAATAGGGCAGCATCCGAGCGTCGACATCCTCCGGATCCGCCCCGTCCGCGTGTGCCGTGGATCCGACCATGTCGCAGAACAACACGGTCACGACCTTCCGTTCCTTCGCGGGATGGTCCGCACGCTCCAGACGTGCGATCTCCGCACGCTCCAGATGTGCGATCTGACCGGCTCCGCGGGCCGTTCTCTCGGGCGCGGGTGGCTGGACCGCGATGATCGGCGCGATCGAAGCTTCGTCGTCCGTCTCGTCGGCCACGAGCTCCAGTGCCGGATCTTGCGCGAGGATCGCGGCTCCCAGTCGCCTCAGCTCCGGACCGGGATCGATGCCGAGCTCGTCGGCGAGTACCTCCCGGGTCTGTCGGAGGGTGTCGAGCGATTCCGCCTGGCGGCCGCTCCGATAGAGGGCAAGCATGAGATGCGAGCGCAGCCGTTCCCGGAGCGGCCATCGCGCGATCAGCGTTTCGAGCTCGCCGATCACCTCTCCGTGATGACCCAGTGCGAGGTCGGCTTCGATGCGATCCTCGAGTGCCGTTATCCGCCGCTCCTCGAGGCGCTCGATGTCGGTCTGAGCGAAGGTTTCGTATCGGAACTCCGCGAGCGCAGGTCCGCGCCACAACGCCAATGCCTCGCGTAGTTGGGCGGCTGCTTCGGCATGGTGGTCCGCGCGGAGCGCCCGAGCGCCCTCATCGGCGAGACGTTCGAAACGGCGAGCGTCTATCCGGTCGGCGTCGACCTGCAACACGTAGCCCGGACGTTGTGTGACGAGCACCTCTCGGCTGTCGATGCTCTCGCTGCTCTGACGGAACACCTTGCGGAGCGCCGAAACGTGGACCTGAAGCGCGTTCTCCGCTTGGACGGGGGCCTCATCCCCCCAGAGCGCATCGATCAGGCGGTCCGTCGAGATCACATGCCCGGCATCGATCACCAAGAGGGCGAGGAGGGCGCGCGGCTTGGCTCCGCGAACTTCAAGCGTCCCGCCGCGGTCTGCTACTTCGAGCGGTCCAAGGATCCGAAACTCCACATGCCCACCTCGTCGAAGCATCCGTTCGAGCCACCGCCGCGGGCCTGCGTCCATAGGCTACTCGCTGCCCTACCGGCTCGGCCGCCCGCGCCTTCAGCGGGTCTTCAGCGTCCGTCAGAGCCCCTTCAGCGCCTGGGCGCACCGTGACCCCCGACGGATCGCACCGGGCGGTCCGCCGGAGGAAGGAGGACCGCATGACCGGAACCTCGCGGGGGGTCACTCGCGTGATCCTGACCGCATCCATCGTGGCGGGAGCCCTCGCCACGCAGGCACCGAACGCCGCGTTCGCCGGGCAGCTGCCGGTGAAGCGCGCGTACCTCACGGCCGACCCGGTGAGCGGGCGGGCCGGGTCGATGGTGACGCTCAAGGGCTCAGGCTTCACCCCCTACTCGCAGGTCTGGGTCTGGTTCGTCGACGCGACCGGGACCACGCCGGTCGCCGGCGCGCAGGCGGGCCCGCGAGGCCGGATCGTCGCGACCGGCTGCGTGCCGTGGAACGCCGCGCCCGGAAGGGACGCGTTCCTCGCCGGACCGGCTGGGTCGAAGTCCATCGGGGAAGCCCGGGCGTCGGCATCGTTCACGGTGATCTTGCCGTTGCCGGCCCAGCGGCCTCCACTGGCCGGGAAGGGCCCGCACCTCGCGGGGAAGGGCCCTCCCCTCGCGGGGAATCGTCCTCCCTTGGCCGCGACGCGTCCCCCCCTCGCGGGAGGCGGCGGCACGGGGCAGTCGGCCTTGATGTCGATCTGCGTGTGAGGCGGGACTCGAACCAGCACGGAACGCGTCACGGGTGCGCCACCGCCGGAGCCTTCCGGTGGTGGCGCACCCTCGTGTCGCCCGGCCACGCGGACGGGACCCGGTTTCACGTCACGCGGCACCGTGGCGTTCCACCATCCGATGGCCGAGGACGTCGAAGCGACCACAGGGCCGGGTGCCGTGCGCCCGCGGAGCGCGACGCCCTGGACGCTCGCCGCCGCGCTGTTCACCGTCACCCTCTGGGCGTCGGCGTTCGTCGGGATCCGCTCGGCAGGGAGGGCCCTCTCCCCCGGTGCGCTGAGCCTCGGTCGCCTGCTCGTCGGCGGCCTCGTGCTGGGCGCGATCCTCGTCGCGAAACGCGAACGCCTCCCGACCTGGCGGGAGCTCCGATCGGTCGCGGCTCCCCTCGTCGCGTGCGGGGTGCTGTGGTTCGCCGGGTACAGCGTCGCGCTGAACGCGGCCGAGCAGCGCGTCGACGTCGGCACCGCCGCCATGCTCGTGAACGTCGGACCGATCCTGATCGCGATCCTCGCGGGCGTGATCCTGCGCGAGGGGTTCCCGCGGGCCCTGCTCCTCGGGTGCGCGGTCGCGTTCAGCGGCGTCATCGTGATCGGTCTGGCGTCCTCGGAGCACGGGGGCGCGAGCACGGCCGGCGTCGCGCTCTGCCTGCTCGCCGCGTGCGCGTACGCGGGCGGCGTCCTCTTCCAGAAGCCGGTCCTCGGGCACCTGTCGGCGCTCCACACGACGTTCGTGTGCTGCGTGATCGGCGCCCTGGCCTGCCTGCCGTTCGCGCCGACGCTGGTCCGGGAACTCCCCGCGGCCGATCCCGGCGCGGTCGCGTGGATGGTGTACCTTGGGGTCTTCCCCACCGCGCTCGCGTTCACCACGTGGGCGTACGCCCTCGCGAGGACGAACGCAGGCCGGCTCGCGGCTATGACCTACCTGGTGCCGCCGATCTCGATCCTGCTCGGCTGGCTCCTGCTGGGCGAGGCGCCGCCGGCCCTGGCGCTCGCCGGCGGCGCGCTCTGCCTGCTGGGCGTGGCGATCACCCGGCGGAGCTCGCCCCCCCCGAAGCGCCCCTGAGCTCGTCGCGACGGACCTCGTAGCGCACGCCCGTCCAGCGATGGCCGTCGTGCTCGCCGTGGAACCGTTCGATCAGCCGCATCCCCACCTTCTCTGCGACGCGGTGGGACGGGAGGTTCTCCCCGCTCGCGTACGCTCGGACCACGTCTGCGTCCAGCCGGTCGAACGCGTACGCGACGAGCGCCTCGATCGCCTCCGTCGCGTACCCGAGCCCCTGGAACTCGGGCGCGATCGTGTACCCGACCTTGACCACGCCGGGTTCGCCCTCCGCGGGGGAGAGGCCCACGTCGCCGACGAGCCGGTCGCTCTTCCGTTCGAAGACCGTGAGCTGGACCCACCCGCCAGGTGCTCCCGGCGCGCGGCCGGCCATGTCCTCGATCTCCGCCCGGATCGTCTCCGCGTCGATCCGGTCCCAACCCTGATAGCGGTTGACGTCCGGGTCGCTTCGGTACGCGGCGATGGTCTCGGCATCCTCGGGCCTCGATCGGCGCAGCAGGAGGCGTTCGGTGACGATCGGTTCGAAGTCGGTGTCGGCGCGCAACGCGCCGTTAGCCTACCGGCCGCGTAGGCCCAGGAAGGCAGCGACGACGGCAGGGTCGAACTGCGCGCCCGCGCCCTCCTCCAACCGCCGGACCGCCTCGGTGGGCGAGAGCGCTATGCGATAGGGACGGTCCGTCGTCATCGCGTGGTACGCGTCGCAGACGAAGACGATCCGCGCGGCCATCGGGATCCGTTCGCCCGCGAGCCCGTCCGGATAGCCGTCCCCGTCCCATCGCTCGTGACAGGCGCGCACGATCGGGCGGATCGGCTGGAGGAACGCGACCGGCGCCAGGATCTGTTCGCCGATCACGGTGTGCTGATCCATGATCGCCCGTTCCTCGGGCGTCAGCGGCCCCGGCTTGCGGATGATCTCGCTCGGAACGCCGATCTTGCCGATGTCGTGGAAGAGCGCCGCCAGCTCCAGTTCGCGCAGCGCCTCGTCGTCCAATCCGAGCGCGGCGCCGACCTCGACCGCCATCTCCGCCAGCGCGTGCGCGTGGTCGCTCGTGTACTTGTCCTGCGCCTCCAGCGCGCCCGCCAGCGCCTCGATCGTCGAGACGTAGACGCGGTCCAGCTCCTCGAACCGGTGCGCGTTCGCCAACGCCAGCGACGTGATGTCGGCCAGGCCCCTCGCCAGCTCGATGTCGCCTCCGGTGAACCGGTACGACGGGTCGGACGCGACGATCGCCAGGCCACCGAGGCCGTCTGGCTCCCAGCGCATCGGCGTGCCCAAGATGTCCAGGTCCTCGGCCCAGCGCCGGAACTCGACCGGTCCGCCGGTCAACAGCTCTTTCGGGATCACGAACGGCTCGGAGATCGAACCGATGAACGGCGCCGCGATCGTCGCGGGCACGATCATCGCGTCCAGACGGGCCCACTCCGACGACGGGTACCCGCGATGGGCGGCGAGCCGGTAACTCTCCGGGCCGGAGGGCATCCACGCCTCGACCGTGGAACAGGGGATCAGCTCCGGGATCGCGGCCAGGGCCTCGTCGAGCACCTCGCGCACGCCGCGCACGCGCGTGAGCCGCTGGGACAGCCCGAACAGCGCCCGAGCGATCGCGCCCGCCTGGCGTTCGCCCTGGAACAGACGCGCGTTCTCCAGCGACACCGACGCGTGCGAGGCGAGCGTCTCGAGCACGAGCAGGTCGCCCTCGTCGAACTGATCCGTCCCGAGCTTCGACAGCACGATCGCGCCGTCGGCCGGGGCGCCGCTCCCGAGCGGCACGGCGAGGATCGATTCGTCGATGTCGTCGGTGCCGGGGATCTGGACGGCGAAGTCGCAGTACCGGGCGTTCGGTAGGTAGAGGGACCGGCCGCTCGCCACGACCCGGCCGGTGATGCCCTCGCCGAGCTTGACCATGAGCGCCTCGACCGGATCGCCCTCGTACTCCGACGGGTCGCCGCGGAAGCCGATCGGCATCAGCGTGAGCCGATCCTCCGCCACCACGTAGACGCGGCACTCGTGGTAGTCGATCAGCACGCGAAGCTCGGACGTGACCGCATCGGCGACCTGCTGCACGTCGGTCAGCCGGTTCAGCCGTCGCGCGAGCGCGTGCACGACCTTGAGCTGGGCGATCGCGTGGGCGCCGTCGCCGCTGGCCGGGGTCCGCATCGCCGGCTCCGAGCCCGGTGCACCGCCCGTTCCGGGAGGGCGCGGCGCCTCGATCGATCGCCCGATGCGCCCGTCCGTCGCGGACGAGTAGCGGCGGACGCGGTTCTTGCCCTCCTCCTTCGCCAGACGGAGCGCCGCGTCGGCGCACCGGAACAGCTCGCGGGGCGACGAGGCGTCCGCCGGGGCGCCGGCCACGCCGACGCTCACCGTCACGCGTTCGCCCTCGACGAAGACCTGCGCCTCGACCTCGGCCCTGACGCGCTCGGCGACCAGTTCGGCGTCCTCCGGCGAGGTGACCGGGAGGATGACGGCAAACTCCTCGCCGCCGATCCGGCTCACCACGTCCTCCTCCCGGCCGACGTCCTTGAACAGCGAGCCGATCATCTGCAGAACCCGGTCGCCCTCCAGGTGGCCGAACCGGTCGTTCGTCCGCTTGAAGTCGTCGATGTCGACGATCAGCAGCCCGAGCGAGAGGTGCGTGCGGTGCACGCGCCGCATCTCCTCGCCGAGGCGCTCGTGGAAGTACCGGTGGTTGTGCAGGCCGGTGAGGTGATCGGTGACGACCTCGTCCTCCAGCCGCGCGCGGATGTCGGCGTTGTCGAGCGCGAGCGCCGCGACCGCGGCGAACCGGGTCGCGAGCTGCAGCTCGTGGGGTTCGAACCGGGCCGTCCCGCCCACACGGGAGAGGGACAGCATCCCCTTCAGCTCGTCACGTGCGATCAGCGGCACGACGATCAGGGCCTGGGGTTCCTGCGCGACGCCGGGGGTCTGGACCGCGCGCGGGTCGTCCAGCACGTTGTCGATCAGCTCGGCCGCTCCGGCCTCGGCCGCGGCCCCGACGATGCCCGTGCCGAACGGGATCGGCCCCACGGCCAGGATCTGCGCGGCGTCCCGGTCGCGCACCAGCACGGGGAGCAGCCGGCGCGTCGGCAGGGCTCGGTAGATCGTCAGCGTGTCGTAGGGGACCAGCTCGCGCAGCGCGTCCGCGACCGCGTCGAAGACGCGTTCCGGCGACCCCTCGGAGACCAGGACCGACGTGATGTCGGCGAGGAGGCGGTCGGCCGACGAACCGACCCCGCTGGTGACCCGGGACGCCATCCGGACAATCTTGGCGGAACTTCGCGAAGCGTCAAGATGCCGACGCCGTGGCGACGGCGACCAGCGAGGCGATCGCGTCCATCACCTCGGCCGTCAGGCGCTGCACGTCGTCAGGCGAGGCGGGATCACCGTGCGGCTCGATCGGCCGCCCTGCGGCGATCGCGACCCGCGGACGCAGGGGCCGGCGCAGGCGGATGCCGCCGCGCGGCCAGCGCCGCTGGGCTCCCCAGATCGCGACCGGGACCACCATCACGCGGTGCTGCAGCGCGATGCGCGCGGCGCCCGGGTACGCCGGGAGCAGCTCGACGCCGTCGCCCAGCTTCCCCTCCGGGAAGATGCCGAGCAGCTCGCCCCGCGCCAGCGCCGACGCCGCTCCCGCGAGCGGATCGCCTAGCTCCGGACCCTCGTCACGGCTGCTCCTGCGCACGGGGATCATCCCCATCCGCCGGAGCGCGAACCCCGCGAGCGGCCATGCGAAGAACTCCTGTCCCGTGAGGAACCGGATGCGGCGGAGGCGATGGCTCACGGCCAGGCCGAGGACGAACGGATCGACGGGGCTCACGTGGTTCGACGCGATGACCACCGGGCCCTCGGATGGGATGCGATCGAGGTCGACGGCCCGGATCCGGTAGACGAGCCGAAGGACCACCTCGGCGACGGCGAGCGCGGTGGTCCACCAGGCGTCGGCCGCGAGCCAGGCGATCGGGCGGGCCGTGGGCCTCATCGGGCCGGAATCCTACAGAGGCGCGCGGTCACCCCCGCCCGCGCGGACCGCGCGGGTGCCTGAGATACTTCAGCGAGTGGAACCTCGGGGGGGTCCTCAGGAACCGGCGTGGGCGGCGAGCGATGCGGCGCCGCTCGCCTCCGATCCGGTGCTCCAGGCGCTCTGTCCGCTCTCGTTCCAGATGCGACGCGGCGGCAGCTCCGTCGTGGGACGCGCGGCCGAGCTGTCGGCGATCGGGTCGGAGCTCACGGCCGCCCTCGACGGCCTCTCCGCCGTCACGCTGGATGGCGAGCCCGGGATCGGCAAGACGCGCCTGCTGCTCTCCGCCGCCCAGATGGCCGGCGAGCACGGGTTCATCCCGGTCGCCGTCGCGGCCGACGAGGAGCTCCGCGGCCCGTTCCTCCTGATGCGATCGATCCTCTCCGCGCACACGGCGGTCGAGGCGGCGACCGGCACGCCCGCCGAGCGGCCGATGCACGGCGCGCTCCAGACGCTGTCCGGCCGGACGGACCCGAGCCTCGCGCGCCTCCCCGCGGACCAGAAGCTGCTGCGGCAGTTCGACATGGCCGCCGTGGCGCTGCGGGCGCTGGCCGCCGTCAGGCCGCTCGCGCTGCTCGCCGACGACCTCCAGTGGGCGGACGAGGACAGCCTCCGGGCGCTCCGGTACGTGGTCCGCACCGACGCGGCCAGCCCGATCTTCCTGTTGCTGGCGATGCGGCCCGAGGAGAGCGCCGTCGTGACCGAGGCCGTGACGCTCGTCGCGGACATGGAACGCATGGGCCTGGTCAGGCGCCTCCACCTCGCGCGATTCACGCAGATAGAGGCGGCGACGTTCCTCCGGCAGCACCTGGGCGACGAGGTTGACGCCTCCAGCGTCGCGACGATCCACGCGCAGGCCGAGGGCGTCCCGTTCATCCTCGAGGAGATCGTGCGCGCGTACCGGGACGCCGGGATGATCCAGCAGATCGACGGCCGCTGGACGTTGGCGAAGAACGCCGAACGGCTCGCCCCGTCGGCGGTGCAGACGCTGATCCAGCGGCGATCCGGACGGCTCCCCGACGCGACGAAGGATTCGCTCTCCGAGGCCGCGGTACTCGGGCGGAGCTTCAGCTTGCGCGACCTCCAGGCGGTGAAGGTCCTGCTGGGCGACCCCGACGCGGAGGCCGATGCCGCGCGGCTCGCCGAGTCGCTGGCGCCGGCGGTGACGGCCGGTCTCCTGAATCAGCATCAGGCCGGCGCGCCGGCCGACTACAGCTTCACGCACGAACAGGTCCGACAATATGCCCTCGCCGCCCTGCCCGCGCCGCGGCGCCGGGCGATCCACGCCGCGATCGTCTCGATGCTCACCGACGACGTCGACCCGAGCCCCGAGAGCCTGCCGCTGCTGGCCCAGCACGCCGCCGCGGCCGGCGACACGGAGCGCTGCGCGCGGTTCTCGATCGACGCGGCGCGGGCGGCCCTGGCCTCGCACGCGCCGGAGGAGGTCCTGCGCGCGGTCGAGGTGGCCCTCCCCGTGGCCTCGGACCCGAAGGATCGCATGACCCTGCTGTCGCTGCGCGACGACGCGCTGGACATGGTTCGCCGCCCGCTCGACCGACTGGAGGGCCTCGCCGAGCTGTCGGCGCTCGCGGACGCGATCGGCGATCCGCACCAGGAGCTGGACGTGATGCTGCGCCGCGCCTCGGCGCTCCGCCTGGCAGAGGAGGGGGAGGCAGCTGCCGACCTCGCTCGTCGCGTCGGCGAGCTCGCGCACGAACGGGACGACGTCCCGGCCGAGCTGGCCGCGTCCCTGGAGCTGGGGCAGGCCGTCATGGGCTCGGAGCTGGGCGAGGGGTTCGTCCCATCGGCCGGGGACATGAACCTCGACGCGGCCGCGGAGGCGTACGAGCGGGCGGCGGAGCTTGCCGAAGAGCTCGGGGACGATGCCGCCCTCGCCGCGGCGAGCCGGGAGCTCGGCTGCCTGGAGGTCGGACGGGTCCGGGCGTGGTTCATCGAGAAGGCGCGGCGCGGGGAGCACATGGAGTTCCTGGCGCGGGTCGCGGACGGCGAGACCGTCGACGACATGATCGAGACGCTCCCGGTCGCTACGACCGTCCACGCCGCGTCGGCGCACCTGCAGCGCGCCCTGGAGCTGTTCGAGACGCTCGGGGACCGCCGCGGGGTGATGTCCACGATCATCGCCATGGCCTACCTGGACTTCGGCCCGGACGTTCATTTCGGCCCCGACGCAGCGCAGCGGATCGAGGAGATCCGGCGCCTGTCGATCCGCATGAAGTCGCTGTCGAAGGAGAGCGAGCGGGCCGCGGCGGACGCGCAGATGGCCTACGGCGTCCACGTGTTCGCCCGCGCCAAGGTGATCCCCGACCTGGCGCTCTCGCGGGGGATCGAGGCGTACCGTGCGGCGAAGACGATCGGCGACCGGTCGCTGGAGTTCCTCGCCGCCGGGGGCACCGCGCTCGCATCGCTCGACCTGGGCGACGTCGACGAGGCCGAACGCTGGCTCGGCCTGGCCGCGCACGCGGCCGCCGCGGCCCCGACGCCGCTGCGGGCGCGCCGGCTGGAGTTCTGGCGTGGGATCTGGCGTGCCACCGCCGGCGACGCCGACGGGATGCGCGAGCACTTCGAGCGCGCGCTCGAGGCGGCGACCGAGCAGGCGCGACCGGCCGCCCGGTGCGAGATCCTCGCCCGCATGGCGCTCGAGGCCGCGCGGCTGGGAGCCGAGCGCGACGACGACGACCTCCTCGCCCTGGCGGAACGCTCGGCGACGGAGGCGAAGGAGCTGGTGCCGCTGTTCGTCACGCACCAGCCGTGGGGTGCGTTCGCGGACGCCGCGCTCGCGGAGGTCGCATGTGCGCGGGGCGACCAAGCCACGGCCTCGGATCGAGGACGGGCGGTGATAGGGGCGATCCAGGAGGCGATGCGCGAGGACCTCTACCCGGAGATGCTGATGCCGACGGCGCGAGCGGTGCTCGGGGGCGACGACGCGGCCGAGGTCGGGCAGGTGCGCGGGTTCCTGCAGATGCTGCTCGCGATGGTGGCGCAACGCACGGTGGATGACGCGATCCGGGTCCGGTGGTTCAAGGGCCCGGTGGGACGGGAGTGGACGAGGCTGGCGGGGCCGGTCGTCGACGGCGCCGTCGGCGGATCGAACAGCGACGGCGATGGCGATGGCCATGGTGCCCTGCGTGGGCTCGATCAGGACGAACGCCGCCTGCTCGGGCACCTCACGGAGGGGATGACGACGGCCGAGATCGCCGAGCGGATGGGCGCGACCGAGGCGGCGACGCGGCTGAAGCTGCAGGAGATGTTCGCGAAGATCGGCGCGTCGTCGCGAGGAGAGGCGACGGCGTTCGCGCTGCGCGAGGGGGTGTTGTAACCGTGCTGCGAGCGCGTGTGGACCGCCAGCGCTGCATCGGCGCGGGGAACTGCGTCACGATCGCGCCGACCGCGTTCGACTGGCACGAGGGTGACTTCCTGAAGGCCGACGTCGTCGACCCACAGAGCGTCGAGGACGAACTCCTCCGGGAGGCCGCGCTCGCGTGCCCCACGATGGCGATCGTGATCGAGGAGGTCGAGGAGCTGCTGCCGTGGCAGCTCCGCACGGCCGGGGCGGGACGGCCGCGTCGCGTGATGAAGACGTTCATGTTCACCGACATGGTCGGGTCGACCCAGCTCGTCGAGGCGCTGGGGGACGACTCGTGGGAGATCCTGCTCCGCTGGCACGACGAGACGCTCCGGGGTTTGTTCGCCGCCCATCAGGGCGAGGAGATCACCGCGACGGGCGACGGGTTCTTCGTCGGGTTCGATTCACCCGAAGCCGCGCTCGCGTGCGCGGTGGCGATCCAGCGGCGGCTGGCCGAACACCGGCAGTCGAGCGGGTTCGCGCCGCAGGTGAGGATCGGGGTGCACGCGTCGCAGGCGACGCAGGTCGCCCAGAACTTCAGCGGGAAAGGCGTGCACGAGGCGGCGAGGATCTCCGCCCTGGCCGGCGCCGGCGAGATCCTGGCCAGCGTGGATACGGCGGTGGGGAGCCGCTACGCCGCCTCCGAACCGCGCAGCGTGACGCTCAAGGGGATCGCCGGCACCGTCGAGCTGGTGTCGATCGACTGGCGCTGAGCCTGAACGCCCGACGGCCAGCGCCGACCGCGGTCGACGGTCGTGTTCGGTTCGCCGCCGTCAGCGCTCCATCACGTCGTAGTTGCCGAACGTGACCGGCCCGTCGACCAGCTCGGCCATCTTCCGGGCGAACGCGTCGGTCTCCGGCCGCGCGGAGTTCTCCATCGCCACTTCGTAGGAGTCGAACTCGGCGATCACCATGTAGGTGTTCTCGTGGTCGCGGTCCTTGAGCATCCGCGTGGCCTCGAAGCCCGGGGCTCCCGGGTTGTCCCGCTCGAACTCGTCGCCCAGCGCGGCGATCTCGTCGATGCGGGTGGTCGTGAACGAGATGGTCTGCACGAACTTCATGGCCGCCCCCTTCCCTCGTGGGCCTGCATCCGTGCGCACTGTATCCCAGGAGGGACGCGCCTCGCCTGCTACCCCGCGCGCTCGCCGCTCAGCATCTCCCCGAGGTGCGTCTCGGACAGCGATGCTGGCCGGCTCGAGTCGATGAACTCCAGCACGGCGCGGACGAACCGCTCGGGCTCGTCGTGCTGGGGGAAGTGCCCGACGCCCTCGAACACGTGCAGGACGCTGCCCGGGATCGCTTCGTGCGCCTCCCGGCCGTGCCGGACCGGGATGAGCCGGTCCCGCTCGCCCCAGACGATCATCGTCGGGATCGCCGACAGCAGGTACAGGCGATCGGTCGCGCTGGGCCGCTGGCCGCCGAGGTCCACGACCGAGTGCAGGGTGTGGACGAACGCGCGCCAGGACTCGGGATCCGACAGCGCGCCGTACGCGGTCCAGATCTCCTCGAACGAAGGCGCCGGACGCAGGCCGACGCGGCGGAGCAACCCGCGCAGCGCGCCTGCAGCGACCTGGATCTGATGTCCGAACGGCGGCGGCGGGAGGTGTTCGACGCCGGGGAAGCTGAGGGCGCGGAGGTGCAGCGCGACGTCCCGGCCGAGGCCGCCGCTGTCGACCAGCACCAGGCGCTCGCACCGCGACGGGAACTGGTACGCGAACTGCAACGCGACGCCACCTCCGAGCGAATGACCGACCATCGTCGCGCGTTCGTGCCCCAGCGCGATCATCAGGTCCCGCACCTGGCTCGCTTGCGCGCCCAGCGAGTAGTCGCCGGCCGACTTCGTCGACGCGCCGTGGCCGAGCAGGTCCGGCGCCACCACCGTGAAGCGCTCGGCCAGCGACGGGAGCACGCGGCCCCA
Source organism: uncultured Actinomycetota bacterium (assembly GCA_963781595.1). Taxonomy (GTDB): domain Bacteria; phylum Actinomycetota; class UBA4738; order UBA4738; family UBA4738; genus JBEDUK01. The sequence continues at coordinate 981,169 of CAWAGG010000001.1, read as the reverse complement.
CGTTCCGGAGCTGCTGGCGATGCCGTGGACCAGGACGATGACCGGCCCAGAGCCGGCGGCCCGGTAGCCGACCTGGTGCCCGTGGATCTGCATCTGCCGGAGTTCCATCCCGCTCCCTTCCAGACCGGCGTCTCAGGCTGGAGCGAAGCCTACCCCTTCCGCCCACTGGTCCGGAGGACCCGCGACCGGAGCTCGTCACGATCCGGCCGCGCGTATCGCGCGCGATGGCTAGGCTTGCACGGATCCGGCCGACGGAAGGGGGACGAGATGCGCGCCTACGCGATCGACGGCTTCGGGGAGACGGGCGGCGTCCGCGACCTCCCGGCACCGGAGCCGGCCGAGGGCCAGGTGCTCGTCCGGGTCCGCAACGCGTGCGTGAACCCGATCGACGCGGCCGCGTGGCCGGGTACCTCAGCGGCATGATGGAGCACCGGTTCCCGCTGATCCCGGGGATCGACGCGTCGGGCGCGATCGAGTCGGTCGGTCCCGGCGTCGAGGGATACGCCCCCGGCGACGAGGTCGTGGGTGGATTCGCGAAGATGTTCTTCGGCGAGGGGACGTTCGCGGAGCTCACGACGATCGCGCTCCGGGCACTGACGCGGAAGCCACCGTCGATCGAACATCGACTGGCCGCCGCGATCCCACACGTCACCGGGACGGCGTTCTCGCTGCTGGAGGCGATCGAGCCGGCGGCCGGGGAGACCGTGCTGGCCTACGGTGCCTCGGGCGGCGTGGGGAGCCTTTTCGTCCAGCTGGCCACGGCGCGCGGTGCCTCCGTGATCGGCGTATGCAGCGGGCCGAACCTCGACTACGTCCGTGCCCGTGGGGCCGTCGAGGTGATCGACTACACGGCCGGTGACCTCACCGAGGCCCTGCGGGCGGCCGCGCCCGACGGGATCGACGCGATCGCGGACATGGTCGGCGACCGGGACATGGTGACCGCGTTGAGCGAGCAGCTGCGACCGGGCGGTCGCGTCGCCTTGGTCGTGGGAGGCGCCGATGAGGAGGCGCTGGCGAGGCGCGGCGTGAAGGCCGCCAATGTCAACGGCATGGTCACGACCGAGCGGCTCGATGCCGTGCTCTCCGGTCTGGTCGACGGCGCGCTGCTGGCGCCCGAGCTGACGGTCATGCCGCTGGCCGACTCCGGCGAGGCGATCGCGCTCGTCGGCGCGCATCACACCCGCGGCAAGGTCGTGATCGATGTCTCCTGAACGCGAAGGGTCCGAGCGGACCCGGGCCGAGCGACGGTAGGGGCGCAGGCGATGACCGATGGAGAGGGCGAGGACGTTCGGGTCCGGTACTTCTCCGGTCGGCTCCTGACGGCGCGGGAGTTCGGGGACGAGCAGTCGTACGACATCGTCGTGCGGCATCGGGACGACGTCGCGTCGGACGCGTGGGGCATCGTGACGGGGCTGGATGTCGACCAGCACGAGGACGGCTCGCTCTTCGTGAGCCCGGGGATGGCGGTCGACGGCTTCGGTCGCGAGTTGGTGCTGCGCGAGGCGGTGTCGATCGGGGAGGACACGCTGCGTGAGGCCGGCGCCTCCTCGGCGGACGTGTGGCTCGTGTGCCGCCGGACGCGAGGTTCGGACCCGAACGACGATCGTGGGATCGAACGGCCAGCGGTCCACCTCACGAGCCCGCGCGGCCACGAACGGCGCACGCCGGTCGACCCGGTCGAGGTCCCCCCCGACGACGCGGAACGGAGATGGCCGATCTTCCTCGGGCGGGTGGTGCGTCATCCCGACCCGCCGCCCGTGTTCGAGATCGACGTGACCGGCCGCCAGGAGATCCGAGCCGAAGGCTGACCGTTCGATCGCGGAAACGCGGGTCCGCGGGCGAGCGTTACCCGTCGCCCGGAACCAGCTCTGGCGGCTCGGTCGGGAGCGGGACGAGCGAACGCGCCATCCGGATCACCTCGTCCATCTCGACCCCGCTCGCCCAGAGCTGGACGTGCGTGCCGAGCAGTTCGGTCCACGCGGTCCGGACCGGAGGACGGACCCGCGTCTCCTCGTGGATCTCGAGGCCGTCCTCGACGCGTCGCTCCTGACCGGCGATCGGCGGGAGGGGCTCGGCGGACTCCTGCAGGCCGACCATCCGGTCGTCCGGGTACATGTACGTGATGCTGGCCTGGAGGGGCCTGCCCCCGCGCCCGGACGCGGGCTCGAGCATCGCGTGGACCTCCACGATCCATCCGTCGGGGAGGCGTTCGGGGACGAGGAGCGTGGACGGCACGGCCTCCGCCAGCTGGGACAGGGTGAGGTCGTGCTGCCAGGGGGCCTCCGGCTCCAGGGGATCGGTCGGCGAGATCGCGAACACGTCCGGATCGATCGGCCCGTCGAACGCGACCTCGTTGACCTCCAGGATCGAGAAGGGTTCGCCTCCGAGCCGGGCTTCGACGCGCAGGAGCGCGCCGCGTTCGGCGTCGATCGCCACGACGTACTCGTCGGCACCCGCGCCAAGGCTCAACCCGCGATGGACCGCGTCCTCGCTCGACGGCGCGGGACGTGCCCGGATCGTGATCGCATCGCGACCGGCGACCGTCGTCCGCCCCTCGATCTGGAGCGCGAAGTCGGCCAGCAACGCGTAGGGCACGAGCAGTGGCTCCGCGGGACCGAAGTCGAGGCCACGGTCGTGGTCCTCCTCGACGTGGTCGCCGTCCTCTTCGGTCCACCACCATCTCCTCCGGCCGTCGACCACGTCCCGGTACCGCCTTCCGTGCGACACCGCGTCGCTCCGCGATCGCGCGGGTCGCTCCACCCAGAGGCTCCACGGCTCGTCGAGCGGATCGGGCAGGTCGGGACCCTCGTCCACCATGACCGCCACCGACCCATCGCGCTCGTGCGCGTCGTGGAATGCCCGGAACGCGATGCGCGGTCGGCGAGCCGCGCGGGGAACCGCACGGGGCTACCGGGCCGATAGGGTTCGACGCCATGGCATGGGAGCGGTTCGTCGCGATCGGCGACAGCACGACCGAGGGGCTCTACGACCCCGATGGCGGGGACGGTTACCGCGGATGGGCCGACCGGTTCGCCGAGCGTCTGGCCGCCGCCGCGGCGCCAGACGGCCGCCAGGTCCGCTACGCGAACCTCGCGGTCCGGGGCCGCCTGTCCGGCCAGGTCCGGGCCGAGCAGCTGCCCGCGGCGCTCGCGCTGCAACCGGACCTCGCCAGCGTCCTCGTCGGCATGAACGATCTGCTCCGGCCGTCGTTCGATGCTCGAGCCGTCGACGGCGAGGTCGAGGCGACGCTCCACGAGCTCCGCACCGCCGGTGCCACGGTCGTGACGTTCACCCTGCCCGATGCCACGGCGATCAACCCCTGGGCGAGGCCGCTGCGCCACCGGTTCCGCAGGCTGAACGCGGCGCTCCGGGCGGCCGCGAGCCGGACGGGTTCGATCCTGGTTGACCTGGAAGCCGAACCCGGCGCCACGGACCCAGCCCTCTGGTGTGAGGACCGCATCCACGCGAACCCCACCGGCCACGAGCGACTGGCGGTCGCGGTGGCGCGTGCCGTCGGGCTGCCCCTGGACGCGGCGGCGCAGAACGGCCCGAGCGCTGGCGGGCCCGGCGGTCGGGGCCGCGGGTCGGTCGTGGCGGCCGTCGCGCGGGAGCTGTCCTGGGGGCGCCGGTACCTGCTGCCGTACGTGGCCCGCCGGACGCGCGGCGGGTCCTCGGGCGACGGGGTCGATCCGAAGCGGCCGGCGATGCTCTTCGTGACCCCACCGTCGTGAACCCTGGCTCGGGCGCCGATCTGGCCTCGTTCGTCCTGCGTTCGCGAACGCGGTGTTCCCGGCCGCGTCGTCGGCGCGGGGTAAGGTCGGCGTGTGCCCACGGGAACGACGAGCCTCGACGCGATCGTCGACGGCCTGAACGAGGAGCAGCGCCGAGCCGTCGACGCGGTGCGAGGCCCCGTCTGCATCGTCGCCGGCGCCGGCACGGGCAAGACCACCACGATCACGCGGCGGATCGCGAACCAGGTCGCGACGGGCGCGTTCGCGCCGAACCGGATCCTGGCGGTCACGTTCACCGACAAGGCCGCCGGCGAGATGCGCCGGCGCCTCGCGGCGCTCGGCGTAGATGGTGTCGAAGCGCGGACGTTCCACTCCGCCGCGCTCTCCCAGCTCTCGCGCGCGGGCGCGGCGCCCGACCAGGTCCTCGCGTCGAAGGCCGTGGCGCTCCGCCAGATCGGCAACGGGCTGCCGCGGCCCTACCGATTCCGGCCCGCCGGCGACCTCGCGACCGAGGTCGAGTGGGCGAAGAACCGCCGCATCACACCGGCCCGCTACGAAGCCGCCCTCGGCGAACACGAGCCGCCGATCCCGGCCGACCTCATGGCCCGCGTCTACCGGCAGTACGAGCAGGGCAAGGAACGGCGTGGGATGTTCGACTTCGAGGACCTGCTCGAGCTCGCGATCCGGTTGTTCGACGACGACGTCGGCGCGGCGGAGCGGTTCCGCGAACGCACGCACGCGTTCACGGTCGACGAGTACCAGGACGCGAACCTCCTGCAGCAGACGCTGTTGGAACGCTGGCTCGGCGGTCGCGAAGAGCTCTGCGTGGTCGGCGACGACTACCAGTCGATCTACGGGTTCACCGGGGCCACGCCCGAGTACCTGCTGGCGATGCCGACGCGGTACCCGGAGGCGACGGTCGTCCGGCTGGAGGAGAACCATCGGTCGACGCCGCAGGTGCTGGACGTGGCGAACCGCCTCGTGCCTCGACTGGGCGGCGTCGGGAAGGTGCTCCGCGCGACGCGCCCGGCGGGCCCCGTGCCCGAGCTCCGGGGGTTCGCCGACCCGGATGCGGAGACGGATCACATCGTCGCGGGGATCCGCGAGCTGCATCGCGCGGACGGCGTCGCCTTCGAGGAGATGGCCATCCTGTACCGGGTGAACTCGCGGTCCGAGGACTTCGAGGAGGCCCTGTCGCACGCGGGCATCCCGTTCCAGGTCCGCGGCGGCGCGTTCCTGTTCCGGCCCGCGGCGCGCTCCATCCTGCGACGGCTCCGCGATCCCGGCGCCGTCGGGGTCGCGCAGCTGGTCGCTCACGCGGCCCGTTCCGAGGGGCTCCTGCCCGCCGGGTCCGATGCAGCCGAGGGCCTGGGCGAGCAGGAGACCGTCCGGCAGGCCGACCTCGCGCGATTGGTAAGGATGGCTGACGAGTTCGAAGCCGCGGACGCGGAACGTAACGTGGGGGAGTTCGTCGAGGACCTTCGCGCGCGGTTCGGCGCCGAGAGCGAGGGCCGCGGCGTGAACCTCCTGACCTATCACCGCGCGAAGGGGTTGGAGTTCGACGCGGTGTTCCTCCCGCACCTCGAGGATGGCGAGATGCCGTTCAGGCGCTCGAAGACGGATGACGCGGTCGAGGAGGAGCGGCGGCTGCTCTACGTGGGGATCACGCGCGCCCGGCGCCACCTGAGCATCACATGGAGCGTCGGGGGTCGAACCAAGCCCAGCCTGTTCCTCGCGGAGCTTCGGGGTGGAACCGCGTCGCCGACATCCGGACCGGCGCCGGCGCGGCCGGCGTCACGCACATCGGGGGGCGGCCGGGACGCGGCGGCACGCGACCTCGAGCCCGACGACGACCGGGCATTCCAGGCCCTCCGCGCGTGGCGGGTGCAGCGCGCGCGGGCGGACGCGGTTCCGCCGTACGTCGTCTTCCACGACCGAACCCTCGTGGAGATCGCGCGGCGGCGCCCGCGCGACTGGGCCGACCTGGCCGCGATCGACGGGGTCGGCCCGACGAAGCTCGAACGCTACGCCGATGAGGTCTTGGCGGTCATCGGGGAACCTGACGGAGCCTGACGCTGCAGCCCCGTTCCGCCGCTACGAGCGGCCGGGCGTGTACGCTGCGCCGCTCGCCAGCGCTCCCTGCTCGTTCTGGCCGCCCCACACGATCATCGCCGAACCGGTCCACACGCCCACCGCTGAACTCCGGTGGCGAAGCGGCGCCTTCGGCAGCGCCGACCACGTGTCCGTGGCCGGGTCGTAGGCCTCGCCATTCGGCGGGTAGCCGCTGATGCCGTCGTGCATCGTGTAGCCGCCCCAAACCAGCAGGCGGTCACCGGTCCACGCCGCCACGTGCCCGGAGCGCGGGTACGTCATGGGTGGCAGCCATCGCCACCGGTTCGTCGAGGGGTCGTACGCGACACCGCGCGCGAGGAACTCGCCGGACCCGTACTTCCGGGTTCCGCCGACGATCAGGACCTCGTGGCCATCCCAGACCGCGGTCGCGCCGGCCCTCGCGACCGGCATCGCCGGCAGCTTCCGCCAGGTGTGCGTCGCCGGGTCGTACGCTGCGGCGTCGGCGAAGACGCCCTTGCCCTCCGGTCCCTCGCCACCGGCGAGGATCAGCTCCTTCCCCGTCCACGCGCCCTGAGCGTGCCGTGGGCTGAGCGGGGATTTCGGGAGCATCTTCCAGGTGTTCGTCGCCGGTGAATAGGCGGCGCCGTCCCCGTAGGCGTCACCGCAGCAACCGCCGCCCCACCCGATCATCTGGTGACCGGTCCACACCGCGACCGACGGACCACCCCATCCCGTCGGGGGGTCGGGCAGCCTCCGCCAGGTGTTCGTCGCTGGGTCGTACGCCGTGTTCGTGAGGCCCCACAGCAGCATCTCCGAGCCGGTCCAGACCGCGCGGTCGCCGCCCTCGAAGTTGCCCCCCAGGCGCGGCGCGCCGGTGAGCTTGCGCCACGTGCGGGTGGCGGGGTCGTAGGCGGCGGCCACGACCTTGGCGTACGGGGGCCGGTGGATCGTGACGCGGCCGACGATCAGCAGCTGCGAGCCGTCCCATACCCCGGCGAGCGTCTCGGGCGCGACGATCGGCGCGGCGGGCAGGAGCTCCCAGCTCCCGGCCGGGTGCGGCTTCTCGGTCGGTGTCGCGATCGGCGACGGCGTCGGCGTGACCGACGCGCCGGTCACCGGGGTCGTCGATCCGCCGCCGGTGGCTCCGGCCGACGGTCCCTGCTGGCGGCTGCAGCCTCCCGCGAGCAGCAGCAGACTGACCCCCAGCGCCAGGACGAGCCGATGGGATCGTGCTCCGATCTTCGAGAGCTCACGCATCGGAGCTCACCTCCTTCAGGCCGTGACGCTCCGACCGTGGCCGTTCACGGGCCCGCCCGTACCCGCCACGCGGAGCGAGTGTGGAACCGCCGCAGCTCCCCGGCCCGGGCCGTCGGCCTCGCCGGCGCCAGGACCTTCGCGCGCGTGTCGTCGTGGCCGAACCGCTGCCACGATGACGGCCGACGGATCCGAAGCGGGGCCGTCCGGCGGCTCGATATGGGAGGTGGACCGATGGGTGAGCTCGCGGTCGTGACCGGCGCGTCCTCCGGGATCGGCCTGGCGTACGCGGAGCGGTTCGCCCGCGATGGCTGGGACGTGATGCTCGTGGCGCGCCGCCCCGATCTGCTCCAGGAGACCGCCGAACGCCTGGAGGCCTCGCACGGGGTCGCGGCGAAGGCGGTCGACGCGGACCTCGCGCGACGCGACCGGCTCGACGGCCTCTGCGCCGAGCTCGCCGGCCTTCCCGTCGGGATGCTCGTGAACGCCGCGGCGCTGGCGCACTACGCGCCGTTCGCAGAGGTCCCACGCGAGCAGGCGGACGAGCTCGTTCAGCTGAACGTGCTCGCGCCGATGCTGCTGACCCACGCGGTGATCCCCGGCATGCGGGCGCGATCGCGCGGAGCGATCGTCAACGTCGCGTCGCTGCTCGCGTTCAGCGGCGCGGCGGACGCGCCGCACCTGCCGGCGCGCGCGGTCTACGCGGCCAGCAAGTCGTTCCTCGTCACCTTCACCCAGATCGTCGCCGCCGAGGTGCGGGACGACGGGGTGCGGCTCCAGGTCGTCTGCCCGGGGATCGTTCGTTCGGAGTTCCACAGCCGGCAGGGGATCGACATGAGCGCGGTCCCGCGGATGGAGGCGGATGCGGTGGTCGAGGCCAGCCTGCTCGACCTCGCGGCCGGCGTCGTGGTGAGCCTCCCCGGCGTGGCAGATACGACCGACTGGGACGCGGTCGAAGCCGCGCAGGGGGCGCTGATGGGGTCGACGCGGACGACCGAGCTGCCCGCGCGGTACCGCTAGGTCGGCGAGCGTCCTACCGATCGGGAGCGACGAACCGGACGTCGCGCGACTGGGCCGCCGGCGCCGCGAAGGCGAGCAGCCGGGCGCCTTCCTCGGCGACGGCCGTTCGGTCCGAACCTCGGATGTTCGCGAACGGTTCGATCGAGAGCGTCGCCGCGCGCCGCTCCCGGGCGATCGTCCACGCGGCCCGTACGAAGCCATCGACCAGCACGCCCCCTCTCATGAACAGCCGGTCGCGATGCTCGGGCGCGATCACGCGCGCGCGGTCGGCGTGGGACAGCAACAGGTTGTCGAACTCGGGCACGAACCTCACGGGCGCCGGCGTGTCCGGGTCGGGGCGCGGCGCGTCGGGGAGGTCGAACAGTTCGACCCCGTGCTCGTCGCGGAAGGTTCGCAGGCGCGGGCGGAGCCGGCCGACCACCTCGCGGAGGCGCGTCAGCCAGCACCAGGCCTGGGCGTCCCTCACCGAGGCCGGGCCGAACGCGGACAGGTACCGCAGGATCATCGCGTCCGGCGAACCGTCCACAGCCGGCGGCTCGCCGAGCCAGGCTTCGGCCGTCGTCCACGTCGCCCGGCCGCTCGCGCCCCACAGTCCGCGCGGCGGGATCTGGACGAGCGGCACGAGGTATCGCACGGCGTGTGCCAGGTCCGTGGCGGCTCGCTCCGGCCAGCGTTCGTGCAGGAGCCTTCCCATCTCGGCGGTGGTCCGGGGCGCCTCCTCCAGCAGCGCCCGCGCCGTCGCGAGCACGCCGTCCAGGTCCATACCCGCGAGGGCCTTGCCGAACGGGCTCCCGGCGAACCCGCGCGCGGCAACCGGCTGGACCACCGGCCGCACTGCCAGGTAATCCCGTGCGCTGGCCAGGTGCAGGGTCGCGCGCATCAGCGGGCCGCGGACCGCGGCTCGGTCGCGGATCGCGTTCGACAGCTTCTGGGGGTCGAAGCCGTCCAGCCGTGCCCAGAGCCCGACGTACGGCGCCTGCGGAACCTGCGCCTGCATGCCGGCGAGCCGTTCGACCGCGTCGAGGGCGGGGAGGTCCCACCGGCGGAGCAGCATCTGGCGTTCGAGCAACGCGCGGTTCAGCGCCCGCTGCCCGAGCACGGTCGGGCTCTTGGTCACGACCCCGAGGGCCGGGTGGCCTGCCGCGAGACGAACCGTGGCGCGACCTCCCGGGCGAACCGCGTCGCCCACCGGTGGCGGTCCTCGCGGGCGACGCCCGGCGTTGCGAAGTGAAGGATCACGTGGTCGAACCCCGCGTCGACGAACATCCGCGTCTTCTCCGCGACCGTGTCCGGCGAACCGATCAGTTGCCATTCGGTCCATGGCGGGATGTTCTCCGGGTCCTGGCGCGCGACGGCGCCCTGGAAGATCCGTTGCCACGCCTCGTAGCCGGGAGTGCCCGCCCAGTCCGTCGCATGGACCGTGTAGTGCTCGACCTGCGCGCGCATGAACCGCGGCATCACGCGCTTCGCTTGGTCGATGGCTTCGTCGTCGGTGTCCTCGATGATGCAGTTGATCATCAGCGGGAACGACAGGCCGTCGGTGGCGTGGCCGGCTTCCGCGGCCGCCTCGCGCCACGAGCGGAGCGTCTCGACCTGGCGTTCGAAGTTCCCGATCGACGTGCAGATCGGGGGGAGGCCCATCCGGCCCATGATCGCCGCGCTGTCCGGGCTCCCGATCGCGCCGTAGAAGCGGATCAGCTCGCGGCGCGGTTCGGGCCGGATCCTGATCTGCGTCGGTACGCGGACGTAGGCGCCCTCGTACGTGAAGCGCTCGCCGGTGAGCGCGCGGTCCAGCACCTCCCACGTCTCGGCGAACCGGTCCCGCGCCTCGGCCATGTCCAGGCCGAACGCGTCGTATTCGAACTTCGCCGTTCCGCGACCCAGGCCCAGGTGCAGCGGCCCGTCCGAGAGCACGGAGAGCGTCGCGATCTGCTCCGCCAGCCGGAGCGCGTCGTGCCACGGCGTCACGATCACGCACGTGCCCAGCGCGATGTCCGGATGCCGCGCCGCGAGGTAGGTGAGCAGCTGGAGCGGATCGGGCGTCGGGAAGTAATCGCTGAAATGGTGCTCCAGGACCCAGGCGGCCTCGAAGCCGATCGCGCGGTGGTGCTCGCAGTCGGCCAGCAGCTCCCGGTACAGCTCCAGGTCCGAGGCGCCGGGTTCGCTCGCGGCGGCGGCGACCCAGCCGAACGTCACGTCCCGCTCTCGGTGCGTTCCGTCCACCACCGTGCCCTTCCGTCGCGCTCGACACGGCGGGGCCGCGTGGCCCATCATGCCGTCGCCGTGGCCGTCGACCCCCAGGTCCAGGTCCTGCTCGAGGCGCTCGTCGCCGCCGGACGCCCGTCGAGCATGAGCCTGCCCCTCCCCGAGGCGCGGCGCAACTTCGCGGAGCTGTTCGCCTCGATCTCGCCGGACCCCGAGGAGGTCGAACGCGTCGAAGATCACAGCGCCCCTGGCCCGGCGGGCGACGTCCCGATCCGTCTCTACCGGCCCCGCACGGCAGGCGAAGACGAACGCCCGCCGGCGATGCTCGTGTACCTCCACGGCGGCGGGTGGGTGTTCGGCTCGATCGAGACGGACGATCCGATGTGTCGTGCGCTCGCGAACGCCTCCGGCGCGATCGTGGCGAGCGTCGAGTACCGGCTCGCGCCCGAGCACCCGTTCCCCGCGGGGCTCGACGACTGCATGGCGGCGCTTCGGTGGCTGCACGGCGAGGCGGCGGACCTCGGATCCGATCCCGCACGGATGGCGGTCGCCGGCGAGAGCTCGGGCGCGAACCTCGCCGCGGCGGCGTGCCTGCGCGCTCGCGACGGAGGCGGCCCTCCGATCCGGTTGCAGGTGCTCCTGTATCCGGTGCTAGACCCGTCGATGTCGTCAACGTCGTACGGGGCGTTCGTCGACGACCCGTTCCTGTCGAGGGACGAGATGACCTGGTACTGGGAGCACTACCTGGGTTCGAGCCCCGACGCCGCGTCGAACCCGCTCGCCGCGCCGGCACGGGCGGGCGACCTCAGTGGTTTGCCGCCCGCGCTGATCGTCACCGCGGAGAACGACGTGCTCCGCGACGAGGCCGAAGCGTATGGCCAACGTCTCAGCGCTTCCGGCGTTCCCGCGACGGTGATGCGGGTCGACGGCATGGTGCACGGGTTCGCCTCGATGGGCCGGTACCTGGACGCTGCCGCGCCGACGATCGTCGAGGTCGGTGCCCGCGTCTCCGCGACGCTCGCCTGATCCGCGGCGCGCGACCCCGCGGGATCGAGTCGCGTCAGCGGCTCAGTTCACGCTCGACGGGCGTTCGGAACCGCGGGGTCACCCGGACCCCGGCAAGCCACGCGTTCACTCGCTCGGCCTCTCGACCGATCGCGGCGCCAGCCTTCGAGCCGACGTCGTCCATGAGCCGAAACACGACCACACCGTCGGGATGCTGGCTCCAGCCACCGACCACCCGACCGCCCCACCACACGGTCGGGCCGGCGTTCCCGTTCGTGTCGAACAGCGCTCGCCCGTGATCCCCGAGGAACCACCGGCGTTCGTTCCACCCCATCACGGTCGCGTCGAGGGCCGGGAGGAACACCGCACACGGCGGCGGTGCCTCGACGGGTTCGAGGTCGTCCGCGAGCGCGAACCCCGGTCCGTCGTCGAGCGCCACCTCGACCGCGCCGACATCGCGCAGCGCCTCGCGCGTCTGTCCGAGCGGCCACCCGGTCCACCACTTCAGATCCGTCGCCGTCCCAGGCCCGAACGACCGCAGCCAGCGGGTCGCCAGCTCGGCGCGCGCGACGGCGGGCGCGATCGGCTCGAGGCCGCCGGGGAGCCAGCGTTCGATCCGCGACCAGCGGTACTGGCTGCTGATCCACGACCCGCGCGGGCGGCCGCGGACGACGCGGCCCTCGGCAGCCAGCAGGAACAGCAGCCGTGTCGATACCCCCACCTTCGTCTCGTAGCTCTTGCCCACGGCCATCGGGATCTGGATCTTCAGGCGCGGTTCGTCCTGGCCGAGCTCCGCGGCGGTCGCCTCGCCGCGGGCCTCCAGTGCGTGCAGGGTCGACCGTTCGACGTCCTTCAGCCAGGCCTCCGGACGATCGGTGATCCCGGCGCCCGCGAGCATCTCCAGGAGCCGCTTCCGCTCGCGCGGCGCCAGGGCGAGAGAGACGGCCGCGTGGGTGACGGGCACCAGGTCGAGGGGCATGACGAACATCGTCCGGCGCATCGCCAGCACGCGGACCAGGGTTCGGTCCTCGTACAGGGGACGTTCGACGTCGGCGATCGTCAGGCCGGGGACGCGAGCGCGCGGCGACAGGAACACGGTCGCCGGGTCGGTCGCGTGGAGGGCGACGACGCCGCGGGCCGCCTCGACCACGTCTGCGGCGTGCGCGTCGGGGGAAACGTGATGCCGGACGACCAGCCGGGCTCGCCGTTCGGCGACGTCGAAGGACCGGACCGCAGGCGCCATCGTGGTGACCATCCTGCCGGAAGTCCGCGACGAGCCGCACCGCTCGGAATAGGCGCCGAGGGCCGCGCGGTTCGTCGGACGCAGGGGGGCACGGAGGAAGGAGACGGCAACGATGAGCGATCGCCAGGACTGGAACCGTCGGATCGTCGACGAGTTCCGGGCGAACGACGGCAAGGTCGGTGGGCCCTTCGAGGGAGCGACCCTGCTCCTCCTGCACCACACGGGCGCGAAGACGGGCACGGAGCGCGTGAACCCGCTCGCGGAGCAGCCGCTCGAGAACGGGTGGGCGGTGTTCGCATCGAAGGGCGGCGCGCCGACGAACCCCGACTGGTACCACAACCTCGTGGCGAACCCACGCGCGAAGGTCGAGGTCGGGACCGACCACGGGATCGAAACGGTCGACGTGGTCGCCCGCGTGGCGGACGGCGAGGAGCGCGAGCGGATCTGGACCGCGCAGAAGGAGCGCATGCCGGGCTTCGCCGAGTACGAACGCAACACCCCGAGGCAGATCCCGGTGGTGATCCTGGAACCTGCCGGCTGATCCGTGCGCCCGGAGCGGCTTGACCGCGGACGTAGGCTCCGAGGGTACGAGCACGAGGTCCGAACCCGGGGTCCCGAGACGGTCGGGTCTGGGGACCCAGCGAGGAGGTCGAGCGTATGGGGGCGGCTGGGTCGCACGATGCGTCGTCGGGACGTGTCGGTCGCCATGACCCGACCGTGGACCGCGCCAGGGCGGGTGTGCCGGACGCTGACGGCCGATCACGGGTAGGCGTGGACCTCGTTGCCGGGTGACGACGTGGTCGACGCGGCGGATGTGGTCATCATCGGAGGCGGCGTCGTCGGCCTCGCGATCGCGCGCGAGCTGGGGCGCGCGGGGGCCGGGGACGTGGTCGTGCTGGAGCGCGAACGGGCGGTCGGGCAGGAGTCCTCGAGCCGCGCGAACGGAGGGTTCCGAGCGCAGTTCACGACGAAGCCGAACATCGAGTTCTCCCAGTTCTCGATCGGCGAGCTCGAACGCATGGCCGCCGAGCACGGCGACGTGCTCTCGTTCCGCCAGCTCGGGTACCTGTTCATCGCCGGGACCGGGGGGGGCGAGCGGTACCTGAAGGACGCGGCCGAGCTCCAGCGCTCCCTGGACGTGCGGACCGAGTGGCTCGAACCCGACGAGATCCTCGTGCGGGTCCCGATGGTCAGGCCCGACGGGATCCGTGGCGGCACGTTCCACGCGCGGGACGGCTTCCTCGACCCGCATGGGCTGATGAGCGCGCTGCGTGCCGACGCGCGCGACGCCGGCGTCGAGGTCGACACGAACGCGGACGTCACCGCGATCCGGCCCCTGGCCGGCGGGGGGTTCGGCGTCGACACCGGCGCGCGTGCGATCAGCGCGCACTGGGTGGTCGACGCGGCCGGCGCCGACGCCCGCGAGGTCGCGGCGCTGGTCGGGGTCGACGTCCCCGTCGAGCCCGTTCGGCGCAACGCCGCGTACTTCCACGACCCGACGGGCTCGCGCGAGCTGATCCCGATGTGCATCGACGTCGACACCGGCGTGCTGATGCGCCGCGACGAGAGCGGCGGGTTCCTGGTCCACTACGCGGATCCGAACGACCCGCCGACCCGGGACACGTCGTTCGATCCGCGGTTCCTGGAGGCGCTGGCCGAACGGATCGGGAACCGGTTCCCCTTCCTCGAAGGCTGCCCGCTCGACGACGACCAGTGTTACGCGGGGCTCTACCCGGAGACGCCGGACCACCACGCGATCGTCGGCGAGGCGCCGGGCGTGCCCGGGTTCGTGCTCGCGGTCGGCTTCGGGGGACACGGGGTGATGCACGCGCCCGCGGCGGGTCGGGCGGTCGCCGAGCTGATCACGCTCGGGCGCTGCGAGACGTTCGACCTGGACCCCCTGCGGCCGTCGCGGTTCGCGGAAGGCGACCTGATCGTCGAGCGGGCGGTGCTGTAGGCGTCGCATCCCGGCCGGCGGTCACGCCGGCCGATCACGCCCAAGCGTAGACGTGCCCCGCTTGGGCTTCGGCGTCGAACGCCGTCAGCGACTCGATCGTGGCCCCGTGCCGCGCGAGCCACTGCTCGACGACGTCGGCGCGCTCCGCCTCGAAGAACCCCGCCATCCGCCCGGTCGTGACGTTCGCCAGGATCCGGTAGCCGGGGTCGCCGAAGAACCGCTGCGCGTCACGCCCGATCCGTTCGAGCTCGTCCCGTGTGAGATCGTCGACCTGACCCTGGACCAGGTACCACATAGGGCTTCGCCTCCCGCTCATTCCTCCGTGGCGACCCGGTCACCCAGGTGGAGCTGGCGGCCCCACACCCTCGCCCGCGCGAGCTCGCCCTCGGCCAGCGGGCCGCTCGTCGTGGTCACGAAGAAGCTCTCGGGGGGAACCACGATCAGCGCGCCCAGATCGCGGAGCCTCGCTGACAGCGTGGTCGCCGCCGTCCGCTTCGCGTCGCCGGGCACGCGCGTCTCGAAGACCGCGACGGGCCGCGCGAACCACGTGGCGTCGTCGGCGCGGTGCAGGAACTTGCGCATCGGCTGGGGCAGGCGACGGGCGCGGTTCGGCGTCCCGAGCACCACCAGCTGCGCCGCCTCTACGTCGCCGTGATGCAGACGACCGAGCGCGACCGCGGTCGCCTGGCCCCGCTCGTTCAAGCCCTCGGCGATCGCGCGGGCCGCACGTTCGCTGTTCTCGTACCGAGCGTCGTAGATCACCAGGGATCTCATGGGGCATGCCTCCTCGTTCGACCGTATCGAGCATGCGCGGCTCCGGGGCGCGATCACACGGACGACCGCCCGGTCGATCGCGGGCCGAACGGCCGCCATGCGGCGCTCCGGAACGCCACCGCCCCCCAGCTCGATGAGCTTCAGCTCAATGGGGCCATTCGGTAGCGATCGCCGCCATCAGGTCGGGCCACAGGTCCGGCGTCGCCACCATCTGGTCCGTCGCCCACGACAGGAGGTCGCGGATCGACACGATCCCGACGAGGGCGTCGCCGTCCACCACGGGGAGGTGCCGGATGCCGCGCGCCGCCATGATCCGCGCGGCCTCGCGGATGTCCATGGCGGGTCGTGCGGTGACCGGATCACCGGTCATCCGCTCCGCGACCTTCGTCGAACGGGGGTCGAGCCCGTCCGCGACGACGTTCACCAGATCGCGCTCCGTCAGGATCCCGGTGGGCCGGCGCTCCTCGGTGACGACCAGGGAGGAGACGTGGCGTTCCCGCAGCAGCGCGGCCGCCCGGGCGAAGCTCTCGTCCCTCGCGATCGTCTGGACGTTCCCGTGCATCACGTCGCTCACCAGCATCCCTGTGCCTCCTCTCGCGCCGCCCCGGTCGGGCCCCGAGCCAACCACGAGACCGGGCGCCGGGGCAGGGAGCAAGGGCCCGCGCGCCACGGGCCGTTCGGGAGGCCGGGGCTACCGGCCGGGGACGCCCGTCGCGATCGCGTCCGCGAGTCGGTCCAGGAACGGCGCCTGGGCCGGTTTGATCCGGCGTCGCGCCTCGGGCAGGTCGAACCACGCGACGCGGTCGATCTCCGGGAACGAACGGAGGCTGCCCGAGCCGGGTGGCCATTCGAGGTCGAACGCGTTGCTCGCCGCGCTCTCCGGATCGAGGTCGCCCCGGACGGCCCACGCGTGGACGACCTTGCCGGACTTCTGACGGATCTGGCCGAGTTCGACCGCGGGTCCGTCGGGCGCCGGGTGACCGGTCTCTTCCCCGAACTCGCGGCGCGCGACCGCGAGCAGGTCCTCGCCGGGTTCGACCTCGCCCTTCAGGACGGTCCAGTGGCCCTCGTCCTTGCGCGCGAAGTACGGGCCGCCGGGATGGCCCAGCAGCACCTCGGGGCCGCCGTCCGGCGACCGCTGCCGCCACAGCAGGATGCCGGCGCTCGTCCGGCCCGACTTGTCGATCTTCGGCTTCCTCGGGTGTGCCACCGAACGGTGATGATGCCACGCGCCGGGATCGTGCCCGGTGGCGCGCGGTCGCGTCGTCGTTCTACGCTTCGACGTCGGACCCAGGAGGGAGGCGGGCCATGAGCGAGTGGAATGCGATGACCTACGAGGGGAAGGACACCATCCTTCGGGTCGTCAAGCGCGAGGCCGAGGGCATGTTCGCGATGGCCGAACGGCCCGAGGCCTGGGAGGCGCCCACGACCTCCACCGGGTGGGAGGTTCGCGACGTGATCGCCCATCTCGTGGACGTGACCGAGTCGTACTTCCTGGCGTTCGACGCCGCGCGAGGAGGCCCGCCGGTGGCCGACGCCTATGGGGTAACGGGCATGGGCGAGCGCCTGAACACGGAGGCGCAGGCGCTCCGCACCGTCCCGCAGGCCGAGATGATGGAGCGCGCTCGCGCCGACTTCGCGAAGATGATGGGGATCCTCGAGGCGCTCACCGAGGACGAATGGACCGGGCTCATCGTGTCGCACTTCTACATGGGCCCGCTGCCCGCGTTCGTCTACGCGGCGTTCCAGCTGATGGACTACGGCGTCCACTCCTGGGACATCCGTCAGGGTATGGGCCGCGCGCACGGACTGGCCGGTGACGTGGCCGACCTCCTGGCGCCGTTCATGATGATCCTCTGGCAGGCGACGACGAGCGCCGACCCGAGCGCCGAACCGTTCGACGTCGGGATCCGCGTGATCTCGGGGGCGAACGCCGCGGACTACCGCGTGCACATCGGGCCAGAGGGCTTCGCGTATGAGGCCGGCGCGGTGGACGAACTGGCGGTCGTGTTCGAGTTCGACCCTGGGAGCTTGGTGCTCACGGCGTTCGGCCGGGCGAACGCCGGCACGTACCGCGGCGACCCGGCGCTCGCCGACCGGTTCCTGAACGTGTTCTTCCGGATCTGAAGCGGGCGCGCCGGGCGCGACCGCGGATAGTAAGGAGGCGTGACCATCATGGCCGACACGGCGATCGACCTGGCCGCGATCGAGGCCGAACGCGACCGGATCCGAGAGACCTACGTGACGTCCCACGGCGAGCGACCCGCGTCGAACGCCCGTGGGATCCATCACACGGCGCTGCTCTGCAGCGACGTCGAACGGACGGTCCGCTTCTACCAGGACGTGCTCGGGTTCCCGCTCACGGACATCTTCGAGAACCGCGACTATCGGGGTTCGAACCACTTCTTCTTCGACCTGGGGAACGGGAACCTGCTCGCGTTCTTCGACTTCCCTGGCCTGGACCTTGGGCCGTACGCGGAGGTGCTGGGCGGGCTGCACCACATCGCGATCTCCGCCGAGCCGGAGGCGTGGGAGCGCGTCCGCGCGCGGCTGGACGATGCGGGGGTCGAGTATCTCCTGGAGAGCGGCTCGTCGATGTACTTCACCGGTCCGGACGGCGAGCGGCTGGAGCTGATCTCCGACCCGCTCGGGGAGATGTACGGGAACGCGGTGCTGTAGGTCGGGCTACGGGCTTCCGGTGAGGCTCGGAACGATTTCGGCCGCGAGGATCTCCGCCTGCTCGGCGTGGTCGAACATCGGGTTCAGGGCGATCATGCGGGCACCCGCCTCGACGACGGCGGTGAGGCCTTCGATGCACGCGTCGACCGAGCCCCAGACGGCGACCCGGTCGGCCAGGTCCGGGTTGCCGTAGAAGAGTCCGAACCCGTCGCGCAGGCGTGAGCGGGCGCGTTCGTGATCGTCGTCGACGGCGATGTAGACGCGCTTCGCGACCGCGAACGTCTCGGGATCGCGGCCCTCCGCCTCCAGTGCATCGGCGAGCACGCGGCGGGCGTTCGCGAAGTCCACGGTCGCCGACGAGCCGGCGCCCATCCATCCGTCGGCCATCCGAGCGGCGCGCTGCACGGCCTTCGGCAGGTTGCCCCCGAACCAGATCGGCGGGTGGGGCTGCTGGACCGGCCGGGTCCCGATCGTCACGGCGTTCAGCTGCCAGAACTCGCCGTCGAACGTCACGTCCCGTTCGGTCCACAGGAGCTTCAGGAGGGTGACGGCCTCCTCGAACCGGCGCACGCGGCCGTCGGCGGACAGGCCGAACGCGGGGTAGCGATCCTGCCACGCACCCAGGGCGACGCCCGCGATCAGGCGGCCGCCGGACAGCTGATCGACGGTCGCGAGCGCACGCGCCAGGTCCACCGGGACCTTCAACGGGAGCAGGATCACGGCGGTCCCGAGACGGATCCGTCCCGTGACCGCGGCGGCGTGCGCGAGCATGGCCACGGGCTCGAGGACGGAGGCTCGCCCGACGGGTTGTTCGAGCACCCAGGCGCTGTCGAAGCCGAGCTCGTCTGCCCGCCGGAGGAACCGGTGCAGCGCAGCGACGTCCACCGGATCGCCGGCGGACACCTGCGGCATCGCGATGCCGAACCTGATCACGCCGGTCATCCCGCGAACCTCCTCACCCCGGGCATCGACCCCGGGCAATCGGCAGTGTACGGAGCGGGGCGCGATCGCGCGAACGTCCTCCGGACGGTCCATCCGCGTACGATCGGCGACCGTGCCGAGACGGAACAGGGTGACGCCGTTCGGGGAGATCGTCGCGACGCCGGAGCGCGGGCTCGAGTTCGGCAACCGCGGCGTCCTGCAGGACCGCGAAGGCCGGATCGTGCGCGACTGGCAGGTCCGTCGCTGGATCGCGTGCCGCCTCGAGTTCAAGGGCCGGCGCATGCCGATCTTCGTGCCGAACCGCTTCACGCGGCTGTTCTTCCTGGACGAAGCGACGGCCTTCGCCGCGGGCCACCGGCCGTGCGCCGAGTGCCGGTACGCCGACTACCAGGACTTCCGGACACGCTGGGCGGGGGTTCACCGGCTGGCGCGCCCGCCGCTCGCGGACGAGCTCGACCGCGTGCTCCATGCCGAACGTCTCCGAGGCGACGGGTCGAGACGCACCTATCGTGACGCGTCCGCGGACCTCCCGGACGGCGCGATGATCACGGACGGCGAACGGCAGGCATGGCTGGTCCTCGGGGGCCATATCCACCGCTGGGCTCCCGGCGGGTACACGGAGCGGCGGCGACGACCCGTGGACGCGACACGAGTCGACGTCCTCACCCCTCGTTCGACGATCGCCGTCCTGCGGACCGGCTTCGCCGTGGGGGTCCACCCGACCGCTTCGGGCTCCTTCGTCAGCCCCCGAGCAACGCGCGCGCCAGATCCCTGAGCGACACGATCCCGACCGGCGCACCGTCGGCCTCGACGGGGAGATGCCGGAACCCGCCCCGGATCATCTGCTGTGCCGCGTCGGTCACCGCCGTGTCCGGCGAGATCGTCGTGGGGTCCTCGGTCATCCACACCGCGACCGGCGAGTCCAGCACGGCGTGCGGGTTCCGCTTCAACGCGGTCAAGATGTCACGCTCGGTGAAGATCCCCTTCAGGTCGGCGCCGTCCATCACGAGGGCCGAACCGACACCCGCCGCCGCCATGATCATCGCGGCGGTCGACACGGGGTCCTGCGGCTCGACGTGGATCAGGTCCGTGCTCATGATCTCGCCGACGGTCGTCATCGCGAGGATGGTCGCCCGGCGCGACGGTCACCGTCAAGCGCGACGCTCGCCGCGTCCCGCGGTGGCCTGCGACCCTCAGAGGTCGCGGCTGGTACCGGGTTGGAGGTGTTCGAACCCCGCGCCCAGGTCGACCCCAGCGCCGCCGCTGAAGATCCGGTCGACGAGCCCGAGGCCGCGGTCGTTCAGCATCCCGTCGTGGAGCGCGAACGTTCGGTCGGGGCGCACCTCGCGGACGTAGTCGATCGCCTCGGAGGCCTTGAGCCACGGCGCGTGGACCGGCAACAGCAGGGACGCGACCGGCGCGTCGGGCACGGTGAGCGCGTCGCCGGGGTCGAACAGCGCACCGTCGATCAGGAAGCCGACGTTGCGCACGACGGGGATGTCGGGATGGATCGTCGCGTGATCCGTGCCGTGGACCTGCACGTCGAAGCCCGCCGCCGTGAACGCGTCGCCGTGCCCGACGGCGTGGACCGTCGCGCCGATGTCCCCGAGGGTCGCGACCACGCTCGGGTTCGACCAGATCTCGAGGCCGGGGCGCGCGTCGATGGCGGCACGCAGGCGAGCCTCGTCGAGGTGGTCGGGATGCTCGTGCGTGATCAGCACCGCGTCCGCGCCGACCGCCGCGTCGGGTTCGCTGTACCCACCTGGGTCGATCACCAGCGTCTGCCCGTCCTTCTCCAGGCGTAGGCACGAATGGCCGAGCTTCGTCATCCGCATCGCCGTCTCCCTTCCGGTCGTTCGCCGCGAGCCTATCGGGAACGGGACGTCGCGCTCGGCCCGGCCGAAGGGCTCGGACACGACCCGAGGAACACCAGCCGCTCGTTGCAGTCGAGGGACCTGGTGATCCGCTGAGCCGCAAGTCTGAGGAGCGGTCCGGTCTTCGTGCCGATGGCGCAGAGATCGCATCCGTAGATCGCGACATGGCCGAGGATCGTGCTGGCGAACAGGTCGTCGTCCGCTCGATACGCGACGGAGTTCGCCGCGCCGGCGTGCAGCGGGATCACCGCGATCAGGTCACCGCCCAGGTTCCAGATCCGAACGGTGCCATCCTCGCTCGCGGTCGCGAGCCGATCACCGCGAGCATCGAACGACAGCGACGCGACGTTGCCGAGGTGCCCGAGCAGCAGCGCCCGCTGCGCCTTGGAACGCGTGTTCCAGATCTCGGCCCTGCTGTCGGTGCTCGACGATGCCAGGAGCTTGGGATCGGTCGGGGAGAAGGTCAGCGCCAGGACGCGCCCGGAGAGATCTGCGACCGTGGCCGGCGACGAACCGGTCGTTCCCTTCCAGAGGGCGACGCGGCCGTGCCGCCCCCCGACGGCGACCTCCCCATCGCGAGCGACGGCCACGGTGGCCACCCGCCCGTGCTCCTTGTAGCTGGTGCGTGCGCCCGAGTCGAGGTCGATCCGCACGATCGCCCCCTCGGAGCCCCCGAACACGACGTACCGACCCGTGGGGTCGAACGCCACGGCGTTCACGCGCCCAGGGAGGTCCTTCGGGTCGAACGTGCCCGGATCCTCGGTCACCTCGACGCCGCTCCCGCTCGCCGCAGGGCGGATGCGGTACGCGGCGAGCCCGTCGTCGCCGGCAAGGATCGCGAGGACCCCGCCGGCGTCGGTCTTCGGGCTGATCGCGACCGCCCTGAGGTCTCCGAGGTCCGGCCGGATCTCCTTCGCTCCGTTCGGGTCGGGGTGTGCCACGTTCCACACCGCTGCCGTCCCGGAACGCAGCGCAGCGATCGCGATCGAGTCGGACCCCCCGGTCGCCGCCTGCGCCACCTGGAGGCCGAACTCCGAGAGCACCGATCGTTCCCCCGAGGAGACGTCCCAGACTCGGACCGTGTGATCGGCCGAGCCGGTGACCAGACTGCCGGCGGGGGTGAGCCGACCGATCGTCGGGTCGAACGCGAGCGAGGTGATCGGCGCGGTGTGGCCGCGAAGGACGACCAGCTCTCGGCGGGACGCGGTGTCCCGGACCGTGGCGACGCCGTCGACGCCCCCGGTCGCGAACATCCGGCCGTTCGGGGAGAAGGCGACGGCGTTCACGGCACCCGTGTGACCCCGCACGGTCGCGATCGGTTCGGCCGACGACCGAGAGACGCTCGACAGGACGGTCGTGCCGTCGGACTGCCCGGTCAGCAGCTGGGTTCCGTCGTTCGAGACCGCGACGGCCGTCACGGACGCCTGGCCATGCGGCAGCTCGCTGGCCGGGCCTGTGGCCGGGATGAACCGAGCGGCGCCACTGACGACGTCCGTGTCGAAGACGATGACGGTGGCTGCGTCGGAGGCGGCGACCGCCGTCACCCGCGTCTGGGGGCCCGGCAGTGGCTCGGTGCGCCCGTCGCGCCACGTCACAGCGCCGTGCGCGCCACCCAGGACGACGGAGCCGTCGGATCGCAACGCGCCCGAGAGGACGCGGCCGAGCTTCGAACCCGACGTCTCGATGGTGATGGGCTGGCGATCGGTCGGCGAGGTCCAGATCATCGCGGTGCCCACGTTCCCGACGTTCATCGTCGCCAGCAGGCGCGAGCCGTCCGGCGCGAAGTCCACCGACGTCACCTGGGCACCGTCGGCCTGGTAGATCGGACCGCCGATCGGCAGCCCGGTCGCGGCGTCGAACAGCCGAAGGGTCCCGTTCTCGCTCGCGACCGCGACGTCCTCGCCGAACGGTCCACCGGCGGGGGACACCGCGATGCCGTTCGGGGTGGACGTGATCCCCCGCAGGCGCTGCCGCACGTGCGAGCTGTCGAGGGCGATCCGGAGCGCTTCGAGCGCGGCGCCCGTCGCAGGCGTCGTGGCGCGGACGGCTTCCCGCGCGAGGATCAGGCTCAGCTCCGGATCGATGTCCAGCTGGCTGACCGCGTCCGCGGCCAATTCTCGCGACATCGCGATGTGCTGCTGGTGCAGCTCGGCCTGGCGCTCGACCACGGCGATCGAGGTCAGGACCAACGACACGACGAGCGCGATCCCGATCGCGACCGAGCGTCGGCGCCGCGTGCGCTTCGCGCTCTTCCTGCTGGCGACCAGGAACGCCTTCTGCTCATCGGTCGGCTGCGGGTCGCGGTCCGAGTTCGCCAGGAGCAACCACTGCTCCGCGACCTCGAGGTCCGCGCCGCGCAGGACGGAGGCGCGGTCTCGGTTCCTCGAGGCCCACTCGTGCGCGCGTCGCAGGAGCCAGGTGTGCTGTTTCAGCCAGACGAGGTCGACGTTCAGCGCTTCGGCGAGCTTCGCGGCCCGCGCGTCGTCGCCGTCGATCGAACGGAGGTCGATCCACTGGATCGGCCCGAGGGCCTTCGGGATCGACGCCGCGTCGAGGAGCAGCACGGGCGCGATCCGCTTGCCGGTGGCGAACGCCTCCTCGAGCTCCTTCGCGCACTCCGCCGACGACACGGAGCTGGGCGTGATCAGGAACGCGAACGCCTCGGAGTCGCGGATCGCGTCGACGATCTCCTGCCACCACTCGGCGGTCTCGGGGATGTTCGTCGCGTCGACCCACGCGCGCCACCCGTGGGACGGGAGCCGATCCGCGATCGCGCGGACGGTCACGTCATCTCGCCTCGAGTACGAGACGAAGACCTGCGGAAGGTCCTGATCCGACGGACCGTCGCCCGCTTCGGGCACGTCCACGAGGTCTTCGAGCATGCGCGCTGCGGCCTATCCGGTGTCGGTCCCGGTGTCGGACGCCTCGGACCCGGCGTCGCCCTGGGTCGCCGGCGAAGCCACGGCCTCGTTGGCGCGCTGGGCGAACGCGGCCGCCTCGTCGAGCTTGCGCTTCATGTCGTCCGGTCCCTCCTGGACGATCCGTGTGAGGTAGGTCTCGACGTCACGACGGATCGTGTCTTCGACCTTCGTGGCGAACAGCGGGAAGAACTTGTTGTGGTACCCCGCGTGATTGCCGTGATCCTGGTACCGGCCTGCGCCCTCGAGGAACGACCATCCCTCGACCTTCAGCAGCTCGGCGGTGCGGCGGTAGTTCCGCCAGCGATCGCCCCAATGGAAGAATTCGTCGAGCCCCACGGAGATCGCCACGATGATGCCGATCACGATGATGGCGGGCCTGATCGAGTTCCAGAACCACAGGTTCTTCGTGTGGTGCCCCGTGTCCAGTGACACGAGCACCGGGACCAGGATCGCCCCGCAGATCGCGACGATCCGCAACAGGTAGTGCCAATCGTTCGCGACCTCGGCCTTGTGGTCGAACCACCGCACCTGTTCGAGCCACCGGTCCTTCATCCATTCCTTGCGGTCGTCGGTCATGTGGACCTGGTCGATCGCCCGCTCCAGCGTGCGCCGCTCCTGGGACTTCGGCATGGATGAACCCCTTCCTCGTCGGGTCGGCGATCGGTGCTCGGCGTCGAACGCAGGGTCGATCGGGCGTCTACCGTACCCCCGCGAGCCGCGCGGCTGTAAGTCCCTTTCTTCCGGATCGGCCCGTTCCGTCACCTGCTGGCGGCGATCCGAACGGCTCCCTATGCTCGTCCGCGGATGACGTCGCCCACGCACGTTCGGCCGGGAGCCGGCGAGACCGGTGTCGCGTTCAGGCTCCGGGTCGGTGTCACGGGACACCGGGACCTCGACGTCGACGACGCATTGGTCGGCGCGATCGACGGTGCGATCCGGCGGATCGTGTCCACGGTTCCCAGCGCCCCCCGGACGCCCATCGCGTTCGAGGTCGTGTCGTCGCTCTCCGAGGGCGCCGATCGCGTGGTCGTCGAGCGGATGCTGTCGCTGACGGACGCGTCCCTCGAGGTTCCCCTGCCGCTCCCGGTCGACGTGTACGAACGCGACTTCCAGACCGAGGGCTCGCGTTCCGAGTTCCGTTCCCTGCTCGGCCGCGCCGAGATCCATCGGGTGGTGGCCACGACGCTCGAGCGGCCGATCGCCTACGAGGAGGCGGGCCTGTCGATCGTGCGGGGCTGCGACGTGCTGCTGGCCGTGTGGAACGGTCGCCGCGGGCGCGGGCCGGGCGGGACGGACGACGTGATCGAGACCGCGCGCGGCACCGGGATGTGGGTCGTGATCGTCGGCTCGGAGGCGCCGCACGAGGTGACCGAGTTCAACGTCCCAGAGGCGTGGCCGCTGATCAGCGACCTCGAACGGTTCAACGGCGACCTGGTCGGCGGCGACGGCGGCGCCCGCGGGCGCCGGCGCGCGCTCGGCGGCCCGGGTGCGATCGATGCCGGGCCGGACGTGGAGCGGAGCGCGACGGAGATCGAGACCTGGATCGCGCCGTACATCGGTCCGGTCGATCGGGTCGCGGAGCGCGCGCGCCGCGAGCTGCTCTGGACGTCGCGGACGATGGCGGCGCTCGCCGTGGCCGCCGTCGCCGTCGTCGCGGTGCAGGTGACGTTCGCGCCGGAGCGGCATCGGCTGGCGCTGCTCGAGGTCCTCTGCATGATCACGGTCCTCGGCCTCTGGGGATGGCTGCGGGGCAAGGACCTCCACGGCCGGTGGGTGTCGATGCGCTTCCTCGCCGAGCGGCTCCGCGCGGCGGGCTTCCTCGCTCTGGTCGGGATCGAGAACTTCCCGGGCGACCGGCCTGCCGGGCTCCACGCCGGGGGCCGGCAGGAGTGGATGACGCGTGCGTTCCGCGAGATCTGGCGGCTGCGCCCCCAGGTCGAGCCGCAGCCGGCGGCCGCCCCGTCGCTCGCGCATTCGCTCAAGGACGCGTGGATCGACGAACAGCTGCACTACTACCGAACCCGGGGCCGCTACCACGCGAACGTCCGTCGCGTGCTGCTGTGGACGACCGGGGCCCTATTCGTCTGCACGGTGATTGCCGCGACGCTGCACGCTGTGGTGATCACCGAGGGGACCGTCTCGAAGCTGCTGATCGTCGTGTCGATCGTGTTCCCTGCGCTCGGCGGCGCGCTGTCGTGGCTGGACGTGCTGGAAGAGCACCGATCGCTCGCGGACCGGTACCGCAGCGTCGCCGACCACCTGGCTCCGCTGTCCGAGCTCGCGGACCGCGTCTCCGACCTCGAGAGCGTCCGGCGGCTCGCGGCGGAGACGGACCGGGAGTTGCGCAGCGAGAGCGCCGGCTGGATCGACGTGATGCGGTACCGCGACGTCGACCTGCTCCTGTGACCGGCGCGGCGGCGCGGGCCTCGTCCGTAGACTGACGGCCGTGAGCGCCTGCCCGAGCTGCGGCGCCGAGGTCGCGGACGGCGCGAGGTTCTGTTCGAACTGCGGCGCGCAGCAACCGGAACGCGCGGCCGCGCCGCCGGTCGAGGAACGGCGGTTCGTCACGATCCTGTTCGTCGACCTGGTCGGGTTCACCGAACGCTCCGATCTGGCCGATCCCGAGGACGTCAGAACGTCGCTCGTCCCCTATCACGCGCGCGCGAAGGCGATCATCGAGCGCTACGGCGGGACGCTCGACAAGTTCATCGGCGACGCGGTGATGGGCGTCTTCGGCGCGCCGGTCGCGCACGAGGACGACCCGGCCCGCGCCGTGCATGCGGGGCTCCGGATCCTTGACGCGATCGACGAGCTGCGTGCCGACGACCCGGCGCTCCAGGTCCGGGTCGCCGTGAACAGCGGCGAGGCGGTCGTGACCGCCGGAACGGGACCGCAGGTCGGCGAGGCCGTCGCCGGTGACGTCGTGAACACGGCGTCGCGGATGCAGGCGCTGGCCCCGGCGGGCGGGCTGGTGATCGGGGAGGTCACCGAGCGACTCGTGCGTGAGCTGTTCGACACCGAAGCGCTGCCGCCCGCGACGGTCAAGGGGAAGGCCGAACCCCTCCAGGTCTGGAGGGTGATCAGCGAGCGACCGATGGCCTCGCGGGTCGCGGTCGCGGCCGACTTCGTCGGCCGCGACCGCGAGCTCGCCCTCCTCGCGGAGGGGTACGAGCAGACCGTCCGGAGGGGCCAGGCGCAGGTCGTCACCGTCGTCGGCGAGCCGGGCATCGGCAAGTCGCGCCTCCTGGAGGAGTTCCGAAGGTCGCTCGGATCGAACGGGTCCGGGCCGACCTGGCACGAGGGCCGGTGCCCGTCGTACGGAGAGGTCTCCGCGTTCGAGCCGGTCGCGATGATGCTCCGGGAGGCCTCGGGTTGCACGCCCGCGGACGATCCAGCCGACGTCCGCGCGAAGCTCCACGCGCTGGTGCGGCCGGGCGCGGCCGATCCCGACCGTCTCGTCTCGCGCCTGGCGGCGATCCTCGGGCTCCTCGACGTCGCCGGCGTCGCGGGTGATCCGGGCGAGACGATGCGCGTCGCCGAGTTCGCCGACGCGTTCACGAGCGCGATCGTGCCGGACGATCGGCCGGTCGTGCTGGCCGTGCAGGACCTCCACTGGGCGGAGGACGTGATGCTCGAGTTCCTCCACCACCTCGTCCGGCTGATCCGGGAGCGTCCGGTCCTGCTGCTCGCGACCGCCCGGCCGGACCTGTCCGAGCGCGGGGGTTGGCCGCCCGCCGAAGGTTCGACCACCGTTCGGCTGCCGCCGCTCGCGCCGGAGGAAACGAGCCGCCTGATGCGTTCGCTGCTGGTGGACTCGGCGCTCCGGACGTCGGCCGACGCCTCCGTGCTCGCGCGCTCCGGCGGGAACCCGCTGTATGCGGTCGAGTTCGCGCGCATGCTGATCGACCGAGGGGCCGTCGGTGGCGCCGGCGTCGGCGAGATGGCGGTCCCGGACACCGTCCGGTCCGTCGTCGCCGCCCGCATCGACGCGATCCCGCAGCACCTCCGGTCGCTGACGCAGGTGGCCTCCGTCGCCGGGGTGGAGTTCTGGCCGCCGCTCATCGCTCGCCTGCACGACGCGCCCGAGGCGGACGTCGACGGAGGGCTCCGGGACCTCGTCGCCCGCGACGTGATCCGCGAGACGCGCTCCAGCCTGGCCGGTCGGGCGGCGTTCGGGTTCGCCCACGACCTGATCCGCGAGGTGGCCTACGCGAGGCTCCCCCGACGGCACCGCGCGCGGCTGCATCTCGAGGTCGCCGACTGGCTCGAGGCCGAGACCGGTGAGCGCGCCGACGAACGCGCGGAGGTGCTCGCCGGACACCTGTTCGACGCGGTCGAGTACGCGCGTGCGTCCCGTCAAGCCGACATCGTCGACGCCGCACGCGAGCGGGCGATCCGATGGCTGCTGGTGGCCGCGGACCGCGCCTTCCGGGTCGACGTCGCCGGCGCGTTCGAGCTGTACGAACGCGCGGCCGGCCTGGAGCCCGACGATCCGATGGACCGGGTGTCCGCGCTGGTCGGCGGCGGCCGAGCGGGGCGGCGCAGCGCCCGACTCTCGTCGCCCGAGGTGTTGGCGCGGTTCGAGGCGGCCCTCGCGATCGTGCGCGCGGAACGCGACGACCTCGCCACCGCGCGGGTCCTGACCAGGATCGCGTCGCAGCTCGGCGTGGTCGGCGACACCACGCGGGCTCGGGATGCGCTCCACGAGGCGATCGAGCTGCTCGAGCGGCAGGAGCCGTCCCATGAGCTGGCGACGGCGTACGCGTACCGGGCCGAGATGGCGTTGTTCGCTGGCAAGCCGGAGGACGCGTTGGTCGACGCCGAGCGTTCGCTCTCGGTGCTCGGCGCCGATGCGACGGATCCGATCGCGGTGATGGCCCTGCACATCCGCGGCGACGCGCGATGCTCCCGCGGCGATCGCGGTGGCCTCGACGACCTCGAGCACGCGGTGCGCATCTCGGAGCGCGCCGGCAACGTCGACGACGTGATTACCTCGGAGAGCTACGTCTCCGACTGGCTCTGGGCCTACGATGGGCCGGAGGCGGCGCGGCCGCACCTCGAGACCTCGATCGAGCTCGCCGAACGAGCCGGCGTCGTGAGCCAGGGCGGGTGGGCGAAGGCCCAGAGCCTGTTCCTCCTCTACGAGCTCGGCCTCTGGGACGACGTGCTCGCGCGCGCCGACGAGCTGCTCGCCGTCGGCCGGGACCGCCTCGATGCGGCGCTCTGGCTCACCACAGAGGCGCATCGGGCGAAGGTCCTCCTGGCGCGCGGGCTCACCGAGGGGCTGCCGAACCGCGAGGAGCTGCTCGCGGAGGCGGCGGGCTCCGAGGACGACCTCCAGGCGATGAACCCGGTCCTGCTGGCGTCGGCTCGGCTGGCGCTCGCCGACGGCGCCGCGGCCGAGGCCGCGGACCACATGCGCCGGTTCGAACTGCTCACGCGGGACGCCGCGAGCGAGTTCCGCGAAGCGAGCCTGGCGGAAGCGGTCGAGCTGGCGGTCGCCGCGGGCGCGCTCGACGTCGCCGAATCCCTGATCGCGGCCAGCGAGGGCGTGATCCCGCATCACCGGTGCAACCTGCTGTCCGCGCGAGCCGAGCTGCTCGAGGCGAAGGGGGAGCTGTCGGAAGCCGCGGATGCGTGGGCGCAGGCGGCGGACGCATGGGGGGCGTTCGGCGTCGAGCGCCAGGCGGAGGTGGCGCGCCGCGGCGTCGGACGCTGCGCCGGTCGCTGAGCCGGGGACCCGTCCGCAAGGGCCGCCCTGTGCCGGGAGGGGTTTGACTCGGCGCTCCGGGACTGCATACAGTTCGGCCGAGCGGAGCGTCCCGGGTTCCGGACGTGTCTCGAGCCCGCGAGACGCTTGGAGCGCAGGTGAGGAGGGGCGAGTCATGGCTCGATCCGCCGTGCACGAGGTCGGTTCTCCGCGCGTGGAGGTCGGCGACCGGGTCGACGACCTGGATACACCCTTGATCCTCGCGGACCTCGACCGCATGGAGCGCAACATCGCCGACTGGCAGTCCTGGATGGATGACCACGGCGTGAAGTTCCGGGTCCACATCAAGACCCACAAGGTCCCCGAGATCGCGCTGCTGCAGGTCGCCGCCGGTGCTCGTGGGATCTGCTGCGCGAAGATCAGCGAGGCCGAACCCTTCGCCGCCGTCGGCATCGACGACATCGCGATCGCCTACCCGGTCCTCGGCGAGCAGAAGTGGGCGCGGATCGCCGAGCTGGCCGCGACCGGGGTTCGGATGACGGCGAACACCGACAGCGAGACGGGCGTCCGACAGGCATCGGACGCGGGCGCCGCGGCCGGCGTCGCGCTGCACCTCCAGATCGACGTCGACAGCGGGATGCACCGGGGCGGCATCGCGATGGACGACGTCGACCGGATCGAGGCGCTCGCGCGCACGATCGGCACGCTGCCCGGCGTCGACTTCGACGGGCTCACGACGCACCGTTCGTACTTCTTCGAGGGCAAGGGCACCCGCCAGGAGGAGGGTCACACCGAGGGCCAGCTCCTGGTCGACATCGCGGAGGAGCTCCGCGGGCGCGGCCTCGAGGTCCGCGAGGTCAACGCCGGCGGGAGCTTCACCGGCAAGTACGTCGCCGAGGTCCCCGGCATCACCGAGTCCCGTGCGGGCACCTACGTCTTCTACGACGTGATGCACGTGAACGAGGGCAGCTGCACCGAGGACCAGCTGGCGCTGACGGCGCTCTGCCGCATCGCGTCGAAGTGGGGCGAGGGCGGCATCACGATCGACGGCGGCTCGAAGACGTTCTCCGGGGACCGCGGCGTGGTCGGCGCGGGGAACGCGCAGGAGGCGCCGCCGGCGATGACGTTCTCATCCGACCACCGCGTCACGATCGAGCGGTTCACCGAGGAACACGGCATGGGCCGCGTCGAGGGCGGTGGCACCGTCGAGCTCGGGGACCGGTTCCGCTTCTACCCGTTCCACGCGTGCACGTGCTGCAACCTGACGAACGAGATCATCGGGGTCCGCGGCGACCGGGTCGAGACGATCTGGAAGGTCGCGGCCAGGGGCCTTCGCACGTAAGAGGGAGAGCGCCGAACGATGGACGACCGGTCCGTCCTGCATCCGCTGCGCCGCGATCCGTGCGTGACGTTCGTCCGCGGGGACAACGCGCGGCCATGGGACGCCGACGGCCGGATGTACGTGGACACGATGTCGGGCTCCGCCGGCCCCGCGCTGGTCGGGCACGCTCGGGACGAGGACGTCGAACGGAAGCTCGAACCGGTGGCCGACGTGGCCGGGTTCATCGACGAACGGGTGCACGGGCGGGTGCTCGCGCACGCGTAGGGAGGAGCGCGGATGGGCAAGCACGTGATCCAGGCGGATGGCGGAGCGCCGCCCCTCGGGGCCTACTCGCACGGCTGGCGCGCGGGCGACTTCATCTACGTCACGGGAACGGGGCCGATCGGTCCCGACGGGACGGTCGTCGGCGACACGATCGAGGAGCAGACGAATCAGACGATCGACAACATCGAGGCGGTCCTTCGCGCCGAGAGCGCGAGCCTCGCGGACGTGATCAAGGTGAACGTCCACCTGATCGACACGAACCTGTTCCCCCGCTACAACGCGGTCTACAAGGAACGGTTCCCGCAGCCCTACCCGGCGCGCACGACCGTCGGCAGCGACCTGCACCAGGTGCCCGGGATGATGATCGAGATCGAAGCGATCGCGTACGTCGGGGAGTGAGGAGGCGACCATGGCTGGTCGGCTGGAGGGCAAACGCGCGACCGTTACCGGTGCGGGCGCGGGCATCGGTCGTGCGGCCGCGCTGAAGTTCGCCGCCGAGGGCGCGCACGTGGGCTGCATCGACATGAACGCGGACAGCGCCGCCGACACGGCGAAGCAGATCGAGGCGGACGGCGGTTCGGCCATCGCGCTGACCGCCGACGTGACGGACGAGGCCGCGGTCGAAGCCGCGGTCGCGGCGGCCGAGGAGGCGTTCGGCGGCCTCGACACGATCGTGGCGAACGCCGGGATTCTGCTCGCCGGGCAGGACGATCGCGCCGACCGGCTCGACGCCGCCGTCTGGCGCAAGGTCATCGACGTGAACCTCACGGGGCAGTTCCTGGCCTGCAAGCACGGGATCAGGGCGCTCCTGCGGGGCGGCGGCGGGGCCGTGGTGTGCACGGCGTCGCCGACGGGTCTCTACGGGCTCGCGCCCGGGCTCGACGCGTACTCCTCGTCGAAGGCCGGCGTCTACGGCCTGATCCGCGTGCTGGCGAACGACTACGCGGCCGACGGCATCCGCGTGAACGGCGTGATCCCCGGCTACACCGACACGCCGATGAACGACTACGTCGTGCGCCCCGAAGGTCACGAGGCGATCATCTCGACGATCCCGCTGCGCCGGCAGGGCACCGCCGAGGAGGTGGCGAACGTGATGGCGTTCCTCGCCTCCGGCGAGGCGTCGTACGTGACCGGCGCGGTCTGGGCCGCCGACGGCGGGATGACGGCGATCTGACGATGCTCGCGGCCCGCCTCCACGGCAACCGTGACCTCCGGGTCGAACAGATGCCCGAGCCGGACGCCGCCGGCCCTGGCCAGGTCCGGGTCGAACCCCAGTGGTGCGGGATCTGCGGCACCGATCTGCACGAGTTCGCGCACGGCCCGCTGTACACACCGAAGGAGAACCTGCCCCAGGTGATCGGCCACGAGTTCTCGGCAATCGTCTCCGAGCTGGGCGAGGGGGTCGCGAACGTGCACGTCGGCGACCGCGTCGCGGTCCTGCCGCACGTGTTCTGCGGCATCTGCCACTACTGCGTCCGCGGTCGTCAGGGCCTCTGCGAGAACCTCCAGCTGACGGGCGTCACGTGGCCGTGGGGCGGCCTCGCCGAGCAGGCTGTCGTGCCGGCCTCCCAAGTGGTAAAGCTGCCTGACGAAGTGTCGTTCGAACAGGGCGCGATCCTCGAGCCCCTCGCGTCCGTGGCGCACGCTGTCGAACGATCCCGGCTCACGCCCGGCGACTCGATCCTGATAACGGGCGGTGGCCCGATCGGGCAACTGGCCGTGCTGGTGGCGGCCGCTGGCGGCGCCGGGCAGATCTTCGTCTCCGAGCCACAGCCGGCCAGGCGAGCGATGGCGGAACGGATCGGCGTCACGGCGGCGTTCGACGCGACGTCGACCGACGTCGCGAAGGAAATCCTCGAGCGGACGGACGGTCTGGGCGCGCACTGCGCGGTCGAGTGCTCCGGCAGCCAGCCCGGGCTCGACACGTGCATCGCGTCGGTGCGCCGGGCCGGGACCGTCGCGGTGATCGCGATCCACCTGGGCGACCGGACCGTCCAGCCCGAGGGGTGGGTCTGGCGGGACCTGACGGTCGCAGGCGTGTGGTCGTTCAAGATCTGGGACACCCCGAGGATCCTGGCGCAGATCGCCGCGGGGACGTTGCCCGTCGAGCGGATCGTCACCAGCCGGATCGACGTCCACGACGTCGTGCCCGCAGGGATCGAGCGCCTCGCCGACACGGACGGCGACCAGGTCAAGATCCTCGTCCGGACGAAGGGGGAACCATGAGCGGGGAACGGTTCACCGGCAAGACCGTCCTGATCGTCGGCGGTGCGCAGGGCATGGGCCGGGCGTGCGCCGACCTGTTCGGCGCCGAAGGCGCGAGCCTCGCGCTGTTCGACATCGAGGCCGACACGCTCGACGCGGCGGCGAACGACCTGCGCGGGGCCGGGTTCGACGTCGAGACCGCGACCGGCGACGTGTCGAACGCGGCCGACGTCGACGCGGCGGTCGCGAAGGCCGTCCAGCGCTTCGGCAGCATCGACGTCCTGGTGCACACCGCCGGGATCGTCGAGCTGCGGCCGCTGCTGGAGTTCCCGGAGGAGGTCTGGCGCAGGATCCTCGACGTGAACCTCACGGGCGTCTTCCTCACGACGAAGGCCGCCGGCCGCGTGATGGCCGCGCGCGGCGGCGGCGCGATCGTGGTGTTCGCCTCGACGAACGCGTTCTACGCGGAGGAGCTGAACGTCCCGTACAGCGCCACGAAGGGCGGCATCGTGATGTTCGTCCGGAACGCCGCCATGGACCTCGCACGGGACCGGATCCGGATCAACGCGATCGACCCGGGGATCATCGACACGCGGCTCTCGGCGGCGCTCGTCCACGACCCCGTCGCCGGACCCGAGTACCTGAAGAAGATCCCCTGGGGACGCTACGGGACGCCGGAGGACATCGCGAAGGTGGTCGTGTTCCTGGCTTCCGACGATGCCGGCTACATGACCGGCGAGGACGTGATCGTCGACGGCGGGCTCACGCTCGGCGCCACGCTCGGGATCGAGGACCTGGGAACGTCGGACGCCGGGGGCGACGACTGACGACCGAACGGCCGAAAGGGGGACGACCGCAGGGATGACGAAGCAGGAAGGGAAGCTCGCAGGGAAGGTCGCCGTGGTGACGGGCGGTGGCTCCGGGATCGGCCGCGCGGCGGCGCTCCGGTTCGCGCGGGATGGCGCGTCGGTCCTGGTGGCCGACATCGTCGGCGACCAAGCCGAGTCGGTCGCGAAGGAGATCGAAGCGGCCGGCGGCCGGGCGGTCGGTCTCGCGGTCGACGTGTCCGACCCGGCGCAGATCTCGGCGATGGCTGAAACGGCGGTTCGCGAGTTCGGCGGCATCGACGTGCTCATGACGGCGGCCGGCGTGCTCTCGTTCGGCGCCGCGCCCGACACGGACGTCGACGCATGGAACCGAGTGATCGGGATCAACCTCACCGGCACGTTCCTCGCCGCCCGCGCCGTGATCCCGTCGATGCGGGAGCGGGGCGGAGGTTCGATCATCACGATGTCGTCCTCGACCGGCGCGCACGACGCGTCGCCGGGCAACGTCGCGTACGTCAGCTCGAAGGGCGGCGTCGCGATGCTGACGAAGGCGATGGCCGTGGACCACGCCGCAGAGGGGATCCGCGTGAACGCGCTGGCGCCGGGGCCGACCGCGACCCCGATGCTCGCAACGGTGATGACCGAGGACGAGATGCGTCGGTTCGGCGAGGCGATGCCGATCGGCCGGCTCGCACAGCCCGAGGAGCTGGCGGCCGCCGCGGCGTTCCTGGCCTCCGACGACGCGTCGTACGTCACCGGTGCGGTGTTCGCGGTGGACGGAGGTCAGACGGCGAAGGTCGGGATGACCCTGGCCGACCTGGGCACGATCGCCCGGCAAGGGTAGTCGAGGAGGGAGGGGGTATGGCAAGCGATATGAGTGGGACACCCCCGGCGCCGCCAACCGCGTCGCCGGGGATGATCGGCACCGACCTGCGTGAGAACGCGGTCGGATTGCCCGGTGTGCTGATGCAGGGGATCGCCACGATCGCGCCGTCGTTCGCGATCCTGGCAGGGTTCGTGTTCATCGTCAGCTTCGCGGGGATCGTCACTCCGTGGGCCTACGTGTTCGGGGGCATCCTCCTGGGCCTGGAGGCGCTGGCGTCGGCGCAACTGGCGAAGGTGTTCCCGTCCGCCGGTGGCTGGTACACGTGGATCGCGCGGTCGCTCCACCCGAGGGCCGGGTTCTTCGCCGGGGTCTTCTTCTCGATCTGGCTGCCGGCGGTGGGCACGCTCACGTTCTCGTTCCTCGCGAAGAGCGTCCTGGAGCCGAACATCAAGGCGGAGTACGGCGTCACGATCCCGTGGTGGATCTGGGTCGTCCTCGGGTTGGTCCTGGTGTCGTGGCTTGCCTATCTGGGGATCGCGATCTCCGAGCGGGTACTCATCATCACCGGCTCGATCGAGATCGTGATCATGATGGCCCTCGCGTTGACCGGGTTGATCAACCCCGGTCCCGGCGGATTCAGTGTCGAACCGCTCAATCCGGGCAATTTCGGTCAGGCCACCAATATGTTCTTGGCGGTGGTGTTCTCGATCTTCGTGTATAGCGGCTGGGAGGCTGTCGCGCCCCTGGCGGAGGAGAGCCGGAACCCGCGCAGGAACGTCCCGATCGGCCTGGTCGGCTCCGTGATCATCCTCATGGTGTATTTCGTGTTCTGTACGTGGGGGTACCTGGTCGGCATCGGGGTGGACAAGGTCGCGGGTATCCCGCTCGCGGAGGCATGGCCCGTGGCCACGCTCGCGGAGCGCGTCTGGGGCAGCGCATGGGTGTTCCTCCTGTTCGCGCTGCTCAACTCCACGATCGCCGTGTCGATCGCCTGCTTCAACGGGGGAACCCGGACGTGGTACGGGATGGCCCGTTCCGGGGTCCTGCCCCACGCACTGGCCAAGGTCAACGAGAAGCGGAAGACGCCGGATAACGCGATCACGCTCGAGGTCCTCGTCAACGTGCTGACGTTCGTCTTCATCCTGATCTTCGGCGTCGACAACGTCTTCAACACGTGGGCGAACATGATCTCGCTGGGCCTGATCGCGATGTACCTGCTCGCGAACATCGGCGTCGTGAAGTACTACACGACCGAGGGCAGGGCGCAGTTCAACGTGATCCTGCACATCCTGGTGCCGCTCGCGGCTTCCGCGGCGGCGATCATCTTCTTCTGGAAGGCGTACATCCCGCTGCCGAGCACGGGGCCCGTGCGGTGGGGACTCAACTGCTTCATCGTCCTCGTGCTGATCTGCATCATCGCGCTGATCGTCATGCGCGTGCGCGGCCGCGAGGACTGGCTGAAGAGGTCGCAGCTCGTGTTCGAGGAATCGGGAGGGGGCCACTAGACCCCGGGCGGGAGGGGTCGCGGGACGCCCGTCCGGCGACCCCTCTGCCCGGCTCAACCGGCGACCGGCTCGGCCGGCGACAGGTCCGAGCGGGGCGCCCGACCCGACGGCCGCGAGCGGGTCGGTCCTGGGTGGGGCGCACCCGCCCGCGAGCGGGAGATCCGAGAGATGCCTGACGGAGGCGAGACACCCTGGCACACGGATCGGTGGTTCACGAGCCCGTGGAACCACGACCCGGGCGTGGTGGACACGCTCCGGGTGCCGGACGACATCCAGATCCACGACGTCACGCTCCGCGACGGCGAGCAACAGGCCGGGGTGGAGTTCAGCGCCGAGGACAAGGTGCGGATCGCGGAGGCGCTGGCCGAAGCCGGCGTCCACCGGATCGAGGCCGGGCTGCCGGCCGTGTCGAAGCAGGATGAGGAGGCCGTCCGGCGGATCGCCTCGCTCGGCCTGCCCTCGACGATCTACGCGTTCTCACGATGCATGGTCGACGACGTCAAGCGGGCCGTCGACTGCGGGGTCGCCGGCGTGGTGATGGAGATCCCTTCGAGCCGGCACCTGATCGAGCTCGGATACCGATGGAGCGTCGAACGTGCGATCGAGCTGTCGGTCGCGGCGACGACGTACGCCCACGAGCAGGGCGTCACCGTGTCGTTCTTCCCGATCGACGCCACCCGCGCCGGCACGCAGGAGTACCTGGACCTGGTGGGGTCCGTCGCGCGGGACGGTCACCTGGACGCGCTCGGGCTGGTCGACACGTTCGGCGTGCTGACGCCGCACGCGGTCGAGGGGTTCGTCGTGCAGAGCCAGGAGGCGTTCGGCGTTCCACTGGAGACGCACTTCCACATGGACTTCGGCCTCGGCGTGGCGAACAGCCTGATCGCGGTCGGGGCGGGCGCGTCGGTGATCCAGACGACCGTCGGCGGGATCGGCGAACGCGCCGGCAACACCCCGCTGGAGGAGACGGTCCTCGCGTTGCTCACGCTGTACGACCGTGACATCGGGATAAGGACCGAACGCCTCACCGCGCTCTCGCGGCTGGTGATGGAGCTGGCGCACGTCGACCAGCCGTCGAACCGGCCCGTCACCGGTCCACGGCTGTTCGCCGTGGAGTCCGGGATCATCGCGAGCTGGGTCCGCAACGTCCGCGACATCGACGTGACCGAGGCGCTGCCCTACGTCCCTACGCTGGTCGGACAGGAGGGTCCGCGCATCGTGCTCGGCAAGGGGAGCGGCCTTGACAACGTCGCGGAATGGCTGGCGGCGATCGGCGCCGACGCCGACGAGGACCAGCGGCTGCGGATCCTGACGGACGTCAAGGAGGTGTCCCTCGCGAAGGGGGACCTCCTCGACGAGCAGGAGTTCCGGTCGATCGTCGCCGGCGTCGTCGAGCACCCCGTGTCCACGGCAGATCGTCAAGCCAACTGACGGATATTCCCAGGGGAGGTCACATGGCAGCCGTAACCGCCGATCGGGCGCCCATCTCCGCGCAGGCGTTCGCGGAGCTGTACGAGTCGTGCAAGAGCTGGGGACGCTGGGGATCGGACGACGAGCGCGGCGCCCTGAACCTGATCACCCCAGACCGGGTCGCCGCCGCGGCGGCGCTCGTTCGGTCCGGAAGAACGGTGTCGTGCTCGTGGCCGCTGGACACGGCCGCGGGCCCCGACAACCCGAAGCCGGTCGTCCACCACATGACGATCCTGCAAGACATCCACATCGGCGACGCCGGCGACCTTCGTTTCACGGGCGATTTCATCGGGATCGAGTTCCACGGGGACGCGCATTCGCACATCGATGCGCTGTGCCATATGGCGTACAAGGGCATGCTCTACAACGGCGTTCCGGTGGACGACGCGGTGAACTCGCTCGGCGCGACGACGCAGACGATGGACGTCGCGAAGGAGGGGATCATCGGACGCGGGGTCATGCTGGACATCCCGAGGCTCCGTGGGACGAAGTGGGTCGAACCCGGCGACTTCGTCTGGCCCGAGGAGATCGAGGCCGCGGAGGCGGCCCAAGGGGTCCGGCTGGGGTCCGGCGACATCCTGTTCCTGCGGACCGGGCATGCCCGGAAGCGCCTCGAGGAGGGACCGTGGGACGCCGCGGTCGCGAAGGCGGGTTTCCACGCGACCGCGATGCCCCTGCTGAAGGACCGCGACGTGGCGGCGATCGGCTACGACGGCGACGGCGAGACCGTGCCGAGCCAGTGCGAGGGGGTCGCGTACCCGGTCCATGCGATCGGGATCAGTGCGATGGGGCTCTATTTCCTGGACAGCCTGAGCTTCGAGGACCTGGCGGCGGCGTGCGAGGACGAGGGCCGATGGGAGTTCCTCTGCGTGATCGCGCCGCTGCGGATCGCGAAGGGGACAGGTTCGCCCGTCAACCCGATCGCGATCTTCTGATGAGGAGGATGCGCGGATGACGCTGCGGGTCGCGATCCTGGGGTCCGGCAACATCGGCACGGACCTGATGTATAAGGTCATGCGGAACCCCGCGCTGACCCTGGTCGGCGTCGCCGGGATCGACCCCGCGTCGGAAGGGCTCGCGCGGGCGCGCGACCTCGGGTTCGCAACCTCGGACGCGGGCGTCGAGGCCTTCCTCGACGAGCATCCCGACGTCGAGGTGGTGTTCGACGCCACGTCCGCGCATTCGCACGTGGAGCACGCCCGGACGCTCGCGGACCGCGGTCTCCGCTGCATCGACCTTACGCCCGCCGCGCTCGGCCCGGCCGTCGTGCCCGATGTGAACCTCGACGAGCACCTCGAGGCACCCGACGTGAACCTCGTGACGTGCGGCGCGCAGGCGACGGTCCCCATCGTCGCGGCGCTCTCCGGCGTCGGGCATGTGCCGTACGCGGAGATCGTCTCGACCGTCGCGTCGCGGTCGGCCGGCCCGGGCACGCGGTCGAACATCGACGAGTTCACGATCGCGACCGCGCGTTCGCTGGAGACGCTGGGCGCTGCGGACGAGGGCAAGGCCATCATCATCCTGAACCCCGCCGATCCGCCGATCATGATGCGGAACACGGTGTACGCGCAGGTGGACGGCATCTCCGAGGACGCCGCCGTCGCCGCGATCATCGAGGCGGTGGCGCGGGTCGAGGCGTACGTTCCCGGGTACCACCTGGCGACCGAGCCGCTGGTCGCCGACGGCCTCGTGACGGCGTTCGTCGAGGTCGAGGGGGCGGGGGACTACCTGCCGGCGTACGCCGGCAACCTGGACATCATGACCTCGGCGGCCGTCCGGGTCGCCGAACGCTATGCGGAGAGGTTCGCGACGACATGAACGAGACGACCCGGAACAGGGACACGATCGCGCCGGTGCCGAGGGTCCGACTCCTGGATTCGACCCTGCGCGACGGCTCGCACGGCATCAAGCATCGCTACACGCCCGAGCAGGTCGAACTGATCGCTGGCAAGCTGGACGAGGCCGGCATGCACTCGATCGGCGTCGGCCACGGCGAC
Source organism: uncultured Actinomycetota bacterium (assembly GCA_963781595.1). Lineage (GTDB taxonomy): Bacteria > Actinomycetota > UBA4738 > UBA4738 > UBA4738 > JBEDUK01. The sequence continues at coordinate 941,345 of CAWAGG010000001.1, read as the reverse complement.
GGCCTCGGCGCGTCGTCCATCCAGTACATGCGCTCGCTCCACACGGACGACGAACTGCTCACGGCGGCGCGCCGTGCGATCACCCGCGCGCGCCTCGCCGTGACGTTCCAGCCCGGGATCGGGACGAAACAACAGCTCGAACGCGCCGCCGAGCTGGGCGCGGACCTCGTGCGGATCGCCACGCACTGCACCGAGGCCGACATCTCGATCCAGCACATCGGGCTCTCGCGCGAGCTGGGGATGGACGTGCACGGGGACCTGATGATGCCGCACATGACCACCCCGGCGACGATCGCCCGGCAGGCGCGGATCATGGTCGATGCTGGCGCGACCGGGGTGCACATCATGGACTCGGCGGGCGCGCTGACGATGGACGACGTGAAGGCCCGGATCGGCGCGATGCTCGCCGAGTTCGGCGGCGAGGCCGAGGCCGGGATCCACGCGCACCAGAACCTGTCGCTCGCGGTCGCGAACACGATCGTCGCGTTCCAGGAGGGGGCGACGCTCGCCGACGCGTGCCTGGCCGGCGCGGGCGCAGGTGCGGGGAACTGTCAGATGGAGGCCCTCGTCGCGGTGATGGAGAAGGTCGGATTCCCTACCGGCATCGACCTATGGACGCTCGAGGACATCGCCGACCAGGTCGTCCGCCCGATCATGACGACGCCGCCGATCGTGGACCGGACCACCCTCACGCAAGGGTTCGCCGGGGTGCCGGGAAGCTTCCTTCATCACGCGTTCCGCGCCGCCGAGCGGTTCGACGTGGACGCGCGTGACGTGCTGGTCGAGGTGGGACGCCGGAAGTCCGTCGGCGGGCAGGAGGACCTGGTGATCGAGGCGGCTGCGCGGCTGGCCGCGGCGGAGCAGCCGGCGGCGGGCTGAGGCCGGATCGTGGCGCGCGCGAGCGTTCCCAGGGTCGAACCGGACGGGTCCGGGGGACCCGGCGATGACGGCGCATCGGCCGCGCCGGCCGCGGAGCTGTCGACCGAGGTCGTCCACGACCGGCTCCGCGAGGCGATCCTGCGGGGGGAGTTCGACCCGACGGTGCCACTGTCGCAGGTCCAGCTGGCCGCGCGGCTGGGGGTCAGCCGAACACCGCTCCGCGAGGCGCTGCGGATGCTCCAGCGCGAGGGCCTGATCGATTCGGAGCCGAACCGGCGCGTCCGGGTCACCGAGCTCAGCGTCACCGACCTGGAGCAGCTGTACGCCGCCCGCGTGATGGTCGAGGCGCTTGCCGTCCGGCTCACCGTGCCGAGGTACACGCGGGATGACGTCGCCGAGCTGCGGGCCTCGCTCCGGGAGATGGAGGAGCTGCTCAAGGGGCGCGACATCAACGTGTGGGAGGCCGCGCACCGCCGGTACCACGAGCTCCTGCGCAGGTACTCGGGCGAGCGGATCGAACGGCTGGCGAGGGACCTCTCGGACCACACCGAGCGGTACCGGCGGGTCTACATGGCCGAGCCGAGGGCCTGGTCCGCAGCCGCCCAGGAGCACGCCGCGGTCGTCGACGCTTGCGCGTCGGGCAGCGCCACCGCGGCCAGCACGCAGCTCGCGCGACACCTCGCGCGGACGGCGCTGACCCTGATCGCGCTCCTCGATCCGGAGCACGAGCCGACGCCGGTCCGCGAGGCGCTGAAGCTGGTCACCTCCGCTTCGGATGCCCCACGTCAGCGGAGGCCCGTCAGGGCCGCGGGGTCTCGACCGCGCGGGGCCGAGGCGGGGCCGGGGGGCGTGGGCGCGTCGTGAGCTACGACCCGTTCGACTACGGGATCCACGAGGACCCGTACCCGGTCTACGGTGAGCTCCGAGATCGGTCGCCCGTGCACCACATCGCGAAGCGCGACCTGTGGGCGATCGCCCGCTACGAGGACGTCCGGGCGGCGCTCCGCGACTGGAAGACGTTCTCGAACGTGCGCGGGACGTTCCTGCCCGAGGAGCGCGAGGGGATCCGGCAGTTCTTCCCTCCGGAGGGGAAGTTCCTGGACATGGACCCGCCTCGGCACGGCCAGCTGCGCCGACTCGTGGAGGAACGGTTCGCCGCGAAGAACGTGAAGTACCTCGAACCGCGGATCCGGGAGGTCGCGGTCGGGTTGCTCGAACGTCTCCCGCGCGGTGCGGGGGAGCCGGTCGACCTGTCCGAGACGTTCGCGGGACCGCTCCCGGTGATCGTGATCTGCGAGATGCTCGGGGTGGCGCCGAAGGATCAGGCGAACATGCGCCAGTGGTCGATCGACGTGCACCTGCGGGACCCGGGCGAGGGGGCCGTCCCGGACCGCGGGATGAAGGCCGGGTTCCGGATCAAGGAGCACCTGGCCGCGATGATCCGCGACCGTCGCGAGGAGCCGCGCGACGACATCGTGAGCGACCTCGTGCTGGCATCGGTCGACGGCCGCGCCCTCTCGGACGACGAGATCATCGGCACGTGCTTCTTCCTGTTTTTCGCCGGCAACGAGACCACGAGCCAGCTGATCGCGAGCGCCCTGCTCCTCCTCGACCGGGACCCCTCGCTCCGTGCGCGCCTGATCGCCGACCCGGCGCTGATCCCGGAGGCGATCGAGGAGGTCCTGCGCCTCGAGAGCCCGGTGCAGGTCGACTGCCGGAGCACCACCCGCGACGTGGAGGTCGACGGGGCACGGATCCCCGCCGGGTCCGAGGTCCTGATGATGTACGGCTCGGCGAATCGAGACCCGGCGGCGTTCGCGGAGCCCGATCGGTTCGACCTGGACCGGACGGGGTCGCGGCACATGGCCTTCGGCGACGGGATCCATTTCTGCCTCGGGGCGCCGCTCGCGCGGCTCGAAGCGAGGGTCGCGCTGGAGGAGGTGCTGGCGCGGATCCCGGGCTATCGGGTCGTTGGGCCCGTGGAGCGGTACCACACCGCGGTGCTGCGCGGCATCGTGGGTTTGCCCGTCGAGCTGTGAGGGAGGGGCGGCCCGAGCTCCTCAGAGCACGGCGATCGGGTTCACCGGCGACCCCGTCCCGCCGCGGAGCCGGAGCGGCGCCACGACGAACAGGAACTCCCAGCGCTGGCGTTCGGCGCACGCCTCGGCAAGGTCTTCGAGGTAGAGGCTGTCGAGGAAGTGCAGCCCCATCGCAGCGATCCCGATCGCGTGGATCGGGGAACGGATGCCCTCGACCGGGCTCGGCGCGGCCTCGCCGTCGCCGTCGAAGCCGATCGCCGCGATGCCGCGTTCCCGCAGGATCGGCATGACGGTCACGTCCAGCCCGGCCTTCGCCGTCGCGGCCTCCCAGGGACCGAGGTCCAGGCGCCGTCGCGCGTGACCGGTGCGCAGCAGCGCGATGTCCCCCTGACGGAGGCGCGTGCCGGCCGCTGCCTCCACGTCCAGGAACTCCTCGGGCGCGATCGCCTCGCCCGGCTCCACCCATCGGGTTCCGCGGAACCTCGGGACGTCCAGCAGCACGCCCCGGGAGACGATCCCGCCGGACGCGACGTCGATCGACTGGCGGAGCGCACCCTGGGACGTGATGACCACGTCCGCGGCCAGGCCGTTGTACACGCGGCCCCGGTGGACGATGTGACACAGCGCGTCGATGTGCGAATGCGCGTCCCCGTGGAACTCGATCCCGAGGAAGTCGGAGATCGATCGCGAGTCCGGCGCCTCCGGCCGGTGCACGTCGTGGAGCCGGGTCATGTGATGCATCACGGGCTTGGGGTTGTCCGGACCCGCGACCGTGTCGAGCGGCCACGAGCAGCCGATCGTGATCCCGTCGCGCGCGAGGGTGACCGCGCGGGCGACCCGGTCGGGGGTGATGTGGTTCAGCGCGCCGCGCTCGTCGTCGTCCCCCCAGGCGCCCTCGTTCGAGCACGCGTCGAACAGCCGGTCGAACTCCGCCCGCGTCAGCGTCGCCGCGCTCCCCCGGCCCAGCGACGGCCGGTCGTCGGCGCTCACTCCGCGCCCATCGTCGCGAGCCGGTCGGCAGCGGCCCGGAGCATCATCGCGACGGACATGGCACCGGGGTCGGGATGTCCGAGCGATCGGTCGCCGAGGCGAGACGCCCGACCCGCGCGTCCCGTCATGGCGGTGGTCGCCGCCGCGCCCCGCTCCGCCGCGTCGGCCGCGCCGCCGATCGCTTCGGCGACCCCGCCGCCGGCGCCGGCGATGCGGCGGGCCTCCGATGCGGCAGGCAGCAGCGCGTCGAGCATGGTCTTGTCGCCCGCTCCGACGTGACCCCTGGAGGCGATCGCCCGCCCGGCGGCGTCGAGCATGTCGGCGACCCGCTCGGCGTCGAGCCGAGGGCCGAGGGCCGGGTCGTTCGCGGAGCGACCCGCCGCGATGAAGGCCGAACCCAGCAGCGCGCCGCTGGCGCCACCGGCGTTCGCGACGACGGCCATCCCGACCGAGGTGAGCGTGTCGGCGACCGACGCGCCTGCCATCAGGTCCAGCTCGCCGTCGATCGCTCGCGTGCACCGGACGATCGTCTGGCCGTGATCGCCGTCGCCCAGCGCAGCGTCCAACTCGTTCAGCCACTGCTCGTGCTTCGGCAGCTCGTCGCAGATCGACCGGAGCACGCCGACCAAGGCGTCCCTCCCATCGAGCTCGTGTCGCGCCTCGCCCGTCGCGTCCATCACCGGCCTCGATCGTCCTGGTGGACGAAGTGTGGCGCACGGGCCGGCGCATCGATCAGGCGCGCGAGCTCGTCGTCGACCTCGAGCAGGCTGATGGAGAACCCGGCGGTCTCGAACGCCGTGTAGAAGTTCCCGACGAACGCGCGATGCACGCCGACGCCGTGCGCGGCCAGCTCGTCCAGCAGGTGGCGCTGCGCGATGTAGAGCTCCATCATCGGCATCGCCCCGAGGCCGTTGATCATCGTCACGGCGCGGGCGTCCGGGCCGCCGAGGAACCCCCTGGAGAGCAGCGGCTCGAGCATCCGGTCCACGACGGTGTCCACCGAGGACATGGGTTCGCTGCGGATCCCGGGCTCGCCGTGCCCGGCGCCGAACTCGTACGCACCCGCCTCGATCTCGAACGCCGGGTGGTTCGAACCCGGGATCGTCGCCGGGGCGTGGGCCACGGCCACGGTCCGTGCGTTCGTGATCGCCGTCGCCGCGACGCGGCGGACCTCGCTCAGGCCGGCACCCTGGGCCGAGGCCGCCCCGGCGGTCTTCCATACCAGGACGCCGCCCGCCAGGCCGCGCCGGGCACGCAGGTCGTCGAGGTCGCCCGCCGCGTCGTCGGTGATCGCGTCGAGCGCGACCTCGTGTCCCTCGGCCTGCGCCCACTCCGCCGCCATCTCGAAGTTCATCAGGTCGCCGGCGTAGTTCCCGATCAGGATCAGCACGCCCTGGCCCGTGTCCACGGCGCGGATCGCCTCGAGGACCGCGGGCGCCGGCGGTGAGGCGAAGACGTCGCCGACGACGACGGCGTCGAGGAGCCCGGGCCCAACGTAGCCCAAGAGCGCGGGTTCGTGACCGGAACCCCCGCCGCTGATCACGCGCGCTCCCTCCGGTCGCGGCACGGTGCTCACCACGACGCGCGCGCTGTCGAGGCGCCGGACGACGGTGCCGTGCGTCCGGAGGAAGCCCTCCAGCATCTCCTCGACGACCGCGTGCGGGTCGTTGATGAACTTCGCGGGCGGCGGTGCGCCGGCCGAGCTCGGCGTCACGCGGACCGCCCCCGCGCGCTGACGGGCGCGCGCTCGAACGACGCGTCGCCCTGGGCGAGCCACACCGCGTCGTGCAGGTTGAACGTCAGCCGCACGTGCTCGGGCCTGAGGGCCACCCGCGTTCCGAGCACGGGCGGATCGCCACCAGGGAAGCGGAGGGTCGTGTGCTCCTCGTGGATCGACTCCAGCTCGGCGCCCGGCCACAGTGGCGCCGGAGGGCCGTAGTCGCACGCGATCGACTTGCGACCGACGTCCAGGATCGCCCGGTCACCGGTCTGGCTGATCACCGCCGCGACGACGGAGGTTGCGGGAACGAACGGGAGCGACAGGCCGTCCAGATCGACCTCCATCAGAGCGTACGTCCCCGCCTGGATCTCCGTGATCGTCGGGTCGGCGATCGCCTCGAGCAACGTCGAGGTGCCGGCCGACGAGACCACATCGGTCGGGAGCCCGGCGCGCTCGAACGCCCCTGCGGTCTCGGCGAGCACCGCGTAGGCGTGCGCGATCACGGCGGCTCGATCTGCCGCATCGACGCGCCTGCGGCCCTCGTAGCCCATGAAGCCGACGAGTCGCAGGCCGGCCGCACGTTCGACCACCCGGCCGAGCCCGACGGCCTCATCCGGCCCGGTCACCCCGCAGCGCCCGAGGCCGACGTCGACGTCCACCAGGACCTCGATCGGCGCGTGGTGGCCGTGTGCCGCCGCGGCCAGCGCGTCCGCGCCGGCGTCGGAGTCGACGGCGATCGAGATCCGGGCGCGGTCGCGCAGGGCCGCGAGGCGTTCGAGCTTCCCCGGCGCGATCACCTCGTTCGCGACGAACACGTCACGGGCCCCGGCCGCGACCATGGCCTCGGCCTCGCCGACCGTCGCGCACGTGAGTCCCGACGTCACCGTGGTCAACTGCCGCAGCGCGAGCGCCGGGGTCCGGTGCGTCTTCACGTGCGGCCGGATCCGCTTCGCCGTTCCGCCCACCAACGCGTCCGCCGCGGCGACGTTCGCGTCGAACGTCCGGAGGTCGACGACCAGCGCCGGCGAGGGGAGTTCGTCGAGGTGTCCTGCGGGCGTGAGCATCGATGCCGAACTGTAGGCGGCCCGGTCAGGCTTCCGCCAGCGGCTCGGAACCGTCTGTCGCCCAGGCGGTCCAGCGTCGGCCACGCCGTTCGACGGACAGGGTGAGGCCGAAGCATCGCCGGAGCGCCTCGGGGGTGAGCACGTCGGCCAGCGCTCCGGTCGCGAGCAAGTGTCCGTCCCGCAGGAGCGCGGCGTGCGTCGCGGAGGCCGGCACCTCGTCGAGGTGGTGGGTCGCCATCAGCACCGCAGGGCCACCGGCGCCGCCGGGGATCCGGTCGACGGCCGCGATCAGGCCCTCGCGTCCGGGGAGATCGAGGCCGGCGGCCGGTTCGTCGAACAGCAGCAGGGCCATCGGATGGAACAGGGCCCGCGCGAGCAGGACCCGCTGGCGTTCGCCCTGGCTGCAGGCGCCGAACGGCTGACCAGCGAGATGCGCGCACCCGACCTGGCCGAGCAGCGCCGACACGCGAGCGCGCTCGGCCTCCGAGAGCGTGCGCGGCCACGTCGCGATCGTCGAACCGCGCCCGGTCGCGACGACGTCCTCGACGGGCGTCGCAGGGGTGAAGCGCTCCGCCACCGTATGGCTCACGTGGCCGACCCGGGTCCGGAGCGCGCGGATGTCCCCGTGGCCGAACCGGACGCCGAGCACTGTGGCACGGCCCTGTGACGGGTGCCGCCAGCCTCCGACCAACCCGAGGAGCGTCGTCTTGCCGCTGCCGTTCGGCCCGAGCAGGACCCATCGTTCACCGCTGCGGACCCGCAGCGACAGCGGCCCGAGGATGCGCCGCCCCGCGACGCGAACCTCGACATCTCGCAGGTCCACCGCGATACCCGGGATCGGTTGCATGGTTGGGTGAGAATATCCATCCCGGGAATCGTGATCGCATAGCTGAAGTGGCCTGGCCCAGCCGGAGCGGCGAAGCGGAGGCCGGCCGGTCTCGGAAACCTCAAGTCGAGGCACGGGATGCGTCCCTCCTTCGGCGGGCCGCAATGAAGCCGAGGCCGGCCGGCCTCGGAAACATTAGGACGGCGAGCGATCGGACCAGTGGCCCTGGAAGTCGCCGCAATGAAGCCGAGGCCGGCCGGCCTCGGAAACCGTACGTCGCCGCATAGAGTCCGCGTTCGTGGTGTACGAACGACCTGAGGGTCCTTGAACGGAAAGACCACCGCTTCATCCTCAACGAGAACCCACGAAGGAACTCGGAGAGGAGGAGCGGTGGTCGATCAAACGATGGAGCCTTTGGTGTGGCTGCGCAAGCAGCTCGAGGATGCCGACGTCGATCTGCTCAGGGAGATGGTGTCCGCGTTCATCCAGGCGCTCATGGGGGCCGAGGCTGACGCGATCTGTGGAGCGGCCTACGGAGAGCGCTCGCCGGAGCGCACCAACCGGCGCAACGGCTACAGGGCCCGCGACTTCGACACCAGGGCCGGCACGATAGATCTGGCCTTGCCCAAGCTTAGGACTGGGAGCTACTTCCCCGACTGGCTCCTTGAGCGCCGTCGCCGCGCGGAGCGGGCGCTGGTGGCCGTCGTCGCCGAGTGCTACGTGAGGGGCGTCTCCACCAGGCGGGTCGAGGGCCTGGTCAAGACCCTAGGGATCGAGGGCATCTCCAAGAGCCAGGTCTCCGAGCTCGCCAAGAGCCTGGACGAAGGGGTCGAGGCCTTCCGCTCAAGGCCCCTTGACGCCGGCCCCTACACCTACGTGTGGCTGGACGCGCTTTCCATGAAGGTCCGCGAGGGCGGGAGGATCGTGAACCTGGCGGCTGTCGTCGCGACCTCCGTTGCGGCAGACGGTCACAGGGAGATCCTCGGTCTTGACCTCGTGACCAGCGAGGACGGAGCCGGCTGGACGGCGTTCCTGCGGACCCTGGTGGCAAGAGGCTTGTCCGGGGTCCGCCTGGTGGTCTCCGATGACCACACCGGCCTGGTCGCAGCGATCGCCGCGGTGCTGCCGGGTGCCTCCTGGCAAAGGTGCAGGACGCACTTCGTCAGGAACCTGCTCACCCGGGTCCCTAAGAGCGCCCAGCCCTTCGTGGCGACGCTGGTGCGCTCGATCTTCGCCCAGCCCTCTCGGGAGGAGGCAGAGGCCCAGCACGCCCGCGTGGTCGAGCAGCTGGAGGCCCGGTTCCCGGCCGCGGCCGAGCTGCTGGAGGAGGCCCGGGAGGACATCCTGGCCTTCCGGCTGCTCCCCGTGGAGCACTGGCGCCAGATCTGGTCCAACAACCCCCAGGAGCGTCTCAATCGGGAGATCCGCCGACGCACCGACGTGGTGGGCATCTTCCCTAACCGCAAGGCCGTGATCCGCCTCGTCGGGGCCGTGCTCTCCGAGCAGCACGATGAGTGGGCCGTGGCACGCCGCTACATGAGCCAGGAGTCACTGGCCAAAGCCCGCATGGCGTTGATCGAAGGAGAGCCTGGAGAGGAGGCGATGCCGGCGCTGGTGGCCGCCGGCTAGATGGTCACGACGATGGATGAAGCGGTGCTCTCATACACCACCTTGACGGACTTGGCCCGTCGCCGCGACGCACGCCCGACGGAAGGAGCATCGGCCGCAATGAAGCCGAGGCCGGCCGGCCTCGGAAACATGGGTGCGCCGGACACCGAGCGCGTGGACGCCGAGCCGCAATGAAGCCGAGGCCGGCCGGCCTCGGAAACTCCCGCATCACGCAGGTCGTCCAGCTCGCCCTGGTCAAGTCGCCGCAATGAAGCCGAGGCCGGCCGGCTCGGAAACCGTCCACACTCCCGCGTTCCTCCGACTGCCGGATTTACCGCCGCAATGAAGCCGAGGCCGGCCGGCCTCGGAAACTTTGGGGATGGCGAGGCTTTATCTTCGGCGTTCGGATTGCCGCAATGAAGCCGAGGCCGGCCGGCCTCGGAAACCCCAAATCTGCATCGCGGAAGACGCGGACGTGGAGCCGCCGCAATGAAGCCGAGGCCGGCCGGCCTCGGAAACGAGCAGCCGCCTGGACAGAAGTAGTGATGACCTCTGCCGCAATGAAGCCGAGGCCGGCCGGCCTCGGAAACCGCTCCGCTCTCCGCAGTTATGCCCGCCGCCGCCTTCGAGGGCCGCAATGAAGCCGAGGCCGGCCGGCCTCGGAAACTCGGTGATACTGACCTTCCGAGCAGCGCGGAGGTTGGCCGCAATGAAGCCGAGGCCGGCCGGCCTCGGAAACTCCGGGTTGTCCCGCACGTCGATCCTAAACGGCGTAGCCGCAATGAAGCCGAGGCCGGCCGGCCTCGGAAACGCGTGATGTCCTCGGGACCTGCGTGAGGTCCAGGGTGCCGCAATGAAGCCGAGGCCGGCCGGCCTCGGAAACTCACGACCGCTCCGACTTCATCCTGCGGACGAAGGAGTTGCCGCAATGAAGCCGAGGCCGGCCGGCCTCGGAAACTCGTCGTCGGAGGGGTCGCCGCGGTCGTCGAGGTTCAAGCCGCAATGAAGCCGAGGCCGGCCGGCCTCGGAAACGTCTACCAGTTCGAGATGCGCTACGGGCCCCGGAGACGTGCCGCAATGAAGCCGAGGCCGGCCGGCCTCGGAAACGTGGGCGTTCGCCCGGTAGCCCGTGGGCCGTTACGAGCCGCAATGAAGCCGAGGCCGGCCGGCCTCGGAAACTGCCGAGCCACTCGCGAGATACGACCACGACTGAGACGTGCCGCAATGAAGCCGAGGCCGGCCGGCCTCGGAAACCGTCCGGTGAGAAGGCCGGACGGTCGGAGATCGCAGAGCGCCGCAATGAAGCCGAGGCCGGCCGGCCTCGGAAACCCGGACATGTACCAGTGCCGACGCGTGCGGCGCGACGCCGCAATGAAGCCGAGGCCGGCCGGCCTCGGAAACGCGCTCGGGCAGGATTGGGTATTGGTGCTCGATCAATGTGGCCGCAATGAAGCCGAGGCCGGCCGGCCTCGGAAACCGTTCTCGCCGAAGGATTCCGAGTTCGTCGAGGGCCGGCCGCAATGAAGCCGAGGCCGGCCGGCCTCGGAAACCTCCTCGATGCGTGGCCCCCGGGCCGGTCCCGCGCCTCGCCGCAATGAAGCCGAGGCCGGCCGGCCTCGGAAACCCGATGCAGGCGGTCACCATCCGCGGCGGGTCCATCCGGCCGCAATGATGCCGAGGCCGGCCGGCCTCGGAAACTTGTTCGACTCCGCGATCTCCAGGACGCCGCCCTCAGCGCCGCAATGAAGCCGAGGCCGGCCGGCCTCGGAAACGGGAATAACGACACGCCGCACACGGTGGAGAACTGGCCGCAATGAAGCCGAGGCCGGCCGGCCTCGGAAACGACCCGGTGAACAACACCTCCGGCGACGACGTGACGAACATGCCGCAATGAAGCCGAGGCCGGCCGGCCTCGGAAACTCGAGCGCACCATCTCGCCCGTGCGCGTGCGATACACGAGGCCGCAATGAAGCCGAGGCCGGCCGGCCTCGGAAACTGCGATCGGCGTTGCCGGTCTGCTGGGACGTCGAGAGGGTGCCGCAATGAAGCCGAGGCCGGCCGGCCTCGGAAACACGGGGAACTCCAGGTCGATGATCTCCGCATATCTTCGAGCCGCCGCAATGAAGCCGAGGCCGGCCGGCCTCGGAAACCCATCGACCTCGATGTCGGTCCACGTCATTAGACGATGGCCGCAATGAAGCCGAGGCCGGCCGGCCTCGGAAACCGTCCCACATGCTGCTGGATATCGAGCTCCGCAGAGCTTGTCGCCGCAATGAAGCCGAGGCCGGCCGGCCTCGGAAACCACGGGCAGATACGACGCTCATTGTCGCGCATCGGCCATCGTGCCGCAATGAAGCCGAGGCCGGCCGGCCTCGGAAACTCCATGCTCGTAGAATACCACCTGATACCGGCTGGCGTGCCGCAATGAAGCCGAGGCCGGCCGGCCTCGGAAACCGGTGAAGCAACACCTCTGAGCGCCGGCGTGACGAACATGCCGCAATGAAGCCGAGGCCGGCCGGCCTCGGAAACGTCCTCGCCCTGTACGTAGAACGCCCTTGCCGGCCGGTCCGCCGCAATGAAGCCGAGGCCGGCCGGCCTCGGAAACCTCCGGAGCTTCGCCAGGGAGGACATTTCCAACTCCGTCAGGCCGCAATGAAGCCGAGGCCGGCCGGCCTCGGAAACCCGGGTGATACTCGGTCTTGGTCGCGTCCCATTCGGAATGGCCGCAATGAAGCCGAGGCCGGCCGGCCTCGGAAACCCGCCCAGGTCGTACCAGCGGGATCGGCGAGCCGTGCCGCAATGAAGCCGAGGCCGGCCGGCCTCGGAAACCCGGCCGCGGCGTGATCCGCCGTCTGACCGGCTGCCGCAATGAAGCCGAGGCCGGCCGGCCTCGGAAACCGCTCGCGCTTGTCGGTGCATCCTACCAGCGGGTTTGTCGCTACTTTCGAGCGGTTCATGTTACGCGGCATCGCGTTCCGCGGCTATGCAGTTCTCAAGGTTCGTTCACTGTCGCTGACCAGTGCGCGAGCGCTCGCCACCGACAGAGTATGCACCGCACCGCTCGCCGTCAGACAACTCGGGCTCCCCCCCTTGGCAGTGGCCGCACCCGTCCCATGAACTCGAAGCACTCGATGCCCCGGACCTCAGGATCACCCAGGTCGACGATGGCCAGACTGTCCACATCCTGATTCATGATCTCGCCAACCGTGGCACGCATGAGGAACTTCTCGCTGCGGCTCAGGTCGCAGATGAACACCGAGTACTGGAGTGGGTAACCGAACCCCTTCATCGCTGCATGCGTCCGTCGCAACCTCTTCGATTCTCGGATGTCGTACGCCACCAGGTAGCGTCTACGGCTCACTCGAGATCACCTCGTCACGAACGGCGTGTACTCAGGGACTTCGCCGAGGACGTTAGCTGCGAGCAGCCGCGCCTGCACGTCCAGCACTCGCCGGTAGGTGATCGTGTAGCCGAACAACGGATGGCGGATCGTCGAGTCGAGCCGTCGCTCGTAAGCGGAGAGGACCGTTCGCCGGCCGTCCGCGGTCAGGCCTACGCCACCTGCGCGGACGATGAAATGTGAAGGACGTACCTCGCCATTGTTGATGAGGTTAAGGGCAACGGATTCCGCGATGAGCGGGCGGAACTCCTCCGCGAGATCGAGCGCCAGCGCTGGCCGGCCGAAGCGCGGACGGTGGAAGAAGCCGAGATATGGATCGAATCCCACCGCGAACGTCACCGCCGTCAAGTCTTTCGTCAGGAGCGCATACAGGTACGACAGGAGGCAGTTCACCGGGTCCAGCGGAGGCCGCCGGTTGCGTCCTTCGAACGTGAACGCTCCGCCTGGCAGTCGAACCTCCGGCTTGAGCATCGTCGGCAGCGCGGCAAAGTACATGCGTGCCGCCGTCCCCTCCATGCCCAGGAGCGAGGCGATCGTGCGCGCGTCATGCACCTGCTCAGCCAGGCCTTTGAGCGAGGCGAGCGTTCCGTCACTGTTCGCCCGCGTGTTCCTCCGCAGGAGCGTACGGGTGTTGCGGATCTTTCCTTCGACCATCCGTCGGGCGATCTCCAGGGCCCCCCGATGAGCCATGGCAGCCTGACGTCGGCGGAGATCGACGTGCTTCGAGGGGAGGCCCTCCGCGATCCCGAGGAACCAGCCGCCGTGGCTGAACCAGCAGACCGGCACGTCGCGAGCGAACATCTCGCGCATGAACTGGGTGGTGACTTGCACGTTCCCGAATACGCACACCTGGTTCACGTCGATGAGCCGGATTGAGTCGATGGCCTCGCCGTGCCGAGAAACCTCGATGCGGCCCTCGCGCTTGCCGATCGTGGTGCCCTGTTCGGTCACGTAGAGGGGACGCGGCGCCGGATCCCTCGGCAGGATCCGCCTCGGTGGTCGCTCGCTTCGTGCCGCGAGCATGTTCACCTCGTCGGGAAGGCAGATCCCAACCAGCGAGCAGCGCGGACACTTCGGGCTGTCGATCAGCGGAGGAGGGGCGAGGTCCTTGGCGGCGACTTCGCGAAGTTCCTGGAGCAGGGCGTGCGTTCGAGCGATTAGGTCGTCGTCGAAGGGTACGACGACACGGCGCCTCGCCTCCGCGAAATACAGAACGCCGTCGGTGCAGTGGTAGCCAGCATCCCGAAGGAGCAGGCCCTGGACGCACATTTGGATGCGTTCGGGCTCCCACGAGCGCTCGGGCGTGTCAGGCGGTGATCCCCGCTTCGTGTCCACCGGGCGCACCGCGTCGCCGTCTCCCTCGATCAGGTCGATCTTGGCGACGACGCCCAGCGTTTCGGACGAGAGCATGACGGACCTTGCAACGACGAGGTCGCCCTCCTGGGGTAGCGGCGCGCGACCGCCGACCTGATCGACCACTCGGTGCACGTAGCGGCCCTCGACGGTGTCATCGCTGTCCACGAATCGCGCTTGGACCCACTCCAGGAAGAACAGTCGCGGGCAGTACGTGAACTCGTTGACCATCCGGGCCGGCACGAGGCCCGGGACGTCCGCCCCCGTCTCAGCGGGCTTGTCGGTCACCTGACGGAACCGAGCCGGTGCGGTTCGATGAGCCGGCTCCTGATGAGGGAGGTCACGCTCTTCACCGCCTCGCCGCCGCCCAGATCAGGCGCGCGGGACCCAGCGGTCCGTCGCCCTGTTGCAGAGTCCGGCGGCTTGAGCCGAATACGTGAGTAACGCCAAGTGCCCGTAGCTCGCGTGGAGATCGGACCGAGACATCGGAGCCGGGGCCGATGAGGCGAAGCGCCGACTGCGCGAGCAAGACGCGGACCGCTGGCGGGTCGAGGTCCGGTCGCCAGACGGGCCAGATCATCGAACGGGTCGTGTAACCGGGGTAGAGTCGCGCCCGCTGCCACGCGACGGTGGTCACCCTATGCCCATCATCGGCCATCGGGAAAAGTCGGAGCCCCATCGTTGCGAGCCACGTCGGCGACGGCGCGCCCCTATTGTCCGCGCTTCCACTCGTCGTCACGCCGGCATCCCGTTTCGCCCGCTCGTCGAAGTTCGCTCCGTCGTAGTGTATCCGCCTCCATGACGTGATGGCGTCTGCGGGTCCATGGCAGCGGTCCACGGCATCCATCGTGAAATCGAACATCGATGTGCGCATTGCCATCCGTCCAGTCGGCGCGTAGAAGGGTGTGAGTTCGACATCAGCTCGCTCCGTTTCCTTGGCCGTGCACTGGCCCGCAAGGGCGAGCAGCCAGCGGGCCATCCAAGGCGTTCCCTCCTCGAGCCACGCATCGTCAGCCCGCTGAAACAGACCATGCATCTGCTCCTTCGACATCCGCATGGGATCCTTCGTACCCTCGACGCGCAGCGGCATATCGGGCGGCAGCCCGGGGAGGGCGGCCTGGCGTTCGCGCAATCGACCGAACGCAGCCTTGAGTTGATCACCGAGTTCGATGACCGAGCCGAAGTCGCCATCGGCGCTGGCCACCAGCGGTCGGTCCGTGCCCCAGGACAGCCTGATGTCTGGTATCTCCCCCTGTTCGGATAGCGAGAGAAGTCCGGTCGCCGCGAGGAATCCAAGTGGATCGTCGCCTCGAAGGGCTGGAAGCATGATGCTCATCGGGCACGCTCCGAACACCACATGTCAGCGAGTCGGACGATTGACTCGAGCAGCGCCAGGCCCCACCAGCCGTATCGCTCGTTGAGGGCCTCGAACCGGCGCGGTTCGCCCCAATCCACTTGCGACTGCGCGCCGCCCTGCAATGTCACGTCGCTCCCGTTGAGCCTTATGTGCACCTCCGGCGCCGTTCGGTCGAAAATCGCGGGCAGTAGAGGCCTTGCCTTGCCGTGGTGACTCACGATCAGGTGGCGAACGAGTTCGGAGTCCACGCCGTCAAGGTGCTCGGGCTTGATTGCGACGATTGCGTCGAAGGCGCGGGCCGAAACCGCCTCGTGGCGGAACCCGCGGGGAACACCCGCAAGCCGCCGCGCCACGCGCGCGACTGGATCTCGGGGGTCTCGTCCCGACTTCGCGAGTGGCTCGAGCGCGGCGAGCGCGGCCAGTTCGTCACCGTCGTGAAGCATCACCTGGAACCTTGGGTCGGCTTTGCCGAGGTCGTGCCACATGCCCGCCAGTTCGACCGCCCGGACGATCTGATCGGGTAGCCCGAGGTGCTGTGCGACGGTCTTTGCGGTCGCAGCGACCTCACCGCCATGGGCACGCAGGCTCAGGCTGGTCACCACCTGCGAGGTCGAAGCCTCGTCGTCGTCGGAAATCGCATCGGCGTCGCGGCCGGCTGAAGCCTCAGACAGAAGGAACGCCGCGGCGCCCGCGGTTTCGATGGGGTAGGTCCTCCAATTGTGTGCCCTCGAGACCAGTGCATCCAGCTCGTCGGGCAGACCCAGTGCGGCGACGGCCGTCAGCGCGGCGGCGACGCTGCCGGGGTCATCGCGGTCCAGTCCCCCAAGGGCTTCGCTGACCCCTTCGATCCCCGGCATCCACGTCTCAAATACGTTGGCAGCCAGGCGCAGAGTGCTCCGGTGCCTGGTCGGCGCCACGTCGCCGACATCGGTGACCGGCGGCTCGTTCGCGCTGCGCCGCTCGCCCGTCCATGCCCACTCGTCGTGCCCCCCGACGTCGCTTCGGAGCACGACTCGATCGCCGGGTGCGATGTCACCGGGCCCCCTTACGACCGATGCCGGCTCGGCTCGTCCTCGGTACACGACGCCGATGACGTCGGTCGCCGGCTGAGTCGGAGGTTCCGAGGGGATTGCCTGTCGCACGCCCTCGACGTCGGCCATCGGTGATGCGGGCGGATCACCGACGAGGAGGGACCTGGCATCCCAGATCGGAACGGACACGAACTCCCAGTCGACCGGTGGAACCAGATCCAGCCAATGTTGCCAGACGCTCGGATCGTCCCCGGCCGCAGGAGGCGCCGCGCGCCAGGCTATGCCCACCTCCGGCGTGTCCCGGTCGACGCCGTGCAGGAACGGCGCGACCGGCTGGTCGGGAAAGGGACTCGGGTTGGTAGCGGCCCAACGCTCCATGTGTGCGCCGAGCGCGATCGGCACGAACGGCGCAGGTGGATGTGTTTCGGCCGGCGCGTCCTGGAGGAGTCCGCGCGCGGATCGAAGGCCCAGATCAATGCTCGCCTCCGGCCAGCCGGCCGCGATGTCCTTCTTGGAGAGGGTCGCGACGTCGCCGAGGGAACGCAAGTATCGCCAGGTCGAATCAGTGGCTTCGCCGTAGACAGCGTCGTGGTCGTGGACGACGGACGCGTGGACGATCGCGGATCGTCGCTCCGCTCGGTCACCGGTCCGGTTCGCCCGGCCGAACCTTTGGATGAGCGCTGACAGCGGAGCACATTCGGTGACGAGTACGTCAAGGTCGAGGTCCGCGCCCACCTCAATCGTCTGTGTCGCGACCACGAACAATCGCCTGTCAAGGTCGCGCTTGGCTCCCACCCGGATTCGCGGGATCCATTCGCGGATGATCCGGTCACGCTCGAAGCCCCGGACGCGGCCGATCAGAAGGATGGCCTTTTCACCGCTGGAGGTCAGCTCGCGGTGCGCTGCCCTCGCGGCTACGACGGTGTTGACCACCACGCCAACGACAGAAGCGTCCGCATCCGCATAGCTGGCGATCGTCGCCATCGCTCGGCCCAACCTCTGCGCCTGGTCGCTCCATCTCTTCGATGGCGCGACGGTCGTGGGCGGAAGATCGATGAGGACAACTGGCTTTCGGGCGTTCAGGCGTTTCGCAGCGGCTGCCGCGGCCGATGGGAATCGCGGCGCGTCCGTCCGGGTATCGACGTCTGGCCGGAAGACGTCTTCGCCGCCATCGACCGTCGCTGACATCCGCGTCATCCGTAGGCCTCGGGTAGACGTCAACTCGCTCCTCGCTTGGTGGGCTCCGACCCTGGCGACGGTTCTGGTCAGCGGCTCGGCGATGTGCGCCTCGTCGACCACCAACCAACTGTCCGTTCCGACGAGGGCCGCGTCGATCGGACGCATGGATGCGCTGACCCCATAGCCGCGGAAGAGCACGCGAGAGCCGAATTGATCGACGGTGCCGACGATCACGGCCGCTTGGTCGGGCCGCGCCAGCCAGCGGCTCTCCCAGGTCAAACCGCCACGCATGCGCACGACCTCGAGGGCGGGAGCCGCCTCTCCGTGCAGTGATCGGAGCGCGCCGGCAACCTCTGCGACCACGCCTTCGGAAGCGGCCTCGCGGAGCGCGTGCCGCAGCGAATCGGCGTGGTCGTAAGCAGAGTCAACGACCAGCCGCCGGTCGACGACGAAGCAGAGCCGCAGGGGAACGGAGCGGTCACCAGTGCTGGCTTGAGCTGCCAAGGCATATGCCCAGCAGTCAATCACGGACGTCTTGCCGAATCCCGTGGGAACGTCGATCACGTCGGGCGGATCCCCTTCGAGGAGCCGCGCGGCGAACTCGGCCTGCCAAGGGAACGGCTCGCGTTTGCGAACGGCCTCGAAGAACCCAGGGAACCGGTCGGCGCTCAATGTGGCCATCCGGTCACCATGCTTTCATAGGAGCACACAGACCGAGTCCGTAGTGGCGCATCGAGCCGACGACTACGGGACCTCGCACAGGCTGAGCGAACCTCAGGGCCACATGCCGATAGGGCTTGAACGCCTGATCCGTTTGACGACGGATCGTGTCGGTCGGGGCGAGGTCCAGGGCCCCCGGGAGAAGCGGGGTCCGAGAGACGAAGATCGTCATCGGGTCTGGCAGCGCTGAGTTCCTTACCGCGCGGCGGATCTCCGCTTCGACATCCGTGTCGCGCTTGAAGAAGCGATCGAAGACCACGGGAAGGCATGTTCTCCACTCTCGGGCGGGACCGGCCCACCGGACTGGATCAAGCCCCCAGGCTCCACGCTCCCCCCGTCCGGCATCGAGGGGCGCGAGACGGCGAAGGCGGAGCAGCCCCAGAGGGCCCGCGGCCACGTCCATCTCATCGCCCGGCTTCGGCAAGGCCCCCGCGACGATCCGAAGATCCTCGTCGGGGAGTTCAGGGATTGCAACGCCGACGCCGAGCAGGTGCCCGTCGGCATGCTCTGAGCCCACGAAAGGGAGGCCGAGAACGGCGCATTGCACGACGTCACCGACGTGATGCCCGTGCAACGTCGGAATGTGCCGCTCAGCGCGGCTGAGGATCGCTTGCCGGACCGCGAACGTGACTCGCGCGGTATGGCGTCCGTCGAGACGGCTGCCCTCCAGCTCGAACACGACGAGATTCTTGTACGGTCCGCTGAGGGTCTCGGTCGGGCGCTCCGTGGCCTCATCTATGCCGTATTCGACGGCGACGCCGACGGCCCATGGATCGCCCGCTCCACCCTCGACGTACTTCGCACTGAACGCCGCTCGGAGAGCGGCCAGCGAACCTGTGAAAGGGCAGCGAACGGTCGCGGCGTAGTTGAATACGCTGGGGTTCGATGCCGCCTCGGACGGGATCAGCCAAGTGCCTTCGGGTTGCTCCTCGACCACTTCGATGACGGCCGGCCCGGTCGAGCGTCCCAGGTACGGCACGCGTCGGCACAGAACCTCCAGCCGTTCGCGCCCCGCCTCATCCAAGATGAGCAGCGGCCACTTGAACCAGATGCTCCTGGAACGGGGAGCGACCCGGGCCCACACCCGCTCGCTGTTGGTGCGGCCCGGCAGCGTCGTGTGTGCCGGTGGCGCTGCCGCGTTGGTCGGTACGTAGGCCGTTCGGGCGGCGGGCCACAACGCGTCGGAGGCATGAATCGCAGGAGGGTCCGCTTGCTCCAGCAGCTCCAACAAGCTGTCGTCGGCGCCCTCATCGGCAACGGAGACGAGTGCGGAGAACAGCCGCATCCATGACGGCGGCCACTCCGCGGCCCGAGGGTTGTCCGGCAGCGCGCCCTCGAACGTGTCGCGTAGGAGCGTGCAGCGCAGGGTGAGCACCGCTACTCCGCGGCGTCGATCGTCGCGACCGTGAACGTCTGCTCGATGACCTGAGACAGTCGCGGACTGGGGTGGACCACGATGGGCTCCGCAGACCATGGCACACCGGCGTCGCGCAAGCGATCGCGTGCGGCTGCCAGCAGTTCGCGAGCTGAGGATACAGGCAAGTCCAGGGGCTCGGCCTCATCGCCCCGGCGGACCCACTCGACGCGCTCAGACGTGAGCACCAGGTCCGACCCGGATCGCAGATGCAGTCCGGCCCCTGCGAAGGCGAGACGATCCGCCACGAGAGCGAGCGCGGCCAGCGCGGTCCGACCCGCAATCGATACGTCCGTATCTTCGACCGAGAATCGGAGCGCCGCGAGGCCGGTCAGTGAGATGATGGCCTCGCGCGTTATGGACCGTACGGACACGCCGCCGGCTTCTTCGTCGGGCTGTCCTGGAACCATGCCGTGGCCGAGTTCGCTCAGTTTCTGCTCGGCCTTCTTCTTCTGCGCCGTCTCGGTGCCGGGACGCCAGTCGGAGAGCGGGACGGTCGAGTTCCCTGGAAGGTTCAGGGGGTCGCCCTTGGTGGCGCTCCGCTTGCCCGGCAACGCATCCCATCCGAGCATCTCCGAGGAATAGGAGCGGGCGAACTTCGTCGCGATGCGCTTGCCGCGGTGAGAGTCCCAAACGCCGAAGATCAGGTCATAAGGTGCGTATCGGAGAGCCGCGGTAGCATTCTCCGCGGTGACAGCGAGTAGCGCCTTGCCAACCTCCGTGTCGTCGAACCGCGTTCCGTCGATCTCGCTGTCCAGGAAGTACGCATCTCGGCTTCGGTGCGGAGCATCCAGGCTGGATACGCGGACGACCCGGTCACCGACCTGCACCTCCATGACGAGTTGTGGCAGGCCGAGATCCTCGGCGTGTTCGCGGAGCGCGGCCTCGGCCCGGTTCGCCTGGGACTGGAACGAGTCCAAGAGAACGACCTTCACTGGCGCCCCTTCCGCTCCCCATCGCTCCTCGTAGTGGTAGCGCGTGCCCGCGGACGGCAGGTACGTCGGCGGGAAGACCTTTGCCGAGGCCCCCGCCTGTGGCCCGTAATCCGCATGAATCCGTATCGCCGCGTCATCGCCCTGCAGGTCGACAGCCTGGTCGATGCGTCCGATCAACTCGTTGGTCACGGTTTCCCTCCTCGCGCTCTGATCTTGCCCGGCATCGTGGCACGGGCGCTCTTTCCCCCGCCAGTCGGATCGGCCCGGCCGGCCTGCTCGTTTCGAAGATGGTCGCATGCGCCAGTGACACAAATCACACGGTTGTGAGCCACGCCATGCCGCATCTGGACTGGTTGCATGAAGCGCAACGTCGATGTTGCTTCTGCAACACGACACGCGAGACTCACGGAGAACCGATTCCCCAAGGAGCCCCCCTTGGCTGAAGATGAACTCGACCTCTCTACCCTCCCCGACGACGAGCTCGTCAAGCAGATGCACGACGACCTCTACGACGGGCTGGCGGAGGAGATCGCCGAGGGCACGCAGATCCTGCTGGATCGGGGCTGGCCGCCCGAGAAGGTGCTGAACGACGCCCTGGTCGAGGGCATGCGGATCGTCGGGATCGACTTCCGCGACGGGATCCTGTTCGTCCCCGAGGTGCTGCTCGCCGCCAACGCGATGAAGGCGGGGATGGCGTTGCTGCGCCCGCTCCTCGCCGAGACCGGGGTGCAGCGGATCGGCAAGGTCGTGATCGGCACCGTCAAGGGCGACATCCACGACATCGGGAAGAACCTGGTCGCGATGATGCTGGAGGGTGCCGGGTTCGACGTCGTCGACCTCGGGGTGAACAACCCGGTCGAGAGCTACCTCGCCGCCCTCGAGGAGCACGCGCCCGACATCCTGGGGATGTCCGCGCTGCTGACGACCACGATGCCGTACATGAAGGTCGTGATCGACGACCTGATCGAACGCGGCATCCGCGACGATTACATCGTGCTCGTCGGCGGCGCGCCGCTGAACGAGGAATTCGGGAAGGCCGTCGGCGCGGACGCGTACTGTCGGGACGCGGCGGTGGCGGCCGAGACCGCCCAGGCGTTGGTCCTCGCGCGGCGAGCCGCCGCGGGCGCGCGGCCGTGAGCACGACCCGCCCGTCCCCGGCTCCATGAGCGTCGAGCTGCTCGACGAGGAGGCATCGTTCGAGGCGCGGTCGTCGACGCCGAGGGTCCTGGTCCTCGCCTGCGGGGCGATCGCGCGAGAGGTGCTGGCGGTCGTCCGCGCCAACGGCTGGACCCACGTCACGCTGCGGTGCCTCCCAGGGGCGCTCCACAACACGCCGCAGCTGATCGCGGCGAGCGTGGAGGCGAAGCTGGCGGAGGCCGAGCGCGAGGGGCGTTGGGATCGCGTGTTCGTCGCGTACGGCGACTGCGGGACCGGCGGTGAGCTCGACCGCGTCCTGGTCGCCCATCCGGGCGTCGGCCGTCTCCCCGGCGACCACTGTTACGCGTTCTTCGCGGGCGTCGACGCCTGGCTCGCGATGCAGGAGGACGAACCGCGAACGTTCTACCTCACGGACTTCCTCTGCCGGCATTTCGACCGGTTCGTGATCCAGGGCCTGGGGCTCGACGCGCATCCGGAGCTCAAACCCATGTATTTCGGGAACTACGTTCGGCTCGTCTACCTCTCGCAGGTCGACGATCCGGCGCTGCTGGAACGGGCGGAAG
The DNA here is from genome assembly GCA_963781595.1 of uncultured Actinomycetota bacterium. Classification (GTDB taxonomy): domain Bacteria; phylum Actinomycetota; class UBA4738; order UBA4738; family UBA4738; genus JBEDUK01. The sequence goes on along the minus strand of CAWAGG010000001.1, from coordinate 919,109 downwards.
CGGCGGCCATCTACCTCGGGCTGAGGTTCGAACACGTCCGTGCGGGATACGGTGACCTCGCGCCGTCGCTCGTGCGCGCCGCCGAGGGGCCTGGGTAGATGGCGGGCGAGCTGACCGTGATCCGCTGGCGTGACATCCCGGCCCAGGTGACGGCGCGGGCGGGGGCCCGCGGCCGTTCAGGCGCCCGCGTGCAGCTCTCCGAGCGGTTCCAGGAGGCGATCGACGAGGCGGCGCTCCGGGCGGGCTTGTTCGGCACCGACGAGTACCTCGCCGAGTGGCGACGCGACACGCGGCCTTGCGGCGACGACCTCGAGGCCGAAGCGCGCGCGGAGGCCGAGCGGCTGGAGGCCGCGTTCGGCGACGAGCGCCTCCGTGAGCTCGCCCGCGCGGGCGGCGTTGACGAGGGCGGTGGGCCCGCGTGACCGAGACCGTCCTGTCCTCCGCCACCCGCGAGGTCGTGATCGGCTTCGACCGGCCGTTCGTCATGATCGGGGAGCGGATCAACCCGACGGGCCGCAAACAGCTCGCGGCGGAGATGGCCGCCGGCGATCTCTCGACGGTCCTCGCCGACGCCGTCTCGCAGGTGGCCGCCGGCGCGCACATGCTGGACGTGAACGCCGGGATCCCGCTCGCGGACGAGCCCGCGATCCTGGCGGAGGCCGTCCGGCTGGTCGGGTCCGTGACCGACGTGCCGCTGTGCATCGATTCGTCGATCGTCGAAGCGCTCGAGGCGGGGCTCGCCGCCTACCAGGGCAAGGCGTTGGTCAACTCCGTCACCGGTGAGGAGGAGCGACTGGAGCGCGTGCTGCCGCTCGTCGCGAAGCACGGCGCCGCCGTCGTCGCCATCTCGAACGACGAGACCGGCATCTCCGAGGACCCGGACGTCCGGTTCGCGGTCGCGAAGCGGATCGTCGAACGCGCCGAGGACCACGGCATCGCCCGGTCCGACGTCGTCGTCGACCCGCTCGTGATGCCGGTCGGCGCGATGGGAACGGCTGGGCAACAGGTGTTCCGCCTCGTCCGGCGCCTCAGGGAGGAGCTCCGCGTGAACACGACGTGCGGCGCGTCGAACATCGCGTTCGGCCTGCCGCACCGGCACTCGCTGTCGGCGGCGTTCATCTCGATGGCCGCGGCGAACGGCATGACGTCGGCGATCGTGAACGTGCTGGACGACGACATCCGGCGCGGGGTGGCTGCCGCCGACGTGCTGCTGGGCCACGATCCGGACTGCGGAGCGTGGATCGGGCGCTTCCGTGACGCGTCGTCCGGGGCGACCCCCGCCGACGCCGGCGGTGGACGCCGGCGCGGGGGACGCGAGGCGCGCCGCGCGTCCGCGGCGCGCGAGCCGTGAGCGCCCCGGCCGACGTCCGCGTCGTCTTCACGCCCTCCGGCAAGCGCGGATCGTTCGCGGCCGGGACGAGCGTCCTGGACGCGGCGCGCGCGCTGGCCGTCGACCTCGACTCGGTCTGCGGCGGACGCGGCATCTGCGGTCGCTGTCAGATCGTCGTGAGCGAGGGATCGCACGCGAAGCATGCGATCGATTCGTCCGGCGACCACCTGACGGCGTTCTCCGCACCGGAGGCGCTGTACCGGGAACGGCGCGGCCTGGCCGACGAACGGCGGCTCGGGTGCCACGCGCGGATGACGGGTGACCTCGTGATCGACGTCCCGCCCGAGAGCCAGATGCACCGGCAGGTCGTGCGCAAGGAGGCCGACGCGCGCCAGATCGAGCTGGACCCGGTGGTTCGACTGCACCACGTCGAGGTCGAACCGCCGTCGCTGACGTCGCCGTCCAGCGATCTGCGCCGCCTCCTCGAGGCGCTCGAACGCGAATGGGGACTGCGCGACCTGGTCGCGGACCTCCACGTCGTGCGCGACATCCAGCGGGCGCTGCGCGATGGCGACCGGGCGGTCACGGTCGCCGTCCACGACGGCCGGGCGGTCACGGCGATCTGGCCCGGCTTCCGGGATGTCGCCATCGGTGTCGCGTTCGACGTCGGGTCGACGACCGTCGCGGGACACCTGTGCGACCTGGCCACCGGCGACGTCCTCGCGTCGGCGGGCGCGATGAACCCGCAGATCCGGTTCGGCGAGGACCTGATGAGCCGGGTCTCCTACGTGATGATGAACCCCGGCTCGCAGGCCGACCTCACGCGCGCGGTCCGAGTGTGCCTGAACGAGCTGATCGCCGCACTCACGGCCGAGGCCGGGTTCGAACCGACCGACGTGCTCGAGGTGACGCTCGTCGGGAACCCGATCATGCACCACCTCGCATTGGGGTTCGACCCGACCGAGCTGGGCGGCGCGCCGTTCGCCCTCACGGTCGACGAGGCGCTGCGCCTGCGCGCGTCGGAGCTGGAGCTGACGGCGAACGAGGGCGCCCGCGTCTACGTCCTGCCGTGCATCGCCGGCCACGTCGGCGCCGACGCCGCCGGCGTGATCCTGTCCGAGGCGCCGTACGAGCGCGACGACGTGTCGCTCCTGGTCGACGTCGGGACGAATGCCGAGATCGTGCTCGGGGGCAGCGACCGGCTCCTCGCCGCCTCGTCACCGACCGGCCCGGCGTTCGAGGGCGCCCAGATCTCGTGCGGCCAGCGCGCGGCGCCCGGCGCGATCGAGCGCGTCCGGATCGACCCCCAGACGCTCGAACCGAGGTTCCGCGTGATCGGCGCGGACGCGTGGTCGGACGAACCCGCGTTCGCCGGCGCGGGGGTGACCGGCGTGTGCGGGTCGGGCATCATCGAGGCGGTCGCGGAGCTGTTCCTGGCGGGGATCCTCACGGCCGATGGCGTGATCGACGGTTCGCTCGCGGCGCGGACCTCCCGGATCGAGCCCGACGGCCGGACGTTCGCCTACGTCCTGCGGGAGGGCGACGACCGCGGCCCGCGCCTGACGATAACGCAGAACGACATCCGCCAGATCCAGCTCGCGAAGGCGGCCCTGTACGCGGGGTGCCGGCTGCTGATGGACCACCTCGGCGTGGACCGCGTGGACCGGATCCGGCTGGCCGGGGCGTTCGGCGCGCACGTCGACCCGATCCACGCGATGGTGCTCGGCATGGTTCCGGACTGCGAGCCGGCGAACGTGACGTCCGCGGGCAACGCCGCGGGCACCGGCGCCAGGATCGCGCTGCTGAACGCCGCCGCGCGCCGCGAGATCGAGGACGTCGTCCGTCGCGTGGAGAAGATCGAGACGGCGGTCGAACCCCGCTTCCAGGAGCACTTCGTCGAGGCGATGGCGATCCCGCACCGTACCGCGGCGTACCCCATGCTCGGCGCGGCCGTCCGGCTGCCGGAGCGGCCGGACCGGGACCCTGCCGGCGGTCCGGGGGGCCGACCGCGCAGGCGCCGACGATCGATCGAGAGGAGCGCGACATGAGCATCGGGACCGAACCCGAGGGCGGCCGCGGCCGGAGGTCCGGCGGCCGAGCGGCGCGCGTCGCCGCCCGCAGCCAGGCGGTCGCCCGGGCGGTCCCGTTCATCACCCGTACGCTCGCGCCGGTCGAGGTCCTCTCCGAGGAGGGCGTCGCGCTGATCGAGCACAACGCGGAGCGGATCCTCGAAGAGGCCGGGATCGAGTTCCGGGACCCCGAGGCCCTCGCCACCCTGCGTGCCGCCGGCGCGGACGTCCGGGGCGAGCTGGTGCGGTTCCCCGACGGCATGGCGAGGAAGGTCGTGCAGGCCACCGCGCCCGGCGAGTTCACGCAGTTCGCCCGGAACCCGGCGAACGACGTGCGGTTCGGCGGCATGCACACGATCTTCGCGCCGGCGTACGGCTCGCCGTTCGTCCGCGACCTGGACCAGGGGCGCCGGTACGGAACGATCGAGGACTTCCGGAACTTCGTGAAGCTGACGTACGCGTCGCCGTACCTGCACCATAGCGGCGGCACCGTCTGCGAGCCGGTCGACCTGCCGGTGAACAAGCGGCACTTCGAGATGGTCTACGCCCACATGCGGTACTCGGACAAGCCGTTCATGGGTTCGGTCACGCACCCCGACCGGGCTCGCGACACGGTCGAGATGGCGCGGATCCTGTTCGGAGCGGAACACCTGGAGGACCACCCGGTCGTGCTCGGGCTGATCAACGCGAACTCGCCACTGGTGTGGGACGGAACGATGCTCGGCGCCGCGAGGGCATACGCCGAAGCCAATCAGGCGCTGCTGATGACGCCGTTCATCCTGGCGGGCGCGATGTCGCCGGCCACGGTCGCCGGGGCGGCGACGCAGACGCTCGCGGAGGCCCTGGCCGGTATGGCGTACGTGCAGTTGGTTCGGCCCGGCGCGCCGGTCGTGTTCGGGTCGTTCGCCTCGTCGATGTCGATGCAGTCCGGTGCCCCGACGTTCGGCACGCCCGAGCCCGCGCTGGTGCTGTTCATCCTGGCCGCGTGCGCGCGCAGGCTGGGCGTGCCCTTCCGGTCCGGCGGCGCGCTCTGCGCATCGAAGATCCCGGACGCGCAGGCCGCGTACGAGTCGGCCAACACGATGCAGCCGACGATGCTCGCCGGTGTGAACTTCGTGCTCCACACGGCCGGCTGGCTCGAGGGCGGCCTCGCGATGGGCTACGAGAAGTTCGTGCTGGACAACGACCAGGCCGGCATGTGGCACGAGTTCGTAAAGGGGGTTGACCTTTCGGACAACGGCCAGGCGCTCGACGCGATCCTGGACAATGGCCCCGGTCAGCACTTCCTGGGGCACGCGCACACCCTGTCGAACTTCGAGACGGCCTTCTACCGGAGCCCGGTCGCGGACAACAACTCGTTCGAGCAGTGGGAGCTGGAGGGCTCGAAGGACGCTGCCGAACGGGCGAACGCGATCTGGAAGCGAACGCTCGCCGACTACGAGCCCCCGCCGATCGACGAGGCGAAGGACGAAGAGCTCCGCGAGTGGATCGAACGCCGCAAGGCGTCGTTCCCCGATTCGAACGTCTGACCCGGCGCCTCCTCGCGAGGACGGAAAGACGCGCTCAAGCCGAGGCACCCCGGCGCCGATACCTGTGAGATGGCGGTGGTCGCCGGCGCCGTTCAGGCGCGAGGCCGTGCTCGACACCCGTGGGCTTGGGTCGGCGTGGTCTCCTTCGGCGCCGCCTATCTCTATGCGGCCATGCGGGTGTCGTCCGGCTGGGCGCTCTACCGAGCCATCACGGCCCCGTGTTCGAACCTCGCCCTGCCGAACGACCACGCCTGCACCGCGCTGGGTGCGAACGCCGTCGCCGGCCGGTACGTGCTCGCGTCGGTGATGATCGGCGTCGCGCTGGCCGTGCCCGGCGCGATCCTCGCCGCGGCGGGCCGGAAGATCGCGGCCTTCGTGCCGCTCGCGGTCGCCGCGATCGCCGGCGTGGCCCTCACCCCGATCTCGTGGTTCGTCCCGGGGGCCGGCGCGAGCGTGCCGGCCGGGGTTCGGCTCGGGCTCTTCGACGGAGGATCGGACCCGGCCGTCAGCTTCTGGGCCGCGCATGCCACGCTCGCGGTCGCGACGGACATCGCGCTCGTCGCGCTCCCGACCGTGGCCGTCCTCCTGCTCGTTCGGCCCCGAGCGCGGGGCTGGACGGCGCCGTCCCGCGACGCGTCGATCCGCGCCGGCCTCGTCTGCGCGGCGGGTGTGGTGGCGGTCGTCATCGCCTCCGCGATGCTCGGGATCCTGCCGGGCCTCGCCGAGCGGCTCCTGATGCCGGTCGACGGCATGGCGTGGTTCGTCCCCTGCGCGACGATCGTGGCGTTCGGCGCGGCGCTCGGCACGGATCGGCGATGGTGGCCCTGGGTCCTCGCACCGGTGGCCGTGTTGCTGAGCGGCGCCCCGTCGCAGTTGCTCGTCTCCCAGGGCTGGGGCTACTCGGACGCCTCGAGCTTCGCGTCGGCGATCCCCCTGGTGCTCGTCGGCCTGATCGCGTCGGCCTGGGCGCCGCTCGCGACCCACTGGTCGCCCGGCCTGGTCTGGGCAGAAGGAGACGCCGGCGATCACCCCGGCCACCGCCGGCCGTGGGCGACGGACGCGCTCAACGGAGCCGCGGCCGGGCTGCTGGCGGTCTCGTTCCTGGCCGCCGTGGTCAGCCCGCTCCCCGCACAGCTCGCCGAGGCGTTGCCGACCTACATCGGGCTGCGGACCGGGGCGCAGGATCTGCGCGCGAAGATGAACCTCCAGGAGGGCCTCTCCGCGATGGATTCGTTCCGTGAGGCCCGCGGCACCTACGCGGGGTTCGACGCGACGACCGGGCACCGGGTCGAGCCGGGCCTGGCGTGGCAGAACGGCAAGCCGACGCGGTTCGGCACGAAGCAGGACCTCGTGGTGCGCGTGATCTCGGCGGAACCCGGCCGAGCCGAGCTGCTCGCGCTGTCCGAGAGCGGCACGGCGTTCTGCCTGCGTGAGGACCGCCGCACGGGTCATCGCCCCGCGCTCACGTACGGCTCGGCCGCCCCGTCCGGCGGAGCCAGTGGGGCAGCGGATGCGTCCGCGACCGCCGTGAGCGCCGCCCTCGCCTCCTGTGGTTCGATCCCCTGGTCGGGCGCGGCGGTCCGGCCGATCGACGTCTCATCGATCTGCGACCTGGCTCGCGACCGTTCGATGCTGATGTGCCAGGCGGCCAAGCGCGTGGTGATCCAGACGCTCTGGCGACGAACGCCGTTCGGCGTCTGAACGCCGAGGTACCCATGCGGTGCGGCCGCGATCAGCCTCCGTGGCGACGTCCGAGCAGGACGTAGGAGCTGGTCTCCCCCTTGCCCTTGAGATCCACGGTCCCACGCGACTCGAGGTCGAACGAACCTCGGAGCCCCTGGGCGACGGCCTGCGACACGTGGATCCGGTTCGGCTCGGCCGACGCCTCCAGGCGGCTCGCCACGTTCACGGTATCGCCCCACACGTCGTAGACGAACTTCCTCGTCCCGATGACGCCGGCGACGGCCGGGCCGGTGTGGATACCGATCCGGATCCGCCATCCCGGTCCTTCGGTCGCGGCGGGGACGCGGATCGCGTCCACCATCTCGAGCGCCAGCCCGGCGACCGCACGGACGTGGTCGGGGTCCGTCCCTGGAAGCCCGCCGACGGCCAGGTACGCGTCGCCGATCGTCTTGATCTTCTCCACGCCGAACCCCTCGCACAGCGCGTCGAACCGTGAGAACAGCGCGTTCAGCTCCGAGACGACGACCTGCGCGTCCAGCTTCGACGAGATCTCGGTGAACCCCACGAGGTCGCTGAACAGCACGGTGACCTGGGGGAACCGGTCGGCGATCACCGTCTCTCCCGCCTCGAGCCGGTCGACGATCTGCTGCGGGAGGATGTTGAGGAGCAGCGCCTGCGACCTCGCCTTCTCCTCCTCGAGCTCCTGGGTCAGCCGGGTGAGGAGGACGGAGGTCGAGTCCTGCAGCTCCTCCATCTGGCGCACGTTCGAGTCCATGCGTGCCAGCCTGCGGGCGAGCGTCCGGTTCTCCTTCTCGAGCTCCTGGAGCCGAGGGTCCAGGCCCGCCGCGTCCTCGGTCACGTCGGCGCCCGGCGGTCAGGTCGCCTCGCCCAACAGGACGGTCACGATCGTCTCGTTGTGGAAGCGGGTCGCTCCCGTCGCCAGCGGGGCGATCTCGCCGTAGCAGTAGAGCCCGCAGATCGGCACGCTCGACCCGAGCTCGTCGCGGGCGATGTCCAGCTCGAGGCCCGTCCGGGTGCCCAGGACCATCTTCCGGATCGCGCACGAGAAGACGAGCGCCGCCGCCGGCGGGGCGGTAGTCGCCGGGTACGCATCGATCGCATGACGGACGGCGGACCGGGTTCCGTCGAAGATGTCGCCCGTGACGGCGACCGTCAGCCGCACGCGCGCGCCCTCCGAGATGTCGCCGGCCACCTCTACCGAGCCCGTCGACGGGTCGGCCTCGAGCGGAACCCGGAGGTGGAAGTCCTCGGAGGCGTCGGCGAACACCGCGAGCGGGTTGGCGGCGGTCGGTTTCCCGCCGGGACCGAGGTACCGCTCGTAGAAGACCACCGCGGGCTCCCCGTCGATCGTTCGGATCGTGGATCGCGACGCATCGGTCACCGTCCCGGTCCGGCCCACCGGACGCCAGCCGGTGTCGATGCCGAACGAACACGAGAGAGGGCCCGAGAACAGCAGGACCGTCACCGCGTCCTCCAGCACGTCGTCACCGAAGAACTGCCGTGCCCGATCTGCGGCGCCGACGATCCGGGGTCCCGAACCGCCCCCGAGGATCGGCACCTCGCTCCCCAGGCGGTGCCGGAGTTCGTGCAGGAGCGGTGTCGGGTCGCCCGTGGCGACCGACGGGAGCGCGACGCACAGGCGGGGCTCCTGGTCGGTCTTCGCCCGGGCCCGATCGATCGCCCGCCGGGCGGCATCGACCGGATCCGCGGCGACGCCGGCCGACCAGCCGGCGGTGATATCGACGGTGTCGGACGCGAACAGGGCGAGGGTGACCGAGTCCTCGCGGAAGCCTAGGGTCGAGGACATCTCGCCCACCGACGTCGAGCCGATCAGCTCGATGTCGGGGTACGCGGCCCGCACGCCCGACAGGAACGGGGCCGGATCCGTGTCGTACGTGATGAACAGCAGGCCCGCTGCGGGCTTCAGCCCCGCCAGATCTCGGTCACATCCGGCCACGACGGCAGCGACCGCGTCCTCCGGTTCGATGTCGTCGCTGTGTCCAACGGCCATGCGGAACACGCGTGCACGATAGCCGGTTTCCGCGTGGCTCCTTGGCCGACCGGGACCCGCCTGGTGACGGCCGGGGTTCAGCCGCGGGCCGCGTCCAGCCACGCGACCAGGTACGCGCGGAACGAGGGCCGGACGAACACCCGCGTCGCGTCATCGCGCTCTTGGAGGATCACGGGCACGCGCCCCACCAGCGTCTGCGCGCATAGACCGGCGCGCCACGAGCGCGGGTGGAGGTCGAGGCCGCAGCCCCGCCCGAGGAGGTCGTGCCGCTCCGCCCCGGTCAGATCGCGCGCGCCGCGGTTCGCGCTGACGTCGACGACCGAGCGGTGCACGCCGTCCATCGTCGCGTCCAGGTCGCCGACGATCGCCGCCTGCGAACCTGCGGGGCCGACCAGGAGCCACTCGTCGGGACCCAGCCACAGCGCCTCGCGACCGCCCGCACCGAACGCGCGCCAGGTGTTCGGTTCGAAGGGCAGTTCGATCAGGCCGCGTGCATCGTCGGGCTTCACGCGCAGGTCGACCTGCGAGAGCTCGACCTCCACGCGCTCAACCGTCACGCCGGGCTCCGTCGGGATCGTAGAAGACCGGCGCGGTCACCGTTGCGGGGATCGGAGCGCTGCCCGCGGCGCGCGCGACCACGACGTCCCCGTGCCGCGAGCGACCGTCGACGAGCAGCGCCAGCGCGAACGTCTGGCCCAGCGCCGGGCTCCGGTACGACGACGTCACGTGACCCAGCATCGGGACCGGCGGCGGGGCGTCCGCGTGCTCCTCGGCCACGAGCTGCGCGCCCTCGGGGATCAGCGCCCCGCCATCGGTCGGCAGCAGCCCGACCAGCTGCCTGCGCCCGGGCCGCGTCAGATCCGCGCGCCGGAGCGAGCGCCGGCCGATGAAGTCCCCCTTCGTCATGTTCACGATCCACGACATGCCCAGGTCGTCCGGCGTCACGGTCCCGTCGGTGTCCTGCCCGACGATCGCGAACCCCTTCTCGGCGCGCAGCACGTGCATCGCCTCGGTTCCGTACGGCGCGATGCCGAACGCCTCGCCGGCGGCGAAGAGCGCCTCCCACGCGGAGAGGCCGTCGGTCCCGGCGACGTTCACCTCGATCGCCAGTTCGCCTGAGAAGCTCACCCGCGCCAGGCGCGCGGGGATCCCGGCAACCTGGCCGTCGCGCCACGTCATGAACGGGAACGCGTCGTTCGCCAGGTCCACGTCCGTGCCCGCGGCGGCGATCACGTCGCGCGTCCGCGGCCCGACGACCGCGATCGTGGCCCACTGCTCGGTGACGCTCGTGCAGAAGACCCGCAGGTCGGGCCATTCGGTCTGCAGCCATTCCTCGAACCGGTCCAGCACGCGCGCCGCGCCGCCGGTCGTCGTGGTCACGAGGTAGCGGTCGTCGGCCAGGCGCATCGCGACGCCGTCGTCGAACACCATCCCGTCGAGCCCGAGCATCAGGCCGTAGCGGATCCGTCCGACCCCGAGCGTCGACATCGCGTTCGTGTACATCCGATCGAGGAACGCAGGCGCGTCCGGCCCGACGACCTCGATCTTGCCCAGCGTCGACGCGTCCATCATCCCGACGCCGGTCCGCACGGCCGCGCATTCGCGGAGCACGGCGTCCTCCATCGGTTCGCCCTCGTGCGCAGGGAAGAACCACGGCCGCTTCCACTGGCCCACGTCCTCGAACGGTGCGCCGCGAGCGACGTGCCACGGGTGGATCGGGGTGACGCGTTCGGGATCGAACAGCGCGCCACGGTAGGGCCCGGCGAGCACCTGGAACGGGACCGGCGTCCACGGTGGCCGAGCCCCGGTCGGGCCCTGCGCCCCGGGATCGTCGCCCAGCATCCGGTTCACGATCTCCGCGGTCAGCGCCCCCGAGGTTCGGCCCTGATCGACGGCCGTCCCGATGTACGTGGCGCGCTTGACGTGCTCGACGCTGCGCAGGCCCGCGTCGAGCGCGGCCGCCACGTCTGCGACCGTCTGGTCGCGCTGCAGGTCGACGAACCGTTCGGACGGATCGCCGGCGTCGACGGACCAGAGCGGAGCGGCGTCCGGCAGCCCGTCGCCCGCAGCGGATCCCACGACCGACAGCCACGAGGGCCCCTCGTCCGGGACGAAGCACGCCCGCGTCGGGTCGTACCGGAGCGTTCCGCCGATCATGCGCCAGAGCTGCAGGCACGGGTTCCAACCACCCGAGACGCAGAGGAGGTCGCAGGCGATCGACGCGCCATCGGCGTCCGTGATGGCCGTGATCCGCGGGTCCCCGTCCGTGGCGACGACCGCATCGCCTTGCCGGGCGTCAACGGAGGTCACCACTTCGCCGCCGGCCGCACGCACCTCGTCCGCGAGCGGGTCCGCGCCGGCGTTGGTCGTGAAGATCGCCACGCGTTCGCCAGGCAGCACGCCGAACCGTCGCAGGTACGCGGATGCCGAACCCGCCAGCAGCACCCCCGGGCGATCGTTCCCGGCGAAGGCGATCGGCCGTTCGTGCGCACCGGTCGCCAGGACCACCCGGCGCGCTCGCAGGTGCCACAACCGCTCGGTCGGGCCCTGCCGCTCGCTGACCAGCACGTATCCGTCGTCGTAGACGCCCAGCGCGGTGGCGTGCGTCGCGATCGTGACGTCTCTGGGCGCGGGCGCTTCCGTGTATCCGTGTTCGTCGACGAGCATCACGCGGTCGCCGCGTTGGGCCGCGCCCGTGGCCGCTGCGAGACCCGAGGCCCCGCCACCGATCACGAGCGTCTCGACGTGGGCGTGGCGGTGTTCGAGCGGCGCGACCGGCACGGGCGTGGAGGGGAGCCGCCCGACGCCCGGGAGGCTCCGCGCGACCAGGCCGTCAACCAGGCTTACCATCGTCGCCGGCGCGATCAGGTCGAACCAGGGTTCGCTGACTTCGACGAACGCGTTCGGCTCCTCGGGGCCTGCCGTCATCACGCCCCGGGGCCTGCCGAGGATCGGCGAGACGAAGCCGCCCATCACGTCGTTCGCCAGCAGGGCCGAGGCGAGCGTGTCGCCTTCGAACCCGCCGTACCCGACGCCGTCGACGACGAACGACAGGGGCCGCGAGCGATCGATCCACGAACCGCCATCCGGGAGCCGTCGGGACGTCACGGCTCCGGCCCTCGCCGGGTCTCGTTCGTCGCGGTGTTCCGCTCGAGGTCGAACCACCGGCGGCAGCCGTGGACGTGATACCAGCGTTCGGTCCACCAGCCCTTCGGGTTGTCTCGCATGAACAGGAAGTCGGCCCACTCCTCGTCGGAGAGGGTGTCGGGGTCAGCGGGGTAGGCGAGCCCGGCCTGGCCGCCGTAGCGGAACTCCACCTCGTCGCGCGGCCCGCACCACGGGCACGGGATCAGCAGCATCGCGCGGGACCCATACTTCGTACGCGATGCCGACCGGCGAACCGTGGGACGGGCTGGAGGACCGGTACCTCGCGACCGACGACGTCCGAGCCGGGTCGGGCTTCCGCGGCGACGCGGCCAGGTGGGAGCGCGCGCGCCGGGTGATCGCCGAGGCGATCGACCGCGATGGAACCTTCCTGGACGTCGGCTGCGCGAACGGCCTGCTGATGGAGTCGGTGCGGACCTGGGCGGCCGAGCGCGGCTCCGCGATCGAGCCGTACGGACTGGACGCCTCGGAGCGACTGGTGGAACTCGCCCGCGGGCGGCTGCCGGCGTGGGCGGACCGGATCCGCGTCGGCGACGCGCGCACGTGGACGCCGCACGCGGCACCGGTACGATGGTTCGACTTCGTCCGGACCGAACTGGAGTACGCCGCTCCGGACGATCGTCCGGCGCTGGTCGACCACCTGTTGCGTCGCGTGGCCGCGCCGGACGGCCGGTTGATCGTGTGCACCTACGGCAGGGCATCGGCGGGGATCGAGACGGTCGAACCCGTGGCCGAGCCCCTGCGGGAGTGGGGCTATACCGTCGCGGGCGAGGCCGAGGCGCAAGACTCGCACGGCGTTCGGTTCACCCGCGTGGCGTGGATCGACGGGCAGGAGCGCGGCGGCCGATAGCATCAGTGCGCAACCCCGGCGGCGCCGTGTTCGTCGATCAGCGCGCCGGTCGTGAACCGCTCCAGCGCGAACGGCTCCGCGAGCGGATGCGGCCGGTCGTTCGCGATCGTGTCGGCGAACACCCACCCGGACCCGGGCGTGGCTTTGAACCCGCCCGTGCCCCAGCCGCAGTTCAGGAACAAGCCTGGGACCGGCGTCGGGCCGATGATCGGCGACGCGTCCGGGCACACGTCGACGATGCCGCCCCACGTCCGCAGGAGCTTCGCGTGCGCGAAGATCGGGAACAGCTCGATCGCGGCGGCCATCTGGCGTTCGATCACGTCGAACGACCCCCGCTGCGTATACGCGTTGTATGCATCGATGCCGGCCCCCATCACCAGCTCGCCCTTGTCCGCCTGCGAGACGTAGACGTGAACGGCGTTCGACATCACGACGCAGTCCAGGACGGGCTCCAGCAGGACCGAGACCAGCGCCTGGAGCGGATGCGATCGCAGCGGCAGCCGAAGGCCGAGCATCGAAGTCAGCACGGAGGTATGCCCGGCAGCGACCAGCGCGACCTTCGAGCCTCGGACCTCGCCGCGGGTCGTCGATACGCCCTGGACCGCGCCACGGGCGTCGCGGAGGAACCCGGTCACCTCGGCGTGTTCGACGATGTCGACGCCCAGCCGGTCGGCGGCGGTCGCGAAGCCCCATGCGACCTTGTCGTGTCGCGCGACCCCCCCGCGGCGCTGCAGCGTCGCGCCGAGCACCGGGTACCGGACGTCCGGCGAGACGTTCACGACGGGTGCGAACTCGGCGACCTGTGCCGCGTCGAGCCACTCCGCGTCGACGCCGTTCAGCGCGTTCGCGTTCACGCGCCGCAGGCTCCCTCGCACGTCGCCCACGTCGTGCGCGAGGTTCAACACACCGCGCTGCGAGAACTGCAGGTCGAACCCCAGGTCCTCCTCGAGCCCCTCCCAGAGCTTCAGCGAGTGCTCGTAGATCGCCGCGGATCCGTCCCAGAGGTAGTTCGAACGGATGATCGTCGTGTTCCGCGCGGTGTTCCCGCCGCCGAGCCAGCCCTTCTCGACGACGCAGACGTCGATGATGCCGTGGTCCTTCGCCAGGTAGTACGCGGTCGCGAGGCCGTGGCCGCCTCCGCCGACGATCACGACCTCGTAGGCGCGTCGCTTCGGCTCGGCTGAGCGCCAATAGCGCGATGGGCCGTTGTTCATCGTCGCCACGCTCATCTGCCCACCTTCATCGTTCGAACCGCTCCAGCATCTCGTGCCGCCACCGTTCGGTCGTCGCCAGCTCGTTGAACGTGAACAGGTGCAGGCCGTGGACGCGGCGCGCCGGATCGCCCAGCGCCGGCGCGAGACCGGCCAGCAGCCGTTCCGGCCGGTAGGAGCCGGGCGTCCCGAGCCGAACCGCCAGGCCGCGGTGACGGCCCACGAACCGAGCCGCCTCCGCGCCACCGATCTTCATCATGACCCTCATCAACCGCTGCACGTCTACCGGGCCCGGCATCCCGACCAGGATCGGCAGTTCGACCCCGCGACGCCGCACGCGGTCGAGATGGCCTCCGTCCGCGACGAGCCGCGCGGCGAGATGCGGGACCGCACGGTAGCCCGCGGCACGCAGCGCCGCCGCGACGTCGAGGGTCTGGTCGATCCCTTTGACCGGAGACACGGTCACGGTCACCGTGGCGTCCGTTGGGACGCTCTCGACGACGGCGTCCTCGATGCCGGCGAGCGGGATCACCTCGAACCGCGGCCGGCGGGGCGCGGCCACGATCGCCGCCCGCTCGGTCGCGTTCACGGTGCGAGGCTGTCGCGCCCCGGCCATCGGTGTCGAGCCGTTCGATGCGCACCATGCAACCAGCTCGCACGATGCGCGCCGTGCTGGCCCCCCGTGCGTTGCACATAGCGCGATATCGTTGCGCCATGCCGAACGACCAGGCCGGCCGGGAGACACAGGGCGCCCGGGGCGACCGGATCGGCCTGCAGTCGGTGTCGCGCGCCCTGCGGTCCCTCGAGCTGATCGCCGACGCAGGGGAGCTTGGCGTCTCCGAGCTCGGCCGGCGGCTCGGCGTCCACAAGGCGACCGCGTCGCGCCTGGCCGCGACCCTCGCCGACCGCGGCCTGATCGAACGAGACCCGGACACCGATCGCTATCGGCTGGGGTTCGGCCTGATCCGGCTCGCCGGCGCGGCGATGGCCGGCCTGGATCTGGTTCGGACCGCACGACCGATGCTCGAGGATCTGGCCGATGTGACCCGTGAGACCGTCAACCTGGGGGTCCTGTCCGGCGACGACGTGATCTACATCGACCAGGCGACGGGCGCGCGGTCGATCGTGAGCGTCAGCTGGGTCGGGCGCCGGACGCCGCTGCACTGCACCGCGGCAGGCAAGGTGCTCCTCGCGTACGCATCCGTTTCGGAGCGCGACCGGTTGCTGGCGCGCCCCCTCACGCCCGAGACGCCGAGGACGATCGTCGACGCCGACGCGCTGCGCGCGCAGCTCGCGCAGGTTCGGACCCGCGGGTTCGCCCAGACGCAGGAGGAGCTCGAGGACGGGTTGAACGCGGTCGCGGCGCCCGTCCGGCAGGCGGACGGTCAGGTCGCGGCCGCGCTGTCGGTCTCCGGGCCCGCGTTCCGCATCCGGGCGATCGACCTCCCGCGCGTGGGCCGCATCACGGCCGACGCCGCGACGGCCGTGTCCCGGCGCCTCGGGTTCGCCGGCCGTCTCTCCGACTGACGGCCCGCGCGACCGCGCCTACCGGCGCCGCTGCTTGCGGCGAGGTTCGACCAGGAGCCGGTTCAGGATCATCGAGACCAGCGTGATGATCAGGGCCGCCCAGAACGCCGCCCAGAACCCGTGGATCGTCAGGTTCTCAGAGAGGCTCGCGGTCAGGGCGAGGAGCGCCGTGTTCACGAACAGCGCGGAGATCCCCAGCGTCAGGAGCGTGATGGGGAAGGTCAGGATCCGCAGGAACGTCCCGATGAACGCGTTCACCAGGCCGAACAGGGCGGCGACCCACACGTAGCTCCAGAACCCGCCGGTGATCTCGATATCCGTGAGGAGGTTGACGGCGACGACGAACGCCACGGCGATGATCGCCCACCGCATCAGGATCCGAACCAGCACCGTGCCTACCCCGTCCACTCGTCGTCGCGTCCGACCGCACTAGCATGGCCGTCGATGGGTGAGGAACCAACCACGGCCCTCGGCGACTGGGACGCCGCCACGTACGACCGGATCGCCGTGCCGATGACGCGATGGGGCCTGGGTGTGGTCGAACGCCTGACCCTGCGCGGCGACGAGACCGTGCTCGACGCCGGGTGCGGGACGGGCCGCGTGACGGAGCTCCTGCTCGCGCGGCTCCCGCGCGGGAGCGTGGTCGCGCTCGACGCCTCGCCCGCGATGCTCGAGCTGGCTCGCGAGCGCCTCTCCGGCGACGACCGGGTGACGTTCGCCCTGGGCGATCTGCTCGAACCGCTCCCGCTGGACGAGCCCGTCGACGCGGTGATGTCGACCGCCACGTTCCACTGGATCGCCGACCACCGCCGTCTGTTCGAGAACCTCGCGAAAGCGATGCGGCCGGGCGCCGAGTTGGCGGCGCAGTGCGGCGGCGTCGACAACATCGCTTCGGTACGGTCGGCCGTCGAACGCGTGGCGGGGCATTGGGCGGGTTCGACGAACTTCGCCACGCCCGCCGAGACCGAGGCGCGGCTCCGCGCGGCGGGCTTCGACGAGGTCCGGGTCTGGCTGCAGGACGAACCCACTCCGTTGGAGCCCGGCGCGCCGCTCGAGGCGTACCTGCGGACGATCTGCCTCCGCGATCAGGTCGCCGGCTTGTCCAAGGACGAACAGACCCGGTTCGCGCGCGACGTCGCCCGGGCGTTGCCCGCGCCGGTCATCGACTACGTCCGGTTGAACATCGAGGCGCGCCGGATCTGACGGACGTCAGGGCGCGGCGAACCGCTTCACGAAGTGGTCGCGGACCCCGACGCCGTAGCCGGTGGGCGTCCCCGAGTAATCCGTGATCAGGGCCGGGCCGCTGCCGCAGTCCCATACGTCCCAGGTCCAGGCGACGTATCCGATCCTCCGGTGGTCGAGCCACTTCATGAACGGGTCGACGAACCCGTGGGCGCAGTCGGATTCGCCGAACTCCCCGAGCAGCACCGGCGCCGTCTTCCCCACACCTTTGATGTTCGCGGCCCAGCACGTCGGGTCCGTCCCGCACCATCCGAAGTCGTAGACGTGCCACGACGCCACCAGCTGGTGGAGTGGATCCTTCGGCCGGAACTTCTTCCAACCCGTAAGGTCACCTGACCATCCGAGGCCGCCGATCATCAGGACGTTCGTCGCGCCCGTCGCGCGGACCGCGTCGACGAGCGACTGCATCCCGGCCGCCTGCCAGCCGTCGACCGTGCACCCGTCGCGCCAGCACGTCCACGACACGTCGTGGGGTTCGTTGTACAGGTCGAACACGACCGCCTGGTCGCTGCCGAACCGCGTGGCGACCGAGCTCCAGAACGCCGGCGAATGGTCCGCGTCGGGCATCTTCTGCTGCCCGTTCGCCGGCTGCGTCCCGGGCGCGTTCCAGTGCAGCTCGAGGATCACGTTCATGCCGGCGGCCTCGAGCGTCTCGACGTATCCGGCGATCGCGTTCCGGTAGTTCGCGCCGCCGTACTGGGGCTTCACGCCGTTGATCCCGAGCCAGCAGTCCTCGTTCAGTGGCACCCGCACGATGTGGACGTGCCAGGTCGCCATCGCCGCGACGCTCGTCGCGTCGGAGGGTCCGTCGAAGATGCCCCAGCCCTGGATGCAGGCGTACTCGGTGCCGGACCGATCGACGCCGTTGAGCTGCAACGTCGTGCCCTGGCCGTCGACGATGCGCTTCCCGGCGACGTGCAGCCCCGGCGGCGAGCCCGCCGTCCGCGATCCGCTCGCGCCCGAAGCGGGCCCGAGCGCGAGCACCGTGAGAAGGACGACCGTTGCGGCCAGTTCCGCTGGATGCCTCGAGAACCGCATGCTTCCGCCTCCCCGTGCCGAAGCCCTCGTTCAACCATCGGCCGGATGGTCGTTCAGGCTGAAGCCTCGACGGGCCGAGGCGGGATGGCGGTATGGAAGATGCCCCCGACGCCGTATCATCCCCGGCCGGTGGACATCTCCGGCAGAGCCTTCCTGGTCACCGGCGGCGGTTCGGGCCTCGGCGAGGCGACCGCCCGCGGACTCGCCGACGCGGGCGCCCGCGTCCTGATCGCCGACGTCCAGGACGACAAGGGCCAGCAGGTCGCGACGGACCTCGGCGGCGCCGCCCGGTTCGCCCACACGGACGTCACCGACGAGGTCAGCACCAGGGACGCGATCGCCGCGGCGGTCGGGGCGTTCGGCTCGCTGCACGGTGTGGTGAACTGCGCGGGCGTCGCGATCGCGCAGAAGATCCTGTCGCGTGGGGAGTCCCATCCGCTCGACCATTTCGAGTGGGTGATCCGCGTGAACCTCATCGGGACGTTCAACGTGATCCGGCTCGCGGCCGCGGCGATGGCGCAGAACGAGCCCGACGACGCCGGCGAGCGGGGCGTGATCGTGAACACGGCCTCGATCGCGGCGTTCGACGGGCAGGTCGGGCAGGCGGCCTACGCGGCGTCGAAGGGCGGCGTCGCGGCGCTCACCCTGCCGATCGCGCGCGAGCTCGGGCGCTCGGGCATCCGGGTCGTCACGATCGCCCCGGGGATCTTCGAGACGCCGATGATGGCGATGCTCCCCGAGCCGGCGCGCCAGCATCTCCTGGACCAGACGATCTACCCGAACCGGCTCGGCGATCCCTCCGAGTTCGCGGCGCTCGTTCGGCACGTCGTCGAGAACCGGATGCTTAACGGCGAGACGATCCGGCTCGACGGCGCGATCCGGATGCCTCCCCGCTGACCGGGACGCCGGTCAGTCGGCCGTCGCGATCCCCACGGGGCACGACACGCCCGTCCCACCCAGGCCGCAGTAGCCGTTCGGGTTCTTCCCCAGGTACTGCTGGTGGTAATCCTCCGCGTAGTAGAAGGGCCCGGCATCCGCGATCTCCGTAGTGATGTCGCCGTAGCCCGACGCCCGGAGTTCGTCCTGGAACGCGTCACGGGACGCCTCCGCGGACTTCCGCTGGGACTCGTCGAACGTGTAGATCGCCGAGCGGTACTGCGTGCCGACGTCGTTGCCCTGGCGCATCCCCTGGGTCGGGTCGTGGTTCTCCCAGAACACCTTGAGCAGCTCCTCGTAGGAGATGAGGTTCGGGTCGAACACCACCAGGACGGCCTCGGTGTGGCCGGTCCGCGCGCTGCAGACCTCCTCGTACGTCGGGTTCGGCGTGTACCCGCCCGCGTAGCCGACGGCGGTGGTCCACACGCCGGGGGTCCGCCAGAACACGCGCTCGGCGCCCCAGAAGCAGCCCATGCCGAAGACCGCCTGCTGCAGGCCCTCGGGGAACGGCGGGTGGATCGGGCGCCCGTTGACGAAGTGCGCGTCGGGCACGGGCATCGCCGTCGCCCGGCCGGCGAGCGCGTCCTCCGGCGACGGCATCTCGGTCTTGTGCTTGGAGAAGAACATCACGGCTGGCGTCCTCCTTCGGGTGAGAGCGGTTCCGGGCAGCGTACGCCAGGTGGTCTCCCACCGACGTCGTCCCGTTACCCACTCGAACAACGTATCCGACGGTTCCGTTCCCGTCGGAGCGGCCGGGTGCGGCGTCCGAGCTACCGGCGCGCGACCAGCAGGCTCTGCGCGCTGGCGCCGATCCGGCCATGTTCGTCCCACAGCTCGGCCTCGGCGAACCCGACCCCGTCGCGCACCGTCCGGGTCACGGCGTCGAGGCAGACCCACTCGCCCGCGGGCCCGCGCGCCAGGTGGACCGAGAGGTCGACGTTGATGAACAGGAACCGATCGAACGCAAGGGTGGCGCTGACCCCGTTGCCCGAGTCGGCCGCTACCAGGACCCGCACGAGCGGCGACGGCGTCTCGCCCTCGACCAGCGGGAGGCGCATCCGCATCCAGCACGTCGCCGGCCCGGGTTCGAACACCCCGCCGCGCGCGAACCGCCAGTCGATCGCGTCGAAGTAGTTCGGTCGCCAGCCGGGTTCGTAGACGGGGAGCGCCGGCGACGCGTCCGGCCCAGGGAACGGCGGCGGTTCGTCGGTCCCCGTGGCCGGCAGGCCGCCGCCCTCCCCGTCGCCCTCGTCGACCCTGATGCGCCAGGCGTTCGCCCGCGCGACCTCGCTCTGCCCATCCGAAACCGTCGCCTCCACGAGCTGCACCAGCTTGCCGGGTCGAACGACCCGAACCGCCACCGCGAGCGGCACCAGGGGGATCGGTCGGAGCACCTCGAGGGTGAACCGCGCCACGCGCATCCGGTCGGTCGGTTCGAAGCCCTCTATCGCACGTCCGGCGAGCGCCGCCGGTGGTCCCGCGTGCTGCGCGTCCGCGCTCCACGGCCCGCGGGTGAACGCGGTCGGGACGAACGTCTCGCCCTCGCGGACGTACAGGGCGCTGGGCTCATCGTCGGGCACGGCGCCGAGCCTACCGGCGTCCGCGTTCAGCGTTCGGCCCGCGGGTCTCGGTCGTCGTGGCCATCATCCGGTGCACCGGCCACCCGCGCAGCGAGCACGTTCGCCAGCGCCGGCTCGTTCGCGTCCGGCTCGGCCAGCGACACGATCAGGTCCGCGACCAACCCGGTCCACCCGGTCTGGTGCGATGCCCCGAGGCCCATCCCCGTGTCGCCGTGGAAGTACTCGAAGAACAGCAGACGCTCGTGCCAGCGGGGGTCGCGCTGCGGCTTCTCGTACGGGCCGAATGCCGGCCGCCGTCCGTCGGCGTCGTCGAGGAACAGCGAGATCAGGCGCCGCGAGAGATCGTCGGCGACCTCGCCGAGCGTCCGATGTTCGCCCGAGCCGACGGGGTGTTCGACCGTGAACCGTTCGCCCAGGTAGCGATGGAAGCGCCGTAGCGACTCGATCACCAGGTAGTTCGCCGGGAACCAGATCGGCCCGCGCCAGTTGGAGTTCCCGCCGAACAGCCCGCTCTCGGACTCCCCCGGCTCGTAGTCGACGCTGAACGACTCCCCGTCCATCTGGACGACGAACGGGTGCTCGGCGTGGTACTTCGACAGCGCGCGCAGGCCGTGTGGGGAGAGGAACTCGTCGGGGGAGAGCACACGGTCGAGGATCCGTCGCAGGCGCGCCGGCGAGACGACCGACAGCAACCGAGCGATCCGGTCGTTCCCGAGGTCGTCGTGCGCCACGACCTCGGTGTACCGCGGCTTGTTCGCGACGAACCAGTGGAGGCGTTCGGCGAAGTTCGGCACCAGTCCCAGCGTCTCGGGTGCGAGCGTCGTGGTCGCGGCCAGCGGGATCAGTCCCACGAAGGAGCGGACCTCCAGCGGCACGTCGGCGACGTCACCCGGGGCGTGGAGCACGTCGTGGTAGAACCCGTCGGCCTCGTCCCACAGCCCGTGCTCGTTCATCGCCGAGCCGATGTAGCAGAAGTGCTCGAAGAACTTCGTCGCCATGTCCTCGTAGGTGTCGTCGTGCGTCGCGAGGATCAGCGCCATCACCAGCATGTTCAGCGCGTACATCGCCATCCACGCGGTGCCGTCGGACTGCTCGAGCCGAACCCCTCCCGGCCGGATCGCGGACCGATCGAACGGGCCGATGTTGTCCAGGCCGAGGAAGCCGCCCTCGAACACGTTGTTCCCCTCGCTGTCCTTGCGGTTCACCCACCACGTGAAGTTCAGGCAGAGCTTGTGGAAGATCCGCTCGAGGAACTCCATGTCCCGGTAGCCGTCGATCTGGGCGACGCGCAGGGCGGCCCAGGCCTGGACCGGCGGGTTCACGTCGCCGAACGACCACTCGTACGCTGGGAGCTGTCCGTTCGGGTGCATGTACCACTCGCGGCAGAGCAGCAGGAGCTGGCGCTTCGCGAACTCCGGGTCGACGCGCGCCAGCGCGATGCAGTGGAACGCGCTGTCCCAGGCCGCGTACCACGGGTACTCCCACGTGTCTGGCATCGAGATGACGTCGTGGTTGTTCAGGTGCGTCCACGCCGCGTTGCGTCCGGTCAGGCGCTCGGGGGGTGGCGCGGGCTGCGCCGGGTCGCCATCGAGCCAGTGCTCGACGTCGTAGTGGTAGAACTGCTTGCTCCAGAGCATGCCGGCCAGGGCCTGCCGAACGACGCTCGCCTGCTCCGGCGGGCATGCCGGCGCGAGGTCGCGGTAGAACTCGTCCGCCTCGTGACGCCGGACGGTCAGCGTGTGCGCCCACGAGGCGCCGAGGTCGCGGTCCCCGTCGCTGAGCCGGAGCCTGATCTCCGCGGTCCCGCCCGCCGGCACCGTGATGCGGTGGTGCATCGCGGCCTTCGTCCCCGTCCCGTCCGGGTTCACGGTCGGCGTCCCGCGCAGGACGTGGTCGCCGATGCCGTCCTTCGGGAACGCCGTCGCGTTCGGCGCGCCGAAGAGCCGCTCGGCGTTCGTCTCGTTCTCGCAGAACAGCGGCGAGGGCGTCCCGTCGCCCATCAGGATCATCCGCTCGAGCGCGGGGTGTTCGGCCTCGATCCCACCATCCCGCGTCCGCAGGATCGGTCGGGCGTCCCCGTATCCCCACGACCAGGTGTTGCGGAACCACAACGTCGGGAGCACGTGGAGCGTGGCCTCGTCCGGCCCGGCGTTGCGTAGCTCGACCCGGATGCAGAGGTCCTGCGGCGCGGCCTTCGCGTATTCGACCAGGATGTCCCAGTAGCGATCGTCGTCGAAGACGCCGGTGTCGAGCAGCTCGAACTCCGGGTCGAGAGGGCCCCGCGCCGCGTTCTCGTCGATCAGCCGCCGGTACGGGAACTCCGCCTGCGGGTACGCGTAGCGCCACGCCATGTACGAATGCGAGGGCGTGTTGTCCGTGAACCACCAGTGCTCCTTCGCGTCCTCGCCGTGATTCCCCTGCGGACCCGTCAGCCCGAAGAACCGTTCCTTCAGGATCGGGTCGCGTTCGTTCCAGAAGGCGAACGCGAGGCACAGCCGCTGGCCGATGTCGCAGACGCCGCCCATCCCGTCCTCGTTCCACCGGTACGCTCGCGAGCGCGCGTGGTCGTGGGGGAAGTACGTCCAGGCCGAACCGTCGGCCGAATAGTCCTCGCGGACCGTGCCCCAGGCGCGCTCGGCCAGGTACGGGCCCCACATCCGCCAGGGGTGGGCGTCGGCCATCCTGAGCTGCTCGGCGTTCGGCATCGCGGCATACCGTACGCGCGCGTCGCCTCCCGCTTCCATCCCGGATCTCGGCCCGGCCCCAGGTTCCCGCAGTGGTGTACCGTCCTTCGCACATGGCTCGAACGCGCGTGTTCGGCATCGTGCTCGCGGGCGGCGAGGGCAAGCGTCTCCTCCCGCTCACCGCCGACCGCGCGAAACCCGCGGTCCCGTTCGGCGGGAGCTACCGGCTGATCGACTTCGTCCTGTCGAACCTGGTGAACGCGCGGGTTCGGCGGATCGTCGTGCTCACGCAGTACAAGAGCCACAGCCTCGACCGGCACATCACGACGACGTGGCGGCTGTCATCGCTGATCGGCGACTACGTCACCCCGGTCCCCGCGCAGATGCGGCGCGGCCCGCACTGGTTCCAGGGTTCGGCGGACGCGATCTACCAGAGCCTGAACCTGATCTACGACGAGCAGCCGGCGTTCGTCCTGGTCTTCGGGGCCGACCACATCTACCGGATGGATCCTCGCCAGATGGTGCAGCAGCACATCGCGACCGGCGCGGGCGTCACCGTCGCCGGCATCCGGGTCCCGATCGAGCAGGCCCCGCAGGTCGGCGTGATCGAGCCGTCCAGCGACGCGCTGCGGATCGGCCGCTTCCGCGAGAAGCCGAAGGACGCCGGCGGCCTCGCCGACGATCCGACGAAGGTGTTCGCCTCGATGGGCAACTACGTGTTCTCGACGAAGACCCTCATCGAGGCCGTCGTCACCGACGCCGCCGACTCGAGCTCGTCGCACGACATCGGCGGGAACATCATCCCGGCGCTCGTCGACGCCGGCGAGGCGTACGTCTACGACTTCGCGGCGAACGTCGTTCCGGGGGTCTCCAAGCGCGAGCGCGGGTACTGGCGCGACGTCGGTTCGCTCGACGCGTTCCATCAGGCGCACATGGACCTGCTCTCGGCCGAGCCGGCGTTCGACCTGTACGACGCCGAGTGGCCGATCCTCACGTGGAACGAACCGGCGCCGCCGGCCCGCCTGCTGTCGCGGCTCGGAGGTGGCGCGCCGGCCGTCGACGATTCGCTCCTCAGTGCCGGGGTCGTCGTCGACGGCGCGCGGGTCGCCCGGAGCGTGCTGTCTCCCGGGGTCGAGCTCCATCCGGGCGCAGAGGTCGAGGCGTCGGTGCTCATGAGCGGCGTCGTCATCGGGTCGAACGCGCTGGTCCGGCGCGCGATCGTCGACAAGAACGTCGAGATCCCCGAGGGGGCGCGGGTCGGCGTGGATCTCGACCTCGATCGCGAGCGGTTCGTCGTGTCGCCCGGCGGTGTCGTCGTGATCGGGAAGGGTCAGAAGGTCGAGTAGGCGTTCCCGTCAGCTCGCGCCGACGGGCGCCTGCCGGTACATCGTGCGGACGTAGTCGTCCATCATCCGGGTGGCGCAGAAGGCAGGCCCGATCGTCATCAGCGAGCGCTTCATGCGCGCGATCCAGCCCCGCGGGATGCCGGCCTCGTCTCGTTCCGCCCACAGGGGCACGACCTCGCGCTCGAGCAGGTCGTACAGGGCACTCGCGTCCCGCCGATCCTGCTCGTCGGTCGGCAGCGAGGGGTCGGCCTCGATCGCCCAGCCGTTCTGCCGGTCGTAGGCCTCGGCCCACCATCCGTCCAGTACCGACAGGTTGAGACCCCCGTTCAGCGCGGCCTTCATCCCGCTCGTCCCGCTCGCTTCCATCGGGTAGCGGGGGAGGTTCAGCCACAGGTCACAGCCGCGCACGAGGTAGGACGCGACCCGCATGTCGTAGTCCTCGACGAACGCGACGCGGTCGCCGACCCGGGGATCGCCATGGAACCGAAGGACGTTCTGCAGGATGCTCTTGGCCTCCTCGTCCTGTGGGTGCGACTTGCCGGCCAGCGCGAGCTGGACCGGGGTCGAGCCACCGAGCAGCGCGAACGCCCGCTCGGGGTCCGCGATCAGCAGGTAGATGCGCTTGTACGCGGCGGCGCGCCGCGCGAACCCGATCGTGAGTGCCTCGGGGTCGAACCCGCTCGCGGCCGCCTCCGCCTGATCGACCGGCTCGCCGCGCGCCAGGCGGTCTCGGGCCATGCGGTCACGGACGAACCGGATCGCGGCCCGGCGCAGCTCGCCCCGTACCGCCCAGAGCTCCTCGTCCGGGATGTCGGTCACGGCCGCCCACGTCGACGGATCGCCGGCACGACGCTCCCAATCCTCGCCGAGGTGCCGGCAGAGCAGCTCGCGCATCTCCTGCGCCATCCACGTCGGCAGGTGGACGCCGTTCGTCACCGAGCCGATCGGCGCGGCGGCCGGCTCCTCGCCGTCGGCGCTGCCGTCGAGGCCACGCCACATCGTCCGCGCCGTGTCGCCGTGGAGCCGGCTCACCCCGTTCGCCGCGCGGCTGGCCCGGAGGCCCAGCGGCGTGACGCCGAACCGTTCGCCTTCGTCGTGCGGATGGACGCGCCCCAGCGCGAGGAAGTGCCGTTCGTCCATGCCAAGGCCGGCGTGGAACCCGTCGAGCGCCTCGAGCACCTCGAACGCCGAATAGGACTCGTTGCCGGCCGGGACCGGCGTATGGGTCGTGAAGATCGTTCGACCCTTCGCCTCCGCGAGCGCCTGCTCGAACGCCTCGCCGCCGTCCGCGAGCTCACGCGCCAGCTCGAGCGGCGCGAGCGCGGCGTGCCCCTCGTTCAGGTGCACGACGGCCGGGTCGATCCCCATCGCGCGGAGCGCCCGCATGCCCCCCAGGCCGAGCAGCACGTACTGCGCCAGTCGCACCTGACGGTCGCTCACGTACAGGCGCGAGGTGATCCACCGGTCCACGCGGGCGTTCTCCGGCCGTTCCGCATCGAGCAGGTACAGCGGCACCCTGCCGACATCGACGCGCCAGATCTGCAAGACGATCGGGCGGTCGCGGATCTCGACGGTGACGGTCAACGGCTCGTCGTCGTCGCCGGTCACGATCGCGCAGGGGAGCCGCTCGGGGAACGACGGGATCCAGAACTCCTGTTGCCAGCGCGCGTAGTCCAGGCGCTGGTGGAGGAAGCCCTCGCGGTACAGCAAGCCGACGCCGGCCATCGGGATCCGACGGTCGGACGCTTCCTTCAGCACGTCGCCGGCCAGCACTCCGAGCCCGCCCGAATAGATAGGGAGCGACGCGTGCACGCCGAACTCGGCGCACAGGAACGCGACCGGCCGGGCGGGCGACAGGCCGGCGTCGACGACGAGCCCGTCGGAGGGCGGCCGCGCCAGCTCCTTCGAGATCAACGCGTCCATGCGCCACGCGCCGTCGATCAGCGCGTCGTCGCGCGCCGCCCGGTCCATGATCGGGTCCGGCGCGTCGGAGAGCAGCCGGACGGGGTTCTCGCCGGCCAGTTCCCACCGGTAGGGGTCGATCGTGCGGAACAGCTCGGGCCCGTGTTCGGCCCAGGACCAGCGATAGTTGTACGCGATCCGGGCCAGCGGCCGCAGGGGTGCCGGCAGGCGGGCCGCGAGCAAGGCCACGGCCCGCGACACGTCATCCGAGCCGGGCGAGGCCGCCCGGCCGGGATCCACGCCCACGCCTCATCCCCCTTTCGCCGGCGCTCGCGGTCCGCGCCCGACGCTCGACCCTACCATCGGTTCCCGGGGGCGCATCGATGATGGGGCCGAGACCTGCGAGCCGATCAGATCGGCTCGCCGGACGGCGCAGGCTCGCCGCCGCCGTCGCCCTCGACGTAACGCAGCACGATCACGGAGTGGGCGACCAGCGACACGCTCCCCGCGCGCGGGACCCTCGCGCCCGGCCTCGCCGTGTTGATCAGCTCCTGCCAGAACCCCGGTGACGCCGGCCGCGGCAGGAAGAACCGGCGCGAACGGCCGCCGCCGTTCAGCAGCGCCAGCAGCGTCTCGCCGAAGACGGGCCTGCCCAGGTCGTCGACCTCGTCGCTCGCTCGGCCCGAGATCATCATGCCCAGCACGTGGTTCGATGCGTCGCCCCAGTCCGCGTCCGTCATCTCCTCGCCGTCGGGCCGGACCCATGCCACGTCCTTCAGTCCGTCGGGGCCGACCGCGCCCGTGAGGAACGAACGCCGCCGCAGGACCGGGTTCGCCCGAAGGACCGCCGTCAGGCGCCGGACGAACTCGACCAGCTCGAGGTCCTCGCGCGAGAGGTCCCAGTCGAACCACGACAGCTCGCTGTCCTGACAGTACGCGTTGTTGTTCCCGAACTGCGTCCGCCCCAGCTCGTCGCCGCCCAAGAGCATCCGCACGCCCTGCGAGAGGATCAGCGTGGCCAGGTGGTTCCGTTTCATCCGTTGGCGCATCCGCTGGACGTACGCCGAGCCGCTCGGACCCTCCGCGCCCCAGTTCCGCGAGAGGTTGTCGTCGGTCCCGTCGCGGTTGTCCTCGCCGTTCGCCTCGTTGTGCTTGTGCTCGTAGCTGACCAGGTCGTGGAGCGTGAACCCGTCGTGGGCCGTGACGAAGTTGACGCTCGCGTACGTGCGGCGGCCGCCGGCGGCGAACAGATCGGCCGAGCCGGTCAGCCGGGACGCCAGCTCCGGCACCTGTCCGGGGTCCCCGCGCCAGAAGCGCCGGACGCAGTCCCGGTACTTCCCGTTCCATTCGGCCCAGCCGGCCGGGAAGTTCCCGACCTGGTACCCGTTCTCGCCCGGATGCCACGGCTCGCCGATCAGCTTCACGCGCGCGAGCACCGGGTCCTGCAGCGCCGCCGCGAAGAACCCGGTCCCGAAGTTCGACGACGACGGGTCGGCGAGAAGCGCGGACGCCAGGTCGAACCGGAACCCGTCCACGCGCGCCTCAAGCACCCAGTACCGCAGGCAGTCCATGATCATCTGCACGACCCGAGGGTGCCCGGCGTTGACCGTGCTCCCGGTGCCGGTCACGTCACGGTAGTACCGAGGGTTGCCCGGCTCCAGGTGGTAGTAGGCCCGGTTGTCGATGCCCCGCAGCGACAGGGTCGGCCCGAGGTGACCGCCCTCGCCCGTGTGGTTGAACACCACGTCGAGGATCACCTCGATGCCGACCAGGTGCATCGCCTTGACCATCGTCTTGAACTCCTGGACGACCGTCGCCGCGCCGCCGCTCGAGAACCGGGGATCCGGCGAGAAGAACCCGATCGGGTTGTAGCCCCAGTAGTTCGTCAGGCCGCGTTCGACCAGGTGCCGTTCCGGGATCGAACGCTGGACCGGCAGGAGCTCGACCGCCGTCACGCCCAGCGAGCGGAGGTGCTCCAGCACCGGCTCCTGCGCCATGCCCAGATAGGTCCCGCGCACCTCCGGCGGGATCGCCGGATGGCGTTCGGTCATCCCCTTCACGTGGACCTCGTAGATGACCGAACGGTTCCACGGCGTCGCGGGGCGCCGGTCATCGCCCCACGTGAACGCCGGGTCGACGAGGATGCACTTCGCCGTGTCGGGGGCGCTGTCCCGGTCGTCGCGCGACAGGTCCTCGGCCGGGTCGCCGACCCGGTAGCCGAAGAGCGCGTCGGTCCAGCGAACGCCCCGCGTGATGGCCTTCGCGTAGGGGTCGAGCAGGAGCTTCGACGCGTTGAACCGGAGCCCCTCGTTCGGTTCGTACGGACCGTGCACGCGGTACGCGTAGACCTGCCCGGGCCGGACGTCGGGCAGGTACGCGTGCCAAACGAAGTCCGTGCGCTCGCGCAGCGGGATCCGGCTCAGTTCCATCCGGCCGTCCTCGTCGAACAGACAGAGGTCGACGCCCTCGGCGTGCTGGGAGAACAGCGCGAAGTTCGCCCCCTGGCCGTCCCATGTTGCCCCGATCGGGTTCGGGTATCCGGGCCATATCCGCATCGTCAGTGCGTCCCTTCCGGCGCGAGGTAGACGCAGGCCAGCGGCGGGAGCGTCAGGTCCAGTGCGTACGGCCTCGAATGCCAGCCGGGAGGCTGGGCGACCGCGCCGCCGAGGTTACCGACGCCGCTGCCGCCGTAGGTCTCGGCGTCGGAGTTCAGCAGCTCCACCCAGCGTCCTCCGACCGGCACCCCGATATCGTAATGCTGCCTTACTATCGGGGTGAAGTTCGCCACGAACAGCACCGGCGGTTCGCTCGGCGTGCTACCCCGTCGGATGAATGCGACCACGCTGAACTCGGCGTCGTTCGCTTCGATCCATTCGATCCCGGCGGGGTCGGCGTCCAACTCGTGGAGCGACGGCTGCCGTCGGTACAGCGCGTTCAGGTCGCCGACCCAGCGCAGGATGCCGGCGTGCCGTTCGTCCTCCAGCAGGTGCCAGTCCAGGCTCTGGTCGTGGTCCCACTCGCGCTCCTGCGCGAACTCGCCGCCCATGAACAGCAGCTTCTTGCCGGGCTGCGACCACTGGTAGCCGAACAGCAGGCGGAGGTTCGCGAAGCGCTGCCACTCGTCGCCGGGCATCTTGCCGATGAGCGAGCCCTTCCCGTGGACGACCTCGTCGTGCGACAGGGGCAGCACGAAGTTCTCGGTGAACGCGTACAGCCCCCGGAACGTGAGGTCGCCGTGATGGAAGCGCCGGTGGATCGGGTCCCGGTGCATGTACCGCAGCGTGTCGTTCATCCAGCCGAGGTCCCATTTCAGCCCGAACCCCAGCCCGCCCATGCTGGTCGGGCGCGAGACCATCGGCCACGACGTCGATTCCTCGGCGACGGTCTGGACGTCGGGGTGGACCGCGTAGACGTCCTCGTTCATCCTGCGAAGGAACGAGACCGCGTCCAGGTTCTCGCGGCCGCCCTTCGCGTTCGGCACCCACTCGCCCGGCTCGCGCGAGTAGTCCAGGTAGAGCATCGACGCGACCGCATCGACCCGCAGGCCGTCCGCGTGGTAGCGGCCCAGCCAGTGCATCGCGCTCGAGAGGAGGAAGGAGCGAACCTCGTTGCGGCCGTAGTTGAAGATGTACGAATCCCAGTCCGGGTGGATCCCCTTCCGCGGGTCGGCGTGCTCGTAGAGATGCGAACCGTCGAAGCGCCCGAGGGAGAAATCGTCGGTCGGGAAGTGCGACGGCACCCAGTCGATGATCACGGCGATGCCGCGCTGATGGAGGTGGTCGACCATCGCCATGAAGTCCTGCGGGGTTCCGTACCGGGAGGTGGGCGCGAAGTACCCGGTGGTCTGGTAGCCCCACGAGCCGTAGAAGGGGTGCTCGGTCACCGGCATGAGCTCGACGTGGGTGAAGCCGGTGCGTTCGACGTGTTCCGCGAGGCGCGGCGCGAGCTCGCGGTACGTGAGCCGCCGGTTCCCGTCGGCCCGCATCCATGAGCCCAGGTGGACCTCGTACGTGGAGATGGGCGAGGTGAGCGCGTTCGCCGTCGCGCGTCGTTCCCCGAGCCACTCCGCGTCGCCCCACGCGTAGTCGTCGAGCGACCACACGATCGCCGCCGTCTCCGGGGGTCGTTCGAAGTACAGGCCGAACGGGTCCGTCTTGTCGGCTTCGAACCCGTGCTTCGCGGAGCGGACGTGGAACTTGTACAGCGCGCCGCGCTCGACGCCGGGGACGAACCCCTCCCAGACGCCGGATGCCGCACGCTGGCGGAGCTGCGACGCGCCGGGGAGCCACCCGTTGAAGTCGCCCACCACCGAGACCTCGTCGGCGTCCGGCGCCCAGACGGCGAACTCGGTGCCGCCCTGGATCGGATGCGCCCCGAGCTTCTCGGCGAGCGCATGGTGGGTTCCCTCGTTGAACAGGTGCAGGTCGTCGGGGGACAGGAGCGACCGGTCGGTCATCGCGGCGAACCCGTGGGGCTGGGGACGCGCGCGCGGCGACGCGCGTCGATGTCCGCGAGGACATCCGCGATGTAGGGCGACGCCATGAGCGCATCGATCGTGACCGAGGTCCTTCGGCGCCAGTTCGGCTCCTCCTGCCCGGTCCCGGGGCGGTTCTGCGGGAGCCGTTCCCCGGTCAGGTCCTCGAGGTTGATGAGCGCGATGTTCGCGTCGCTCTCGGCGAGGAACGCGAGCGACGCCCGGAGGAGCGCGGGCGTCGCCTCGCTCCCAGATCCGGGCGACAGGAGGCCGTGGCCCCGCAGGCTCGCCTCGAGCTCGCGGAGCAGGCGAGCGCGATGGGCCGCGACCTCCGCCGCGCGGTCGCGGTCGATCAGTCCGAGGCGGAGCCGGTCCCCGACGTCCAGGCCCTCGACGTACGCGGCGAACGTCGGCAGGTCGTGCGTGTTGAGCGCCGCCAGCGAGCGCGCCGGAGGTTCGGGCAAGGGCGGGTCCTTGCCGGGCCAGAGTTCGAGCTGCAGCACGTACGTCCGGAGCACGCCGCGTTCGCCCATCGTCGCTCGGACCTCCGACGGGACCGTCCCGAGGTCCTCGCCCACGACCGCGGCGCCGGTCGCGCCTGATTCGATCGCGAGGACCGCGTACAGCTCGTCGGCCGGGTAGCGCACGTAGACGCCCTCGGTCGCGGGCATCCCATGGGGAACCCAGTAGAGCCGGTGGAGCCCCATCACGTGATCGATGCGGACCACCGCAGCGTGCTGCATCGTCCGGCGCAGCCGTTCCCGGAGCGAAAGGTAGCCCGAACGCCGAGCGTGCTCGCGGTGCGGTGGCGGCGTCCCCCAGTCCTGTCCGCCGGAGAACAAGCTGTCGGGCGGAGCGCCGGTGCTGGCGCCCAGGGCGAAGGCCTCGCGGTCGCGCCACACGTCGAACCCGTCCGGGTGGACGCCCACCGGGATGTCGAGCAGCAGGCCCCGCCCGGCGGCCGGGTCGCGCGGGATCGCGGCGAGTTGATCGTCCAACAGCGCCTGGACGTACCGGTGGTAGAGGGCCGCTTCGGGTTCGATGTCGGCGTCGTCGAGCGTGCCGTCGCGCTGGACCGCCGGCCAGGTACGCCACGACGCCCCGGTCCGTTCGACCATCGCGCGGAACCGCGCGTAGGCGTCGAGCTCGGGGCGCGCGGCGGCGGCGCGCTCGAGCCACGCGCGCCGATTCGGGTCGGCCGATGCCGCTCGCGCCATCGGTTCGAGCACGCGCCGTGCGAGCGTCATCGCCGCCCGGTAGTCGATCAGCTCCGCGGCGCGCAGCTCCTCCGCCTGCGCTCGGAAGCCGTCCGAGCCGGCGACGTCACGGGCCTCCCGGCTGAGCGCGAACTCGGGCGCCGCCTCGATGTCCGCGTAGAGCTCGTTCCAGAACAGCGTGCTCACGGGCGAGTAGGGGCTCGCCTCGAACGGCCCGGCCGGACCGTTGAACGCCGCGAAGAGCGGGAGCGTCGCGAACACGCCGCCGCCGGATCGCTCGATCCATCCGAGGAGTTCCCGCAGCCCGCCGAGGTCGCCGACGCCCCGGTCGCCGTCCCGCCGCACGGCGTACGCGGGCAGGAACGCGCCCCAGGCCCGGCCCGGGTACGGCGCGCACGCGGCCGGGGCCGACAGGACGGTGGCGGTGGTCTCGGTACCGGAGAGTCGCACGGTGAGCCGGTGGTACCCGATCGGCCACGGCTCCGCGAGCTGTCCGGCCGCCTCGATCGTCTTCTCCACGAACGTCTCGCCGTCCGCGAGCGCGCCGCCGACCGTCGCGGCCGCGTCCAGCCGCACGGTCACGCCGACCGACCACGTCCCGTCCTCCGACGTCACCTCGACGTCCGCGACGCGGTCCGAGGCGCGGGACGGGACCCGGAGGCGCAGCGCGCCGGGGCGTCCGGCCCAGGCCACGATCACGGGTTCGACCACGCGTCGCCACCGCGACGCTTCCCGCGCGCGAAGCGCGTCCGACGCGCCCGCGGCGTCCACGTCCGCGGTGTCGAGCTCCGCGCCGAGCTCACGGAGCACCGCGACGAGGGACGCCGGAGAGGCCGCCCGCTGCTTGCCGGTCACGTCGTGGAACCGCGTCAGGACGTCGAACGCCGCCGCGAGTTCCTTCAGTGCCGCCGGCTCCGCGGCCTTCATCGGGGCACGTGCCCCGACGCGGTGTGGCCGTCCGCGGCGTCCACGGTCCGTTCGATCCGCAGCACGTGCGCTGGGAGCGTCGCCGGATCGAGTTCGACGTAGTTGCGCGCCCCGACCCACGGGAACCGCGCACCGCTCAGCAGGTCGTGGGCCACGAACGGCTCGTCGGGCGCGAGCCCCAGCTCCGCGAGCCAGAGGTCCGTGAAGCACGACTGCCGATGGACCGGATCGAGGTTGACGAGCACGACGATCGCGTTCGATCGATCGGCCGTCGCCTTGTGGTAGCAGACGATCTGGTCGTTGTCGGTGCCGCTGAACCGCAGGTTCCGCAGCTCGTGCAGCGCCGGGTTCTCGCGCCGGATCCGGTTCACGGTGCCGACGAGCGACCTGAGCGAACCGCGGCGCCCGACCGGCCACGACCGGATCTCGTACTTCTCGGAATGCAGGTATTCCTCCGAGCCGGGCTCGCGCGGCGTACGTTCCATCAGCTCGAACGCCGGCCCGTAGATGCCGTACAGGGGCGACATCGTCGCAGCGAGGATCAGGCGGGCGACGAACGCCGGCCGGCCCCCGTCGACCAGGTACGCGGTGAGGATGTCGGGGGTGTTCGGCCAGAGGTTCGGGCGGAAGTACTCGGCCATCTCGGTGGCCGTCAGCTCCGTCAGGTACGTCGTCAATTCGTGCTTCGTCGTTCGCCATGTGAAGTACGTGTACGACTGCGTGAACCCGAGCTTCGCCAGGCGCTTCATCACCTTCGGACGCGTGAACGCCTCCGCGAGGAAGATCACGTCGGGATGGTCGCGACGGACCTCCGCGATCAGCCATTCCCAGAACGCGAACGGCTTCGTGTGCGGATTGTCGACGCGGAACGTCCGGATCCCGTGGCCGATCCAGAAGCGCACGATCCGCAGGACCTCGTCCCAGAGCGACTCCCACGCGTCCGTCGCGAAGTCGAGCGGGTAGATGTCCTGGTACTTCTTCGGCGGGTTCTCCGCGTGGCGGATCGAACCGTCGGGGCGGTGGGTGAACCACTCGGGGTGCTCCCGGACCCACGGATGGTCCGGCGAGGCCTGGAGCGCCAGATCGAGGGCCACTTCGAGCCCGAGCCGTTCGGCGTGCATGCGCATCCGTCGGAGATCGCGGAGCGAACCGAGGTCCGGGTGGATCGCGTCGTGTCCACCGCGTCTCGACCCGATCGCCCACGGACTGCCCGGGTGATCCGGTCCGGCGCCCTCCACGTTGTTCGGGCCCTTGCGGTACGAACGACCGATCGGATGGATCGGCGGCAGGTACACGACGTCGAACCCCATCTCCGCGATCGCGGGCAGCCGCGCTTCGAGGTCAGCGAACGTTCCGTGCCTGGGCGCCTCGCCGGGAACGGCCGGGGCTGTCGATCGAGGGAACAGCTCGTACCAGGCGGCGAACCCCGCCCGGGGTCGATCGACCTCGACGGCCAGCTCGGGGACGAACGTCGTCGCGTGACGCCGATCCGGGTGTCGCGCGACCGTCTCCGCCAGGCCGGGGTCTTCGGCGACCGCGATCGCGTCCGCTCCGCCGGCGCGGAGCATCGTGGCCGCGTGGCGCAGGAGCGCACGATCGTCCCCGTCACCGTCCGCACGCCGAGCCGCGGCGGACACCAGGGAGGCGCCGACCAGGAGTTCGACCGAGACGTCCTGCCCCGCCTCGACGCGCTTGGCGAGGTCCGTTCGCCACGAGGCGAACCGGTCGATCCACCCCACGACCGTGAAGCGATACGTCTCCAGCGACGCGATCGTGAACGACGCCCGCCAGCGATCGTTCCTGACGAGCGTCATCGGTGTCTCGCACCACGTCGACGACCCGTCGGGGCGGTGCTGGATCACCGCGGCGAGCTCATCGTGCCCGTCGGCGAACACGTCGGCTTCGACGACGACCTCCTCGCCGACGCACCGCTTGGCCGCGAACCGTCCGCCGTCGACCTGCGGGGTGACGGCCTCGATCACGACGCGGCGACGCGCGTCCGCGCCGTGGCTGGGTGGCGTCCGGTTCGCTGGCACTCCCGCGAAGCCTATCCGCCGGACCGATCCGCACGGAGGGCGGGCGAGAGGCGTTCGTACACGGAGAGGACCTCATGCGCCACGGCGCGCCAGCTGAACCGCTCCACGGCCCGCGCGCGCCCGGCGTCGCCGAACCGTCGTGCCAGCAGCGGGTCGGCCAGCAGCGCGTTCACGCGCTCGGCGAGCGCCGCTGCGAACGCCGCGGGATCGATCGGCTCGCCGTCCCCGCCCGGGCGCTGCTCGATCGGGACCAGCAGCCCGGTCTCCCCGTCGACGACGACCTCGGGGATCCCGCCGGTGGCGGTCGCCACGACGGGCGCGCCGCACGCCATCGCCTCGAGGTTCACGATCCCCATCGGCTCGTAGATCGACGGGCAGACGAACACCGCCGCGTGGCTGAACAGCTGGATCAGGTCCGGTACCGGCACGGCCTCGCGGAGCCAGATCACGCCGCCGCCCCGATCCTGCCACGCGCGCTCGATGCCCTCGGCGGCCTCCGCGAGGTCGCCCTCGCTGTCCGGCGCCGACGCGCAGAGCACCAGCTGGGCCGAACGGTCGATCTGCCCGGCCGCGGCGAGCAGGTGCTGGAGGCCCTTCTGGCGCGTGATCCGCCCGACGAACAACACGTGCGGACGTTTCGGATCGACGCCGTGGCGAACCAGGGCATCGGTCGCGCGCGTCGGCGCGTACTCGTCGGTGTCGACGCCGTTGCGGATCACGGTCACCCGCTCGGGGTCCACGGCCGGGTACGCGGCCAGGACGTCGTCGCGCATCGCCGACGACACGGCGATCACGGTGTCGGCGGCCTCGATCGCCGTCCGTTCGCAGAAGCTCGACAGCGCGTAGCCGCCCTCGCCCAGCTGGGTCGCCTTCCAGGGCCGGAGCGGTTCCAGGCTGTGGGTGGTCATGACGTGCGGGACACCGTGGGTGAGCTTCGCCAGGTGTCCGGCGAGGTTCGCGTACCACGTGTGGCTGTGCACCAGAGCGGTTCCCTCGAGCCCGATCACCATGGCCATGTCGACGGACATGACCTCCAGGGCCGGCCGGTACGCCTCCGGCCCGGCGAGGATCGACCATGGTTCGAACCCGATCGCCGGCGGCCCGTCCCCAGCGCTCGGACGCCCGCGCGGGCCCTCGAACGCGCGCACCTCCACGGGCACCAGCCTGGACAGCTCGCGTGCCAGGTACGTGACGTGGACGCCGGCACCGCCGTACACGTTCGGCGGGTACTCGCGGGTCAAGAGGGTGACGCGCACGCCGTCCCTTCCGCCCAGTCCGATGGCCGCGGCGCGCCTACGCGTGCGGCGTCGCGCCGTTGCCGCCGGGCGGCACGTGAGCGATCGCGTTGACCGCCGCCTCGAGCTGGTCGGCGCGCTCGGGCTCCCACTCGCGGATCATGCGCGCCAGCTCGAGGACCGCGGCGGTGCCGCCGAGCAGCTCGATCAGCCGGATCACCGGGTACTTCTTCAAGACCGAGGACCGGAGCACCAACGGCGCCGTGACGATCATGCCGGCGGCCACGCGACGACGGAGCCGCTGCCCGTTCGGCGACGCGAGGTAGTCCACGGTTCGGCCTGCCGCCCGGTCCATCGCGCGGCGGGCGTTCTGGATGCGGTCTCTCGGTCCCTGGTTCATGGCATCCATCTTCCCACGGGAGCCGCGCGTGCTCCCGTGAGGCATCGACCGTCCGGGCAACGTCGCGGCATGAGTGACGACGGGAACGCCGCGCACCGCGTCTTCGCCATCGCCTCTCGTGGGAAGGGAAAGCAGCTGACGGGTCGAGGGCTACGCTGTCGCTCTCCGGCATCGAGGGCCCGCGCAGACAGCACTCGGTCCGTCACCGATCCCTGGTGCAGGCCGCGACCGGCTCGCTCGTCATCGGCCGGTCGCCCGAGCTGACCGTGGAACCCTCTTAACCCAGCCTGGCCACCTCGTCGTGACGGAAGCACGTTGCTACGTGAGGATTGACCATGCCGACCGCCTGCATGAACGCGTAGCAGGTCGTCGGCCCGACGAACCGGAACCCGCGGCGCTTCAGGTCCTGGCTCAGCGCTTTCGATCGCGGGGTCTCCGCCGGGACATCGGCGAGCGTGGCGAACCGGTCTTGGCCGGGATTGGCGCCCGCGACGGCCCATAGGTAGGCGTCGAGGCCGCCCTGCGCGCCGCGCAGTGCCAGGATCGCCCTGGCGTTCGAGATCGCGGAATCGACCTTCGCCCGGTTCCGGACGATGCCCGGATCGGCGAGCAGTCGTTCGACAGCATCCTCGTCGAACCGAGCCACCCGTTCGGGGTCGAACCCGGCGAACGCCCGGCGGTACCCCTCCCGCTTGTTGAGGATCGTCGACCACGAGAGTCCGGCCTGCGCGCCTTCGAGCACGAGCATCTCGAACAGGTGGCGTTCGTCGTGGGACGGCACGCCCCATTCCTCGTCGTGGTAGCGAGCCATCAACTCGCTGGTCCCAGGCCCGTCCGCCCACCCGCAGCGTCGCGTCATCGCGATCCGCGATGCTATCGCGCGGCCAGCCCCGGGAGCGACGCGATCACCGCGAGCATCAGCGCCGAGAGCGCGACGGCCGCCACGCCCGGCCAGCCCCACGTCTGCCACGCCAGCCCTGGCAGGTAGGCTCCCGCGGCGCCCGCCAGGTAATAGAGGCTGAAGTACAGGGCGCTGGCCACACCGCGATCGGTCCGCGTCGCGCGGGTGACGCCGATCTGTGCGTTCGTCACGCCGGTGAACACGGACACGGTGATCAGGGCGAGGGCGATGGTCAGCGTCGGCAACCATGCCGGCAACGACAGCACAACGCCGACGACCGCCGAGCAGAGCGCCGCGATCGCGACCCGCTGCCATCCGTAGCGGTCGGCGAGGCGTCCGGCGAACGGCCCGACGACGCCGAGTACCCACAGCAGGAACACGAGGCTCCCCGCGACGACTCCGAAGCCGAACGGGGGACCCTCGAGGCGGAAGACGACGTAGGAGAACGTCCCGACGAACGCGAACAGCAGCGCGCTGCCGGCCGCGGCGGCGCGCAGCAGGACCAGGTTCCGGAGCTGCCTCCCGAGGGCTGCCAGGCCGCCGCCCTCGCTGCGCAGCGGCGGCGCCACCGCCGGGAGCGTTCGATGCATGAGGATCGCCCCTGCCGCCGGAAGGACCGCGAGCCCGCCGATCGCCAGGCGCCATCCCACCAGCGTGGTAACGAGGGCGACGCCGACCCGGCCGATCAGGCCGCCGATCACGAGCGCGGAGACGTAGTAGCCCATCGCCCGCCCGCCGATACGCGGAGCGAACGCCTCGGCGACGTACGGCACGCCGACGGTCAGCAGCCCCGGCATGCACAGGCCCTGGAGCGTCCGGCACAGGAGGAGCGCCGCGAACGTCGGCGCGAGCCCGGCGGCCACGGTCGGGATCACCAGCAGGGACGAGGCGAGGACCAGCGAACGCGGTCGGCCGATCCGATCGGAGACGGGGCCCCAGACCCAGGCGCCCACCGCGATCGCGAACACCACGGCCGACACGGTGAGCCCTGCCGCGGATGGGCTGACGCCGAAGTCCTGGGACAGCTCAGGCAGGATCGCCTGCGTCGAATACATCGTGGCGAACATCCCCATCGCCCCGACCAGGAACCCCGCGATCCCCGAGCGAGGGCCGTCACCGCCGAGGGACGCCGGCGGTGTGTCCGATGGTAAAGCCACCTGACGAGACTACGCGGTACGGCGGCGGGTCACGGCACCTCCGAAAGACGGAGAACGCTAGGCTGCGCGCCCATGGCCCAGCGAGGTGCCGCTCGGCGTCGAGGTCTCCGTCTCGTCTACGCCACCATCGCGTGGAACGCGTTCGAGGGCGCGGCCGCGATCGCCGCCGGCATCGCGGCGAGCTCCGTGGCACTGACCGCGTACGGGTTGGATTCGTCGCTCGAGGTGTTCGTCGGCGTCGTGACGGTGTGGCAGCTGGAGGGCCGTGGCCCGCTGCGCGACCGGCCCGCGCTGCGAGCGATCGGGGTCTCGTACCTGATCGTGGCCGCCTATGTCGGCGTGCAGTCGATCCTCCGGCTGATCTCCGGCGCCCGGCCGGAGGCGTCGCCCTTCGGCATCGTGTTGACGGCGGCCGCGGCGATCGTGATGACCGCGCTCGGCGTGGCGAAGGGCCGGATCGCGCGCGTGATCGAGAACCGCGTGCTGGCGGCTGAGGCGCGCTTCTCGCTGGTCGACGCGGCGCTGTCGACGACGGTCCTGGTGGGTCTCGTGGCGAACGCGGCGGCGGGCTGGTGGTGGGCGGACCCGCTCGTCGCGCTGGTGATCGCGCTGTTCGCCTTGCGGGAGGGCGTGGAGGAACTCCAGGGCTGACGCGCCGGACCCCAGGCGCCGTCGCCCTACGTATGGCGCCGTCGGTGGGGCGACGGCGCCGCGCCGTTGGCGTCTACCCGCTCTTGCGTTCGACCTGCGAACATGGAACACGTGCACGCGAGTGGGGGAACGAACACCGGCGCCGACGGGGGCGCGGTCGGCACCGACGATCCGGTCGTCGCCGGGCGCTACCAGATCGAAGCATCCCTGGGTCGCGGCGGCATGGGTGAGGTGTTCCTGGCGTTCGACCTCCACCTCCGGCGTCAGGTCGCGCTCAAGAAGCCGAAGGCGGGTACGCCGCTCGACGAGCGCTCGTTGGCGCGGTTCGGCAGGGAGGCGCGCGCCGCGGCGGTCCTATCGCACCCGAACGTCGTCGCCGTCCACGACATCCTGACCGAGGACGGAACCCCGTACATCGTGATGGAGCTCGTCCCCGGCGAGCCGCTGTCGGCCGAGCTCGCGCGCCACCGCCCGTTCGAGGTCGAGCGTGCGCTCGGGATCGGCCGCGCGATGGCCGGCGCGCTCGCGTACGCGCACTCGATGGGGATCGTGCACCTGGACGTCAAGCCGGCGAACGTGATGCTCGCGGCGGGCGGCGGCGTGAAGGTCCTGGACTTCGGCATCGCGCGCTCCCTGGCCGCCGCGACGCCGACGGATACGCATGTCCCGTTCGGCACGCCTGAATACCTGGCTCCCGAGCAGATCCGGGGCGAGGCGGTCGACGGCCGTTCCGACGTCTACGCGCTGGGGTGCGTGCTCTACGAGATGCTGACGGGCAGACCGCCGTTCACCGGCGATCCGGTGGCGGTGGTGTACCGACACCTCGAGGAGCGGCCCGCGCCACCGTCGGCCCTGAACCCGTCCGTCTCGATGGCGGTCGACGCACTGGTCATGCGGTGCCTCGCGAAGGATCCGAGCCATCGGTACCGGTCGGCCGGCGAGCTCGAGGCGGACCTCGGCCGGGTCGCCGGCGAACCCGCGTCGGGCGCACCGCGAACGGGATCGGTCGCGCCCGCAGCCGTGACGCAGGACCTCGGCGGGCCGCCGACGTCCGTGATCCCCTCCGCCCCGATCGAACGAACCGGTCCGCAGCATCGTCCACCGCGCCGTCGCGGCAGGCGTCTCGGCATGTCCCTGGTGGTGCTGGTGGTTCTGGCGACGCTCTCGGCCGCAGGGTTCGTCGGATGGAACCAGGTCCGCGGCCACGCGGCGCCCCCGAGACGCTCGGCGTCGCCGCACCCGAGCCCGACGATCGTCCTCCATCCCGTCGCGGCGATACAGGCAGAGGGCGCGTGCGACGGGTTCCTCCGGTTCCGCGCCGTGCTCTCTTGGATCGCGATGGATCCGGCGACCGCGGACGGGTACGCGATCTACCGCGACGACGGCGCTGGGGGTCCGCTCCGCCTGGTCGCCCGCGTACGCGGCGGTCACGCCGACGGGTACGTCGACCGCGAACTGGGTTCGGCGACGACATACCGGTACATGGTGCGTGCGACGGCCGGCGCGAAGTTGGGTCCTCGCTCGGCGGTGGTGTCCGCCGACACGCCGCTCCTCTGCATGTCGTAGGCACGTCGCCGGGCTGGCTGGTTCAACCCTCCGCCTCGTCCCTCGAACCGCCGGCGGCCGATCTGCTTGCGAGGGCCTCGAGCAGCGCTGGGCCGATCGCTTCGGCCCATGATTCGTAGCCGGCCGGTCCTGGGTGGAGATCGTCGCTGCTGTCGTACGCGAGCTCCGGGTGTTCGAGGAAGAACCGCCCGGTCCGTTCGGCCATCGGCACGACCGGCACCTCGCGCTTCAGGGCCACGGTCTCGATCGCGCGGCCGAGACTGCGTCCGCGCCACCCGGAGACGCGCCGGAGCGGCTCCAGGAACGCCCGGACGCGCATGTCGGGCATGCTGCCGACGACGACGGTCGCGCCCGTGGCCATCAGTCGATCGAGCATCTCTCCGTATTCGGCGCGGAACCGCGGGATCGACGTCAGCCGGATCACGTCGTTGCCCCCGATCCCGACGAAGACAAGGTCCGGCCGTGCGGCCTCGGCCTTCGGGAGCTGAACGGTGAGGACGTCGCGAACCTTCGCGCCCGAGACGCCGAAGCCGAGAAGTTCGACGTGCCACCCGGCCGCCGCGAGCCGCTCGGCCAGCAGCGTCGGGTACGCGAACTCCGGCGTCCCTGCGCCGACGCCGGCCGCGGTCGAGTCACCGAGCACGGCGAACACGAGATGCGGATCGGTGGTCAGTCCGAAGATGCCGCCGATCGCCAACGCCGGGTCCGTCGGCAGGTAGTCGCGGAGCGCCGCCGCGAGCGCTTCGCTGCCGAGCAGCGCGACGAAGCCTGCCGCCACGAGCCCCATGGTTCGACCCACCAGCCGCGTCCCTCGCATGGGTGCCGAGACTAGTGGGTACCATCGCCGTCCATGTACGCGCGCAGCGCCGACGTCTACGACCTGCTCTACGCCGGCTCGGGGGTCAAGGATTACGCCGGCGAAGCGGACCAGCTCGACGCGATCGTCCGCGCGCGGAACCCCGCGGCTCGATCGCTGCTCGACGTCGCCTGCGGGACCGGCCTGCACCTGCGGTTCCTCCGGGGACGCTACGTCGTCGAAGGCATCGACCTGAGTCCGGACATGATCGCGGTCGCGCGGTCCCGGCTCCCGGACGTCCAGCTGCGCGTCGGCGACATGCGGACCGTGGACCTGGGCCGAACGTTCGACGCGGTGACGTGCCTGTTCAGCAGCATCGGCTACGTGACGGAGCCGGCGGAGCTGCGCGAGACGGTTCGTCGGTTCGCGGCGCACCTGAACCCGGGCGGCGTGCTCGTGTTCGACGGCTGGCTCCGACCGGAGGCGTGGATCGACGGGTTCGTCCCCGAGCCCGAGGTCGTGAGCGACGGCGAGACGACCGTGATCCGGCTTCCGGTCAACGCCCGGGATGGGCGGATCACGGAGTTCGACATGCACCACCTCGTGCGGAACGCCGAGGGCGTGGAGTACTTCGTCGAACACCACCGGCTGGCGCTCACGCCGACCGAGGAGTACGTCGCCGCCGTCGAGGACGCGGGGCTCGGAGCCGAGGTGCTGCCCGACTACCTGCCAGATAGGGACCGGATCGTCGGCACGCGCCGCTAGCGCCGGGGCAGCTCCATCGGCCCATGACATCTGTGGTGCGGTCCGGTCGCCGGATGTGTCTCGGCGGCTCAGGCCAGGGTGCCAGAAGGTCACCCGGCGATTCGCACGGCGTGCGAACATTCACACATGGAGGACGTTTGTCGCCGTCGCGATTCGGTTGGAGGACGGCACAGAGCGGTTCTTCCTCACCTGGGGCCGGCCCCGTTCCGAGTCGGTCGCTCTGGGCAACGACTGGGCACCCGGGGAGCGTGCAAGTGACGGGTGGCGAATCCGGTCGACGATCGTGGAGCGCGCGTCAGCGACGGCTTTTCAACTTCGCTGCCGCCGCCCTCGTCGCTGCCTTCTTGCTGAGCCTCACGCTGGCAGGATTCATGCTGACAGACCTCACGGCGCTGGTCATCCTCGTTGCGTCATTGGAGGGTCTCGCCCTCGTCGTTGCCTTCGCGTCAGGATTCAAGCTGCGACGTACCGGATCACCGTTCGATCACCACGGCTCCTCGACCGGGCCGTCAGACGGGCCTTCATGACAGGCGACCCTCGGCCACGCGACCCATACGTCATTCGAGCCAGGCGAAGTGTCGTTCGCGTACGCGTGACTTCGCGTCGTCCGGCAGGAAGCTCGCGGCCAGGGCGTTCTCCGTGACCGCTCGGAAGTCGTCTTCGGTGAACCCGATCCGATCGCGCGCGACCGCCCATTCGTGGTTCAGATCGATCCCCATGATCCCGGGGTCGTCGGTGTTCAGCGTGACCTTCACGCCCTCACGCAGCAGCCGCAGCACGGGGTGCTCCGCCACCGACTCGACGCCGTGCGTGAGCCAGTTCGACGTCGGACACATCTCGAGCGTCACGCCGCGTTCGCGGACCAACTCGGCCACCGACGGATCCCACGCCGTCGACAGCCCGTGCCCGATCCGCGTCGGTGCGAAGACCTCGATCGCCTCGCGGACGTACCCGGGCGGGCCCGATTCGCCGTAATGCACGGTCAGCCCGAGGCCGCTGCCCTCCAGCGGTTCCAACGCGTCCGCGTAGAGGGACGCCGGGAACCCGACCTCCGGTCCGGCGATGTCGAACCCGACCAGCCGGTCACGATGGCGCAGGGCGAACCCGACCGTCTCGCGCGCCGACTCCATCCCGAGGTCCCGGCTGAAGATCGCGATGAGGCCGACGGCCACGTCACACCGCGCCGACGCCTCGCTGATGCCCTCCCAGATCGCCTCCATCGCCAGGTCGCGGTCGAGCCCGCCCGGACCGCACAGGAAGCCCGGCGAGAACCGCAGTTCGCCCAGGCGAACGTTGTCAGCGGCCAGGTCCTCGACGTTCTCGCGAGCCACGCGCCGGACGGCGTCGTACGTTCGGACCGAGTTCTGCGAGATGGCGAACGCGTTCAGCGCCTCTTCCAGGGACGCGACCGGACGGGTCACCAGCGCGACCTTCCCCAGCTCCTCGACCGAGTCCGCCGGCAAGGGCACGCCGGCCTCCCGGGACAGTTCGAACACCGTGGACAGCCGGTACGACCCCTCGAGGTGCCGATGCAGCTCGGCCTTCGCGTAGGGGGCGACGTCCATGGCGCGCCAGTATGGCGGTCGGACGGAACCCTCAGCCCGAGGGTGCCGGCCCGGGCGCTGTCACCCCACCTTCGTCAGGAAGACGGGGGTCGTCATCGGGCCGAACGGGCCGATCCCCGAGACCCAGCCCTGGAGGGTCCAGTTCGGGAAGAGCTGGAGGGCGGCTTCCAGCGGCGACCCGTTCGCGTACTGGCCCGCCAGACGGATGATCCCGCTCGCCGGATCGAACAAGCCCTCGGAGTAGCCCGTCGGCATCGATCCGACCCCAGTGATCATGTTCAGGTACGGACCGAACTGCCGCACGTAGTCCTGTTCCCACATGTTCCCCGGCGGTACCCAGACCCCGGTGAGATCGATCCCGGCGAACCCTTGCGTCTGCTGCGGCACCCACGACGATCCCTGTTGCGCGGCGACCTGCTGGATCTGGGGAAGCCACTGCGACCCGCCCTCGTACGGATCCGTCATCGTCGCCTGGAAGGACTGCATGGGCATCGCCGCGGCGGGCGGGGCTGCGGCCGCCTGGGCTGGGTCGGTTGCGCGCTGGAAGACCTGCTTGACCTCTTGGACCATCTCGATCACCTGACCCCGGTCCCGCAGATCGCCAACCGCGATCGAGATGTTGACCTCGGGTCCGGTGTGAACGCCACCGCGGATGTCCCGACCCGCCGCAACGCCACCGTGGTCGGCCCCGACGCCGTCGGCCTCGGCCGACCCCGGTTCGGGCTCGCCGTGAGTCACGACGACGGCTGGCCGCCGCCAGTGTGCACGCCGCCGTGGATGTCCCGGCCCGCCGCCACGCCGCCGTGGTCCGCCTTCACGTCACCGTAGACCACGACGTCGGCGATCACGCCTGTCGCCTGCGCCTCCTCGAGCGACGCCCCCAGATCGTCCGCCAGCTCCGGGTCTTGCTCCAGCACCTTCTTGAGTTGGACGCGGAGCGCCGCGAGCGAGTCGGGATCTTGCTGATCGACCGGTTGGGCTGCGACGTCGTTCGCAGCCTCGAGCGCGGCGGGCGCCGCCTGCAGCTTGGGGTGCAGCTTCTGCCAGATCC
Organism: uncultured Actinomycetota bacterium; assembly: GCA_963781595.1. Lineage (GTDB taxonomy): Bacteria > Actinomycetota > UBA4738 > UBA4738 > UBA4738 > JBEDUK01. The sequence goes on along the minus strand of CAWAGG010000001.1, from coordinate 874,244 downwards.
CGGCGGCGAAGTCGTGGAGCTTGCTTCCGGCAGCTTCGCCGGCCTGCTCAGCGGTGTCCCTGACGCCGGTGATGAATCCCTTCAGGAACGGGGCGAGAACGGAAACCAGGCCAGCCGCGATCGTGGCGGGGTCCATGTCACGAGCACCTCCTCGCGGACCGATCGATCCGAACAGCGTGCGTATGAACATGCGCCAGCCGGCTGCCCGCCGTCAAGCGTCATCGCCTCCGAGTCGGGCCGTGGCGGTCGCCGTGCCGGTCGCGGGAGGCCGCGCGTTCGCTCTAGAGTGGGCGCCCCACCGGGCTCCGAGGAGGACGAACAGGCGTGGCAACCGATGTGACGAGCGGGCGACCCGGGTTCATCCGAGCCGACGGCATCCCGAAGGTGACCGGCCAGGCGCGGTACACGGCGGACCTCGCGATCCCCGGCATGCTCGAGGCGAGCTTCCTCTACTCGGGCCATGCGCACGCGCGCATCACGGCGCTGGACACGTCCGAGGCTCGAGCCCTCCCCGGCGTGATGGCCGTCGTCACGCAGGCCGACCTCCCCAGGAACCCCTACGGCCTGTGCGTGAAGGACCGGACGTTGTTCGCCGACGGCGTGGTTCGTTACGACGCGGACATCGTCGCGGGCGTCGCGGCCACCACGAAGGAGATCGCCGACGAGGCCGTTCGTCGGATCCGCGTGGAGTACGAACCCCTCCCCGCGGTGCTGGACCCCGAGGAGGCGCTCGGCGACGGCGCGGCGCTCGTCCACGAGACCTGGGCCGACGACGGCACCGCGTACGACGGCCTGGTTCGCGACCGCAACGATTGCGGGTTCGTCAACATCGTGAAGGGCGACGTCGAAGCCGGGTTCGCCGAAGCCGACCACGTCGTCGAGAGCCGCTACGTCTCCGACATGGCCCATGCGGTCCCGATCGAGCCGCACGCGATCCTCGCCGACTGGCAGGGCGAACGCGTCACCGTCTGGTCCTCCACGCAGGTGCCGTTCGTCGCGCGCGCCGGTGTCGCGGAGACGCTCGGCATCTCCGAGGGGAACGTCCGCGTGATCGTGCCGCAGCTCGGCGGCGGCTTCGGCGGGAAGTGCGACTTCCATTTCGAAGCCCACGTCGCCGCGCTGGCACGCGCCGCGCGGAGGCCGGTGCGGCTGGTGTTCACGCGGCACGAGGAGTTCACCGTCCCCGACAAGATCCGGCACCCCATGGTCATGACGTTCAAGACCGGCGTGCGGGCCGACGGCACGATCACCGCGATGCAGAGCCGGGTGATCCTGGACACGGGTGCGTACGCGTCCGACAGCCCGATGCTGACCGAGGTCGCGACGATGATGCTCGCCGGCCCGTACCGCACGCCGAACCTCCTCGTCGAGGGCCACACCGTCTACACGAACAAGACGCCGTGCGGCTCGGTCCGAGCGCCGACCGGGCCGGAGGGCTGCTGGGCGCTCGAGTCGCACGTCGACGAGGTCGCGAGCGCCGCCGGCATGGACCCGGTCGAGTTCCGCCGGAGGAACCTCGCCGACGAGGGCGACGAGGGTCCGACCGCCCAGATCTACAGCGCGATCGGCGTGAAGGAGTGCCTCGAACGCGCCGCCGAGATGATCGGCTACGAGGAACCGAGCCAGCCCGGCGAGGGGAAGGGCGTCGCGGTCGGCTGGTGGTTCAGCATGCCGAGCGCCACCGGCGCGTACGTGAAGCTGAACGCCGACGGCACCGCGGTCGTGGTCACCGGCGCCCAGGAGAACGGCTCGGGCGCGGTGATGGGCCTGGCGCTCCTGGTCGGTCAGGAGCTGGGGATCGACCCCGCGGACGTGTCGTTCGTCTACCAGGACACGGACGCAGGCGCGTGGGACGCCGGGAGCGCCGGGAGCCAGACGACGTTCAACGTCGGCCGGGCGGTGGTCGGCGCTGCCCACACGATCCGCGAGCGGGTGCTGCAGCGCGCGGCCGAGCAGCTCGAGGCCGCGCCGGAGGATCTGGAGCTCGCGCCCGACGGTCTGATCAGCGTGAAGGGAGCGCCCGACCGTCACGTGACGGTCGCGGCCGTGGCGCGGGGCGCGATGGATGACGGCGAGCTGCTGATGGCCTCCTCGGTCCCGCTCCCTCCGCCGAACCCCGAGAGCATCGGGGGATCGACCTGCGTGGGGCGCGCGATGTTCCCGGCCTTCGCCGCGCCGGCGTTCTTCGCCCAGGCGGCGCGCGTACGCGTGGACGCGGAGACGGGCGTCGTCCGCGTCCTCGACGTCGCGGCCGCGCACGACTTCGGCCGCGTGCTGAACCCGATCGGCGCCGAGGGGCAGGTCGAGGGCGGGATCGCCATGGGCGTCGGGCTGGCGCTCTCGGAGGGCACGGTCTTCGGCGGCGGCAACGGCAGCGGCGACGGCGGCGGGGCGTCGCGTCAGGTGAACCCAGACCTCCTCGACTACAAGCTCGTGACGGCAGCGGACGCGCCGCGGATGCAGCTCGCGTTCGTCGAGCGTCCCGTCGCGGAGGGCGAGGGCGGGCCGTTCGGCAGCAAGGGCGTCGGCGAGCCCCCGTGCGTCCCGACGGCCGGGGCGATCGCGAACGCCATCGCCGCCGCGACGGGCGCCAGGATCCGCCGCCTGCCGATGACGCCGGCGCGGATCTGGGCCGAGACGAACGCGGACGGGCAGGCGTAACGGGATGGGCGTCTATCTCGAACCGCGAACGATCGACGAGGCCGTCGCCGCCCTGGCCGAACATGGCGACGCGGCGAAGATCGTCGCGGGCGGGACGGATCTGGTCGTGCTCGCGCGCAAGCGCCGGACGCCGCTCGCATCCGTGTTGGTCGCTGTGCACCGGGTCGACGGTCTGGCGGGCATCGCCGAGACGCAGGAGGGCGGCCTCAGGCTCGGCGCGGCCACGCCGCACGCGGACATCGAACGCGATCCGCAGATCGTCGGACGCGTCACGGCGCTGGCCGACGGCTCGGCGCTGGTGGGCTCGCCATCGACCCGGCACGTCGGGACGATCGGCGGGAACCTCGCGAACGCGTCCCCGGCGAACGAGACGGGGAGCCCACTGTTGGTGTTCGACGCGAAGGTCGAACTCACGTCCCCGGCCGGGACCCGGACCGTGCCGATCCGGACGTTCTTCGAAGGTCCGGGTCGAACGACCCTGCAGCCCGGCGAGCTGCTGACGGCCGTGACGGTACCCGCGACCCGCGGAGGCGGTCCGAGCGGGAGCGCGTACATCCGCCTGGACTACCGGCAGGCGATGGAGATCGCGGTCGTCGGCGCCGCGGCCCGGGTGACGCTCGCGGGCGAGGGGACGATCGACGACGCGCGCCTCGCGCTGACCGCCGTCGCGCCGACGTGTGTCGAGGTCGGCGGCGTGGCCGACGCGCTCCGCGGTTGCGATCCGGACGACCCGGCCACCTGGGCCGAGGCCGGCCGGCGCGCGGCCGATGTCGCCGCGCCGATCGACGACGTCCGCGCGCCGGCCGCCTACCGCTCGGCGATGGTGCCGGTGATCGTTCGGCGCGCGTTCACCGCGGCCGTCCGGCGGGCGCGCGGCGAGGCCGTGCCCATCCCGGCCACGCTGATCATCGGGGAGCGTGCGTCGTGAAGTACCCGGTCACCCTCACCGTGAACGGCGTCGGATACCCGCTCGAGCTGGATCCCGAACGGTCCCTGCTCCGCGCGATCCGCGACGACATCGGGCTCACCGGGACGAAGGAGGGCTGCGACGACTCCGAGTGCGGCGCGTGCATGGTGCTGCTGGGTGGCCGGCCGGTGAACTCGTGTTCGTACCTCGCCATCCAGGCGGCGGACCGCGACATCACGACGGTCGAGGGCCTCGCCGGCGCCGACGGCGACGGGCTCCACCCGCTGCAGCGCGCGTTCCTGGAGCGGGGCGGGGTCCAGTGCGGCTACTGCACGCCCGGCATGCTGATGTCCGCGAAGGCCCTCCTCGACGCGAACCCGTCACCGACCGAGGCCGACGTGCGCCAGGCGCTCGGTGGGAACCTGTGTCGGTGCACCGGATACTCGAAGATCGTCCAGGCCGTGCTCTCCGCGGCGTCCGACGGGTCGGCCTGAGCCCCGAGCGGAACGCCATGATGGTCAAGCGGCTTTACGATATCTCCCGCGCGGGCGCGCCGTGAGGGTCGCCGTCGTCGGTCACGTCGAATGGGTCGAATCGATCCGTGTCGACCGTGTTCCGGCCGCGGGCGAGATCGCGCACGGTACGCCCGCGTGGTCGGAGCCCGCAGGGGGCGGCGCCGTCGCCGCCGTGCAGCTCGCGCGGCTGGCCAGCGGGTGCGCGTTCTACACGGCGCTCGGCGAGGACGACGTCGGCCGACGTTCGAAGGCGCGGCTCGAGGAGCTGGGCCTGATCGTGTTCTGCGCCTGGAGGCCAGAACCGACCCGCCGGGGGATCACGTTCGTCGAACCCGGCGGTGAGCGGACGATCACGACGATCGGGGACCGGCTCCGGCCCGAGGCGGGCGACGGGCTCCCGTGGGAGGACCTCGCAGCCGTGGACGCCGTCTACGTCACCGCGACCGACGGTGACGGCCTGCGGGCCGCCCGCGCCGCCAAGGTCCTGACCTCGACCCCGCGGGAGGGCCGGACCCTGGCGAGCGCCGGGGTTCGGCTCGACGCCCTGATCGGCAGTGGTCGCGATCCCGGCGAGCGCGTCGAACCCGGTTCGATCCAGCCGCCACCGTCGCTGCAGGTCCGCACGAGCGGCGCCGAGGGCGGGACCTGGGAGACCGACGACGGCCGGACGGGTCGGTTCGACGCCCCTGAGCGACCCGACCCGGCGCCCGGCGTCGAACCCGACGCGTACGGCGCGGGCGACAGCTTCGCCGCGGGGCTCACGTTCGCGCTCGGCGTCGGTATGCCGCTGCCCGACGCGCTGGAGCTTGCGGCCCGGTGCGGCGCCGTCTGCGCGTCGGGGAGCGGGCCGTACCAGCGGCAGCTGAGGGCGGACGACCTGAGCGCCGGGGGCGAACGTCCGTGACCGGGAGCGCCGCGCGCACGGGCGCGGCTCGGTCGTTCGGCTTAAGGCCGTTGGCGGGGTCGCCGATGGTGCAGCGGATGGTCCACTCGCGCCCGTTCGGGCTCCGTGCGCTCGTGCGGCTCGCTGGTCCAGCGGTCCTCTCGGCGATCGTGCTGGTCGGCGGCGCCGGCCCGGTGCGCGCGGCCGGGGCGTGGCAGACCGTCACGTTCGGCCCGGTCTCGTTCCGGGCGCCGAGCGCTTGGCCCGTCCACGATCTGGCAGCGGACCCGCTGCGATGCGTTCGGTTCGACCGCAGCGCCGTCTACCTCGGGACCCAAACGCCGGACGCGAGGTGTCCGGCGCACGCCGTCGGACGTGCGGACGGCGTCCTGGTCGAACGCATCGACCCGAGGGCCCAGGCCGCCTCGCTCGGCCCGGAACGCGAGACGAGGGCAGGGCTCCGCTACCGACCGGTGCTCGGGACGGGGACCGTCCGGATCGTCGGAGCGGAGTTCCCGTCGGTCGGTGTCCGGGTCACGCTGCCCTTCACCGCCGACCCGGCGCTGGCCGAACGCATCCTGGACTCGTTCGCGCGAGCCTCGTCGCCGATGGCGCTGCCCGCTCTTCCGGCCGTGGGCTCGGTGGCCGCGGCGGCGAGCCCGGCCGGCTCCTCGACCGCGTCCCTGCAGACCTACGGCGGCGCCTGGTACGAGGGCCTCGGCGTCGACACGTGCGACGCCCCATCCGAGTCCGCGATGCAGGCGTGGCTCGCCTCTCCGTATCGGGCGATCGGGATCTACATCGGCGGGTTGAACCGCGCCTGCTACCAGCAGCCCAACCTCACGCCGACGTGGATCGCCGACGTCGAGGCGATGGGGTGGAACTTCATCCCCACGTACGTCGGCCTGCAGGCGCCGTGCGTCATGGGGCACGGCATGGACACGATCGATCCGCTCAAGGCGGCCGCCCAGGGCACGGCGGAGGCCGACGATGCGGCCGCGCAGGTCGCGGCGCTCGGGCTCGGACAGGGCGCCCCGGTCTACTTCGACATGGAGGGCTACGACGCGAACGACCAGGCGTGCGCCGATGCCGTCGCGACGTTCCTGTCCGCGTGGGTCGGCGAGATGCACGCGAAGCACCTCACCGCGGGCGTCTACGGCGGTGCCGCGTCGACGGTCGCGCAGCTCGCGAAGCACTACAAGGACCGATCGCTGCATCGCCCGGACGACGTCTGGATCGCCCACTGGGACGGGCGCCAGGACGTCTTCGGAGACCCCTACGTCCCTGACACGATGTGGCCCCATCACCAGCGGCTGCACCAGTACCAGGGCCAGCACCTCGAGACCTGGGGCGGCGTGCAGATCAACGTGGACAACGACATCTGCGACGGCCAGCTGGTGGGCCTCCGGCGCAACCTCGCCTTCGCCGGCCACGGCACCGGCCCGCGCGAGATCTTCGTGAACGGCGCAGACGGGATCGGCGCGAGGCAGCTCACGCGGAACTCGGTCGACGACTACGCTCCGGCGGCCTCGCCCGACGGCACGAGGATCGCCTACTCCAGCAACCAGGGTGGGAACTACAACGTCTGGGTGATGAACGCCGACGGGTCCGGCAAGAAGCAGCTGACGTTCAACCCGAAGTTCGACGGCTATCCGTCGTGGTCGCCCGACGGCACGAAGCTGGTGTTCCAGAGCACGCGGACCGGGCACGGGAACCTGTGGATCATCAACGCCGACGGCACCGGGATCAGTCAGCTGACGACGACGACGACCGCGAACGACGTCCGGCCATCGTGGTCGCCCGATGGCACGACGATCGCCTTCGGCAGCAACCGGTCCGGGAACGACGACATCTGGATCGTCGGGACGAACCGCACGGGCTTGAAGCGGCTGACCTGGCGGCCGCAGGCCGATCAGGACCCGTCGTGGTCGCCGAACGGCAAGCTGATCGCCTTCGGCAGCGACCGGACCGGGAACTTCGAGATCTTCACCGTCACGCCGCGGGGGACCGCCGCGACGCAGGTGTCGAGCTCGCCCGCGTCCGACACGTCGCCGAGCTGGTCGGTGGACTCGAAGCGGATCGCGTTCGTCAGCACGCGTACGGGCACGACGCAGGTGTGGATCATGGACGCCGACGGCGCGAACGCGATCAAGGTCACCTCCTCCGGTCCCAAGAACGAGATGCCATCCTGGGCGCGTTGACGATCGTTCGCGCGGAGGCGGGCCCGAGCGCGCCGCGGAGCCCGCGGTGCGGCGATGTCGTCGTAGGGTTCCGGCACGATGCGAGCGATGGTCCTCGACGCCCCCGGCCGCCCGCTGCGGGCCGCGGAGGTCCCCGAGCCTGAGGTCGGAGCGGGGCAGGTGCTCATCCGGGTGCGGGTCTGTGCCGTGTGTCGGACCGACCTCCACGTGCTCGACGGAGAGCTGACCGATCCGAAGCTGCCGCTGGTCCTCGGGCACCAGATCGTCGGCGTCGTCGAGGCGACCGGGTCCGGGGTCGACGCGCCCGCGATCGGCGATCGGGTCGGCGTCCCCTGGCTGGGGTGGACGTGCGGCGCGTGCCGCTTCTGCGTCCGCGGCGCGGAGAACCTCTGCGAAAGGGCGAGGTTCACCGGATACACGATCGACGGAGGGTACGCGGGGTTCGCGGTCGCCGATGCGCGGTTCTGCTTCCCCGTGCCCGACGGGTACCCGGACCTCCAGGCGGCGCCGCTGCTGTGCGCGGGCTTGATCGGGTACCGCTGCCTGCGGATGACCGCGGACGCGGAGCGGGTCGGGATCTACGGGTTCGGCGCGGCCGCCCACATCGTGACGCAGGTCGCCGTCCATGAGCACCGTCGCGTGTTCGCGTTCACGCGCCCCGGGGACGACTCGGCGCAGGCGTTCGCGCGGGAGCTCGGCGCGGAGTGGGCCGGCCCGACCACCGACCGTCCGCAGGAGCCGCTGGACGCGGCGATCATCTTCGCGCCCGCGGGCGACCTGGTGCCGGTGGCCCTGTCCGAGGTCGAGCCCGGCGGGACGGTGGTTTGCGGCGGGATCCACATGAGCGACATCCCGTCGTTCCCGTATTCGATCCTGTGGGGCGAACGCGTAGTGCGCTCCGTGGCGAACCTCACCAGGGCCGACGGCATCGGATTCCTAACCCTGGCGCCGACGGTGCCGGTTCGAACCAGCGTCACGACGTTCCCGCTGGGGGAGGCGAACGAGGCGCTCGCGACCCTGCGGTCAGGCGGTGTCCGCGGCGCGATCGTTCTGGACGTGGCCGGCGGGATCGACGCCGGCGGTGAGGGCTGACGGCGTGGCCGAGGGCGCTCGGCAGCGACGGACGGGACCCGGCGACGCGTCGAAGAACACGTTCCGGCCGCTCAAGCGGGCGGTCACGATCCTGGGCCTGTTCCTGGTCATCGAATACCTGGTCATCCCACAACTGCCGGGCATCCAGGACGCCCTGTCGAAGGTGGGCGGCGCGAACCTCTGGCTCGTGTTCCTCGGCGCGGTGCTCGAGTTCGGCTCGCTCCTCGCGTACGCCGAGCTAACGCGGAAGGTGCTGCCGACGGAGACCGCGCCAAGCCTGTGGACCACGTTCCGGATCGACATGTCCACGTTCGCGGTCAGCCATCTCGTGCCCGGCGGGTCGGCCGCCGGCAGCGGCCTCGGCTACCGGATGCTGATGCAGCAGGGCGTGTCCGGCCCTGACGTCGGATTCGCCCTCGCCGTCCAGGGTGTCGGTTCGGCGATCGTGCTCAATGTCCTGCTCTGGCTGGCGCTGGTGGTCTCGATCCCGCTGTCCGGCTACAACCCTCTGTACCTGACGGCCGCGGCGGCGGGGATCGTCGTGATCGGCGCGGCGATCGGGCTGGTCCTGTTCCTCACCCGCGGCGAGGATCGTGCGGCGAGGATCGTGCGCGCGATCGCGCGCAAGCTGCCGTTCCTTGACGAGGATCGCGTGCACCGGACCGTCCATCGGATCTCCGGCCGGCTGCGCGCGCTCACCCACGATCGATCGGTGCTGATCCGCGCCATCACCTGGGCGGCGGTGAACTGGCTGCTCGACGCCGCGTCGCTCTGGGTCTTCATCGCGGCGTTCGGGTACCGCGCCGACGTCGTCGGGCTGCTGGTCTCCTACGGGCTCGCGCAGGTGCTCGCCGCGATCCCGATCACGCCCGGCGGGCTCGGCGTCGTGGAGGCCACGCTGACGGCGACGCTCGTCGGCTTCGGCGTGCCGCGCGGAACCGCCGTGCTCGGCGTGATCGCGTGGCGGCTCTTCCAGTTCTGGGCGCCGATCCCTGTCGGCGGCCTGGCGTACCTGTCGCTGCGTGTCGGGCCGAGGACCCAGCCGGCGCGCCGGGAGCTGCGCGACATGGCGGAGGAGGGCGTCGAACACCGCGAGGACCTGAGGACGTGGGCCGAACGCCACGCCATCCGCCCGCGCGAACGCGCCTCGCGATCGGACCGCGGTCCCGCGGCGGGCTGATCGCGGCGCGCTGACCGCGCGTGAATCGTCAGTCGAGGTCGACGCGAGCGCGGAACGCTGCGCCGGTTATCCGCAACTGCTCCTGGGCTTTCCCGCGCAGCGAACCGGCTTCGTCACGCATCCGTTCGACCTCGTCGGCGTCCTTCAGCGACGCGGCGTTGATCTCGACGTTCGCCAGGGCCGCGATCACGGCAGCGTGCAGCATCGCGGCGGCCGACGCCCCGTCCGACGCAGCGTTCGGGTTCCCCTTCTCGATCACCTCGGGCGCCAGGTCGATCAGGGTGGCGCTGCGGCGGGCGACCTCGAGGGGTGCCGCGGCCGCGTCGGCGGTCGCGCGCTGGATCGCCTCCGACCGCGCCGTGCGTTCGTCGTCCGTCGCCTTGGGGAGCTTGAACGCCGCCATGACGCCGGCGAACGCGGCCGCGTCGCGATCGGCGAGGGCCAGCAGCGCGGCCCGGAGGTCGTCGGCCAGCCCGGCGATCTCTCGCATGCGCGGCTCGACGTCGGCGTGGGCTTCCTTCCCGATCGTCAGGCGCGCGACCATGGACAGGAGGGCGGCGCCGGCCGCGCCGGTCACGGCAGCGACGCTCCCGCCGCCGGGCGTCGGGGCGTTGGACGCGACCGCGCCGAGGAACCCGCCGACCGTCTCGCCGCCGATGCCGCCGGCGGGGATGTCCGCCGGCGCGCCGACCGGTGCAGGCGCCGGCTCGGGCTCGGGTTCGGATGGCGCGGACTCGGTTTCGGTCCCCCCGGCATCGGTGACGGCGCCGGCATCGGCCCGTTCGACCAGGTCCTCGATGATCTGTTCGGTCGGATCGAACCCCTTCAGCTGGAGGTAGTGCTGCGCGGCCTCCGAGACCGATGCCCGCGGCGCGAGGCCCACGATCTCCGTGTCGAGGACGCTGAGTCCGTACCGCGCGGCCTCGGCCTTCACCAGCTCGAACGCCCGATGGATCGGCGTGGCCTCCGTGTCGACGAGGTTCATCGATACCGTGACGCACGAGCGCTCCGGGACGAAGAAGCCGATCGCGCGGACGTTCTTCAACCCGCCGGAGACCTCGCGGACGCTCTTCGCGATCGCCTTCGCCGAGTCCTCGGCCTCCGCGCCACCGCTCAGGTAGACGTTGAACGCGACGAGCGGCTTGCGGGCGCCGACGGCCACGGCACCGGCCTTCCCGATCTCGTGCGGGCCGAAGTCCGGCAGCCGCTCGCCGGCCGCGACGGCGGCCTTCAGCCCCTCGTACTCGCCCTTGCGGACCGCGGCGAGGCTCGCGCGCTCCGGCGTCAGCGCCGCCTGGTCGTAGCAGGTACACGGGCACGCCGAGCGTCTCCGCGATCTCCCGCCCGACCTCGCGCGCGAGCTCCACGCATCTCGTCCATCGTCACGTCGCGGATCGGGAGGAACGGGATCACGTCGACCGCACCCATCCGGGGGTGCCCGCCGGTGTGCTGTTCCATGTCGATCAGCTCGACCGCCTTCGCGGCGCCGGCGAGAGCGCTGCGCTCGACGGCGTCCGGGCGGGCCGATCAGGGACGAATCCAGCCGGTTGTGGTCCGGGTCCCACTGCACGTTGACGCAGCGTCACGCCGGGGACCTGGAGGGCCTCCGACGATCGCGTCGATCACGTCCCGGCGGCGGCCCTCGCTGAAGTTCGGCACGATCTCCATCAGGGGCCTGCGCAGGGCGGCGCCGCCCTCGGTGTCCTCGCTCATGTCCGTCGATCCTCCCTCTCGTGCATCTATCGCGGTCCGACGACCCGGTCACCCGGCGCGAACGCATGCAGCAGCACGTTCAGATCCGTGAACGCGCCGTTCGAGCCGACCATCGACCTGGCGGTCCGGCCGTCGAGCGCCACCACAGACAGCTCGCCGACGACCGACGGCGGGGCGCCGGGGTGCAGCTCGATCGCGGTGCCCTCCTCGATCCCGAACGCCAGCAGTGCGGGCCGCCGGATCGTCAGCCCGAAGAGCTGGCCCCAGCGTCGGTCCTCAGCGAGGCGCGGGACGAACATCGCGCCGGGCAGGTACCCGAGGCCGTCACGCACGCGGGCGTTGTCCGCGAGGAACCGGTGCCTGGCAGCGTTCCCGAGCTCGTCCCCAGGGACGTTCGGGTTCGCCGCGTACGCGCCGCCCGTCGCCTGCGCCATCGCCTGGTCGGCGAGGACGACCGGCGCGGAGCCGATCGCGCCCGCGACGAACGATCGGAGCCGCGGATCGAGCGCTGTGCCGAGGCGCGACGGGTCACCGCCCGCCAGGAGCACGCCGGCCACGCCGCTCAGGGACGGGAGGGGGTTCTTCGGATAGAGGACGCGCTGCACGTCGCCCTGCCATCCGGCCGCGCGGAGGTTCGCCAGGTAGCCCCGCCCGTCCTGGCGCGCTGACGCCTCGTCCGGGTAGGCCGCCAGCACCAGGACGATCCGGTCGAGGCCGCTCTCCTGCGAGCGCGTCACGAACCGCCGCACCGCCTTGCTCGCGCCGGGCCGGCTGAGGTCGCCGCCCAGCAGCAGCGGTCCGCGGCCCGGCGCCCGCAGCAGGGTCGCCGGCCACGGGCCGGGCGCCCGGTAGACGACCGGACCGCCGCTCACGCGAACGACCCTGGTCGCCACGTCGAAGGTCACGCCGTTCCCCGGCGCGACGATGTGCGTGAGCGCGTTCCGCAGGGACAGCGTTCGATACGTGCCCTCCCAGTCGTGGGTCGCGTGCGCGGTCGCCAGGTCCACGATCGCCATCGAGCTGGATCCGAACACCCCGGTCAGCGTCGCGTCGTCCTCGACCCGCGCGCCGGTCCCGTAGTCGAAGCCGAACCCGAGCAGCCCGGCGCCCCCGTACCGGTCGGCCGACTGGGCGGCGACGTTCAGCAGGCGCGGCAGCCGCCCGCGTTCGTAGAAGTGCGAATCGAACACCGCGGCCTTCGACCCGAACGAGATCCCACGGCGCTTCGGGTTCGGCCCGTCGGGCCACCAGACGATCGGAGCGGCCTCGCGGAGCGCCGTCGGTGACTCGAAGCCCTCGTTGTAGCCGGCGATCATCGTGACGGACTCGAGTGCGTCGCCGGCGCTGGTGCCGCCGACCACGACGCCCCGGGCGTACGCGTCGGCCATCGCGGCCTCTGCGGGCGACTCGGCCATGACCCTCATCGCGATCGCCTGGTTGCCGCCCAAGAAGTAGATGCCGTCGAGCGCCGGGTCCTCGATCCGCGCGATCAGCTTCGGGTCTTTGACGTCCTTCCGGCTGAAGGTTCGGACGGCCCGGGCGACGCACGTGAGGCCCGAGCCGGAGACGGCCTGGTTGCACTCGTGCTGGATCGTGTGCGCGCGGGACTTCGCCAGGCGGAAGTTCTCCTCGATGCTCGGCTTCGTCCCGTACGCCGCGGGGACGACGATGAGGTCGACCGTTGGTGGACTCGCGTGGGCGGCGACGTTCACGGCGAACGCCTGCAGGGACACCCGCGTGTACCCGCCGCCGATCGGGTCCAGGATCGTCGTCGACGCTGGTCGCGGCGTCGCGGGCGCGCCCGTCGCGGCTGGGAGGGCCGCCGTCAGGAGGACGGACAGGACGATGACGGCGGCGGCTGCTCGACGCACCGCGAGACCCTACCGCACGTCGTGGGCCGGGCGGTCGCCACCGTGGTAGCGTCCGCGCCCCGGGGTGCAGTCGCGAGAGCAGCCGCAGACGGGGAGGACCGATCGCTCATGCCCGATATCCGCTTCGACCGCTTCTACCGCTACGACGACCTCACCGCGATCCTGGAGGGCTGGGCGAACGAACGCCCCGACATCCTCCGGCTGGAGAGCATCGGGCGTTCGTTCGAGGGCCGGGAGATCTGGCTGTGCACCGTGACGAGGTTCGACACGGGCCCGGCCGAGGAGAAGCCGGCGCTCTGGATCGAAGCGTCGATCCACGCGACCGAGCTGACGGGAACGGTGGCCGCGACCTACCTGCTGAACCAGCTGCTGACGACGTACGGGTCCGACCCGCGGGTCACGACGGCGCTCGACACGCGCGCGTTCTACGTCGTCCCTCGCCTCAACCCCGACGGGGCCGAACTGGCGCTGGCGGACCGGCCTCGCTTCCCGCGCTCGAGCGTGCGGCCGTGGCCCCGCACGGACCAGCAGGACGGACTGATCCAGGAGGACGTCGACGGCGATGGGCGGATCCTGTTCATGCGCGTGCCGGACCCGAACGGCACGTGGAGGGTCGCGACCGAGGATCCGCGCCTGATGGTCCCCCGCGATCCGTTCGACGTCTCGGACGAAGGCCCCTTCTACCGCGTGCTGCCCGAGGGTCGCGTCCAGAACTGGGACGGCGTGACGATCAAGATCGCGCCGCCGCTGTGGAGCCTGGACATGAACCGGAACTTCCCGATGGAGTGGTCGCCGGAGGGCAAGCAGTCGGGCGCGGGACCGTTCCCCACCTCCGAGCCGGAGATCCGCGCGGAGATCGAGGCGGTCGTCGCACGACCGAACATCACCGGGTCGCTGCACTACCACACGTTCAGCGGGGTGCACCTCCGCCCGTACTCCGCCCATCCCGACGATGACTTCCCCTCGAACGACCTCCGCACGTACCGGCTGATCGGTGAACGCGCGACCGAGCTCACCGGCTACCCGGCGGCTGCGGTGTTCCACGAGTTCAAGTACGACCTGAAGGACACGATCTCCGGCGCGGCGGACGACTGGATGTACGAGCATCGCGGGGTCTACGCGTGGACCACGGAATTCTGGAGCCCGATGCGAGCCGCCGGGATCACCGACTTCCACATGATCGAGTGGCTCCGCGACCATCCGGTGGCGGACGACCTCAAGCTGCTCGCGTGGGTGGACGCGAACCTCGAGCCCGGCGAAGGGTTCGTTCCCTGGTATCCGTTCGAGCATCCGGAGCTCGGGCCCGTGGAGATCGGGGGCATCGATCTCCTCAATTACTTCGGCAACCCGCCCGAGGCGTTCCTGGAGACGGAGGTCTCGCACCACGCTGAGTTCGCCCTTTTCCATCTGCTGATCTCGCCGCTATTGCGGTTCCATTCGGTGGAAGCATCGCCGGCCGGCGAAGGGGCATGGCTCGTGCGAGCGCTCGTCGAGAACACGGGATGGCTCCCGACGAACGTCACCGAGAAGGCGGTCGAACGCAAGGCTGTCCGCCCGCTGGAGCTCACGATCGATCTGCCTGAAGGCGGAGGCTTGGTCGGCGGAGACGCGAAGGTCGAGGCCGGCCAGCTCACGGGCCGGGCGCTCCGGCGGAGCCTTTACTGGTGGGGGAACGATGACGCCACGACGGACCGCGCGAAGGTCGAATGGGTCGTCGAAGCGCCGGCGGGGCCTTCCGTCACGGTGACCGCGAAGCACGATCGCGCCGGCACGGTGCGCGCTGACGTCGCCGCTCGGCTGACTCCCGGCCACGTTCCTTACCGGACCCTTGGGTCAAGCGGCGGAGGAGCCTCCTCGGGTTCACGAGCGCACGGTACCGGGCGGGCGTGACAACCGAGCGGCGATCCCATGGTTCGACATGCCCTCGGCAAGAGCCCGAGCACCTCCCGCTCGCCGTCAGTCGGTTCGGAGATCGGGTCATCGCGGCGCTGCCGTCCGTCCAGGCGCGAAACGAACGTCGGGTCGATCACCGTCTCGCCGTCAACGATCCGTTTCAGCGTCTCGACCAGGACGGCGATCTCGAGGATCCGTTCCTTCAGGAGGTAGCCAACCCGGCCCGGGTGGTCTTCGATCAAGCGCATCGCACGATCTCTCGCGTCGTCCCCCACCGCTCGCCACGGCGGATGGTGCGTCTGGTCTGCGAGTGCGTCGCGACTATACCGATGGCTTGACGATCATGAAGTAGACGATCGTCACCGTCAGCACGATCGCGACTATGCCGAACGTTCGCGCGCGTCGCGCCACAGCCGCGTACTCGGATGCCAGCGTCGCGTCGTTGGGAGCGGCGGCGACGCCATCCGCGAGCGCGATCTGCCGCCGCACCGTCGGCGCGTAGATGACGATCGCGAAGACGGCGGTGACCACGTACACGACGACACCCGCCAGCAGCCAGTGGGTGTCGAACAGGCTGATCCGCAGCAGGAGCATCAGCGCGATACCGGTGACGGCCTGCAGCATGAACGACGGCGTGGCCAGGTGCCGGTCGACCCAGCTCGTGGTCCGTAGCACGAACGCCCTCGTCTCCAGCCCCGCCCGGTCGCCCTGCGAGAGCCACAGCCCATAGGTCAGCGTCGGCCCGACCGCGGTGATCGCGCCGAGCACATGGAGGAACACGAACACCTGGATCCACGTCGTTCTGCTCACCGTCATCGCCTCCCGGGCACGGTTCGGCCGAACGTGTTCGCGTGACGTAGGCTCTCGCCATCATGAGCGAGCCCGCGCTCCTGTCACCTCCGGTCGTCGGCGTGGTCGGGTACTACTACGGGCCTGAGGCATCACGCGAGAAGGGGTTCGGCGACCGCAGGATCAACGCGTTCGCCCTGCCGTACCTCGAGCGCTCCGAGCGGGAGGGCCTGCTCCCGATCTGCCTGCCACTGGTCGAACGGAACCGGGTCGGCCCGTACCTCGACCTGGTCCACGGCGTGATCCTGACCGGCGGCGAGGACGTCGGGCCGGCGAACTATGGGCACGACGAACACCCGATGCTCGGCCGCGTGGTGCCAGAGCGCGACGCGTTCGAGCTGGCGCTCGCGCGCGAGGCGATCGCGCGGCGCATCCCGGTCCTGGCGATCTGCCGCGGGATCCAGCTGCTGAACGTCGCGATGGGTGGCACGCTCGTGCAGCACCTCGAGCCGGCGGACGACCATCGCCACTGGCCCGAGGACATCTACATCACGCCGAACCACCACGCGATCCAGGTCGTCGACGCCCCGCTCGAACATCTGATCGGTTCGGACCGCGCCGAGGTGAACAGCTATCACCACCAGGCCGTCCTGGAACCCGGGCTCGGACTGCGGGTCGCGGCCCGCGCCGGCGACGTGATCGAATCGATCGCCGGGACCGACGCGCCCGTGCTCGGCGTGCAGTGGCACCCGGAGATGATGGACGTGACGAACCCAGCCGCGACCGCGCCGTTCGTGTGGTTCGCGCGCGAGGTCCACGCGCATGCCGCGGAGGAACCGGTCGGCCAGAAGGCGCAGACGGTAAGGTAGCTTTACCGTCACGCCTGTTCGAACGCGCGGTCGATCTCCCAATCGGTGACGGCCGCCTGCGTATAGGCCTCCCAATCCGCCCGCGCCAGCGGAACGTAGTGTTCGACCACGTCCTTCCCGAGCGTCGCCGAGACGAACCCCTTCGCGTCGAACGCGTCCAGGGCTTCGCCGAGCGACCGGGGCGCCGTCGGGAGGTCGTCGCGCGCATACGCGTTCCCGACGAACGCCGAGCCAGGGGCCAGCCGGCGTTCGATCCCGTCCAGGCCGGACGCGATCAGGGCCGCGGCAGCCAGGTACGGGTTCACGTCGGCACCGGCGAAGCGGTGTTCGACGCGGAGCGACGGGCCTTCGCCCACCACGCGCAGCGTCGATGTTCGATTGTCGAAGCCCCACACGAGCGGCCCGCCGGCCACCGTCAGGTCGCCCGTGTATCGCTTGTACGCGTTCACCGACGGCGCGAAGAACAGCGTCGTCTCGACGAGGTGTTCGAGCAGCCCGCCCAGGAACCATCGCATCACGTCTGAGAGATCTCCGGGCCCCGCCCCGGAGGCGAACGCCGGCTCGCCCGTCTCCAGCGACACCAGCGAGACATGCAGGTGGCACGACGAACCCATGTCCGACGCGCTGGGCTTCGCCATGAACGTCGCGGACAGGCCCTCCTGGAACGCCAGTTCCTTGACGCCGGACTTGTAGAGCACGTGCCGGTCGGCGGTCTCGAGCGCGCCAGCGTGTTCGAGGTTCACCTCCCACTGGCCGAACCCGTACTCCGCCTGGCACGCGTCGACCGGGATGCCCGCGGCGTCCATCGCCCCGCGGATCCGGGCGATGAACGGCTCGCGCACGCCCTGCCCGACGATCGAGTAGTCGGACCGAACGACCGTGGTCGGGTCCAGCGCGCGGAACCCCTGCGCGCGAGCCTCCCGGTACGTCTGTTCGAACAGGTAGAACTCCAGCTCGGACCCGAGGAGCACCTCGTAGCCGGCAGTCCGCGCGCGCTCGACCTGACGGCGCAGGATCCAGCGGGGCGCGACCTCGACCGGTTCGCCGTGCTCGGTGTGCACGTCGGCCATGACGGCCGCTGTGCGTGACGCGCCCGGGTACGGCCGCAGCGTCGCCGGGTCAGGATGCAGGACGAAGTCGTGCCAGCCCGTGTGGAACCCCGCGAACGGGACCTCGGCCCCCATGTCCTGCGCGATGTCCCAGGCAAGGACGCACGTGCAGATCGGGAGCCGGTAGCCGTCGAGGCCGCCGGCGGCGAGGAACTTCCGCAGCGGGATCCTCCGGCCGAACAACCGCCCCTGCACGTCCGGCGCGGCGACGACGACCGTGTCGAACGCGTCGGGCGTGAGGTCGTCCGCGGTGAGCATCCCGACCGCGCGGTCGGTCGCGCTCCGCTCCACCTTCGGATCGATCCCTTCCCGCCCCATGCGAACGCCTCCTCGCCCGGTGTCAGCGTGATGCCAAATACCCAGCAGCCATCTCGCGGAGCCGCCGGTGGGCGTCACCGTAGATGCCCGTACCGGCCGGCAGGTACGCCTTGCGGATCTTCGATACGAACGTGTAGTTGGGGTCGCACACGTTGGCGACCGGCGCCTCCCCGGCTTGCGTGAGCAGCTGGTACGCGTCCAGCGGGTCCAGGCCGGAGCCGCCCGCGATCCACGCGATCAGGTCGGTCTGCGAGATCCGGAATGCATCCTCCAGCGGTCGCGCCGATCCCGTGCTCATCAGGTACTCGTCGCTCTCGATACGCGGCCATGGGGTCGCGACCCCCTTGATCAGGTCCAGGATCACGGCGGTGTCCATCGCGGCTTCGACCGCGCAGCCGCACGACTCGCCCTCACCCTGGCGGCAGTGGCCGTCACCGAGCGAGAACAGCGCGCCTTCGACGTTCACGCCCAGGAAGCACGTCACCCCGGCCCGCATCTCCGGCGTGTCCATGTTCCCGCCGTGCGCCTCCGGCACGAGCGACGACCGCGCCTCCATCGACGCCGGCGCGACACCCACAGTGCCGTGCATCGGATCCAGCGGCATCTCGATCGCGACGTCGCTGCGGCGGGCGCGGTACGTGACGATCCTCCGGACGCGGTCGACTTCGTAGATCCAGACCAGCTCGTCCAGCGGACGCTGCAGGCCCGCGGTGACGCGCGTCTGGGTCAGGGCGCCGAACAGCGGGATCGTGCTGGACGCTGCCCAGTCGCGGGACGGTTCGATCGAGACGAAATGCACGGCGAGCGTGTCGCCCGGTTCGGCCCCGTCGACGTAGAAGGGTCCGGTCTGCGGGTTGACGAACGGGAACTCGATCACGTTCGAAACCAGGTCGTCGACCGTTCGGACCTTCCCGCCGAACGCGTCCTCGGTCCACACCTGCAGGACCGTGCCCGGGGCCACGCGGCGAACGGGCGCCACGCCGCCGAAGGTCCACGCGAACTCCGCGGGCTCGGGGCGGTAGGCGACGACCGGCAGATCGGACATCAGTACGCGAGCCAGCCGCCGTCGACGGCGAGCTGCGTCCCGGTGATGTAGGACGCGTCGTCGGAGAGCAGGAACGCGATCGCCGCCGCGATCTCCTCGGGCTTCGCGGCGCGCTTGATGATCTGGCGCGGCTCCAGGAACGCCCGCGCCTCCGGCGAATCCAGGTCGGCGCCGCTGAACCCCGTGTTCACGCTTCCCGGCGCGATCGAGTTCACGCGGATGTTCATCGGGCCCAGCTCGTGCGCGAGGGCCTTCGACAGCAGCTTCACGCCGCCCTTCGACGCGTTGTAGTGGGGCTGGCAGTGCGGGCCGCTCGCGACGACGACCTCGGACTCGACCGTGGTCAGGTTCACGATCGCGCCGCCGCCGGCGTCGGCGATCGCGGGCGAGACGATCTGGGCCACGAGGAACTGACCCTTCAGGTTCACGTCCATCACCAGGTTCCACTGCTCGTCGGTGATCTCGTACAGGCCGTGCATCGTCACGAGGCCGGCGTTGTTCACCAGGTGGGTGATCGCGCCGAACGCCGCCAGCGTCGCGTCGCGAGCAGCGGCGATCGCGTCGCGGTCGCGCACGTCCATCGCGAGGCCGATCGACCGTCCGCCCGCGTCCGTGATCAGGGCCGCGGTCTCATCGGCTGCCTCGCCCCTGACGTCGGTCGCGGCGACGGCCGCGCCCTCCGACGCCAACCGGAGCGCCGTCGCGCGCCCGATCCCATGGCCCGCGCCGGTGATGAACGCGACCTTCCCGTCGAACCTCACGTCGACCGCTCCTCCGGCTCCTTCCGTGCCTCCTGCTCGTCATCGACGCCGATCAGCGCGCGGATCTCCTCCCGGTTGTGCTCGATATGGGCACGCATCGCGACGAGTCCGCGCGCGATGTCCCGCGCCTCGATCGCGTCGAGCAGCTCGAGGTGCGGCGTGACCCACTCGTCGAGGTTGAGCTCCTGATCCAGCGAGTCCATCGGCAGGAACGTCTCCGCGCGCGCACGCGCGATCGCCCCCCGGAGCATCGGGTTCGCGGCCGCGTTCGCGATCGCGAGGTGGAAGGCGGAATCTGCGCGGCGGAACCGGAAGAGGTTCGAGCTCGCGCGCATCTCGTCGACCGCCGCGCGCAGCTGGTCGAGGTCCTCCTGCGTGCGTCGCTCCGCGGCGAGCTGGACCGCGCCCCCTTCGACGACGATGCGGAAGTCGAGGAGCGCCTCGAACTCCCCACGCCGCTCCCGGAAGATCACTTGGAGCCGTCCGGCCGGTTCGGTCCGTGGGACGACGAACGGCCCACCCGTCGCGCCGCGGCGCCGTTCGACGTACCCCTCGCCCTGCAGCACGGAGAGCGCCTCCCGGATCGTGACCCTCGAGACGCCGAGGCTCTCGGCGAGCTTGCGCTCCGACGGGAGACGATCGCCGGGGACGTACTGGCCGAGGTGGATCGCGTGGCGGAGGAGGTCGACCACCAGTTCGTAGGCGGCGACGATCTCGACGGGTTCGTCGACGGATACCCACGAATGATCCATGGCGCGCAACGGTACAGCAGGAAGACCATCGCCGGTCAAGCGCGCGCGAGCCGGGTGGACTTCGGCGAGACTAGCGCCCATGCCGCTTCGGGTGACCGGCGAACCGGGTCTGGACCTCACGACGGGCGACCGGCTGACGGTCAGCGTCCCGGCGTCGACGTCGAACCTGGGCCCCGCGATGGACGGGCTCGGGATGTCGGTGCCGCTGCGGCTCGAGGTCGCGGTGGATGCGGACGGTCCATCGGTGAGCGATGGCGACGGTCCGATCGGCACCCGGTTCGTCCGGAGCCTGCTGCGTGACCACGCGCCCGGTGTGGCGCCGGAGTGGGCGCGCATGACGTCGAACCCGATCCCGGCGGAACGCGGCCTCGGCGGCAGCGGCGCCGTCCGGCTCACCGCCCTGCTGGTCGGCGCGGCGCTGGATGCCGGCGATGGCGAACCGTCGACGCGCGGGATCCTCGAGCTCGCGACGCGGCTGGAGGGACACCCGGACAACGTGACGTCCTCGATGCTCGGTGGCGTGGTCGCGAGCATGGTCGAGGACGACGGCAGCGTCCGGTGGGTCGAACTGGGCCCCCTGGACGGCCTCGAGATCGTGGTGGCCGTTCCCTCCATACGCGTCTCGACCGAACGGGCGCGCGGGATCCTCCCGGACCAGGTGCCGCACGCCGACGCACGGTACACGGCGGCCCACTCGGCGATGCTGGTCGCCGCGATCGCGGCCCGCCGCTACGACGTGTTGGCCGACGCGACCCGTGACCGGATCCACCAGCCGTACCGGCTCCAGCTCGTGCCGGGCGCGGCGGCCGCGTTGGAGGCTGCGGTGGCCGCCGAGGCGACGTGCGCGTTCCTGTCGGGGTCGGGTTCGACGCTCGCCGCCCTGGTCGAACCCAGGCGCAGCGCCGTGGTCGCTATGGCGATGGTCGCGGAACTCGAACGCGCGGGGACCGACGCGGAAGCGATGGTGCTGCCCGTGGACGGACGGGGCGCCGAGGTGACGGTTTCGCGCGCCGACGGCTCGACGTGGTCGTGGGCCTGGAGCACCTCGACGTGAACGGAGGACCGCCGCCGCGGATCGTGGCGAGCATGGGCGATCCGAGCGGGATCGGGCCGGAGGTGGTGGTCGTCGCGGCGACCGACCCACGGGTCCGTGAGACCTGCGCGCTGCGGATCGTCGGCGACCTCGGGGTGCTGGAGCGCGCGGCAGCCACGCGTGGCGTTCCCGTGGACGCTGGCTCGGTGATCGACCTGGGCATCGTCGGCGCTGACGCGTTCGGCTCCGGTCGGATCGACGCAGCGAACGGTCACGCGTCGTTCACCTACGTCGCGCGCGCGCTGGACGAGGCCCTGGCGGGTGAGGCGGACGCCGTCGTCACCGCGCCGATCTCGAAGGCGGCGTGGCACGCGGCCGGGCACCGCTATCCCGGCCACACGGAATACGTGGCCGAACGCGCCGGCTCGTCAGCCTTCGCGATGATGCTCTGCGCCGGCCCGCTCCGCAGCGTCCTCGTGACCGGCCACATGGCGCTTCGCGAAGCGATCGACCGGATCGAACCGGGCGCCGTCCTGCGTTCGCTCCGGCTGGGCGGTGACGCCGCGCGCAGGCTCGCGGGCCGCGAGCCGCGGATCGGGGTCGCCGGGCTGAACCCGCACGCCGGCGAGGGCGGCATCCTGGGCGACGAGGACGACCGCCTCATCAGGCCAGCCGTCGAGGCGGCGGTTGCGGAGGGTTGGGACGCGTCGGGTCCGCACCCCGCGGACGCGCTCTACCGGCGGGCCGCGGCGGGGGACTTCGACCTGGTCGTCGCGATGTACCACGATCAAGGGCTGATCCCCGTGAAGGTGTTCGGCCGAGGGGTGAACGTCACGCTCGGGACGTCGGTCGTTCGAACCTCGCCGGACCACGGCACGGCGTTCGACATCGCGGGCACGGGCGTCGCCGACGCGGAGAGCACGGTGCTGGCGATCCTGATGGCGGCTTCGTTGGCGGGCGGATGAAGGTCGCGCCTGGCTCCCGGCGACGTCTCGCGCCGGTGGTGGTAGCGTTCGAGGATGCGGGTCACGGCCGACCCGGGCGCGGTGGATTTCATCCGCGAGCACGGCGGGATGGTGTTCGTCCGGCCGTACCGGGCCGCGTTCTGCGCCCCGATCGTCGACCTCGAAGCGAGCACCGAGCCGCCGCGCGGCGCGCTCGACTACCAGCGCGAGGACACCGGCGACTTCCTGCTCTTCTTCCACCCCGCGATCCGGAGGCGCCCGGAGGAGCTGGTCGTCGCCGTCCGCGGGCGGCGCAAGCCGCGCGTGCGCGTCTACTGGGACGGGTGCACGGTCGGGTACTGAGCCCGGTCGCGTCCCCGTGACCGCGCCGATCCCGCTTCGCTCCGACACGGCGACGCTGCCGACCCCGGAGATGCTCCGCGCGATGGTCGCCGCCGAGCTGGGCGACGACGCGAACCGGCGAGACCCGACCGTCCGCGCGCTGGAGGAGTTGGCGGCCGAGATGCTCGGGACCGAAGCCGCGCTGTTCCTGCCCACCGGGACGATGGGGAACCTCGTCGCCTTCCTGACGCTCGCGGAGCGCGGCGGCGAGGTGTTCGCGCTCGCCGACTCCCACGTGCTGGGGTACGAGGCGGAGATGACGACCGGGCTGGTCGGCCTGGTCCCTCGCCCGATCGCGGGGGACGGCGTGCTGGAGGCCGACGCGCTGCGTGCCGAGGTCGCCGGTCGGACGCGCGGCGAGCGCGGCGTGGTCGTCGAGGAGAACACCCACAACCGCTCCGGCGGGCGGGTCACGCGGCCGGCGGCGCACGACGCGATCATCACCATCGCTCGGGAGCACGGCCTCGCCGTCCACGTCGACGGCGCGAGGATCTTCAACGCGGCCGTCGCGCTGGGTCTGCCGGTCGAACGCCTCGCCCAGGGAGCCGACACCGTGACGTTCTGCCTGAGCAAAGGGCTGTCGGCGCCGGCCGGGTCGCTGCTGTGCGGCCGGGACGACGTGATCGAACGCGCTCGCCGCGCGCGCAAGGTCGTGGGCGGCGCGATGCGCCAGTCGGGCGTGCTCGCCGCCGCCGGGATCGTGGCGCTCCGGACGATGGTCGAACGCCTCGCCGACGACCATCGCCGAGCGCGCCGACTGGCGGATCTCCTCGCTGCTGTGCCGTCGCTCGACGTCGAACCCGACCGCGTCGAGACGAACATGGTGATCGCCCGCGTGCCGCCCGGCGCGGACGCCGACGCCTTCGCCCGGCGCCTCTTCGACGCGGGCGTCGAGTCCTACCCGCTGCCTCCCGACCGCATCCGGTTCGTCACGAGCCGGATGGTCGACGACGATGACATCGAACGCGCCGCGAGGATCGTCGGGGCCGTCGCGGCCGAGGATGGTAAAGGGGGTTGACGACCATGGATCTGGCGGAGTTCCGTTCGTGCTTCCCGGCCCTCGAGCATCTCGTGTGGCTGAACTGCGCCACGGCCCCACCCGCGCCGACGCCGGTCACCGAGGCGCTCGACCGGGCGCACCGCGCGTGGGCGGACGGGTCGTTCGACTGGCAGGACTGGGAACGCGACGCCGACGCGACCCGTGAGCCGTTCGCGCGACTGATCGGCGCGGATCCATCGACGATCGCCCTGCTCCCGTCGCTGTCTGAGGCGGCGGCGACCGTCGCCGCGTCGCTCCCGCCGGGCCGGGTGGTCGTCGGAGCCGACGAGTTCCGGAGCAACCTCTTCCCGTGGCTCGCGGTCGAGGCGCGCGGCTGCACGCCGGTCACCGTCCCCAGCCGGAGCGATGGCGTGCTCCACGCCGAAGACCTGGCCGCCGCGATCGACGGCGCCACGGTCCTGGTCGCCGTCAGCGCCGTGCATTCGGCGACCGGCGCGCGGCCGCGGCTCGACGGCATCGCGGCGCGGTGCCGCGAGGTCGGTGCGCGGCTGTTCGTCAACGCGACCCAGCTGCTCGGCGCGCTGCGGTTCGACGTGAACGACCTGCTGCCGGACTTCGTCGCGACGCACGGGTACAAATGGCTGCTCACGCCGCGCGGCGCGACGTGGCTCCACGTGCGCCACGACCGGCTGGAGGAGCTGCGGCCGCTGGCGCCGAGCTGGAAGACCGTCGCAGAGCCGCTCGCCGAGTATTACGGCGGAGCGCTCGACATGGCCCCCGGTGCCCGGCGACTCGACGCGTCGCTGGCGTGGTTCTCCTGGGCCGGCGCGCGCGCCGCGATCGAGATGATCGGTTCGCTCGACGCCGCGGGGGTCGAAGCCCGGTGCCTCGCGCTATCCGCCGAGTTCCGCCGGGAGGTCGAAGCGATGGGGTTCCGAACCCTCCCGGTGCAGGAACCGAGCCAGATCGTGAGCCTGGCGGTCGACGACCCCGTGGCCGTCGGCGCCGAGCTCGCGCGCCGCCGCGTCAAGGCCGCCGTCCGCGGCGGCTTGCTCCGCCTGAGCTTCCACGCGTTCAACGACGGTGTCGACCTCGAAGCTGGACTGCGGGCGCTCCACGCGATCCGGGATCGATAGACCCCGACGGGACATGCGTATATCCGCCGGGGGCGTCCTCCCGAGACTTCACGGGCTCGCCTTGACTCCCGCCCGGTCATAGGACTACGTTCCGGGCCAATGGTCCGTTCCCTCGAGGGAGGGCGCATGCGGCTGGCTGGGAAGGTCGCGATCATCACCGGCTCGGGCAGTGGGCAGGGCCGCGCCGCGGCGAAGCTGTTCGCGCGCGAAGGCGCCAGCGTCGCGGTCTCCGACGTCAACGTCGACGGCGCCGAGGAGACCCTGGCCGCGATCCGCGAGGAGGGAGGCGCGGCCGAGCTGATCCCGTGCGACGTCTCCGACGCGACGCAGGTCGAGGCGCTCGTGAAGGCAACGGTGCAGCGGTTCGGCGGCCTGCACGTCCTGTACAACAACGCCGGGGTCTGGTTCATCAGCCCCGAGGGCTACAAGCCCGGCGAGACCGACGCGCCGTCGCCCCTGCTCGAGGAGAACATCTGGGAGAAGACGATCGGCGTGAACCTGAAGGGCACGTACCTGTGCTGCAAGTTCGGCATCCCGGCGATGGCCGAGTCGGGCGGCGGCTCGATCCTGAACGTCTCCTCGGTCGCGGCCCTGCGTGTCGGGAAGGGCGCCTCCGACGCCTACACGGCGGCGAAGGGCGGGATCATGGCGATGACCCGGACGCTCGCCGTCGAGCACGCCTCGCTCGGGATCCGCTGCAACTGCATCTTCCCGGGTCCGATCCTCACGCCGATGGTCGGCGACCTCACCGAGGAGCGGTTCCGCTTCGCCGAGGAGGCGATCCCCCTGGGGCGGTGGGGGCAGCCGGAGGACGTGGCGAACATGGCCCTGTTCCTGGCCTCCGACGAAGCCTCGTGGGTGACCGGAGCGATGTTCGTCGTCGACGGCGGCTACTCGGCGATGTGACGATGACCCCGACGGACGCGAGGGGCACGGCGTCGACGGACCTCCGCACGGAGGTCATCGGCCGCATCGAGCGGGACGGGATCACGAAGGTCCGACTGCTCGTCACCGACCTGTCCGGCGTCGCGCGCGGCAAGCAGATCACGGCGGAGCGGTTCGTCCGCCGGACGATCGACCACGGCCACGCGTGGGCACGCCCGCTGGTCGCCGTCGACATCTGGCAGAACCTCTCGCCCGACCTGGCGGACCTCCCGACGGGCAACGGCGTGATCGTGCCGGACCTCACGACGTTCGCCGTCCTGCCGTGGGCGCCGGACACCGCGCACGTCCTGTGCGACGTCCTGATCGACGGCGAACCGGCCCCGACCCCGCGCCACGCGCTCCGGCGGGTGCTGGACCAGGCGCACGAGGCCGGGTTCGAGCCGCTGTTCGGCAACGAGCTGGAGTTCTACGTCTACGAGGACCGCGACGGGGCGTTCGCGCCGCCGACCGTGATGCAGGAATGGTTCACGGACCAGGCGCTCGTGAAGCTGAAGCCGCTCCTGGACGACCTCTACGCGCATCTCGTGACGATGGGCATCCCCGTCTACGAGATCTGGAACGAACACGGCGCCGGCCAGATGGAGCTGAACCTCGAGCCGTGCACGGGCATCAACGCGATCGACCACGTGGTCGCCACGAAGTCCGCGCTGAAGGAGCTGGCGATCGCGCGCGGGCTGAAGGCGACGTTCATGCCGAAGCCCACGAACGACATGGAGGTTCCGCCGTCCGGGTACCACCTGCACCAGACGCTGAACCGGCCCGACGGCTCGAACGCGTTCTGGTCGGGCGACGACCTGAAGCCGCTCACGGCCGACGCGCTCCACTACATCGGCGGGCAGCTCGCGCACGCGAACGGGCTCACCGGCGTCTGCGCATCCACCGTGAACGCGTACAAGCGGTTCCGGCCGGGGACGTGGGCGCCGATGCGAGCGGCATGGGGGATCGACAACCGAGGCGCGATGGTCCGCGCGATCGTCGCCGGCGAGAACACGCACGTAGAACAGCGACTGGGGAGCTCGTGTTCGAACCCGTACCTCCTCGCCGCCGTGCAGGTCGCCGCCGGACTCGACGGGATCGCGAACGTGATGGACCCCGGCGAGCCCGTCTCGCACGACACGTCGGGCGACGCGAGCTTCCCGCTGGTCCCGATGAATCTCCTGGACGGCGTCCGCGCGCTCGCCGCCGACGCGGTGCTGACCCAGGCGATCGGTGAGGACCTGGCGAAGAACTTCGTCGCGATCCAGGAGGAGGTCTGGATGCGCTACCAGTCCCACGTCACGGACTGGGAGATCACCGAGTACCGGGAGATCCTGTGAGGGAGGACGCCCGGTGATCGTCGAACGCGCCGTCGTGCGCCTGATCGAGATGCCGCTCGTTCGCGGCTTCCGGACGAGCTTCGGCGCGATGGAACGCAAGACCGGGGTGATCGTCGAGCTCCGAACCGAGGACGGCCGGACGGGCTGGGGGGAGTGCGCCGCCGGACCGGCGCCGACCTACACCGAGGAGACCGCCTACACGGCGCTCCAGACGCTCGTCCGGGACCTGGTACCCGCGGTCGTGGGCGTCGACCTCCGCTCGCCGGAGGCGTTCGCCGCCCGCTACGCCCACGTCCGCGGGAACCGGTTCGCGAAGGCCGGCGTCGAGACCGCCTTCTGGGACCTGTTGAGCCAGGAGCGCGGGGCGCCGCTCACCGACCTGCTGGGTGGTTCGCGGACCCGCGTCGAGGTCGGCGACTCGCTCGGCGTGAAGGATTCGATCTCCGAGCTGATGGACGAGGTGAAGCTCCGCCTCGACGAGGGCTACCGGCGGATCAAGCTGAAGATCCAGCCGGGCTGGGACGTCGAACCCACGGCCGCGGTCCGCGACGCCTACCCGGAGGTCCCCCTGACCGTCGACGCGAACGCCGCGTACACGCTCGCGGCGACCCCGATGTTCCGCGTGCTCGATCGGTTCGACCTGCTGATGATCGAACAGCCGCTCGCGTGGGACGACCTGGTCGACCACGCGACGCTCCAGGCCCTGATCGCGACGCCCGTGTGCCTGGACGAGAGCGTCCGCTCTGCGGAGGATGCCCGCCGCGCGCTGCAGCTGGGGAGCTGCCGCGTGATCAACATCAAGACCGGCCGCGTGGGCGGGGTGCTGGAGGCGAAGCGCATCCACGACGTCTGTCTGGCGGCCGGCGTCCCCGTCTGGATGGGCGGGATGTTCGAGACCGGGATCGGCAGGGCGTTCAACATCGCGCTGGCGTCCCTGCCGAACTTCACGCTTCCGGCGGACATGTCCCCACCGCTCATGTACTTCCCCGAGGACCTCGTCGACCCAGGGTTCGTCGTCGAGGACGGGTGGGTCGATGTCTCCCGAGGGATCGGGCTCGGCTACCCCGTGATCGAGGAGCGCGTCGCGCGCCGTACGACGGAGGAGGTGGTCGTCTGACGCGCAGACCGCACGTCGGGCGCGCGTGGGCGCGGCAAGCACCGAGGGGGTCCAGGTCTGGAGGGAGGGGCGCAGATGGCAAGCGAACCGGGCGGTAACGGCGGAGGTTCCGGCAGCGGCTCGTCCGAGACCGAGCACAAGCTGCTCCACGATCAACTGGGGCTTCCGGCGATCACGTTCCAGGGGATCACGCACATGGCGCCGGCGGCCGGCGTCATGTTGTCGGCTCCGTTCATCGCCGGGTTCGTCGGCCCGGCGCTCGGGCTCGCGTTCTTGCTCGCGGGCCTGGTCGCGCTGATCCTCGCCAGCTCGGTGGGTCAGATGGCGAAGCACACGCCGTCCGCCGGCGGGTACTTCACCTACATCGGCAAGAACCTGAACCCGAAGCTCGGGTTCCTCGCGGCGTGGATGTATTTTGTCTACGACCCGATCGTGCCCGTGCTGTGCACGACGATCATCGGTCTGTACGTCGAGGAAACCCTGAAGGACCTCTACGGCATCACGTTCCCATGGTGGGTCTTCTCGTTGATCGTGTGGGCGGGTCTCGGCATCATCACCTACCTCGGGATCAAGCCCTCGATCCGGACCTCGATCCTGCTGTCGGTCATCGAGGTCTCGATCACGCTCGCCCTGTCGTTCACGATCTTCGCGAAGGACGGGGTGTCCGCACACGATCTTTCTGCCGGATTCACGCTCCAACAGGTGCCGTACACGCCGGCGCTCCAAGGGCTGTTCCTCGCGATGGTCTTCTCCGTCCTCTCGTACACCGGCTTCGAAGCGACGGCGCCGCTGGCGGAGGAGACGAAGAACCCGCGGAGGAACGTCGCGATCGGTGCCGTCCTCGGCACCGCGCTGATCCTCGTGTACTACGTGATCTTCGGCTTCGCGACGTCCGTCGGGTTCGGCGTCAACAGGATGGCGACGAGCTTCTCCGCGGCGACGAACCCCTATTACACGATCGCGAACTCGGTGTGGGGCAAGGCGGGCACGATCCTGATCCTGCTCGCCCTGGTCAACAGCGGCTGGGGTTGCTCGCTGGCCGGGCAAACGGCCGTGATTCGCGTCTACTACAAGATGGGCAAGGTCGGGGTGCTTCCGAAGCCTCTGGGCAGGTTGCACCCCAAGTACCGAACCCCCTACGTGGCGATAGCGTTCCAGACCGTGTTCTCGGTGGTGATCGGCATCGTCACGGGCATCGCGCTGGGACCGGCGACCACGTTCGGCGTCTTCGGGGCGATGATCACGTTCGGGATGATCTTCGTCTACGGCTGTGGTCTGGTGGCCGTCGCCGTCATGTACCTGGGCAAGTACCGGCGCGAGTTCAACGTGTTCCTCCACATCATCCTGCCCGTGATCGGGCTCGTGATGCTGCTCGTGATCCTCTATTACAACGTCAGACCGTTCCCGCCGTTCCCGTTCAACATCGCGC
The DNA here is from genome assembly GCA_963781595.1 of uncultured Actinomycetota bacterium. Taxonomy (GTDB): domain Bacteria; phylum Actinomycetota; class UBA4738; order UBA4738; family UBA4738; genus JBEDUK01. The sequence goes on along the minus strand of CAWAGG010000001.1, from coordinate 844,363 downwards.
CGATCACCGTGATCTGCTGGTTCATCGTCGGGGTGATCGTCGTGCTGTGGCTGTCGAGGAACCGCCCGCGCGAGCTGGAGGAAGGCGCGCAGGAGATCTTCGCCGACGTCGAGGAGGAGCCGCACATGGGCGGCCTCGGCGACATCGCCGCCCGGCCGGACGTGTAGGGGAGCGGGTGGCCGACGACACCGCGACGGAGGTCCGCTCTGAACGGATGATCGTGGGTGGGGCGGAGGTGGATGCCCGGTCGGGCGCCACCTTCGCCACCTACGACCCCGCGACCGGGGCCGCGCTGGCCCAGGTCCCGACCGGCGGTCCTGAGGACGTCGACCGGGCCGTCGCGGCGGCCACGACCGCGTTCGAGGATGGGCCGTGGGCCGCGATGTTCCCCCGGGACAGGGGCAAGCTGCTCCTGCGGTTCGCCGACGCGATCCGCGAGCGTGCCGAGGACCTGGCGCGCCTTGAGACGTCGAACAACGGCAAGCCGATCCGCGACACGCGCGAGGAGATCCTCTACTCGGCGGACGTGTTCGAGTTCTACGGGGGCGCGGCGAACAAAGTCCGCGGGACCACCGTGCCCGTCGCGGCGAACGGGCTCGACTACACGCTGCGCAAGCCCCTGGGCGTGTGTGCCGCGATCGTCCCGTGGAACGCGCCGTGGGTGATCGCGGCGTACAAGGTCGCGCCGGCCCTGGCGACCGGCAACACGATCGTGGTGAAGCCTGCCTCCTACACGCCGCTGTCGGCCCTGGCGATGGCGCGGCTCGCGCTGGAGGTCGGGATCCCGCCCGGCGTGGTGAACGTCGTCACTGGCCCAGGCGGTGTCGTCGGGAACGCGTTGGTCGAAGATCCCCGCGTCGCCTTCGTCGGATTCACGGGCGAGACGGCGACCGGCGTCGAGATCATGCGCCGGGGCGCGCCGACGCTGAAGCGCCTGCTCCTCGAGCTGGGCGGCAAGTCGCCGAACATCGTGTTCGCCGACGCGGACGTCGCGAAGATGGCCGCGTCGTCGGTGATCGCGGTGTTCAACCACGCCGGGCAGGACTGCTGCGCTCGCAGCCGACTCTTCGTCGAGGGATCGGCCCACGACGAGGTCCTGAGCGCGTTCGTGGACGAGACGACGAAGCTCACCGTGGGTCACCCGCTCGACGAAGCGACCCAGATCGGGCCGGTGATCTCGCGTGGTCAGCTCGAGCGCGTCGAGGGGTACCTGGCGATCGGCCGCGAGGAGGGCGCGACGCTCGTCACCGGCGGCGAGCGGCTGACCGATCCGGCACTCGCGTCCGGGAACGGCATCACGCCGGCGGTCCTGGACGGGGTCCGCAACGACTTCCGCGTCGCGCGTGAGGAGATCTTCGGCCCGGTCGTGTCGATCATCCGGTTCCGCGACGAGGACGAGGTGATCCGCATGGCGAACGACACGCCGTACGGCCTGGCCGCGTCGCTGTGGACCCGTGACGTCGGGCGAGCGCTCCGGGTCGCCGACGCGGTCCGGTCGGGTCAGTTCAGCGTGAACACGAACTGGAGCGTGCACCTCGAAGCGCCGTTCGGCGGCTACAAGATGAGCGGCCTGGGGCGCCAGCTGGGCATGGAGGTCCTGGACCACTACACGCAGGTCAAGAACGTGTTCGTCTCCTACGAATGAGCGATCCCAGGATCGACCGCGACCGCGCGGACGGCGCGGGTTCGATGACCTGGTACTTCCCGGACGGCTATCTGCCCGAACCAGGTCCTGGGCCCGCCGAGGCGCACGAGGCGCTGATGGTCTTCAACCCGAGCCTGGCCGACGCCCGGGTGGAGTTCGACCTGTACTTCGACGGCCGCCCTCCGATCCTGGGCATCGCCGTGACGGTTCCGGCCGAGCGGGTCCGCGCGTTCAAGGCACCGTACGCGGAGGAGCCGGCGGACCTGGCGCGGGTCAGCATCGGGGTGCAGGAGCAATACGCGATCCGCGTGCGCAGCGACGTGCCCGTGGTCGTGCAGTACGGCAGGCTCGAGACCGTCCCGACGTACACCCTGTACACGACGATGGGCTACGTCGACCCTCGCGACGGGATCGACTGACCGGGCCCCCGAGCCCGAAGGAGGAGCCCGTGGACATCGCAACGTTCCGACAGCAGTTCCCGATCACGCGGTCACGGGCCTACCTGTTCAGCGGCGCGCTCACGCCGGCGGCGATCCCCGTCCGGGCCGCGTGGGACGACTGGACCGAGAGCTGGTCCCACGATCCGAACTTCGTCTACGACGGCGCGTTCATGATGGGGTCGATGGACGCGCTCCGGGCGTCGTTCGGCCGCCTGATCGGCGCGCCGGCGGCGAACGTCGCGATCACGGACAACACCTCGCGCGCGGCGAACCTGGCGGTCCGGGTGCTGGACGCGCGGCCGGGTTCGAACGTGGTCGTGGACAGCGGGACGTACCCGAGCAGCGCGTATCCGTGGTACGCCACCACCGACAAGGAGGTCCGGTTCGTGCCGACGGACGGCGTCGCCGACGCTGCGGGCGCGCTGGCGGACCGGATCGACGACGACACGGTCGCGGTCTGCGTCACGCACGTCGCGCCGTTCACCGGCCGGCGGCACGACCTCCGGGCGATCGCAGAGGTTACCCACGCACACGGCGGGTTCCTGCTGGTCGACGCCGCGCAGACCACCGGCGTGATACCGATCGACGTTATCGGTGAGGGCGTCGACGCGCTGGTGACGACCGCTATGAAGTGGCTGCTGGGCCCCCCAGGCGTCGGGTTCCTCTACCTCAGCCAGGGGTTGCTGGAGGGCTCGCCGGTGCTGGACGTCGGCTACATCGGGCTGGACGTCGACCTCGGGGACTGGCCGCCGGACACGATGCCGGGGATCGTTCCCGACGCCAGGCGGTTCGAGCTGGGCCTGCCCGACCTGCCCGGCATGGTCGCGTCACGCGCTGGGATCGACCTGCTGCTGGACGTCGGGATCGGAGCGATCCTCGGCCAGGTCGAACCGCTCGTCACGGCCTGCATGGATGGGCTCGCCGCGCGCGGTCTGACCGTGGTCACGCCATCGGATCCGTCCCAGCGGGCCGGCGTCGTCGTGTTCGAACACGAGGACGGGCCCGGGGTGTTCGCCTACCTACGGGAACGGGCCGTGGACATCGGGCTGCTGGTCCCGCCCGGCGTTCGCGTGGATCCCCACGGGTTCAACGACGCCGGGGACATCGAACGGTTCCTCGACGGTCTGGACGGGTTCACGCGTGCTCGCTCCTGACGCACTCGGCGTGCCGGTGCCGGCCGCGCCCTCTGCGCGACGGCGTCCACGGCGAACCGTGAGCCAGACGGCCAGCCCGAGCAGCAACAGGACGATCGGTACGAGGAACAGCAGGGGGAACCCGCCAGCCTCTCCCGCGTGGCCGTAGACGAGCCGGCCGTTGCATACGCAGGCGATCGCGTTCATGTGCCCTCCGTCGCCGGTGGCACCAGCCCGGCTCCGCCCGCGCCGTCGATCCGGATCGTGGCCCCGCTGATGTGGCGGGCCTCGGGGCTCGCCAGGAATGCGACGAGGGCGGCCACATCGGACCCCTCGGCGAACCGTCCGCACGGCGGCAACGTCCAGATCGACGCGTCCTCCGCGTGATCATCGAACCCGGCCGGGGTGGCCTGGACGCCCGGCAGCACGTCGCCCGGACAGACGGCGTTCGATCGAACCCCGACGGGCGCGCCCTCCAGCGCAAGCATGTCGGACATCATCCGCATCCCGGCCTTCGTGACCGAGTACGCCGCGATCGACGCGATCCCCCGGACGCCGGTGTCCGACGCGATGTGGATCATCGTGCCGCCCCCACCGTCACGCAGTGGGCCGAAACACGCCTTCGCGTACAGGAACGCGGCGGTCAGGTTCACGTCGATCAGCTCGCGCCACGCGTGCGTCGGCGTCGCTTCGATCCCGCCCTGGAACAGGATCCCCGCGTTGTTCACCAGCACGTCGAGGCCGCCCAGCGCGGACACGGCCTGCTCGACCGACGCCGCGACGGCGTCGTGATCGCGGGCGTCGGCCTGGACGAAGGTCGCGCCGGTGTCCGCCGCAGCAGCCTCGCCGCGTTCGCGGGAGCGCCCGGTCAGCACCACGGCCGCGCCGTCCGCCGCCAGGCGTTCGACGCTGGCGCGGCCGATCCCCGACGTGCCGCCGGTGACCAGCACGCGCGCGCCACCTAGGTCGGTCACGGTGTCATCCCTGCACGCTCCACGCCCGGTAGCCGGCACGGATCCCACCGTCGACCAGCATCGCGGCGCCGTTGATGTATCGGGCGTCTGGGCCCAGCAGGAACGCCACGACGCCCGCGATCTCGTCCGGCTCTTGGAACCGCCCGACCGGGGGGACGAGCCACGTCCTCGGGTCCGAACGCGCCTCGTCCCGGCCGGTGGTCGTCGAGGCCATCACGTGTCCGACGCCACCGAGGCACAGCGCGTTCACCGTGATCCCGTCCGGGCCGGCTTCGATCGCCAGCATCTGGGCGAGCGTGTTCAGCGCCGCCTTCGAGACCGAGTACGCGCCGATCCGCGCGTCGCCCCATATGCCCGCGTCCGAGGAGATGTGGACGATCGCGCCGCCGCCCGCGGAGCGGAGCAGGGGCAGGCACGCGACGCTGTACAGGTAGGGGGCCGTGAGGTTCACGTCGATCAGCGTCGACCAGTCCTCGAGCGAGGTCTCGGTGAGCGGCGCGTCCAGTGCGACCCCGGCCGCGCAGACCAGGCCGTCGAGGCCGCCGAGCCGGTCGTTCGCGGCCTCGACGCTCGCGCGAACGGCACCCTCGTCGCGCGCATCCGCTGGCACGAACGCCGATCCGGTCGCCGCCTGCACCTGCGCGCCGCGGTCCGCGTCGCGGCCGGTGAACGCGACCCGAGCGCCGTCGGTGGTCAGGCGCTCGACGCAGGCCCGGCCGATGCCGGAGGTGCCGCCGGTGACCAGGACGCGTGCGCCGTCGAGGGTCGGCATGGGTCAGATGGTATCCCGACGGGACCATTCGGAGCCAGACGGCGTTCGTTCGAGGATAGCGCGGGCGCCGGGGTGCAGGGGATGGTCAGGCAGACTGACGGAGTCTGAGCGGAGACCGGCGCTTCGAACGCCTGCGCTTCCCGGTGTCGTCGGCGCCGAACGCGAACGTACCGTCGGCGGTGAGCGGGATCGCGTCCTCGTCGTCGTCGCTGACCTCGTCGATCTCGCGGACGTCGGCCGCAGCGAACTTGGCCCAACGGGCGTCGGTGCCGGTCAGCTCCCGAGCGCCGCCGGCGTCCTCTCCGTCCCACCAGAGGTCCATCCCGTTCCGGGACGCTCCCCGCGGGGGCTCGGTCCACATCGAAGCCGCAACCGCCCGCGCGTCGATCGGCGCACGAGCCGGTGCCGGTTCGCGGTTGGCACCCCAGATCGCGGCTTCGAGCTGCTCCGCCGGCACGCGTTCGCGAGGCTGGGCGACCGGTTCGCTCCCGTCACATCGCGGGCAGTACCGGACGTAGTGCAGTCGCAGGTCGGGCGTGATCTCGGGGCGGAGCAGGATGTCCTGCTCGCAGGCCGCGCAGAGGTCGGTCGGGTGCTGCCACGCGCTCACCCTGAGGTGTTCGGCCGGTCTCGGGCTCCGGTTGAGCGTTCCCGGTACATGAGTTCGCCGGACGCGACGCGGAATCGCAGACGGTTCTCGGGCAGCGGCACCGGGCACGTCGCGTGCGGCGTGAACACGCACGGCGGGTTGTACGCGCGGTTGAAGTCCAGGTCGACGACCCCGTCGCGGTCCGCCTGGGGCGTATAGAGGAACCGCCCCCCGCCGTACGTCTCGGGCCCGCTGGTCGCGTCCGCGAAGACGAAGAACAGGTCTCCGTCGGGCTCCTCCAGGAAGGCGGTGAGGCGGTGGGTCCCCGGCACACCTTCGACCTCGAAGACCGCGGCGCCTGGCACGTCGAACCGCTCGCCGGGCCCCGCGACCGCGGGAACGACGACTTCGCGCGGCTCGGCGACCGGTTCGAACCGCGCCCGGATCCGCCAGCGTTCATCGACCGGGTAGTGGTCGATCCCGGCGAACGTCCGGTGCGCCGCCCTGTTCCGATCGCGGACGCGAACCGCCAGCTCGTCCTCGCGCCGGATCAGGTGGAACGACACCGGCCCGATCCGCACCCGGGTGAGTGCCTCGCCGTCGATCCCGGCGCGGAGCGGCAGCGCGTCGAACGGCTCCCCGTGGTACCGCATGCCGCTGCCGGGATCGGCGTGGAGGACCGCCCCACCGCTGGGCGCGAGGACGATCGTGCCCTCGACGTCTCGCGCCGGGGCAGGGAGCACGACGTCGCAGGCACCCGACGAACCCACGGTGTTCGCGCCCTCCCGGAGCCACGAGAGGCCGACGACCGAGAGCCATCCCTCGGGGGAGATCAGCCGCTCGATGCGCTCGGTCCGCCAGCGTTCGACATCCTCGCGCCAGTATCCGACGTCGTTCGCCCCGCGACGCCTGTCCATGCGGACGCTCCCATCCGTGGGCCGAGCGGCCACACATGCCGCCCGGCGTCTCTGTGAGGATAGGGCCATGCTCGCAGCCAGGGTGCACGTGCCGGAGGCGCGCCGGCACGCAGTGGCCGAGGCGGCGATCGTCGGCGCGGTCGTGATCTGGGGCTGCGGCGCCGTCCTGATCAAGCTCTCGGGGTTCGCCGGCATCACGTTCGCCTTCTACCGGCTGTGGCTCGGGTTCTTCGCGTTCCTCGTCGTGCTGTTGCTCAGCGGTCGCCGGCTGACCTGGCGAACCCTCGTGACCGCGGCGCCTGGCGGCGTGCTCCTCGGCTGCGACGTCACGTTCTTCTTCGTCGCGATCAAAGAGACGAGCGTCGTCGACGCGACGATCATCGGTGCGCTGCAGCCGGTCCTGGTGCTGCTGGTCGCCGGGCGCTGGTTCGGCGAACACGTCGGCGCGCGCGAGGTCGCCCTGGTGATGCTGTCGCTGGTCGGGGTCGCCCTGGTCGGCATCGGTTCGTCTGGGCTCCCGGTGTTCAGCTTGCGTGGGGACGTCCTGGCGTTCCTGGCCCTCTTCGCCTGGACCGGGTACTGGCTGGTGACGAAGCGGGTCCGCGCGACGATGCCGGCGCTCGAGTACATGACGGGCGTGTTCCTCACGGCGTCGCTGGTGATCACGCCCGTGATGCTGCTGTCGGGGAAGTCGTTCTTGGCGAAGGAGCCGACGGATTGGCTGTGGCTGGGGCTGTTCGTCCTGTTCCCGTCGACCGCCGGACAGGGCATGGTCGCGTGGGCGCATCGGTACGTCGAGGTGTGGCTGTCGTCGCTCTTGCTGCAGGGCATGCCGGTGGTCGCGTCGGTGGCGGCGTTCGTCGTGCTCGGCGAACCGCTCACGCCGATGATCGTTGCCGGCGGCCTGATCGTGGTGGGGGCGACCGCGGCGATCATCCTCCTGACGCGCACGCCGACCGATCCGGCGGAGGCCCCGCGCCTGTAGGTGCGCCGTCTGGCGGTCCGGTCAGCGGGCGAAGAAGTGCAGACCCAGCCAGACCCAGCCGGCCATCACGCCGACCCGCCCGGATCGCGTCCGCATCACCCGGCTGAGGACGATCCCGAGCGGTGGGATCCGCGAGTCCGGCCGCAGGCTCAGCGCCTGCAGGACGACGGCCGCCACGGCGAACGACGCGAAGATCACCACGGCCAGGTCGTGACTGTTCACCCGGTGGTCGCCTCTCTAGCCGTCGCCGTCATCGTCGTCACCGCCGAAGGAGGAACCACCCGAACAGCGCCCACAGGATCAGCCCGACGGTCCGGCCCGGATGGGTGGCCAGGATCGGATCGGAAAGCACGGACAACGTCGGATGCGCGTACGAGTCGGTCGTGAGGGTCGGCTGGAGGAGCAGTTCGATCAGCTCCCAGAGGCAGAGGCCGACGAAGACCGAGAGCCATGCGACAGCGCCGACCGTGCCGATCGGTCCCGGGTCGGGCCTGGGGACGACCGAGCCGTTCCAGCTGAGGACCAGGACGGCCGCGGCCGGGATCACGATCGCGAACGTGATCGGCCACGAGTACCGGGCGAAGCCGCCGACGACGACCCCGTAGCTGACGATCGCGAGGAGCGCGAGCGGGACGAATATCAACCGGCGCGCCTGCGCGCGAGCATCTTCCTCCGGCCCGAGCCGCGCGACCTGCTCGGCCGCCGCCGGGCCGCTCGCGCCGGCCGGCTCGCCGCCGGCTCGCCGCCGGGCGACCGCGTCACGGCCGAGTGCCACCGCGACCGCCGAGAGCACGATCGCGTGCGGGGGGTTCCCGGAGATGCCGTCGAAGAACGCCGCCACGAAGAGGATCGAGACGACCGGGTCGCGGAGCGCGATCGACACGTTCCGGGCGACGGGGACGACCCGGCGCCCCGCGTCCGATCCGGCGGGCTCGGAGGGTCCGGGCTCGTGCGATGGATCGTTCACCCCAAGGGCCTCCTCGGGCGGCCGTCTCGATCATCGACCGAAGCCGCCTCGGGCGAGCCTACGCCTCCAGGCCCGGCTCGGTGAACCTGGCGCCGTTCTCGTTCGGACCCGCGATGGGGTAACGTTCGGCTCCGATGGCGCAGGCAGAGGCCAAGGACGCGTTCGACGAATCCGTCTCGGTCGTCCGCGAGGCGAACGAGCGGGGCGTTCCGCTGAAGCTCCTGGGCGGCCAAGCCGTCCGGGTCCTGTGCCCCGAGTACCCGCACCGCGCCCGCAACGACCAGGACATGGACTTCGCGTCGGTTTCCTCGGCGAAGAAGGCCGTGATCGAGTTCTTCGGCGCGCTCGGGTTCCTGTCCGATCAGCGGTTCAACACGCTGCACGGTGACCGCCAGATGTACTTCACGACGGCCGACGGAGTGACCAGCGTCGACGTGATCATGGACAAGCTGAACATGTGCCACGTGCTGGAGTTCGGCGGCCGGATCGACCGGATGCCGCTGACGCTCGACGTGACGGACCTGCTGTTGACGAAGCTCCAGATCGTCGAGTTGAACCGTAAGGACGTGCACGACCTGCTCCACCTGTTGAGCGGCTTCGAGGTCCGCGGCGGCGACGACGTCGGGACGATCGGGCTCGGTCGGGTCGGCAAGGTCGTCGGCGAGGACTGGGGTTGGTGGCGGACGGCGACGGGGAACCTCGACAAGCTGGTGCACCTCGGGAGCGGGGAGCACAGCGACCTGGTGCCGGCGGCGAGGCGGTTCGATCCGATCGCGCAGACGAAGCACATCCGCGAGTTCTGCGACGCCTGTCCCAAGACGCTGAAATGGAAGGTCCGGTCGAAGGTCGGCGAGCGGGTCCAGTGGTACGAACTCCCCGAGGAAGTCGGTCACTGACGGTCCGCTGACGGTTCGAACGAGGTAGCCGTCGCCGGGCGAGCGTTCGGGAACGTCGTCGCCGTCCGGCCTGCCACTCGCGTTCCACGCGCCTCCTATGATCGCGTTCGGGGCGTGGGTGTGGGCGATCTCGATCGCTCTCGCGGCGGTCGCGATGCGCGCTACCGCGGTTCGATCCCGACCGGCGCGGGTACGACCTGGGTCAAGCCTCGGGAGGGACTCGACCATGGATAGAGGATCGGGAGCGAAGGACGCTCCGCACACGTTCGGTGACGAGGACCGCGCTCAAGGGCAAGACCCGTTCCCTGGTCTCGACGAGCTGGAACGTCGCGAACTGCTGACGTGGGTAGGCGAGAACCTGCCATACGTGCGGCGGACCGCGGCCGGGCAGCGACCCCTCTACTGGATCCTCGGGCTCGGCTTGACCGTCGGCGTGGCGGCGTATGTCGGTGGGTACCTGATCAAGTGGTCGACGACGACGGAGCTCCTTGGACTCGTCGGCGACCTGCTCTATACGTTCGGTTGGGCACTGTGGACCGGTGTCGTCGTGGTCGTGTTCCTCCAGATCATCCCGGAGGCGAAACGGCGTCAATACGAGCGGGCGCTCGATGCCTATGAGGCAGCGCTCCGGGAGGAGGGCGCCCCAGGCGATGGAGCTTCGCCGATCGACGGCCGACGTTCCGACCGATCAACCGCGAAGGCGAACGCTCGGGCGCATCGAAGGTGAAGGCCGTGGGGTGGTCGAAGGTGTCGTACCTCGGGGGACTCGTGATCAGCCGATCCCGGTCTCATCGACCAGCTCGACGCCGTGCCTGCGGGGGAGTTCCTTGGGGTCGATCTGCCCCCGGTCGCTCCCGTGGAGCGCTTCGATCAGCGACCAGGTATGGGGCTGCATGACGATCACGTACCGGGCGGGGCCAGGGCCTGGGTTGGTGTACATATGCGGGGTCCCGCGCGGCCCGAAGACCGCCCCTCCAGGCCCAGCTTCGATCAAGCGGTCACCCACGCGGAAGAGCAGCCTGCCCTCCAGGACGTACCAGGCTTCGTCTTCATCCAGATGCAGATGGAGCGGAGCGATCGGTTGACCAGGACGCGATCCGTCGTCCGACCACTCGGCGATGATGAACGCTCGCTCGCCTGGAGGATCGAGCGGCTGACACCCAGCGGTGGAGCGATCGCTCGATCCGGCTTCGGCTTCACGTGCGGCACCATAACGCGTGCGGATGGTCCTCTCGGAGGAGCGACCAAGGTGGCCCCCGCGCCCGGGTGGTTCAGGCTACCGTTGCTCGCCTCACCGAACCCAGTACAGACAGAACGGATGCCCGGCAGGATCCGCGTAGACCTGGAAGTTGTCGGGGGAGTCGACCTCCTCCGCCGCCTTCAGCACCTTGGCGCCCAGCGACATCACGCGCTCGTGCGAAGCCGCGAAGTCGTCGACCCACAGGTCGAGATGGATCTGTTGGGGCGGTGTCCCCTCAGGCCAGTCGGGCGCGACGTGGTCGGGCGCCAGCTGAACCCCGACCCGCGGCGCACCGTCGACCATCACCATGTGCCAGTCATCCTCGGCGTCGACCGTGCCGTCGAGCACCCCGGCCCAGAAGCTGCTCTCGGCCGAGAGGTCTGCGGCGTCGAACACGACGACCTGATGGTTGATACGCATCGCGTCATCCTTTCTCGCGCCCAGGCTTGGTGACCGGGACGGTCATCGTCGCGATTCTCCTACGCCGCGAGGACACATCGGCGGGCATCGAGATGAGCGCGTGAGGTTGCTTGGCTCGGGTCAGGCGCCAGCCTTGGGCCGCCGACGCGTCCCGGCGGCGGAGCGGCTCGCGTCGAGCACGGCGGTCGCGTTCGCCTTGTACTCGTCGTAGCGCGCCGCGGCCTCGGTGACGTACGCGCCGACGGCCGCGGGATCGACGACGTCGTCGAAACCGAAGTCCCACGTCATCAGCACCGAGCTGCCGGCGCGCAGGACGCCTCGAGGATCGTCGAGCAGCACCCCGTATAGGAAGCGCAGGCAGACGGCCTTCTTCGTCGCCTGGATCGCGCAGACCCATATGCGCCAGTCGGCGCCGAGCGCGTACATCAGGATCCCGTACTTGATCGCGACGTCGAACCCCGGATGCGCTCCGCGAACCGCGTCGTCGAGGGCGACGACGAGGGGCTGCGCGGGCGCGTCCACGCCGGCGAGATAGGTCTCGAGCGCGGAGCCGTCCGCGGGGCTCGCCCCGCTCATCCGCGTGGCGGGGGGGTTCGTTCGAAGAACCAGCGCCAGACGAGGTTCACGCCGAGGAACAGCAACAGGGTCAGCAGGACCCCTTCGACCTCGAGGGCGGTGAGGTTCATCCCGAGGTCCGACGGCAGCTTCGGGGCGAACGCGACCAGCAGCACGACGGCGTAGATCGCGACGGTCACGATCGACGAGATCAGCCCGACCCGGTCGCCGCCCGAGCTCAGCGCCGGCAGCAGCCTGGCGGTCTCGATGATGCCGATCAGCGCGGCCGCGCCGAACCCGACGCGCCACAGCGCCGTTTCGCGCGTCGCCAGCAACGAGGCGAGGCTCATGATTCCCGGCAGCAGGAAGTACAGCGAGATGTCGTACGCCATGCGACGGCGGGCGGGATCGGTCAGCCACGCGTCGTACTTGAACTGCACGACCACCCACCAGAGCCCGAGCAGCCCGAAGTTCAGGCCCGCCGCTGTCGCGTAGAACGTCTCCATCGAGCCCCCTTTCGGTTCGCTCCGGCGCGAGCCGTGGCGTAGAGAGTAGGTCGTCCGAGGCCGCGAGTGCGCCCCCTCGCGACAACTATGATGCGGCGCGATGAGCCTGGTCGGGATCGACGTCGGTTCGAGCGCCGTCAAGGCCGCCGCGTACCGCGACGACGGCGAGGTGTTCGCCCGCGCCCACGTGCCGTTCCCGTCGCTCCATCCTGGACCTGGGCTCTCGGAGGTCGACGGCGACGGGGTCTGGAACGCGATGGCCGGCGTCGTCCGGAAGCTCACCTCGAACCAGCGCGTGAAGCGGGACCTCCCGAGAGCGGTAGCCGTCTCGGCGTCCGGCCGCGAGAGCTTCCCAGCGCGCGCGGACGGCTCCGCATTGGGCGTGTGCCTTCGGACCTCCGACACGCGCAGGCCGAGCGTCGGAGCGGCAACGACGCTGAGGCGCTCTCGTGAGGCGTGGGTCCGCGCGTGCGGCCACGTCCCCGACCACATGGACCCGACGAACCGCCTGATCTGGTGGAACGAGACCGACCCGAGGACGATGGCGAAGGCTCGCTGGTTCCTCGGCTGGCACGAGCTCGCGTCGCTGAAGATGGTCGGCCGGCCGACGATCGACCCTGCGCTGGCCGCGGGATTCCTGCTCTTCGACCTGGCGACGAACACGTGGTCGGCCGACCGCATCGACCGCCTGGGCGTGGATCGGAGGGTCCTGCCCGAGGTCGTCCCGTGGGCCACGTCCCTGGGTCGGGTTCGGCGCGGGGCCGCGGACGCGCTCGGGCTGCCGCGGTCGTGTGAGTTCGTCGTCGGCAGCTGGGACGGCTCGTGCGCCGCGGTCGGCGGTGCCGTCGTCGAGGAGGGGAGCGCGCTGGTCGCGTCCGGGACGTGGGAGTCGGTCGTCGCGCCGCTGTCGGAGCCCCGCATCCGCGAGGCGGCGCGGGACCGATTGGCGTTGACGCCGCAGCCCAGCACGCCGGGCCTGGGCCTGTGGGCTCGGAGCCCGAACGGCACCAGCGTCCTGGACTGGACCCTGGGCGTCACCGGCCTGCCGCTCGTCGATCTGGAGCGTGGCCTATCGAGCGCTGGCCCGGACCCGTCGCCGGTTCTGTTCATCCCCCACCTCTCGGGCGCGCCGGGCCCGTGGCCGGAGACGCCCGGCGCGAGCGGTTCGGCGTTCGGCCTGAACCTGGCGACGTCAAGGTTGGACGTCGTGCGCGGCGCGCTGGAGGGGATCGCGATCGAGCTGACGTTCGCGATCGCCGCGCTGCAGAACGGCGGAAGCCCGATCGTGCTCCCTCGCGTGAGCGGCGGCGGCGCGCGGTCCGCGTGGTGGATGCAGCTGAAAGCCGACCTGCTCGGCATGCCGGTCGAGGTCACGGACCAGCAAGAACCCGGCACGCTCGGCGCGGCGCTGCTCGCGGGCGTCGGCACCGGTGTGTACGCGTCGCTGTCGGAAGCCGCCGAGCGCGTGCGGATCGCGAGACGGTTCGAACCGGACCCGCAGCGCGCGGCGCGGTACGCGGAGAAGATCGAACGCCACCGGGCGATCGTCACCGCACAACTCGGCGGGCAAGGGTAGACGCGCGATGGCCCACGTCGGGGACCTGCTGGCCGGCCTGCTGGAGCGCCACGGCGCCACGCACGTGTTCGGCCAGCCCGGTGGTCAGACCGTCGCGTTGTACGACGGGATCTCGCGCCTGCCCGGGCTGACGCACACCCTGGTGCGGGACGAACGTTCCGGCGGCTACGCGGCGGACGCGTTCGCCCGGCTGACGGGTCGCCCCGGCGTCTGCGACGTGACCGTCGGCCCGGGCACGACGAAGCTCGCCGACGGGCTGGTCGAGAGCCTGAACGCGTCCGTCCCGATCGTCGCGATCGTCGGCGACCTGCCGCTCGATTGGGCGCCCCTGCGCCCGTACGGCGTCGGGTCGCAGGGGTTCGACCAGATCTCGTTCCTGTCGTCGATCACGAAGGCGACGCTCGCGGTCCCCAGCGTCGCGGCGCTGCCGCAACTCGTTCGAACCGCGTTCCGTCTGGCGACGAGCGGGCGGCCCGGCCCGGTCGCGCTGGTCGTGCCACACGACGTGCTCGACGCGGAGTGGACGCCGAACGACGCGGACCTGGACGCGGACGAGCGGTACACGCGGGCGCCGGCGCACCGGCCGGTCGCGGCTGGGGACGACATCGCGGCGGCGGTCGCGCTGCTGCGGGCGGCCGAGCGACCGCTGATCGTCGCCGGGGGCGGCGTGCTCGGTTCGCGCGCCACAGAGGAGCTCGCCTCATTGGCGGAGCGCATCGACGCGGTGGTCGTGACGAGCTTCACGGGGAAGGGTTCGATCGACGAGCGGTCGCCGCTCGCCGCGGGCGTCCTGAACCCGCTGGGCACGACTGCGTCGCTGGAGCTGGCTCGCAGGGCCGACCTCGTGGTCTGGTGCGGCTGCAAGGTGGGCCAGAACACCAGCCACAATTGGTCGCTGCCGCTCGCGACGCAGGTGACGATCCACCTCGACATCGACGCGGGCGAGCTGGGCCGAACGTTCCGCCCGACGGTCGCCCTGAACGGCGACGCGCGGGCGACGCTTTCGGCGCTCCTCGGGGGGCTCGCGAAGACGCCACGGCCGGCGTGGCGAGCCGAGACCGAGGACGCGAAGCGCCGCTCGGCGGAGGTCAGGGCCGCCGAGGAGGCTTCCGACGCGGTTCCGATCCTGCCGCAGCGCGTGATGCGCGAGCTGGCACCGCACGTGCGCCCATCGGACGTGATCATCAGCGACGCGAGCTTCTCGGCCGGCTGGATCTCCGCCCACATCCCGGCTCGGCGCGGCGGCCGTGACTTCCTGTTCGCCCGCGGCCAGGGCGGACTGGGCTTCGCGGTCCCGGCCGCGATCGGCGCCGCCGCCGCGCGACCCGACGGTCGCATCGTCACCGTGAGCGGCGACGGTGGCTTCTCCTACGGACTGGCCGAACTGGCAACCCACGCGCTCCTCGGCACCCGCTCGGTCCACGTCGTGCTGAACAACGGGGCGCTGGGCTGGCTCGCGATGTGGCAGCGGATGTTCTTCGACGGGCTCCGGCAGTCCGTGGACCTGGAGAGCGCGACGACCGCGCCGAACTTCGCCGAGGCGGCGCGGGCGCTCGGGTGCGCAGGCTTCCGCGTCGAACGCGTCGAGGACTTGGCCGACGCGTTCGACGCGGCGTTCAGCGGCGATGGGCCGGCCGTCGTCGAGGTGCGCGTGGATCCCGACGCGACGCCGATCCACAGTTACCGACGCCGGCTGGCGGAGGGCGGATCGCACCCGCGTCCGGGTTC
Organism: uncultured Actinomycetota bacterium; assembly: GCA_963781595.1. Taxonomy (GTDB): domain Bacteria; phylum Actinomycetota; class UBA4738; order UBA4738; family UBA4738; genus JBEDUK01. Next base: position 829,020 of record CAWAGG010000001.1, on the reverse strand, counting down.
GGTCTACGAGCTGATCCCGTGGCGCCGGAGCCCGCCTCCGTCGGCGCCTGGTCCTGGGCAGCCGTAGTCGCCGGCCGGATCGATGCCGCTCCCGGCCGGCCTCGCGCGCTTCAACCGTCGCGTGACGAACCCGATCGCGCGGCGGTTCGCCGGCCGCATCCCGCCATTCGGCATCGTCGTGCACACGGGTCGAAGAACCGGTCGACGTTACGAGTCTCCGGTCTGGGTCTTCCGGGCGGGGAACGGCTTCGTGATCGCCCTGACCTATGGCGAGCGGTCGGAGTGGGTTCGGAACGTCCTCGCGGCGGGTCGCTGCGAGCTCGTCACACGAGGCACGGGCGTCGCAGCTTCGAACCCCCGCGTGGTGGGCCCGATCGAAGGGCTGCTCGGGATCCCGCGGATCCTGCGACCGGTCCTGCGGGCGGTGAAGGTCACAGCCTTCCTACTGCTCGATCGCGCCGGATGACGCCTCGGCCTCCTCTTCGGGCGAGAACGTCGGCTCTCTGTGAGCTTCGTCACTGACGGAGCCTCCGCACGTGTCGTACCGTGGTCAGCGTGATCGCCGTCGCGTGGACCGCCATCGCGCTCCTCGGAGCGACGCTCTTCGGAAGCCTCTTCTACCTGGGCACCCGGATAGACGGACTGGGCACGCGGATGGACGGACTCGGCGCGACCCTGGCCGGGCGGATCGACCATCTCGATGCGAAGCTCGGTGCCCGGATCGACGGTGTCGAAACGAATCTCGGAGGACGGATCGACGGGCTCCAGGCCCGCTTCGACCACCTCGAGGCGAAGCTGAACACGCGGATCGATGGGCTCGAAGCACGGTTCGACCGCCTCGATGGGAAGGTGGATGCGATGGGCGCTCGACTCGATGCCCGGATCGATTCGCTGGCGAGCCGGATCGATACCCACCTGGAGCGTCACGCCGGCTGAGGCACTTCCGCTCGCACCTCGGCCGTTCTACCCGCGCCTACGTGCCCGGGTGCCGGTAGTAGTCCACCTTCTCGGGCGCGAGCGGCGTGTTCCCCAGGATCAGGTCCGCGGCCTTCTCCGCGAGCATCATGATCGGCGCGTAGATGTTGCCGTTCGTCACGTACGGCATCGACGATGCGTCCACCACGCGCAGGCCCTCCAAGCCGTGCACCCGCAGCGACTGCGGGTCCAGGACGGAGAGGTCGTCGACCCCCATCCGGCACGTACACGACGGGTGCAGCGCGGTCTCGCCGTCGCGGCCCACCCAGTCCAGGATCTCCTCGTCGGTCGAGACCGACGGGCCCGGTGAGAGCTCGCCGCCGTTGAACGGCGACATCGCGGGCTGGTTCAGGATGGCCCGAGCGATCCGGATCGCCTCGACCCACTCGCGCCGATCCTCCGGCGTCGAGATGTAGTTGAACCGCAGGGCCGGCTTCACGTGCGGGTCCGCCGAACGGATCCGCACCGAGCCGCGGGAGTTCGAATACATCGGCCCGATGTGCACCTGGTATCCGTGATCGCCCGCCGGCGCGGATCCGTCGTAGCGCACGGCCACGGGCAGGAAGTGGAACATCAGGTTCGGATACGCGACATCGTCGTTCGATCGGGCGAACCCGCCACCCTCGAAGTGGTTCGTCGCGCCCGGGCCGCGCCGGAGGAACAGCCACTGGAACCCGATCCACGGCCGGTGGCGCTTCCGCAAGTACGGCGCCATCGACACGGGCTGGCGGCAGGCGTACTGGATGTAGACCTCCAGATGGTCCTGCATGTGCTCGCCGACGCCCGCGAGCTGGTGCCGGACCTCGACGCCCGCGGTCCGCAGGACGTCGGGCGGACCCACGCCGCTGACCTGGAGCACCTGCGGGGAGTTGAACGCGCCCCCGCAGAGGATCACCTCGCCGGCCATCACGCGCTGCAGGCCACCGCGGGGCCCGCCACGCGCGTACTCCACGCCGACCGCCCTCGTTCCGTCGAACAGGACCCGGGTGACGAGCGCACGCGTCTCGACCCGAAGGTTCGGCCGCGACATCACCGGGTGCAGGTACGCGCGCGACGCCGACAGTCGCCGGCCCCGGTACACGTTGCGGTCGAACGCCCCGAACCCCTCCTGCCGGTACCCGTTCACGTCCGGGGTGAGGGCGTAGCCTGCGTGTTGCACCGCCTCGAAGAACGCGCCGAACAACGGGTTCGTCGCGGGCCCGCGTTCCAGGACCAACGGTCCGGAGTGGCCGCGGTACGGGTCGTCCGGCCGCGCGGCCAGGCAGTTCTCCATCCGCTTGAAGTACGGCAGACAGTGCGCGAAGTCCCAGGACTCCATGCCGGGATCGGCCGCCCAGCGCTCGTAGTCGAGCGGGTTCCCCCGCTGGAAGATCATGCCGTTGATGCTCGACGAGCCCCCCAGGACCTTGCCCCGCGCGTGGTAGATCCGGCGCCCGTGCATCTGAGGCTCGGGTTCGGATTCGTACTTCCAGTCGTAGAAGCGGCTCCCGATCGGGAACGTCAGCGCGGCCGGCATGTGGATGAACACGTCCCACGGGTAGTCGGGCCGGCCGGCCTCCAGGACCATGACGCGGTTCGAGCCGTCCGACGACAGCCGGTTCGCCAGGACGCTGCCCGCGGAACCGCCGCCGACGATCACGAAGTCGTGGGCGCCCGCCATGCAGCAGAGCATGCCACCGGGGAGGCGCGGAGCGCGCGTCGCCGGTTGCAGGCGCCGCAACCGCCAACTTGCAATCGCGCACACGGCGACGGAACATCGCCGCGACGCGGGGCCGAAGGGGCGGACGATGCTGAGGATCTTCTACGTCACCGACATCCACGGATCCGAGATCTGCTGGCGCAAGTTCCTCAACGCGGGCCCGTTCTACGACGCCAACGTGGTGATCGTCGGCGGCGACATCACCGGCAAGGCGATGGTCCCGATCGTCGAGCGCGGCGGCCACTGGGAGACCACGATGTTCGAACAGCACGTGGTCCTGGACACCGAGGCCGAGGTGCAGGACTTCGAGGCGAACGTGATGAAGCGCGGGTACTACCCGATCCGGGTTTCGGAGGAGGAGTACCGCCACATGCAGGAGGACGAGGACGCGGTCGACAAGCGCTTCAAGCAAGTGATGCTCGAGGGAACCGAACGCTGGATCGCGATGGCGGACGACAAGCTCCAGGGCAAGGTGACCCGCGCGATCGTGTGCCCGGCGAACGACGATATGTTCGAGATCGATCCGATCCTGAAGAGCGGGCACCTGGTGGAGTTCGGGGGCGAGGAGCCGCTCGACCTCGAGGGCTTCGAGATGGTCTCGTACGGGTGGACGAACCCGACGCCTTGGGACACGTTCCGCGAGCTGCCCGAGGAGGAGCTCGGCAAGCGGATCGACACGATCATCGACCGGGTGCGCGACCCGTCGAAGACGATCTTCAACTTCCACGCGCCGCCGTACGGGAGCGGCCTGGACGAAGCCCCGGCGCTGGATGCTGACATGAACGTCAAGGCCGGCGGGCGTGCGCTGCGGCCGGTGGGTTCGACCTCGGTGAAGGCCGCGATCGAACGGATCCAACCGGTGCTGTCGCTACACGGGCATATCCACGAGGCGAAAGGCGCGACCCGGATCGGCCGGAGCCTGGTATTGAATCCGGGGAGCTCGTACGAGGAGGGCGTCCTGCAGGCTGCGTTGATCACGATCGACGAGAAGAAGCACAAGGTGAAGAGCTACCAGCTGGTCAACGGTTAGGGGATCTCGCGAGGGGGTGAGCCGGTGGCAACGATAGGCGAAGCACCGACCCTGTTCCTGCGGAAGGCGACCGGGTTGGTGAAGGGCTGGTCCCGCTTCGACGCGTTCGTGTACTCGTTCATGTCGGTCAACTTCGTCACGTTGGGGCTGTTCTTCGCCCTGTCGGTCCTGGCGTTCGTGCCTGCGGGCCAGGTGCTTCCCGCGCTCCTGATCTCCGGGGTGTTCATCACGTTCCTCGTGATCACGTATGCAGGCCTGATCTCCGTGATGCCGAGGGCGGGCGGCGACTACGTCTGGCAGAGCCGCGTGCTCGGCGGCGGGGTTGCCTTCCTCCTCGCCGTGACCGGGTGGTGGTTCATCCTCTGGTACTGGGCGCCGGTCTACGCGAACATCCTGAACGTCGAGCTGTTCCAGCCGCTCGCGGCGATCTTCAAGTGGGACGGCCTATCGACGTTCCTGGCCTCGAAGAACGGCCTGTTCACCGTCTGTGTGGTGACGGTCCTGCTGGCCGGGTTCCTCGTGTCGCTCGGGATGGAGGGATACGCGAAGGTCCAGCGCGTGTGCTTCTACATCGGGATGGCCGGGCTCGCGGTGATCGTGCTGGTGATGCTATTCGGCTCCCACAGCGGATTCGTCAACGCATTCAACAGCGAGTCTCGGAACCTGTTCGGTACGCGTGGCGCCTACGGGAAGACGCTCTCGATCGGGGCCGCGACGAACGGCGGACCGGTCGTACCCGATCTTGGATTTTCGCCGTTCTTCGGCGATAGCCTGCTGCTGATCCCGTTCCTCTGTTTCTGGATCCTGTGGCCGAACTGGGGCGCAACCTTGTACGGCGAGGTCCGCGGCGCGAGCGACTTCAGGCGCGTCATGGGCGGGATGATGAACGGCCTGTGGGTCACGATCCTGATCGCCGCGCTCTTCATCTTGCTGGCGTCGAAGTTCTTCGGCTGGCAGTTCTTCAATGCGGCGAACCTGAATTACTGGGGCGTCGTGTACGGGTTCAGTGACGCAGCGATCCCCGTGTGGCCGTATCCGCCACTGCTCGTCGGCATGTGGTTCCACAACTCGTTGATCGCCGGGTTGCTCGTGTTGGTCTTCGGCGCGTGGTTCCTCGGGTGGGCGGGCACGCTCTTCCTGTCGTCGACGCGGGTGATCTTCGCCGCGGCGTTCGACCGGATCTTGCCCGAGAAGGTGGCCGACGTTTCGGAGAAGCGGCACGTGCCGACGTGGGCGCTCATCCTCATGCTCGTTCCGGCGATCTTCGTGAGCGCCTTCTACGCGTACACGAGCAAGTTCGCCACGTTCATCCTCGACGCGACGCTGGTCATCGCGGTCACGTTCTTCGGCACGGCGATCGCGGCGATCATCCTGCCGTGGCGGAAGAAGGAGCTGTATGCGAACTCCCCGCTCGCTCGCTACAAGGTGGCGGGGATCCCGCTCATCACGATCTCCGGGACGATCACGGCGCTGTTCCTCGGGTGGAACATCTGGCTCTGGTTCAGCGACGACCTGTACGGGATCAACAACAAGGATTCCCTGTGGTTCATGGCCTCGATGTATGTCCTGGCGATCGTGATCTACGTGGTCGCGCGCATCGTACGCCGGAATCAGGGCATCGACTTGAAGAACGTCTATCGGGAGATCCCGGTCGAATAGGCCGGAGATCGTGGAAGGGCGGTCCGGGTCGGGTTCCAAGAGGCCCGCCGCGACCGCCCTTCGTCTCCGAAGAGCGTGATGCGGGGCCTCCGACGCGCCGCTGCGTCCCCAACGAGGGTCTTCTTCGCCGCGGACCTCCACGGATCCGAGGTGACGTTCCGGAAGTTCCTCGCTGCCGCGTCGTTCTACGACGTCGACGCGTTGGTGTTCGGCGGGGATCTCATGGGGAAGCTGTTCGTCCCGATCGTTCGGGAGAACGGATCGCTCCACGCTCGGTTCGCCGGCGAGGACCACACGTTCGGCGGCGACGGCCTGCGTGCGTTCACCGGGATGCTCGAGCGATCGGGCGCGTACTGGCGGGTGATGTCCCGCGACGAGTACGAGGCCGCCGCCAGCGATCGGCTCCGGCAGACGGGTCTGTTCCAGGAGGAAGCATCGTCACGGCTGGCATCGTGGCTGGCTCTGGCCGAGGAGCGCCTGGCCGCCACCGGGGCCCGGCTCTACCTGACGGGCGGCAACGACGACGATCCGGCCGTGTTGGAGGTACTCGAGCGGCACGATGGCGAGCACGCCGTCGCGTGCGAGGGCCGCCTCATCGAACTCGATGCCGAGCACACCATGATCACCGTCGGTTGGTCCACCGAGACGCCCTGGGAGACGGCGCGCGAAGCCTCGGAGGAACGGATCTCGGCGATGATCGAGACCGAGGTCGTAAAGGTACCTGACCTTTCGCGCTGCGTGTTCAACTTCCACTGCCCGCCGAGGGACACGCCGCTCGACACGTGCCTCAAGCTGGAGGACGTGAGCCGCCTGGGACCCGGCGAGCTGCCGAAGCCGGACCGCAGCGGTGGCCGGTTCCACTACATCGGCGGGGGGAGCGCCGCGGTCCGCGACGCGATCCAGCGGTACCAGCCGGTGGTCGGGCTCCACGGGCACATCCACGAGTCGGGCGGCAGGTTCCGGCTGGGCCGAACGCAGTGCTTCAATCCCGGCAGCGAGTACGCGCAGGGCGTGTTGCAGGGCTGGATCGTCGCGCTGAAGGACGGGAAGCTGACCGGGTACCAGCACACGTCCGGCTGACCCAAGCTCGAGGTACGCCGACCACGAACCAGCCCAACGGTTCGGCGTCAGCCGACCACGAACCACCCGACCGTCACGGGTGTCGGTGACGACTTGGACAGCACGATCGTGAGCGTGCCGCTCCCGGGGTCGGGGACGGCCGCGGTGACGTGGACCTTCTTGACGCTGCCCTGGGCCGTCGCGACCGCGAAGGCCGCCGCGCTGAGGCCACCGGGGATGCCGACCGGGATCGACTTCCGCCCGGCGGGGAGGACTACGGTGCCGGCCCGCGCGAACAGGGCGGGCCCGTTCACCTGGAGCGCCACGCCGCCGCCCGTGTTCTCGGCGACGACGCCGGTCCCGACAGCGCTGGCGGTCGTGCCGAACACACCGGCCCCGGTCCCCTTGCCGCTGCCGACCACGCCCTTGCCGTCGGTCGGGCCACCGATGCCGAACACCCCGGCGCCCATGCCCTTGCCGCTCCCGACGACGCCGGTGCCGTTCGACGTTCCGCCGATGCCGTACACGCCCGTGCCCGTGCCGCCCTCGCCGAGCACGCCCGGGCTGGACCCCTGGCCGGTCCCGCGTACGCCAGTGCCGGCGCTCCCGCCTCCGATCCCGTGGACGCCGTCGCCGTCGGCCGAGCCGCCGATACCGTAGGCGCCTGTGCCGCTGCCGATCCCGTTGCCGACCACGCCGATCCCGCTCGGCGCCCCTCCGGTGCCGATCACGCCAGGGCCGCCGTTCGCTCCTCCGCTCGAGGACGTGCCCGGGCTCGAACCCTTTCCCATGGCCTTCAACCCGATCCCGTTCGAGCCACCGCCCTCCGCGACCACCCCCGTCCCACCCGAGACACCTCCGACGCCGTTGAGGCCTTCGGCGCTCCCCCCACCGTTGGTGCGGATGCCGATGCCGTCGGAAGGCCCGCCCGACGCGAAGAGGCCGAACCCGCCCCCGGTACCGAACGCCTCCATCCCGTGTCCGCCGTCCTCACCGGCATAGGCGATCACGCCGGCGCCGGTCCCGCTCGCGAAGGCGATGATCCCGTCGCCCTCAGCTCCGCCGCCGGTGGCGGTCAGCCCGACGCTGTTCTCCGTGGGTGAGCCCCAGACCTCGAACCCGTTGCCGGTTCCCGTGTTCTTCAACCACGTCTGGTTGGTCGCCGTGTTCGTCTGGCCCGCGATCAGGGGCTGACCCTGCGTGGCCTCGGCCGGCGTCGCGACCAACGAGCCCGCCACCATCGCTCCGATCGCGCCGGCGGCTCCGGCGAGCACCTCGCGTCTCGTTCGATGCGTTGCCCGTTCGTCGATGGGCCGCTCATCATGCGACGTGGACATGGACCCTCCTCTCGAGATCGCGATCGGTCCTGGCGAGTGTCGTTCCCTCCCTTCGGGTCGCCTTAAGGCGGCCCCGCGGAAGCCGGCCAGAGCCGTGGGGGTGGAGATCGCCGATCGCTCATTCCGTGCAAGGATCGCGAGAACCATCCGGGTCTATTTGAGGGAGGATCCGGCGCGCGGACTACCCGATCACGAACCACCCCACGGTCGCCGTCCCCGGCGGCGCCTTGCTCAGGAAGATCGTGACGGTTCCGTTCCCGCTGTTCGGCACGGCCGCCGCGATGAACGTCTTCTTGATGTTGCTCTGCAGGGTCGCGAGCGCGAACGCCGAGGCGCTCACCCCGCCGGGCACGGTCACCCGTGGCCGACTTCGCTGGAGCGGCGATCGTGACCGTGCCGGAGCGCACGAAGGACGCCGGTCCGTCGACCCGCATCGCGAGCCCGCCCCCCGTGTTCTGGGCCACGACGCCGACGCCGGCTGCGCTCGCGGTCGCGCCCCGCACACCGAAACCAGAGCCCTTGCCGTTCCCGACCACACCCGAGCCAGCGCTTCCGCCGCCGACACCGCGCACCCCGTCGCCATCGGTAGGGCCGCCCTCTCCCACGACGCCCGGGCTCGAACCGTGGCTGGTGCCTCGGACGCCGGCGCCCGCACTTCCGCCGCCGATGCCGTGGATGCCGTCGCCGCCGGTGGATCCGCCGAAGCCACGCACGCCCACCCCCGCCCCGGCTCCCATCCCGACGACCCCGAGGCCATCAGGGGACCCGCCGGACCCGGTGACGCCGGTGCCGCTCGCGTTCCCCCCGCCGCCGGTCACGCCAGTCGCGCTGCCCTGTCCATAGCCCAACACGCCCGGTCCGTTGCTCGCCCCTCCAGCGGCGAACACACCGGCCGCGCCGACGAAGCCGCCCCAGCCCACTACTCCGACCCCGGTGCCCTTGCCGTAACCGGTCACACCGACGCCGTTCGGGTCCCCTCCGTCGCCGTGCACGCCTACTCCGTTGGCGTCGCCGCCGATGCCTCGGACGCCGGGACCCTGTCCCCCGCCGACGGCGTAAACCCCGTACCCGTCCGGCGTGCCGCCCTGCGCCTGGACACCGGTACCACCCACGCCGCCGCTTCCGCCGATCCCGGACACGCCGGTGTTGCCGGCTGCAGCGCCGGTGCCTTTGACGCCCGCGATGCCGACGCCGGACACGCCTGCGCCGGTCGGGCCGCCTGTCCCGCGGACCCCATCGCCTCCGGTCCCGCCCACCCCGACCAGCCCGTGCCCGTTGCCCAGGTTGGTTACCGTCGTCGCGGTCGTTTCGGAGTTGTTCGCGCCCGCCACCACGGGCTGGCCCTGGGTGGCTTCGGCCGGCGTGGCTCCCAGCGACCCGGCGACCAGGGCTCCAGCCGCTCCGGCGAGCGCGGCGAGGACCTCCCTTCTCGTCCGGCTCTCCGGACCCCGGTCCGCTTCGACCTCATCGTACAGCGGCCATGGCGCTCCCTCCTGACCGTCGATCGTTCGTCCAAGGAAGGATGAGGAGCGGCCTTCGGGCGACCTTAAGGTGGCCGACCGCGCGGCAGGCACGCTACGGGACGAGATGTCGAAAACACGGTCCTCGACCCGCGCGCGTCCGATCAGGTGCGGACCGGGCGGCGGAGCCAGCCGTACCCGCCGAGGACGATCGCCGCGATCAGGGCCGCGACATAGATCCATGCCGCGGGAGACCCCCAACGGACCGTCGAGCCGTAGCGGGCGAGGACGGCGAACTGCAGGACGCCGAGCGCTGCGTACCCGGCCGCGGCCGGCCGGATCCTCCGCCGATCCCGTTCGACGATCGCCGCGGCGACCACCACACCGTCCGCGATCAGCCACGCGGCGCTCGCCTGCGCGGTCAGCGGCGTCAGCGGCCAGGGCCACAGCGTTCGGGCGGAATCGGGTACGAGGAACAACGCCGCGCCGACGCCGAGCATGAGCACGGCCTGCGTTCCAAGGGCGATGAGGTACCAGCGGGGAAGCGGTTCGGTCAGCGCAGGGTCCACGCCCGGTTCGCGCAGCTGGGCGATCCACGCGGCCAGGAGTAGGAACGGCGCCGCGACGTAGACGACGAGCCACGCCCACCCGGCCACCCTCGCCGTCAGCCGCGGGTCGTGGAGGTGGAACGCCGACAGATGCAGGAGCGTCGCGACGAGCGTCAGCACGAGGAAGACGAACACGCCGGGGATCGCCACGCGTGCGTTCGCCCATGCCTCCTCCCGCCACGACCCGGCGGCGATCACGAGCGCCGTCCAGTAGAACGCGCCGAGGAACGCCGCCGTCAGCGGGACCGCGATCGTCCAGGCGAACAGCCGATCGGTGTGATCCGCCAGGACGAACAGCTGGATGCCCGCGACCCCGACGAAGACCGACCCGACCGTGAAGACGGTTCGCATGGCGCGTCCCGTCCGACGGGTATGGGTCCCTTCCTCGCGTTCGGTGCGTTCCGTCGGCCGCATGCTGGTGCGGAGCCTAATCGCCGTCGGGTCGACCCAGGGGAACGGACAGGACGCGCTCGAGCCGGGGGATCGTCGTCGCGGCGTCCGTATGCAGCAGTCCCTCCATCCCGAGCCGGGCGGCGGCGTCGACGTTCGCCTCGATGTCGTCGACGAGGACGCACGCGCCCGGCTCCACCGCGAGCGCCGCGGCCGCCGCCAGGAAGAACCGCGGCTCGGGCTTGCGCATCCCGACCCGGCCCGACAGCATCACCACGTCGAACAGCTCCCCCAGCGCCTCCTGCTCGGCGCCATCGCCCCACGTGTTCGACAGCATCGCGGTCGCGATCCCCGCGGCACGGGCGGCGCGGACCGCACCCACCATGTCCTCGTCGATCCGTTCGGACGCGAACAGACTGGTATGCAGGCCTTCCGGTTCGATCGGACGCGCGAGTCCCTCCGAGAGGATGGACGCGAGGGCGAGCTCGAACGCGGAAAGCGTGATCTCGCCGCGTTCCCGGCGAGCGACGAGCCCGTCCGGAGCGGTCCCGTCGAACGCCGCCATCGCGACCGCCCGCAGGCGGTGGGGATCGGCGCCCGTGTCCCTGCAGAAGGCGTCGAACACGTGCCCCTCCGATATCGTCATCACGCCGCCGAAGTCGACGATCAGGGCGCCGGCGGCGTGGGGGGTCGAAGCGCTCATCAGCGCGGCAGCCTACCCGGTGCCGGTCAAGGGCCCACGCGCATCCGCCGATGGGTCGAACGGTGCGTTCGTACCGAGGTGGACGAGTGATGGCACGGCATCGACCGACCAGGGTAGCGGCGGTGTTCGGCACGTTCCTGCTGGCCGCAGCGCTCGTGCTGCCCGCCGCCTCGGCGATCGGGTCGCCGTCGACCGGCGAGAAGCTCCGCTCGGCGAAGGATCGTCTCCACGCGTTGGAGGCACGCATCGCGGAACGAGCCCGCGCCGTCGACACGGCGCACGCCCAACTCCTGAGGTCGCTGACGGAACTGGACGTCGCGCGCCAGAAGCAGGCCCGGATCCAGGGGCAGCTGGTCGACCTGGACATCCGGCTGCGCGACACGCAGGCGGCCTACGGGGCGATCCAGGCGAGGCTCGATGCCCGGGCGGTGAACGCCTACATGTTCGGCCCGCAGGAAGGCCTCGCGATCGTCCTCGGCGCGTCGACCGCCGGCGAGCTGGCGGATCGGGTCGGGTTCGTCGACTCGCTCACGGCGTCCGATGCCGAACTCGGCCGCGCGACGGCGCGGGTCGCGGGACGCCTGGACGGGCTCCGAACCACGCAGGCGCGGTTGCTCCGCTCGCAGGGCGCGATCGTCGCGACGATGGGCACGCAGGAGCAGGCCGTCGCGGCGACGTTCGCGGTGCAGGCGGCCGCGCTGCAGGACCTCTCGGACGCCCGCAGGGATCTCGTGTCGACGGTCTCGGCGCTGCAGGGGCGGCTCGATCGCGAGGAGCAGCGGGCCCTGGACCAGGCGCGGCACGGTTCGTCCTTCGAGTCCTTCGACGGATGGTCGAAGCTGCTGCTCGCCCGGCTGCGCGACCGGGTGTGCGTGAACGACCGCATCGTGATCATCGCCTGGGAGACCGCCGAGTTCACGAAGGCCCGGTGGAACCCGCTGGCGACGACCCACGACATGCCCGGCGCGACCGATTTCAACAGCGTCGGCGTCAAGAACTACGTGTCCCTGGAGCAGGGCCTCCAGGCGACGATCGAGACGCTCCGCCTGGGCAAGGATTCGTACGGGTACGGGGCGATCCTTGACGGGCTGGCGAACTGCGACGACCCGATGACGACCGCGCTGGCGATCAACGCGTCGGCCTGGTGCCACGGCTGCGCCGGCGGGCGCTACGTGATCGACATCGTGCCGTCCGTCGAGGCGTACTTCCGCGACCACGGCCTCGGCTGACCGAACGGCTCGCGCGCCCGCACCTGTCGCAGCGCGGTCAGAAGACGGTTCGGACTCAGTAAGAACGGCGTCGTATCGCGGTTCCGAGGCCCGGATCCGATCCTTCGACCCTCACGATGGTCGGCGATGCGGATCGTCGAACCCGAACTGCCGACGGCCGGGGCCACGCGACCGGTGCATGCACGGGTCCGACGCGTGCGCGGCGAGGGCGCGTTCGCGGCCGCCATCGTGCGGTCGCTCCGTCCCAAGCAATGGGCCAAGAACGCGCTGGTCTTCGCGGCGGCCGGGGCGGGGGGCATGCTGCTGCACCGGGACGTCCTCGCCCGCGCCTCGCTCACCTTCGTCGCGTTCTGTCTGGTCGCGAGCGCCGGATACCTGCTGAACGACATCGTCGACGCGTCCTCGGATCGCACGCATCCGGTGCGCCGAACCCGCCCGATCGCCGCGGGGATCGTCTCGCCGCGCGCTGGGGCGGTCGTGGCCGCGGTGTGCCTCGTGGCCGGGTTCGCCGTGGCCGCCCTCGTCGGCGTGGGCGTGGTCGTGTCGCTGGCCGTCTACGTCTGCCTGGTCGCCTCGTACACGTTCGCCCTCAAAGGCGTCGCCGTGTTCGACATCGCCGTCGTGGCCGCGTGCTTCGTGATCCGAGCGGTCGCGGGGAGCGTCGCGACCGACGTCGGGCTGTCCCAATGGTTCCTGATCCTCGTGTCGTTCGGCGCGTTGTTCATCGTCGCCGGCAAGCGATACGCGGAGTTCGATGCCTTCGGCGACCGGCTGTCGGAGGCGCGCAGCCCGATGCAGGAGTACACCGCGGCGTACCTGCGGTACGTCTGGATGCTCGCTTCCGCGGTGACGATCGCCGCGTACTGCCTGTGGGCGTTCGCCCAGCCGCACGCCGCCCATCACGTACCGTGGAGCGAGCTCTCCGCGATCCCGTTCGTCCTGGCCGTCCTCCGGTACGGGCTCCTGCTCGAGACCGGCCGCGGCGGAGCACCGGAGGACGTGCTGCTCGGCGACGCGTCGCTGCTGGGCCTGGGACTCGCGTGGCTCGCTGTCTATGGATGCGGGGTCTCCTTTGGTCGCTGAGGCGGGCTCGGCATCGCCGCCGCTGGCCTCGTCCAGGGAGCGGCCCGCCCCGTCCGCCTCCTCGCCGTTCGCTCCCACCGCTCCGGCCCGCTTCGCCGGAACGCCGCGCCTGCTGACCGGATGGGGCCGAACGGCGCCCACGCTCGGGTTCGTCCTCGAGCCGGATCGCGAGGGCGAGGCGATCGCGGCGATCCGCACTGGCGCCTCGAGCCGGGGCATCATCGCGCGCGGGCTCGGTCGCAGTTACGGCGATGCCGCGCAGAACGCCGGCGGCCGCGTGCTGGACATGAACGGCCTCGGCGACGTCCGCCGACTCGACCTCCAAGCCGGGACCGTCACGGTCGGTGCCGGCATCAGCCTCGACGCGCTCCTGCGCCTGATCGTCCCGTTCGGCTGGTTCCTGCCCGTCACGCCCGGCACGCGGTTCGTCACGGTCGGCGGCGCGATCGCGAGCGACGTGCACGGGAAGAACCACCACCGCGACGGCGGGTTCGCCGACCACGTCATGTCCCTCAGCCTGCTCACCCCGGACGGCCAGATCCGGCCCCTGACGTCGGACCAGGCGCCGGATATGTTCCGCGCGACCGCGGGCGGGATGGGACTGACCGGCGTGATCCTCGAGGCCACGATCCGGTTGCTCCGGATCGACACGGCCTGGATCCGCGTCGACACCGAACGCGCGCAGGACCTGGACGACGCGATGGCCCGGATGGCGTCCTCCGACGATCGGTACCGGTACTCGGTCGCGTGGATCGACTGTCTGGCGTCGGGGTCGAAGCTCGGCCGCGCGGTCCTCACCCGGGGCGATCACGCGGCCGTGGCCGAACTGACCGACCGCCAGCGCCGCCAGCCGCCCCGCTTCGCGCCCGCGGTCCGGTTGTCGGTCCCCCGGGGCGTGCCGGGCCGTGCGTTGGGGCCGTCGACCGCGCGGGCGTTCAATGAGGCGTGGTTCCGCAAGGCTCCTCGTTCGGAGCTCGGGCGTCCGATCCCGTTCGCCGCGTATTTCCATCCACTGGACGGCGTGCGCAACTGGAACTGGATGTACGGCTCGCGCGGCTTCGTCCAGTACCAGTTCGTCGTGCCGTTCGGCGCGGAGTCGACCGTTCGTCGCGTGCTGGAGACGCTGACCGCGTCGGGGTGCCCGTCGTTCCTCACCGTGCTGAAGCGGTTCGGACCGGGCGGCGGGTTGCTGTCGTTCCCGGTCGCCGGGTGGACGCTCGCGCTCGACATCCCCGCGCGGACCGAGGGGCTGGCCCCGATCCTCGACGGGTTCGACCGGCTCGTGGCCGACGCCCGCGGACGCGTGTACCTGTCGAAGGACGCGAGGCTCCGTCCGGCCCTGCTCCGGGAGATGTATCCCGAGCTGGACCGGTGGCGAGAGATCCGCTCGCGGCTCGACCCGAACCACGTGATGCGGTCGGACCTCGCGCGCAGGCTCGACCTGGTCGAACGACCGAGGGAGCGATCGCGTTGAAGGACGCGTTGGGTAGGGTTCGATCGGTCGCCGTGTTCGGCGCCGGCTCGGACATCGCGCGGGCGACGGTCAGTGAGCTGGTCCGGGACGGGGCGAGGATCGTCGGCCTCGCGGCGCGAGAGCCCGCGCGCCTCGAGCCGTTCGGAGCCCACCTCCACACGCTCGGGGCGACGGACGTGACGACGGTCGGGTTCGATGCCGACGCGTTCGACACGCACCCGGACGTCGTGCGAGCGATCTTCAACGGCCGGGCCGACGTCGACGTCGCGCTGCTGGCGTTCGGGGTGCTCGGCGACCAGGCGGCGAGCGAACGCGATCCCGCCGCCGCGCTCTCGGTGCTGCGGACGAACCTGATGGGGTCGGTGTCCATCCTGATCCCGGTCTCCGAACGGATGCGCGGACAGGGCCACGGGACGATCGTCGTGCTGTCCTCCGTCGCGGCGGAGCGTGGCCGGAAGTCGAACTTCGTCTACGGCGCCTCGAAGGCGGGCCTCGACACGTTCTCGCAGGGGCTTGGCGACCGGCTCGCGGGGACGGGGGTACGGGTGATGGTCGTTCGACCCGGCTTCGTCCGTTCGAAGATGACGGCCGGGCTCAGGCCGGCCCCGCTCGCCGCGACGCCGCACGACGTCGCGACGGCGATCGCCGACGGGCTGCGGACCGGCGCCGAGACCGTCTGGGTCCCGTCCACCCTGCGCTGGGTGATGTCCGGCCTGCGCCACGCCCCGCGTCCGCTCTTCCGGCGGCTGGGGGTGTGAACGAGCGATGAGCCTGGATCGAACCGATCGCGCGGGGCGTCCGCGCGGGTGGACCGGGCCGCCGCCGGATGGGATCCGTGTGCCGGTCGAACGCGGACGGCACGCCGACCGGCGTCGGCACCGGGGCCGGGTCGGTCGCGCCTTCGAGATCACGGCGATCGCGCTGACGATCCTGCTGGTCCCGGTGCTGTGGTCCTACGCGCACGCCCTCGCCGCGACCGGAAGCGCCTCGGTCGGCGCGCGGACCGTCGAGTGGATGAGCGACCACGGGATGCGCGGCGTGGTCCTGTTCGCCGAACGCTGGTGGTACGGCCACCATCAGCCGCCGGTCGGCGGAACGCCCTCCGGCGGGCTGCCGGAGGTCCGTTCGACCGATCCGGCCACCGCGCCGCCGCAGGCCACCGTCCCGCACCTGGAGCGCCCGGTGGCGATCGCACCGATCGCCGCCCGGCCGCTGCCGCACGAGGGGGCGTGGCGTCCGATCGGGCGGTGGCTGCACGGGTACCCGTCCATGCTCGCGGCGTACCTGCGGCCGGACCCCGTCCACACGAGCCTCGTGACCGGCGTCGTGTGGATCGATACGAAGCTGGTCCGAACCGTGCTCGTGCCCGGCACGCAGCAGCCGGGCGGCGCGGTCGGGCCGTGGGGCGCCGAGGTCCCCAGGTCGAAGCGCGGCGATCTGCTCGGCGCGTTCAACTCGGGCTTCAAGATGGTCGACGCGCGCGGCGGCTACTACCAGAACGGTCACAGCGTCGTGCCGCTGGTCGACGGCGCCGCTTCGCTCGTGATCTTCGACGACGGCACCGCGACGGTCGCGAAGTGGGGCCGTGATCAGCGGGTGACGCCGACGGTCACCGCCGTGCGGCAGAACCTGGCGCTGATCGTCGACCACGGGAGGCCGGTCAAGGCCCTGGCGAACTCGTCGCTCCGGCAGTGGGGCGCGACGCTCGGCAACCAGTACTACGTCTGGCGTTCGGGGGTCGGCGTCACCGCGTCCGGGGCGCTCGTGTACGCCGCCGGCCCGGGCCTGTCGGTCCAGTCGCTGGCCACTGTGCTCGCCCGCGCGGGCGCCGTGCGTGCGATGGAGCTCGACATCAACACGGAGTGGACGACGTTCAACATCTTCTCCCGCGATCCGGGGTCGCCGACCGGCGTGTTCGCCACGAAGCTCCTGCCGAACATGTACCGTCCCGCGACGCGGTACCTCGTCCGCGACGAACGGGACTTCTTCGCGCTGTTCGCCCGCTGACGCCAGGCCCGGCGAGGACGCTCCGCGGCGGTCACGCAGCGGTCGCCTACGCTTGCAACGGATGATCGGGCTCGAGGACGTCCGCGCCGCCGCCGCGCGCCTGCATGGCGTGGCGAACCCGACGCCCGTGCTGACCTCTCGGGCTCTCGACGAGCGCGCCGGCGCGATGGTCTCCGTCAAGGCAGAATCCTTCCAGCGCGGCGGCGCCTTCAAGTTCCGCGGCGCGTACAACCGGTGCTCACGCCTCACGCCCGAGGAACGGGAGCGCGGCGTGGTGGCCTTCTCCTCGGGGAACCACGCGCAGGCCGTGACGCTGGCCGCCCGCCTCCTGGGCACCTCGGCCGTCATCGTCATGCCGGCGGATGCGCCGAAGGCGAAGCTCGACGCGACGCGCGGGTACGGCGCCGAGGTCGTGACCTACGACCGCCGGACCGAGGATCGGGAGACGATCGCGGCGGCGCTGGCAGCCGAGCGGGGCCAAACCAAGACGCTCGTCCGGCCGTACGACGATCCGCTCGTGATGGCCGGGCAGGGAACGGTCGCGCTGGAGTTCCTGGAGGAAGTAAAGGGGCTTGACCATCTGATCGTGCCGGTCGGCGGCGGCGGCCTGATCGCCGGGTGCGCGACCGCTGCGAAGGCGCTCGTGCCCGACATCCGCGTGATCGGTGTCGAACCGGCCGCCGCGGACGACACGCGCCGCTCGATGGAGGCCGGGGAGCGCGTCACGATCCCGCCTCCCGAGACGATCGCGGACGGCCTCGCCGTCGTCCGGCCGGGGGAGCTCACGTTCGAGGTGAACCGCCGCCTCGTCGACGAGATCGTGACCGTCACGGAGCCGCAGATCGTCGCAGCGATGGCCTTCGCATTCGAACGCATGAAGCTCGTCGTCGAACCGAGCGGCGCGGTCGGGATCGCGGCCATCCTTGCTCACCGCACCGACCTGCACGGCGCACGGATCGGCATCGTCGTCTCCGGGGGGAACATCGGCGCAGAGCGGTTCGCGGAGCTGATCGCCCTGCGCGGCTAGTCGCGTCCCAGTGGGTCCATCACCTCGGCGGCGAACCGCTCCAACCCCTGCCGGAGCCCGACCGGGTCGAACGCCGGCGGCGCGATCGTCAGGCGGGACGCACCGAGCGCCGTCAGCGTCCTGGCCCGATCCAGGTCGTTCGAGCCGCCGAACGTGATCTCCACGGCGTCGGGGTCGCGGCCCGCGCCCTGCGCGGCCGACCGCATCTCGTCGACCAGCGCGCGGAGCTCGTCCGGATCGCCGCGGGCGGGGAAGAACCCGTCGCCCAGGCGGCCGGCCCGGCGCGCCGCCGCCGGCGAGTGCCCGCCGACGACGATCGGGACGCCTCCGGGCTGTGCCGGATGCGGGTAGCTCTTCGCGCCGCTGAAGTCGAAGTACCGCCCATGGTGCTGGGGCGAGTCATGCGTCCACAGCGTTCGCAGCACCTCGATCGCCTCGTCGGTCCGGGCCGCGCGCTCATCGAACGGCACGCCGATGATGTCGAACTCCTCCTTCAGCCAGCCCACGCCGACGCCGAGGATCGCGCGGCCGCCGGACAGCACGTCGAGCGTCGCGACCTCCTTCGCGAGGATCACGGGGTTGCGCTGCGGCAGGATCAGGATCCCGGTCGCGAGCCGGATCGCGGAGGTCCGGGCGGCCATCCACGCGAGCCACACGAGTGGATCGGGGATCGGCGCCTCCTCCGGCCCCGGCATCCGGCCGCTCCGCGAGTACGGGTACTCCGATCCGTAGCCCTCGGGCACGACCACGTGTTCGACGGTCCACAGGGACTCGAACCCGAGCTCCTCGGCGGTCTCGGCGAGCACGGCGGCGAACTCGGGCAGCGCCCACGGCCCCGCGTTCGCGAACGTGATCCCGAATCTCACGAGGCGGCCACGATAGCCGGTCGCCTCCCGTGGTGCCGCGTCGGTCGTCCCGATCAGGCCGCGTTCTTCAGTGCGGTGTCGATCCCGGGTCGCGGGCTCCCCCGCCCGGTGACGAAGTCGTACCCGGCCTTCGCGGTGCACTCCGAGCCGCAGTTGCCGTTCTTCCCCACGGTGACGTCGAACAGACCCGACGTGATCGCGTAGAGGTCGCTCTGGGCCAGGAGGTTCTTCCCTGAGAGCGGCGGCTTGCCGACCGTGGCACGCAGCTGGTCGGCGACCGCGACGATCGCGGCCCAGGCGGGCGGCGCGACACTGGTCCCACCGACGACGAACCAGCCGAAGCGGCCCTTGTAGCCGAACGAGTCGTAGACGGCCACGCCGGTCAACGGGTCGGCGTCGAAGCTCACGTCCGGCGTCCCGCGCTTGCTGTTCGGGTTCACGCCGACCTGGTAGGAGGGTCGCGGTTCGAACTTGCTCAGCCCGCCGCCCGTGCCCCCGTACTTCTTGCAGTCGCCGTGGTTCGAACACGACCACGCGGTCTCCGACAGCACGTTCCCCTGGGAGTCCAGGTCGAGGGTCGTTCCACCGGCGGCGATGACGTTCGGGGCGAACGCCGGGTACGAGCCCGGGTTGCCGCCGTCGCCCGTCGCGAACACGCAGACCGCTTTCTTCAGCGCACAGTGCGGATCCCAGGAGTCCTCGCTACCGAACTCGTTCGTGTACCAGCTGTTGCTGATGGCGACGACGCCCGAGCGGCCGGCAGCCTTGTCGAGCGCGGCGAAGAGCTTCTTGATCGAGGAGTTCTTCGCTTCGGAGAGCACGATCGAGGCCTGCGGCGCGATCGCGTGCGCCCACTCCACGTTCAACGACGCCTCGAGGGCCCACCCTTCGTCGGTCTTCGGCTTCGAAGGCGCGAGCTGCGCGAAGTCGAAGCACGAGGTGCCCGGCGGGACCGAATCGCACGTCTTGGGCAGCCCGAACTGCTGGCTGAACGCATTCACGTCGCTCTCGATCTTCGGGTCGTGGTACGCGACGACGATCGCGATCGTCTGGCCCGCGCCGTCGCCGGTGAGCCCGAGGACATGAGCGATCTGCGCCGGCGAGTAGCCCGCCGGCGCATCGAGCGCCAGGATCGGGCCGCGCTCATCTTCGCCCATGACCCCGACACGGAGGGGATGGACCGCGGACCCGGCGCCCCGCCCGGCCTGGTCGACGCGAACGGCCCAGCCGGGGATGCGGGCGACGCCCACGGCCCGCGAGGCGGGCGACCGAGGGGCTGCGGCGGCCGACGCGCCCACGCCGACGGACGCGGCCAGCGAGCCGGCCGCCAGGCAGGCGACGATCGCCGACCGCGCCCGACCCATCAGTGATCCATCCGGCGATGACCGCCGCGGTGGTGCTTCCCGTTGTGATGATGATGGTGGTGGTGCGCCTTGCCCCCCGCGAGGATCACCGGGGCCGAGAGCAGGCCCGGATCGCCGGAGCCGAAGACCGGCGGTGGCGCGGGGTCCCGATGCGGATGGTTCCCGCGACCATCCCATGGCCAGCGGTTCCATCCCGAGCCGGACGAGCCGCTCTCGACCCCCGGGTCGAGGTTCGGGCCGGGGACGGGGATCGACCCCGGCCGGACGTCGTCGTCGGCGCCCTGCAGCCAGCCCAGGAGGCCCCCCGGGGCCCCGGCGAGGCCCGCGTTCGAGATCGTGGTCGAGGTCTGCCCGCGGGCATCGAGGCCCGGGTTCGAGGTTCGATGCAACAGCATGGTGACCATCATGGTGCCAGCTGCGCCGACCAGCGACACGACCAGCACGGCGACGACGACGGTCATCGCCATCCGCGCGTAGACGCGGCCGACCAGTCCGGTCGGCGGCGGTCCTCGCAGATCCGGCGCCTCCCCCGCCATCGATCCGAGGAAGGCGGCAACCTGCCGCTCGAACGAGACGTGCTCCGTCGTGTTCATCGCGTCACCTCCCGGCGCAGGCTCTCCATCCCTCTGAACACGAGCGAGCGCACCGTCGCGGGCCGGCACTTCAGGATCTCCGCCGTCGCCGCATCCGACAGATCTTCGTAGTAGCGCAGCACGATCGCCGCGCGCTGCCGTTCCGGCAGGCGAAGGAGCGCCTGCCGCATGGCGTGCGTGACCTCCACATCCGGTTGTTCGGCTTCGTCCCTCGGGCGCATGCTCGCTTCGCGCTCGAGGTACGTCCGTTCGGTCTTCTGCTTGCGGAAATGCATCCGGGACAGGTTGAGGACCGTGCTCCGCAGGTACGACGGGAACGCGTCGGGGTTCCGCAGGTGGGAGAAGTGCCCGGCGACGCGCACGAATGCCTCGTGCGCGAGGTCCTCGGCCAGCGCGTGGTTGCCGGTCAGGAGGTACGCGAGGCGGACGGCGCCCGAGATGTGGGCGGCGTAGAGGTCACCGAGACGTCCACCCAGCCCCTCACGAAGCACGCCCGCCCTCCCGGCGGCTTCGCCCAGCCCCCCATCGACCTCCTCGATCCTCAATCCGAGTAGAAGATGCGGCCGGCGGATGGGACGTTGCGGGACGAAGGGCTGAACTTCCGGCACCGCCCCCCGGCGGCCCGGAGCTCGGCGGGGCGCACCGCGGGCCGACCCACCACCCGGGCGAGGGTGGCGACCGGCCGCGGGCGCCCCGCCGAGGACCCGATCAGGTCCTACGGCCGCGGTCGGTCACTTGCACTTGGTTCCGACGCAGAAGCCGTGCTGCTTGTCCGTCGCTCGGTAGGAGCCATCCCCAGCGAAGACGACGTTCAGGATGTGCTGACCGTCCGCCACGCCGGAGATCACGATCGCCGCGTAGCCGTCGGCGTCCGTGACGGTGGTCCCGGCGTCGACGCCGTCGATCTGCAGGCCGAGGACCTCGTTCGGCACGCCGACCTTGACCTTGTGGTCCTTCACCCAGAGCCGCGTCGTGCCGGTCACGTCCGAGCCCGAGTCGAAGCGCTGCGCGTCGAGCTTGATCGCGATCTTCGGCTTCGGCAGCTTCTTGGCCATCGCCGGCCCTGCTACCCCGCCGACGACGAGCACCGATGCGAGCATCAGGCTCGCGATGATGCGTGTCGCGCGCATCCCAGCCTCCCTTCTGCTGTGCGACCGCGCGGACGATCCGCCGGTCGAAGGAGAGATGCGTTGGGGTAACCGCCCGTTGCGGACCCGCCCGAACGTTCCGCCGATGCCGTCCGTATACTGCGCGCGACCGGCCCGCCTCTCGAGCGAGGGACCTCCGTTGTCACCTGACGCGCCGCCGACCACGACCGACCCGACGCGGCTCGTCGCCGTCGTCGACGTCGGTTCGAACTCCGGCCGCGTCGTCGTCCTGCGGGCCGGCGCCGGCGCCTACCTGGAGGTGGTCGCCGACGGGCGAGCGCCGCTGCGGCTCGGGCGCGACCTGAGCGGCGGCGTCGCCTTCTCGGACGACGCGATCGAGCGGACGGCGAGGACGCTGCGGGACTTCCGGGCGCTGGCCGACGGCGCCGGCGCCGATCTGCTGGTCGCGGTGGCGACGTCCGCGGTCCGCGAGGCGGGGAACGCCGACGCCCTGATCGAACGCGTCCGCCGCGTCGCCGGGGTGGAGGTGAGCGTGATCGACGGCGACGCCGAGGCTCGGTTCGCGTTCGCCGGCGCGATCAACGGGATGCCCGTCTACCACGGGCTGGTGATGGACATCGGTGGCGGGAGCCTCGAACTCACGCGGTTCCGCGATCGCGAGCCGCTCCGTTCGTGGACGCTCCCGCTCGGCGGGCTCCGACTGTCCGACCGGTTCCTGCGCAGCGACCCGCCGAGCGGCAAGGAGGCCGACGCGCTCCGCGCCGAGGTCGCCACGACGCTGGCGGATGCCGGCATCGCGCCCCTTGAGGACGATGAGCGGCTGATCGCTACCGGCGGCACGGTCCGCAACCTCGCGAAGGTCGACCGGCACGCTCGGACCTACCCGATCCCGCGCCTGCACGGGTACGTCCTGACGCGCCGCCGCGTCGGCGACATCGCCGACTCGTTGGGGTCCCGGCGGTCGTCACGCAGGCGGCAGATCGCCGGGTTGAACGCCGATCGAGCCGACTCGATCGTCGGCGGCGCGCTCGCCGCGCTCGGGGCGATGGAGCACGTGGACGCCTCCGAGCTGTGGGTCTCGGGGCAGGGGCTCCGCGAGGGGGTCGCGCTCGATGCGCTCGGGGTCGAGACGCCGCCGGTCCACGCGGTCCGCACGGCCTCGATCGCGGCGATGGTGTCGCGGTTCGCCTCATGGGACCCCGGACGGGCGGAGCGCCGCGCCCGGATCGCGCTGCTGCTCTATACAGCGCTCGACCCCGACGCGAGCCCGAAATGGCGGGAGCGCCTCGAACAGGCCGCGACGCTGCTGGACGTGGGCCGCAGCATCGACTACTACCGGCGGTTCGAACACACGTCCGACGTCATCACGCACGGCGACCTGGCCGGGTTCACCCACCGGAAGCTCGCCCTGCTGGCGGCGATCGTCCGGTTCGCCGGCGACGATCGCGTGCGGATCCAGCAGTACCGTCCCCTGATCACGCCGGACGACCGGCCCGCGGTCGCGCGCGCCGCGGCGATCCTCGAGCTGGCCGACGAGATCGAGCACCGCCTGCCACCCGGCCTCGCCGACGGGTTCGAGGCCGAGGAGCGGGGGCGGACGGTGTTCCTGGACGTGCCGCTGTTCGACCCCTGGAGACGACAGGAGCTGAGCGAACGCTTCGCCAGGACCTATCGGCGCCGCCTGCGGTTCCGCGAGCCGCCGGCGAGCCGGTGAGAGGCATCGATGCGGATCCTGGTGATCGGCGGGACGCGGTTCCTGGGCAGGGCGTTCGTCGAGCGCGCCATCGGTGCCGGCCACGAGCTGACCCTGTTCAACCGGGGCGAGTCCGGGCCGGAGCTGTTCCCCATGGTCGAACGCCTGCGAGGCGACCGGGACGGCGGGCTCGCGGTCCTACAGGGGCGGACGTTCGACGTCGTCCTGGACACGTGCGGCTACGTGCCGCGGGTCGTCCGGGCTTCCGCGGAGCTCCTCGCCCGCGGCGCCCCGACGTACGTGTTCGTCTCGACCCTCTCGGTCTACGCGGACGAGCGGACGCCGCATCAGGACGAATCCGCGCCGCTCGGTGTCATCGACGATCCCTCGGTCGAGGACGTCACCGCCGAGACGTACGGACCGCTCAAGGCGCTGTGCGAACGGGAGGTCGAACGCGCGATGCCCGGGAGGACGCTGATCGTCCGGCCCGGCTTGATCGTCGGGCCGCACGACGCGTCGGACCGGTTCACCTACTGGCCGGTGCGGGTCGCGCGCGGAGGCGAGGTCCTGGCGCCGCACGGACCCGACTACCGGACCCAGTTCATCGACGCCCGCGACCTTGCTGCGTGGGTCCTCGCCATGATCGAACGCGGCGCGACGGGCGTGTTCAACGCGACCGGGGCGACGGAACCGTTGCCGCTCGGGACCGTGCTCGCGACGTGCCGCGACGTCTCGGGGAGCGACGCGCGGTTCGTCTACGCGGACGAGGCGTTCCTGCTCGAGCACGGCGTCGAACCGTGGATCCAGCTGCCAATGTGGATCCCGGGCGAGGAGGGGTTCGGCGGGAACCGGTTCGACATCGCCGCGGCGTTGGCGGAAGGGCTCGCCTTCCGGCCGCTCGAGGAGACCGTCGCGGACACGCTCGCGTGGGCGAGCACGCGACCCGCGGACCTCGTCCTCCGCGCGGGCCTCGACGCCGAACGCGAGTCCGAACTGCTCGACGCGTGGCGGAGCCGCGCGTGACGGGCCTCCCGCAACGCCGGGCATGAGCTGCGGGACCATCCAGTTGTTGCCCCAACCGTTCGATAGACTCTATCGGTCCACACGGTTCGGACCGGTTCATCCTCTTGCACCGTATATGTGTGTGAGGGACCGGACCATAGCCGGGGGCACTGGACCGTCAGCGAACGCGGAGCGCCGGAAGGAGAGCGGTGAGCGGTCGGCATCGGGTGCGACGGATCGGGACCGGCACGCTGGTCCTCCTGATCGTCCTCGCCGTGCTCGTGCTTGGGACGGTCGGGACGGCGTTCGCCGCGATGAACTACGACCGTTCGCGTTCGGATCAGATCCTGCCGGGGATCACGATCGACGGGATCGACGTCGGAGGCAAGACGGCCGCGCAGGCGATCGCGGCGGTCCAGCCCACCGTCGAGCGTCGCCTCGCCGGCACCGTCACGATCCATGCCGCCAAGGCCACCTGGACCCGCACGCTCGCCGACCTGGGCGTATCCGCCGATGTCGCCGCCGTGGTGGACCAGGCGCTCGCGGTCAACGACCGGTACTCCTGGTTGTCCCGCACCTACCATCGCATCGCGGACAAGCCGGTGCATGCCGCCTTCACCGTGACGCTGAGCTACGACACCGCCCCGACGAAGGCGCTGGTCGCGACCGTGGCCAAGCGGGTCCACGCCGCGGGCACCGACGCCAGCTACTCGCTGGTCGACGGCGCCGTCCACATGACGAAGTCCCACAGCGGCCGCGCGCTGAAGTCCCAGGCCGACTCCGCGGCGCTGATCGCCGACGCGCTGCATTCGGGCCAGCCCTCGGTCACCCTCCAGATGAAGTCGATCGCGCCGAAGGTCCCGACGAGCGAGGTCGGCAAGGCGATCGTCGTGAACGTCTCGACGAACACCCTCCGGCTCTACGATGGGTTCAAGGTGGTCCGGCAGTACCGCGTCGCCACGGCGATGCGGGGATTCGTCACGCCGGACGGCGCGTGGGAGGTCATCAACAAGGTCGAGAACCCCGCCTGGTACAACCCGTGCCTCGGTCAGCCGGGGTGCTGGGCGGCCGACGAGCCGCCAGTGATCCCGCCGGGCCCGGGGAACCCGCTGGGGACGCGTGCGCTGTACCTGGACGCGCCGGGCATCCGGATCCACGGGACGCCTTCGGACTCCTCGATCGGGAGCTGGGCGTCGCACGGATGCATCCGGATGCACATCCCGGAGTCCGAGGCCCTCTACCCGTTGGTGCCGATCGGCACCCCGGTGTTCATCATCGGCGCGCCACCCTGGGGCGTCAGCCAGAACGCCGGCCCGGCGGGCTGACGCTCCGGTCCGCGGGCCTGCGCTCCGGTCCGTTCGACGTCCGGCCGAACCGATAGGGTTGGGCGAACGCTCCACCCGGCGCACCAGACGCCGGTGCCGGGCCGGTCAGGACGAGCGAGGAGGTCGGGCGGTGCTGAACGGGTACGTGCTGATCCAGGCCGAGGTGGGGATGGCGAAGGACGTCGGGAGCGCGCTCGGTGGCGTCGACGGCGTGACCGAGGTCGACATGGTCACCGGTCCGTACGACGTGATCGCGCGGACGCAGGCATCGGATTTCGAACAGCTCGGCAGCCTGATGAACGCGATCCAGACCGTGGACGGAGTGGCCCGAACGCTGACCTGCTCCGTACTGCACATCTAGGACGGGCGCCGTGACAGAGCGGCCGCTCACCGACGAGGAGACGGCGTTCGTGACGGGCCGTCGCCTCGGCCGCGTCGCGACCCTCGGCCCGGACGCGGCCCCCCACGTGGTCCCCGTGATGTACGCGTTCGCCGACGGCGCCTTCTGGTTCTCCTCCGATCCCGGCGACCGGAAGGTTCGGAACCTCCGGGCGAACCCGCGCGCGGCGCTCGTGAGCGACGAGCCACCTCCGGTGAAGGCGGGCGTCACGGTGAGCGGGCCGGCGCTCCTCATCGAGGACGGCGAGCTGTTCGAACGAGCGCAGGACCACCTGGAGGCGGCCGGCGCCGGCGGGAAGCGACGCATGGCACCCGGCGAGCAGGTCTACGTTCGGCTGAGCCCCACCGACGTCGCCGGCTGGAGGATCGAACGGGCGCTGGGCGGATGAACCGCCTGGAGGCGGCCACGAGCCCGTACCTCCTGCAGCACGCGGGGAACCCCGTCGACTGGTTCGAGTGGGGCGACGAGGCGTTCGCGCGCGCCACGGAGCGGGACGAACCGATCCTGCTGTCCGTCGGGTATGCGGCCTGCCACTGGTGCCACGTGATGGCGCACGAATCGTTCGAGGACCCCGGCACCGCGGCGTTCATGAACGCGAACTTCGTCAACGTGAAGGTCGACCGCGAGGAACGGCCCGACGTGGACGCGATCTACATGGACGCCGTCCAGGCGATGACCGGCCAGGGCGGCTGGCCGATGACCGTGTTCCTGACGCCGGACGGCGAGCCGTTCTTCGCCGGGACGTACTTCCCCGACGAACCCCGCCACGGGATGCCGAGCTTCACCCAGGTGCTCCAGGCGATCACCGAGGCGTGGCGGGACCGGCGGCCCGCGGCGCTCGACCAGGCCGAGCGCGTGACGGCGGCCCTCCGGCGCTCCGATGCCCTCCGCGCGTCCGACGAACCCCTGACCGAGGCGATCCTCCAGCAGGCCGTCGCCGGCCTCTCGGGAGCGTTCGACCCCGACTGGGGCGGCTTCGGCGGCGCGCCGAAGTTCCCGCAGCCGATGACGCTGGAGTTCCTCCTCCGGATGCACCTGCGCGGGACGCCCGGCGCGCTGGACATGGTCACGCGGACGCTCGACCGCATGGCGAACGGCGGGATCCACGATCAGCTCGGGGGCGGGTTCCACCGCTACTCCGTCGACGGGCGCTGGCACGTTCCCCACTTCGAGAAGATGCTCTACGACAACGCGCAGCTCGCGCGGCTGTACCTCCACGCCTACCAGGTGACCGGCCGGGAGCCGTACCGCGCCGTCGTCGCTCGGACGCTCGACTACCTGCTGCGCGAGATGCGCCACCCCGACGGCGGGTTCTTCTCCTCCCAGGACGCCGACTCCGAGGGCATCGAGGGGAGGTACTTCGTCTGGTCGTTCGACGACCTGGTCGCGACCGCCGGCGAGGGCGGCGAGGCCGTCGCCGCGTTCTTCGGGGCCCTTCCCGGGGGCAACTGGGAGGGCACGAACGTCCTGTGGCAGCCGCAGGCGATCGGGGTGGTCGCCGAGCAACAGGCGATCCCCGTCGTGGAGCTGGGCGGGCGCGTGCTCGCGGCGATCCCTCGGCTGTTCGAGGCCCGGGAGGCGCGCGTCCATCCCGGGACCGACGACAAGGTGCTGGCCGCCTGGAACGGCCTCGCGATCGCGGCGTTCGCGGAGGCCGCCCGGGTGCTCGACGAACCGCGGTACGCCGAGGCCGCGGCCGACGCTGCCGGGTTCGTGCTGACGCACCTGCGTGACGGCGAGGGCCGGCTGCAGCGATCGTGGCGGGATGGGCGCACGAGCGGACCCGGGTTCCTCGACGACCACGCGATGATGGCCGCGGCGAGCATCGAGCTCTACCAGACGACGTTCGACCCGCGATGGATGCGCGAGGCGCGCTCGCTCGCCGATGAGATGGTCCGCCGGTTCCACGACGGGGAGAACGGCGGGTTCTTCCAGGTTGCGTCCGACGCGGACGCGAGGCTGCTGACCAGGCCGAAGGAGCTGTTCGACAACGCGGTCCCGGCGGGGAACTCCGTCGCCGCGGAGGTGCTGCTGAAGCTCGCGCTGTTCAGGGGCGACCCGAGCGCCGAACGCCTCGGGGTTTCGGCGCTGCGGATCGGACGCGACCTGATGGCGAGGGCGCCCAGCGCGTTCGGCCACGCGCTCGGTGCGCTCGACCTGTACCTGTCGAACTCGAAAGAGATCGCCGTCGTCGGCGAACCGGGGCCGGCGCGCGACGACCTGGTCCGTACGGTATGGCGCCGGTACCTGCCGAACGCGGTCCTGGCGGCCGCCGCGCCGGACGACCGCGACGCGATCGACGTGGTGCCGCTGCTCGCCGATCGACCGACCGTCGACGGGCTGCCCGCCGCGTACGTGTGCGAGGGGTTCGTCTGCCGGTTGCCGGTGACGGCGCCGGACCAGCTCTCGGCGCAGCTCGAGGTCGCCTGAGGTTCGAACGGAGGCTCCTCGGAGCCTCACGCGGTCGCGGGGATCCGCACGTCGAAGCGCCAGTCCCTTCCGGCTAACGTGTCGTAGTCGATCACGGGCGTGGTGGCGATGTCTGCGACCTCGCTGGATACGTCGGCGGCGTAGGCGTGGCGCACGGGGAGCGCGACCTCGAACGCCGACGAGAGCTCGCAGCCACGCGAGCCGATCGATCGCGTCCGCTGCTCGCCGGTCACCGTCCGGCCGATCACGGTTCCGGTCTCGTCGACGAACGACACGGTCCGGCCGTCGACGCTCGGGAACGCGGCCGACAGGAGCGTGCACGGACGCCCGACCACCTTGATCACCCGGCCGTGCATCGGTACGAGCGTGCTCCCGCCGCAGGCCGTCAGGGCCACGAGCACCGGGATCGACGCGATGCGTCGTAGTCGCGCGGCGGATCGCACGGTCCGGAAGCGTAGCGGGACGGCCGACGCCGCTGCGATCTTCGGGTCGTAGCATGTGCGCGGATGAACGGGGGGACGATCGCGATCCTGGGGCTCATCATGGGCGCTGCCGGAGCCCTCGTGTCGATGGTCGTCCACCAGCGCTGGGCCCGTCCGGTCGGCGTCGGCCTGCTCGCGCTCGCGGTCTTCGCCGAGGTCCTCGCCCTGCAGACACGGAACGGCTCCGCGGCGTCGGACGGCGCGCCGGCGCTCACGACGGTCCCGCCGACGTTCCTCTCGCCCCCGCCCGCGTCGTCGTCCTCCGGTCGGCCCTCCTCCAACCCGCTGCCCAGCCTGAACATCCAGCCCAAGCTCCTGGCGCAGGTCCACCCCGGCTACCTGCCGATCCTGAAGCCGGTGGTCGCGAACAGGGAGTTCGTGCGCATCTCGAACCACGCCAACCACCCGATCTACCTGGGCGGCTGGCACCTGTCGAACGGGTCCGTGATCTACACGTTCCCCGGCGTCACGCTCCCCGCGGGCGAGAGCCTGATCGTGCGGACCGGTCCGGGCACGAACGCCCCCGGCACGCTGCACTGGAACCTCAGCTCGTACGTCTGGCACAGCCCCACCGGTCGGATCACGCTTCGCAACGCGAAGGGCGCGCTGGTAGACACCTGCATCTACCACGTCCTGGCGGGCCAGCACTCCGCCGCGTGTTGAGGGTCGCGGCACGAACGAGCAGGGTCTTCCAGGGGGGGTAGGATGCCCGCCATGGACGAGTCGACCGGGGAGCTCGTGATCGAACGGACCGTGGGGGACCTCGCGGAGGTGCTCGACAACCTCGGCGTCTTCCGCTGCCAGCCGGACGACCTGCTCGCGACGTGTCCGTCCGGGTTCCGGAGGGTGCCGATCACGCAGGGCTCGGGCTATTACATCTCGCTGCAAGGGTTCGGGCCGAACCAGCCCGCGTTCCAGCACACGCACCCGGACTCGGAGGAATGGGTCATCGTGCTGCGCGGTTCCGGCGTCGCGTTGTTCAGCGACGCGCCGGTCGACCTGGTGACCGGGACGGTGGTCGGCCGCGGTGCCCGGCACCCCCACGGGTTCGTCAGCGGCGACGACGCGCTCCACCTGCTCTCGATGCAGCTGCCGCGCCCCGTGGAGGGCGCGACGACGTGGGACGCGCCCGGCGGCACGACCGATCCGATCGATTGCGCCTTCGGCGGAACCTGTCGTCGCTGCCCTCGGTGCGGCGGTCACTCGAAGAACCTCAGCGGTTCGACGTTCGTCTGCGAGAACTGCACGCTCGACTTCCCGTGATCGAACCGGTGCCGCACCCGACGCGCGGGCAGGTCGCGGCGGCGGTCGGGCGGACGGTCCCGGACGTGATCGCGTCCGGGCTCGACGTCCTGTTCGTCGGCATCAACCCTGGGCTGTACTCGGGCGCCGTCGGGCACCACTTCGCTCGACCCGGCAACCGTTTCTGGCGGACCCTCGCCGGCGCGGGACTGACCGAACGCGTGCTGTCCCCGTACGATGACGGCGAGCTCGTCACGTTCGGGCTCGGCATCACGAACCTCGTCGAGCGCGCGACGGCGCGTGCGGATCTACTACGGGACGACGAGCTCCGTGCCGGCGCCGTGCGTCTGCGGGCGAAGGTCCGGCGCTTCGGTCCGCGGGCCGTGGCGGTGCTCGGCGTCACCGCGTACCGGATCGCGTTCGGGCGGCCCCCGGCCGGGGTCGGTGAGCAGCCGGAGCAGCTCGCCGCCGCGCGGCTCTGGGTCCTGCCGAACCCCAGCGGGCTGAACGCGCACTACCAGGTGCCGGACCTGATCGCAGTGTTCGCCGACCTGCGGGCCTCGCTGGGGTAGGCTGCGGCTCGCGATGCCCGAACCCGAGCGGTCGGTAAACCTACCTGACGAACCACGCGATGGGTCCGCCGACCCGTCCGGGTGCGACCTGTCGATCGTGTGTCCGAACTGCGACGTGCCGATGCAGCCGGAGCACGCGCACTACCGGTGTTCGAGCTGCGGCTACCGCGATTCCTGCTGCTTCTAGGGACCGAACCGCTAGCATCGGAGCCACATGAGCGCGCCGGAAGCCGCCATGGGATGGGTCGGCAGCGACGTCGACTACAACCCGTTCGTGCCGGAGTTCCGCCGCGACCCGTATCCCTTCTACCGGCGTCTCCGCGAGGCCGATCCCGTGCACTGGAACCCGCCGGGGATCTGGGTCCTCACCCGCCATGCCGACGCGGTCGCGATGCTGCGGAGCACGCGGATGTCCGTCGACTTCCGCAACTCCGACCTGTACGAGATGTTCCGTCAGATGCAGGGCATCGATCCGGAGGCCGAGCGGCCGCCGTCGATGCTGTTCCGCGATCCCCCCGACCACACCCGCCTGCGGAGCCTCGTGACGAAGGCGTTCACCGCGAAGCGGATCGAGGACCTGAAGCCGCGCATGCAGGTGATCGTCGACGATCTCCTGGACGCGGCCCTGGACCGCGGCGAGATGGACGTCGTCGCGGACCTGGCCTACCCGCTGCCCGTGACGGTCATCTGCGAGATGCTCGGCGTCCCCGAGGAGGACCACCACCGGTTCCACCGGTGGTCGGCCGACCTGGTCAGCACGCTCGACCCGATGACCGGGCCGGAGGTCATGGCACGCGCGATGCAGGCCGCGGTCGCGTTCGACGCGTACTTCTCCGAGCTCATCGCCCAGCGGCGAACGGAGCGCCGCGACGACCTCCTCACCGCGCTGATCGCGGCGGAAGAGGAGGGCGGGCGGCTCTCGGAGGACGAGCTGCTGATCCAGCTCGAGCTGCTCCTCGTCGCCGGCCACGAGACCACGGTGAACCTGATCTCGAACGGCACCCTCGCGCTCCTGCAGCACCCGTCGGAGATGCGGCGCCTCCGCGACGACCCTACGCTGATCAAGACCGGGGTCGAGGAGCTGCTTCGGTACTACCCGCCGGTGCAGCTGACGGGCCGGATCCCGCTGGAGGACATGCGGATCGGTGACGTGCAGATCCTACGCGGCCAGCAGGTCCTGGCGCTCATCGGCGCCGCGAACCGCGATCCCGAGGCGTTCGACGAACCCGACCGGCTCGACCTGTCGAGGGAGCCGAACCGTCACGTCGCCTTCGGCGGCGGGATCCACCACTGCCTCGGCGCCGCGCTCGCGCGCGCGGAAGGTCAGGTCGCGATCGGGTCGCTGATCCGCCGCGCCGCGACGATCGAGCCGCTCTCGGACGAACCCGTCTGGAAGGAGACGATCACGCTCCGGGGCCTGGCGGAACTGCCCGTCCGCGTGACTGCTAACTGAGGACCTTCGACCCGCGAGCTTCGTCTACTTGACGTCGCCGTCCTCGTCGATCCGAACGTCCGGGAGCACCAGGTCGAAGCCCTCGACGCTGCCCAGCAGGTCGTCCTGCTTCGCGCGGTCGCGCTTCGACTCCTCGGCCCGGTCCCAGATCAACGACGCGGGCGATGCCTCGGGCGCATCGGCGGTCGCCTCCGCGACGATGGCGACGTCGCCGTCCTCGATCGCGGGCGCGCCTCGTTCGTCGACGACCGCCTGGTCCGTGCGCGGCGGCTCCATCGTCGCCACCTCGCTGCGGGCGTGCTCGACCAATTCCGCCGGCGCTTCCGAGCCGCGCTTGGCGTCGTCGCGCGTCGAGGTGATCGTGGACTCCAGGCTCCCGAGCACGCCGCGCAACCGGCCGCGCGTGGCCTCGAGCTCCTTCAGCAGTTCGTCGCGCTTCACGGCCAGGCCGCCGAGGATCCGTTCGGCCTCGGCGCGCGCGCGCCACAGCGTCTCCTCGCCGTCGCGGCGCAGCGTCTCGGCGTGGTCCTCCGCCTCACGGCGCAGCTGGAAGGCGATCCGTTCGGCCTCCGCGGTCTTGCGACCGGCTTCCTCCGCGCCCTCGCGCTTGAGCCGCTCGGCCTCGGTGTCGGCGGTGTGGAGCAGCTCGGCCATCTGGGTCGCGAGCTGCTTGTACGCAGCCTCTTTCGCCGCCATGTACTGACGGCGTCCCGCCTCGACCTGGTCGCGCGCGTCGGTCAGCTGGCGCTGGAGCGCCTCGATGTGGGTCGCGACGTTCTGCACGTACGCCCGGACCTCCTCCGGGTCGTAGCCGCGCAGGACGACGGCGAACTCCGGGTTGTAGAGGTCGTCGGCCTGTGGTGGCCCGAGCAGTTCGACATCGGCTGTTGACACGAGCGCCTCCTTGGGCTCTGGGAGGTCGAACCCCGGGAACGCCGGGACGGCCCGGAAAGCCTCCTGGGCTGGTGTGTGGCTCCTCGACGTCGAACAGTAGCCCTCATCAGGGCGGTTTCAACCATTTCCGCCGAAGTCCCGTGGCGGTCTCGATCGGGTCGCCCGCGGGCGGAGCGGCCGGGTTTCCGGTAGAACTCGGGGCCACATGCCGAGCGACGATGCGCTGACGGTTCGAACGCTGACCGACGGGGGCCAGAGCGCCGAGGAGGTCGGCGGGTGGCTCGCGGGGTTCGTTGCTGCGTCTCGCGCCACGCTCGACATCACCGCGTACGACTTCGCACTCTCGCCTCCCGTGATGGCCCCGGTCGCAGCCGCGATCCGGGACGCGGCCGCGCGCGGGGTTCGGGTCCGCCTGGCGCACAACGTCGATATGGACGGCTCGCGGCCGGTCCCGGTCCCGCCGCCCGCGGCCCTGGAGCCCGAACTGTTGCGTTCCCTCGGCGTGCCGCTCCGGCCGATCCCCGGCGAGCCCGACCTGATGCACCACAAGTACGTCGTCCGTGACGGCGAGACGCTGTGGACCGGTTCGCTGAACTGGACCGACGACGCGTGGACGCGCGAGGAGAACGTGGTGGTCACCCTGTCGTCGTCCGATGTCGCCTCGGCGTACGAACGCGACTTCGACGAGCTCTGGTCGAAGGGCGCCGTACAGGACACGGGCGCGTTCGATGCGTCACCGGTCCAGGTCGGCGGGGCGACGGTGCGCGCGTGGTTCTCGCCCGGGCGGGGTCGGAAGCTCGCGCACCGGATCGCGACGGCGATCGGGCGGGCCGAACGACGGGTCCGGATCGCGTCACCCGTCATCACCGCCGGCCCGATCCTCGGGACGCTCGGCGACGTCGCGGAGGAGGGCCGTGTCGACCTGGCCGGCGTGGTCGACGCCACGCAGATGCGCGAGGTGATGGGGCAGTGGGCGAAGGAGGAGGCCGCGGCCTGGAAGCCCCCGGCGCTCCGTTCGTTCCTGCAGCGCGCGCCGTTCTCGGGGAAGGTCTCGACGCCGTGGGGCCCGCGCGCGACGCACGACTACATGCACGCGAAGGTGACCGTAGCCGATCACATCGTCTTCTTGGGGAGCTACAACCTGTCGAACTCCGGGCAGATGAACGCGGAGAACGTGTTGGAGATCGCCGACCCGTCGCTCGCGGATCGGATGGCGGCGTTCGTCGATCAGCTCCGGAGCCGGTACCCGCGGCTGGAGCTGTAACGGCGAATGTTGGGATTGTCGCGGCGCCGGGTTGTTCTGGTCGCAGGCGCGCTGGGCGCCGCGGTCCTGGCTGGGGTCCTGTCGCTCAGCGGAGCGCCGGACCTGGCGACGTTCGCGGTCTCGACGGTCGCGCTGGCCGGCCTGGCGTGGCTCGTATCCCTGGCCACCGAGGCGGTCGGCGAGCACTTCGGGCCGGCCGTGACCGGCGTGCTGCAGTCGACGTTGGGGAACCTGCCGGAGCTGTTCGTCGTGTTCTTCGCGCTGAAGGCGGGCGAGCTGGTCGTCGCGCAGACGAGCATCCTCGGGTCGCTGTTCGGCAACGCGCTGCTGGTCCTCGGGTGCGTGATCGTCGTGGGTGCGCACCGCGCGCCGAACCACGTGATGAGGTTCCATCCGCGGCTGCCGAAGGACACGACGACGCTGCTGCTCATGGCCGTGTTCATCATCGCGCTGCTCGGATTGTCGGTCGGGGTCGGGGACCGCGCGTCGCGGCACGACGTGGCGATCTCAGCGATCGGAGCCGTGGCGCTGATCGTCGTCTATCTGTCGTGGCTCTTCCGGTACCTGAAGGACGATCGCGCCGCCGGAGAGGATGCGGCCTTCGTTCGAGACCCGTCGACCGGCGCGATCGCCATGCCGGTGGCGGTCGGTCTCCTGGCGGTCGCCGGCGTCGGCGCGGCGTTGGTCTCGGACTGGTTCATCGCATCCCTGGACCCCGCGATCCAGACGCTGCACCTGTCGAAGGAATTCGCCGGATTGGTGATCGTCGGGATCGCCGGCAACGCCGTCGAGAACGTGGCGGGGATCGCGCTGTCCGCGAAGGGCCAGAGCGACCTGGCGATCTCCGTCGTGAAGAACTCGGTCAGTCAGGTCGCCGTGCTGCTCTTCCCGTTGCTGGTGCTGCTGTCGTTGCTCCTGCCGACGCACTTGGTGCTGGAGGTGGCGCCGGTGTATCTGGGTGCGCTGGTGCTCACGGCCTTGGCGCTCTGGCAGATCACCGGCGACGGCGAGGCCTACACGTTCGAAGGCCTCACCCTGATCGGGATGTACGTGATCCTGGCGGTCGTCGCGTTCTTCGAATGACGTATGGGTCGCGTGGTCGGGCGAGCGTTCCCTGAAGGTCTTGGCGGACGCCGGCTCGGTCTTCCCAGCGGAACGACTCAACCGATGGTAGACAGCAACCAATAGGACGGAGGGCCCGTCGACCCGGAAGGAGTCCGTATGAGCGTTCGACCGACGCTACTCGGAGGGGCTCATCCAGCGCTGGAGCGGCAAGCGAGGGAGCGGGCCAAGAACATCCAGAACCGGATCGCGGACTGGATCACGCGGTTCGCCGGCTCGATGATGTTCGTCTACCTGAGCGCGATCTTCTTCCTCGTGTGGATGCTCATGGTCGAACGCACGCCCTGGCCGACGCTCACCCTGATCGTGTCGCTCGAGGCCATCTTCCTTTCGACGTTCGTCATGATCAGCCAGAACCGCGCGGACGAGAAGCGGCAGGTCCTCGCCGATCAGCAATGGAAGTTCGTGCAGCAGGAGGAGATCCAGAACGAGCAGTTGATCCAGCTGTCCGTCCAGATCCTCGAGCTGACCGACGCGATCCACAAGCTGACCATGGCCCACACGGGCATGACGAGCCCACCGTCGAGCGGGGCCGAACACCAGGGATGACTGGGCCGGCCCGGAGCTGAGCTCACGTCGTCCCGGCAGCGACGGCGTACACGTGCCATTCGCCGGAGACGCCCTTGAGCTCGTGCGTGCCCCGGTCCTCGAAGGCGAGCCCCGAGCCCGCGACGAGATCCTTCACCGTGCTCGAGACCAGGACTTCGCCCGCGCCGGCCATCGCGGCGACCCGCGCTCCGATGTGCACCGCGATCCCCCTGACCTCGTCGCCGGCGAGTTCGACCTCGCCCGTGTGGACGCCCGCCCTGATCTGGAGCCCCAGCGGGCGAACCGCCGCGCCGATCGCCTGCGCACATCGGACCGCACGCGCGGGTCCCTCGAACGTGGCGAACAGCCCGTCGCCGGTCGAACCCACGTACCTCCCGTGATGGCGATCGATCTCGGCCTTCGCGCGTTCGTCGTGCGCCGCCAGCGTCTCCTTCCAGGTCGCGTCCCCGACGCGCGACAGCATCTCGGTCGAACCGACGATGTCGGTGAACAGGACCGTCGACAGGACCCGGTGAACCTCGGGCCTCGACCGCTCTCCAGTGAGGAACTGTTCGATCTCGCCGATCACCGCGTCGGCGTCGCCGACCCACGGCACGTGATCGTCGCCGGGGAGTTCGACGAAGGTCGCGTCCGGGATGTGGTCCGCGATGTACCGGCCCTCGTCGACGCTGAAGACGCGGTCGCCACTCCGGTGCAGCACGAGCGTCGGCACGCGCACGGTGGGCAGGACCGAGCGCACGTCGATCTCCGCGTTCATGCGCGCGAGCGCGAGGACCGCCGCGGGGCTCGCGCCCATCCGCAGGTACCGGGCCCAGTTCTCGCGGAAGCGCGCGTCGTCGAACCTGCTCGGCGCCCGCGCCTCCAGGCCGACCGGCCCGCCCCAGTCCTTCGCGATCTCCGCCAGGAATGCCGCGTGTGCCTCGGGCGGAGCGCCCCACGGGTAGTCGTGCGAGCGGAGGCGCTTGGCGTATCCGCCGAACAGGACCACCGCGGTCGTGCGCTCGGGATACGTCGCCGCGAACAGGATGCACATCGGCGCACCCTCCGAGACGCCCAGCAGCGCCGCCCGTTCCGAACCCACGGCGTCGCACACCGAACGCAGGTCGTCCATCCGGGTCTCGAGCGTCGGGAGCTTGTCCTCCGGGACCCGGTCGGACATGCCCGTGCCCCGCTTGTCGAACAGGATCAAACGCGAGAAGGACGCCAGCCGTTCGAAGAACCGCGCGAGCGTCGGTTCCTCCCAGGCGACCTCGAGGTGCGACACCCACCCCGGCACCCAGATCAGATCCAGCGGGCCGTCGCCGACGACCTGGTACGCGATCGAGACGCCGTCGGCGGTTCGCGCGTAGCGCGTCGCGGGCATCACGGGCTCACGGCGCAGTCTCCTGGAGTCGGGTTCCGAAGGGCAAGCGCTCGCCGGCGGGCGCCTCACCGGAGGGTTCGAACCAGGAAGTCGCGCTGCGCCTGGCTGGCTCGGTCGAACAGCTCGCTCGGATGATGCAGCAGGCCGAAATGACCGCCGTCGATCTCGATCAGCTCCTTCGGACCGGGGGCCGCCCGGTACGCGGCGCCGGACACGGCCGGGTCGGCCCCCGGCATCTCGTCCTCCGGCGCGATCATCATCAGGAACGGCCGGCGCAGGTGGGCCGTCGCGATGCCCGCGTGGAACGGAGCCGGCGTCGACGGGGCGACCCGCGTCGCGACGTTCCGCCATCCGGTGCCGAAGCGGCCACCGTACTCGATGAACCAGCGGAACGCCTGGATCGGCGCCAGCAGCGACGGCGTGTTCAGCTGATCCGCCGACACGACCGGGAGCGGGCCGACCGTGTCCTGCGGACCGCCGCCGACGTCGCCATGGAGCAGGGTCTCCGTGAGCGCGGCGAAGAGCGAGCCGTCGTCGTCGGTCGGAGGGGGTTCGGCCCCGCACGCCGGGACCTGCGCGACGATCGCCGCGACGCGTTCGTCGACCGCGCCGACGACCAGGGCCTCTGCGCCGCTGTAGCTGTCGCCCCAGAGCGCGATCGCATCGGCATCGACGCTGCCGAGCGTCGCGACGAACGTCATGGCGTCCCGGTAGCCGCGCGCCTGGATCCACGGGTTGATCTCCTGCCGCGGCTCGCCGCCGCTGGCGCCGAAGTTGCGATGGTCGTAGAGCAGGACGACGAACCCCGCGTCCCGGAAAACCTCGGCGTAGCGGTCGATCACCATCGTGATCGTCGCGGAGGTGCCGTGCGCCATGACCACGACGGGGACAGGCTGGCCAGTCTCCGAGGGGCGGTAGAGGCGGCCGCGCAGCAACGCACCTTCGGACGGGAACTGCACGACCTCGAACATCGGCCCGATCCGCTCCTCGGGGGTCGTTCGGCGGCACCTACTATCGTCCGTTCGCGCACGGCCGGGGGCGATGGGCGAAGGGATGGCACGTTGAGCGGGTTCGAACTCACGGGTCCGATCGAAACCGAACGTATGATCCTGCGAGCGTTCGCCTCGGAGGACTTCGACGCTGTCCATGCCATGCAGTCGAACGCCGCCCTCGCCCGCTACCTCTACTGGGAGCCCCGCTCGGAGGAGGAGTCGCGGACCGCGCTCGACAAGAAGATCGCCGCGACGGCGATCCGCGCCGAGGGCGATGTCCTCTCCCTGGCGGCGTATCTCGAAGGCGGCGGGCGAGCTGGTCGCGGACGTCGTGCTCATCTGGGTCAGTGCGGAGCACCGGCAGGGCGAGGTCGGCTACATCGTCCATCCGGACCGTCAGGGCCGCGGGTACGCCACCGAGGCCACGCGCCCGCTGCTCCGTATCGCGTTCGAGGACCTCGGGCTGCACCGGGTGGTCGGCCGCGTCGAGGCCCGGAACGCCGCCTCGGCCCGAGTGCTCGAGAAGCTCGGCATGCGCCGAGAGGCGCACCTCGTCGAGAACGAGTTCGTCAAGGACGAATGGCAGAGCGAACTCGTCTACGCGATCCTCGACCGCGAGTGGCGTGCCATCGAGCGCTGAAGAGGAGCGAAATGCTACCTGAGCCGACGCTTCAGGCGGAGTGATGGCCCGAAGCTCGTGGCAGGGTTGCCAGCTTGCGAGGCCGCCCAGGGCGTCGCGGCCAAGCGGCGACGAACCGATCGACGGACGAGCGGACCCAGATCGGTCCTGCGGCGAGCCAGGACACGGGACGCGGGAACCCTGAACGTCGTGCGAGCTCCGTGGCATCGAGCCCATCGGACCTCCGGACATGCAGGAGCGGATCCGCCCGGCCCCGTGACGTGGAGCGAGCGCCGGAGCCAGGCATCGCTCGCAGGGCCGCGCCTACCCGGCTGAACCGGGACCCCCGGCCCTGTCCTCGGACCGGAACCTGACGGAGCCTGTCGGTACCGGCTTCCATGTGTGCCGACCGGTCGTTCCGCTCCCTTCGAGCCGCCGGGAGGAAGGGGTCCAGGGTGCGGCATCTGCGGTTCGCTT
Source organism: uncultured Actinomycetota bacterium (assembly GCA_963781595.1). Taxonomy (GTDB): domain Bacteria; phylum Actinomycetota; class UBA4738; order UBA4738; family UBA4738; genus JBEDUK01. Next base: position 789,469 of record CAWAGG010000001.1, on the reverse strand, counting down.
CGATCGCGAGCGTCGCCGTCCTGGTGGCGGGGCTCGCCTGTTCGGGCCCTGCGACGGCGGGTCCACCGCCGGCGTCGATCGCGTTCGATCTGCCCGCCGTGGAGGGCCCGACCTCCATCCCGTCGCGTTGGTGGGTCCGGGAGGTGGGACGGTCGGTTCGGTCGGTCGCAGCCGACACCGATGGGAACGTCTACGCCGCGGGGTGGCGGAGCGCTGGAGGGCCCGGCGGGGGGCCCGTGGATCCCATGGTCGTCGTGAAGTTCGCGCCCGACGGAACGCTCATCTGGTCGCGGTCCTGGCTCCCGCGCGGGAACTGGGCGGCCTGGGCCATGGACGTCGCCGTCGGGCCCGGGACGCACCCGACCGTCTACGTCGCCGGCAAGGTCCTGACGTTCTCCGAGATCACCTACGGGTTCCTGCGCGCCTACGATGCCGATGGCCGCCTCCTGTGGATGGTCGATCTCCCGCCCGGGGAACACGCCAACGAGGTGAACTCGGTGGCGGCGGGACCCGGGTTCGTCGTGGTCGCGGGCGACGACCATGGCTGCTGTGCCGACCCGTACACCGATGGATGGGTGCGCGCGTACGGGTCCGGCGGTGGCCTGCTGTGGGTCAACCACTTCGAGGCGCCGCGCATCTCCGGGACGTACGACCTCGCGAACTCGGTGGCGGTGGGGCCCAAGGGGCAGATCTTCGTCGCGGGATGGATCGAGACCGCGCCCTGGTCCGAACGCAGGCCCCAGTGGGTCGACCGGGAGGTCATCGTCCAGCGGCTCACGCACACGGGGTCCGTCGCATGGACCAGGGTGCTCCGCCAGCGCGGCGACAAGGACTATGACCAAGCGACCTCGGTGGCCGTCGCCGGCGGTGAGGTGATGGTCGGGGCGATGGTGAACGACGGATCGGCGCGGCTCATGAGGTTCCATCCGTCGGGCCGGTTCGTGTGGTCCCGGACGTGGCCCTCCGTTCCGAACGATGAGGAGGTCGTGTCCGTTTCGATCGACCGCGCTGGGGCGGCGCTCACGGCGTCGACCCAGCCGGACTCCCATCGGGAGGGAACGGAGATCGTCGTGCGCAAGTACCGATCCGACGGGAGTCTCGCGTGGTCGCTCGTGATCTCGCGCGGCAAATACCTGGCCGCCTCCGGCGTGGTCGCCGCCGGATCGCGCTTGGCGGTCTCCGGTTGGTCCGAGGCGGGACGGTATGGTGGGGCACCCGATCGGGGCTGGGTTTGGACGTTCCGCTCCGGCGGGTGAGTGGTTCTCGCTGACCCAAGAGGTCCGTCCAAGACACGCCCCTCCCAAGCCTGGTCCCGAGACGCGCGGCCGGCCGGATCTGCCGTGCTGGCAGCGGCTACCGGAGACCGTGCAGCGCTCAGGAGCATTGCCTTGGTCGCCTCGCAAAGGCCGGGGCGTCGGACGGGATGCAGAAGGTAGGCGATCGCTATTCAGGCGAGAGGTGATGCCGACAGCGCCGGGTGATGGCCACGGCCGAGAGAAGAAGGCAGAACGTCCGCCACGGGGCATCGTCATGCGGGAGCCGTCGCAGTCGATCACGAGCGCCCGTGTTCGGAGGTACAGCCGAGCGGTGAGGTAGCGGTGAACGAAGGACCTCGTCGACGGTGATCTTCGCGCCGAGGACGCGCACGATGCGGGTCCGAGCGCACCAGCCTGATGAACTCCACGACGCCGCGACGAGGAAGCTCGGTCGGCAGCGGCATGGTCGGATCGGCGAGGCGAGGGACGAACCCCGTACGACGCTTACTCCTCCGGGGTCGCTCCCTTCAGGGCCGAGTAGCGGTGATGGGCGTTGTAGAAGGCCTCGAACTCCGCGGCCCGGCGGGCGAGGTGCACGAGGTCGCGCGAGATCGGCCGGCGCCTCTCGGGCCAGGTCGGTTTCATCGCGGTGGCAGTCGCCGCCGTCCTGCTCGAGACGGCTGAGCTTGACACCATGTCGTTCGTGAGCCGGAGTCAGATCGAATACGTCGAACCGGACCCAGGACAGGAGTCCGTTTGGGACTACCCGCGCCCGCCGCGGGTCGAACGGAGCCCGAAGCACGTGATCGTCGTCTTCGCCGGTGTCGTGATCGCCGACACGACGCGAGCGCTCAAGGTCATGGAGACCGCCAGCCCGCCCACGTACTACGTTCCGCCCGAGGACCTACGCCATGAGTTTCCTCCGGCATTCGAGCGGACGCCACACGTTCTGCGAATGGAAGGGCCGCGCCACCTGCTTCGACGTGATCGTGGGCGAACGCACCTCCCGGGAAGCCGCCTGGGCCTACGAGCACCCCATGGCAAACTTCGCCGAACTGGCCCACCACCTGGCCTTCTACCCGGCCCGGGTGGACTGCGCGCTCGACGGCGAACGGGTTCGGCCCCAGGGCGGCGGCTTCTACGGCGACTGGGTCACCGACGACATCCTCGGTCCTTGGAAGGGGGAACCTGGGACCGAAAGCTGGTAGGCCGCAGCGTCTGCCGCGCGGTACCCTGTGTGGACCGCCGGTCGGTCGGCACGATCGATCGCCCGATGAACATCGACGCGCAGGAAGGCCTGGAACCCGTGACCGACGACGTTCGAACCGACCGCATGTGGAATCCGTTCGCAAACATGGGGAGCCTGTCAGGGCATCAGCTGAAGATCGTGAGCGGCCAGGGCTCCACGGTCCGTGACGCCGACGGCACCGAGTACCTCGACGCGATCGGCAGCCTCTGGTACTGCAACGTGGGCCACGGCCGCGTCGAGCTCGCGGACGCCGCTGCCCGCCAGATGCGGACGCTCGCCGCGTACCAGACGTTCGAGTTCTACACGAACCCACCGGCCGAGCAACTCGCGTCGAAGATCGCCGACATCGCGCCGATGCCGGATGCCCGAGTGTTCTTCACCTCCGGCGGTGGGTCCGACGCGATCGACACGGCCGGCAAGCTCGCGCGCGCGTACTGGACGGCGGTCGGCGCGCCCGAGAAGCGCGAGATCGTGTCCCGCGCGAACGCCTACCACGGCATGAACGCGTACGGCACCTCGCTCACCGGCATCGAGGCGCTCAAGAGCGCCTACGGCCCGCTGGTCGAACCCGTCGTCCATGTCCCGTGGGACGACGCGGCGGCCATCGGGGAAGCCATCGACCGGATCGGCGCGGACCGCGTCGCCGCGTTCTTCGCCGAGCCGGTGATCGGCGCGGGCGGCGTGCTGCTCCCGCCCGACGGCTACCTCGCGGAAGCGCAGCGGATCTGCCGCGACCGCGACGTCCTGTTCGTCGTCGACGAGGTCGTGACGGGCTTCGGCCGGCTGGGGGAGTGGTTCGGCAGCCAGCGATTCGACCTCCTGCCCGACCTCGTGATCACGGCGAAGGGGCTCACGTCCGGGTACGTGCCACTGGGCGCCGTGATCGTCGGCGCGCGCGTGGCCGAGCCGTTCTTCGCCGAGGGCACGGCCCATCTGTTCCGGCACGGGTACACGTACTCCGGGCACCCGACGGCCTGCGCCGTCGCCCTCGCGAACCTCGACATCATCGAGCGCGAACGGCTGATCGAACGCGTCCGCATGCTCGAGCCGGTGGTCGAACGCACCATGAAGCCGCTCGCCGACCACCCGCTCGTGTCCGAGGTCCGCGCGGGCCTCGGTCTGCTCGCGGCCGTCGAGCTCCGGGAGGATGCCCGCGCCGAACGGCCGGACCTGCTGCCGACCCTCGTGAAGGAAGTGCGCTCCCGCGGGGTCCTGACCCGGGGCCTCCAGGCCAAGAGCCTGCAGTTCTCCCCGCCCTTCGTGATCACCGAGGCCGAGGTCGAACGCGCCGCCGCGACGTTCGCCGATGCCCTCGACGCGGTGAACGGTTAGCTCGAACGTGCAGCGGTCCGAGCCCCTCGGCGCATCTGGACCTGAGATGAGCGTGCGCGCGCTCGACGTGTCGCTGGGCGCGGAGATCGACCGGGTCGAAGGAGGACGGCTCGGCGAGCTCTACGCCGCGCACGCGGCCGCGGCGACGCGGCTCGCGTACCTGCTGACCGGCGAGCGCGCGATCGCGGAGGATCTGGTCCAGGAGGCGTTCGTCAAGATCGCCGGCAGGCTCGGACACCTCCGCGATCCCTCGGCGTTCCAGGCGTACCTCCGCAGGACGGTGATCAACCTGACGCGGATGCACTTCCGCAAGCAGAAGACCGAACGGACCTACCTCGAACGGGAGGCGAACCTCCGCCGCCCCGAGGAACCGGAACGTGACGTCGAGGTGAGCGCGGCGATGCGCGAGGCGCTGCTCCGGCTCCCCGAGCGCCAGCGCGCCGCGATCGTCCTGCGCTTCTACGAGGACCTGTCCGACACGGCGACGGGGGCGATCCTCTCGTGCCCGGCCGGAACGGTCCGCTCGCTCGTGTCCCGCGGCATGGAGACGCTCCGCAGGGAGGTGCAGCGATGACCCCGGCGGACCAGCTCTCGTTCGAACGCCAGGTCGCCGGGTTCCTCGGGAGCATGGCGGACGAACTGCCCGGCGGTCGGTACACGCCGCCGCGGCGCATGCTGAGCCGGGCCCGGGTGCACATGACGGTGAACCTCGCCGCGGCCGCGCTCGTCGCAGGCGCGATCGTCCTGGGCCTCCTGCTCGCCGGCCGGGCGCTGCTGACCACCGACGGCGCGCCGCCGCTCGCACCCCTGATCGGCGGCGCCGGCGCGATCGGGCAGACGGACGGCCGCGGGATCGGCTCCGCGAGCCAGGCGATCGGCGATGGGTACTTCGGGCAGGGCGGGTACGGGCCCGTGAGCTCGCTGTTCGACCCACCCGGCGGGTTGCGACGTGGACCGGATGGCGGAGCGTGGGGTCGTCCGACGGCATCGCACGCGCCGACCGGACGCAACACCGGACGCAACACCGGACGCCGCGAGGGGTCGTCCGGCGGCTGGCAACAGGGCCGCAGCGAGGCCGGCGGCGAGAACGATCCGTGGGTGCCGCCCCCGCTCGGAGGCTCGGGCGGCGGGACGGTCATCCCGCCCGTCGGATCCGGCTGGGGCGCCGGCCAGCTGCCGGGCTGGACGTTCGGCCTGCACGCCGCGCAGCCGAGGGAGCCAAGCGCCGAACGCTCCACGCGCCGCCGCTCCACGGGTCGGCCGGGAGTTCGTCCGGCCGCTCATACCCGAAGGGCTAGGACTTCGGGATCAGCTTGCCCGGGTCGATGAACGGCATCGGCACGACCGTCGCGGACCGGGCTCCCCACTCGCTGTTCACCGTGACCGTCTGGCCCTCGTTCGCCAGCTCGACCGGCAGCCAGGCGTAGCCGATGTTCTTCGCCAGTCGCGGCGAATGGATCGCGGACGTCACCCTGCCGACGCTCGCGCCCTCGTGCTCGACCGGCCACTTGACGTTGTTCAGGGCCGGGAACCGGTCTCCGTCCAGCTCGACCCCGACGATCCTCTCGCTGACCCCCTCGTCGCGGATCCGCGCGAGGGCGGGGAGCGCCAGGCACTCGCCGGGCATGTCGAAGTCGACCAGCCGCTCGAGGCCCATCTCGAACGGGTTGTTCTCGTAGGTCATATCGGCGCCCCAGTTGAAGATCCCGCCCTCGATGCGGCGGATGTCCGACGGACCGGTCGGCTTGATGTCGTGGGGCGCACCGGCCTGCATGATGCGCTCCCAGAGGTCGTAGCCCTTCGTGTGATCGAGCAGGTACACCTCGAACCCGACCTCGGAGGTCCACCCCGTCCGCGTCACGATCACCGGGATCCCATCCAGCTCCGTCCGGGCGAAGAAGTAGTAACGCAGATCGACGATTTCGTCACCGAAGAGGTCCCGGACGACGTCCTTCGACGCTGGGCCCTGGATCTGGACGGGCGACGCATCGGCCTCGCGGATCGTGACGTCGAGGCCCGCGTACGCGGCGAGGCCCTTCAGGTAGAACAGGACGTCGGACGAGGCCAGGGCGAACCAGAACGTCTTCTCGTGCAGCCGGATCATCACCGGGTCGTTCAGGATGCCGCCGTCCGGCGCCGTGATCAGGACGTACTTGCCCTGGCCCACCTCACACTTCGACAGGTCACGCGGGGTGATCGAGCTGCGCGAAGCGGAACCCGTCCGGCCCGGTGACCTCGATGTTGCGTTCGACGGCGACGTCCCAGAGCGTGACCTTCGTCAGCAGGTGCTCGTACTCGGCGTCGAAATCGTCGAACCGGATCGGGAAGTACATGTGGTTGTAGACCGTGAAGCCCTTCGGGCCGTACTTCTGCGTCGCCTCGTAGAACGGCGTGCGCCGGTTGCGCGCCCCGCGCTGGACCAGGTTCATGTCGAACGGTTCGGCCATCGGTTCGTCCCCCTCCGTGCTCGCTCGGCGTCGATCGGCGCGGCCGGGCGGGCCGGACGCACGCGAGCCGGAAGCCTATCGGAACCGCACCCGGCTGCGCGTCATGCGCCACGCACGTGGGTGGCTGGCGGAAACGCTACCCGACGGGCGATGATGGGTTCCGGCATGCTGCTCAGGACAGGTACCCGGTGAAGGGTGTCGCCATCTCCCCGGATGGCATCCCCGTGCGGTACGAGGTGCACGGTGCGGGCACGCCGGCGCTGGTGTTCGTCCATGGCTGGTCGTGTGATCGAAGCTACTGGAGCCGTCAGTTGGACCATTTCGCCGGACGACACCGGGTCGTGGCGATCGACCTGGCAGGGCATGGGGAGTCGGGGGTCGGCCGCGATGCGTGGACGATGCCGGCCTTCGGCGATGACGTCGTGGCCGTGGTCGACGAGCTGGGGCTGGAGGAGTTGGTGTTGATCGGCCACTCGATGGGCGGGGACGTGATCGTCGAGGCTGCACGCCATCTGCCCGGCCGGGTGGTGGGCCTCGTCTGGGTCGATACGTACGACACGCTCGGAGAGTCAGACAGCGGCGAGGATCTCCAGGAGTTCCTCGTCCCGTTCCGCGAAGACTTCGTCGCGGCGACCCGAAGCGTGGTTCGGAGGATGTTCGTGCCCGGCTCGGATCCCGCGCTGGTCGAGTGGGTCGCCACCGACATGTCGGCTGCCCCTCCCGAGATCGCGCTCGATGCCATCGAGCATGCCCTCACCAACGATCGAGCCGTCATCGCCGGCCTCAGCAAGCTGACGGCTCCGGTGGTGGCGATCAACCCCGACTACCGGCCGACCGATATCGACGCGCTCCGGCGCCACGGAGTGGAGACCGTCCTGATGCCGGGGGCCGGGCACTTCCTCATGATGGAGGACCCCGAAACCTTCAACCGCCTCCTGGGTGGAACCGTGGAGCGGTTCCAAGCGATGAGGCGCCGCGGCGCCGGGTCAGGTGGAGGCGATGCGACCTGACGCAGGGTTCGGGTCAGCAGCCGGATTCGTCGGGTAGCAGCGGCCGGAAGCTCAGGCCGAAGCGCGCACCCTCGCTCACCCACGGCGACAGCTGGTTGGCCCTTTCCGCCTTCGGCATGAGGAGCTCGAGGTCCGAGCCCTCGACCACGCCGCACCTGGCCGGCCCACCCGAGAGCGGCGTCTCGATCGGCTGGCCGAAGGTGGCGAGCGGCGTGCCGAGAGGCCAGATCACGTCCTGCTGGTGCAGCGTGCCGCCCTGGTCGTCCGGCGCGCCGTCGGTGACGAACACCCGCATCGCGGTCGGCTCGTACGCCAGGTCGTCGCCGACCGATCCGGCCGGGAGCCACGACCGCAGGTCCGAGAGCTTGGTCTGCAGCGCCAGCAGCGCGACGCGGGCACGCCGTTCCTCGTCGGACAGGCCGGGCGCCTCTTCGCCGGACGCCTCGGATGCGGTCGGCTCGGGCACGACCGTCCCGCCTGCCGAACCGGTGCTTCCCGAGGAGCCGCCGCCGGTGCCGGGCGGGCCACCGGGCTCCGACGAGCCGCCGACGTCCATCCCGAGCGCCGTCACGGTGGTCGTGTGCGTTCGACCGTCCAGGTTCAGCGTGAAGACGGTGTCCGGCGCGTCGGCGATCGGGATGCCGGCGTACGTGACGTCCGGGCCGTCGAGCCCGGCGGCGATCGCCGCGTGGAGGATGCGCTGGATGCCCTCCTCGTCGACGTGGGTCGAGATCAGCGGCGGGAGCGCCGGCTGCGGGTAGATCTCGATCTGGGCACCCTGGGTGATCACGGTCCCGTCGCCGTACAAGGAGAACGACGGGTACCGCTGGAGCAGTGCCTCCGGGGCGACGAACCCCCCCGTGTACTCGATCCGCAAGAGGAGGTCGTTCGCGCCGGTCGGGTGCGCGATCCGGCCGGGGGTCGTGTCGCCCCCGGAACCGGCGCCGGTGACGCGCCCGCAGGCCGCCAGGCCGAGCACGGTGACGGTGAGGAGCACGATCGCCCGAGCGATCCTGGGTGCGTGAGACGTCCGGTTCGTATCCATGCGGCCTCAGACGATGTTTCGGCACGAACGGGTTCCCACCGGATGTTCAGCTTCCGACGACGGGCAGCGTCACCCGGGAGGCGAACCCCCGCTCGTGGAGCACGGTGTGCGTCGCGAACCGCGCCGCCGTGGGGCCTTCCCCGAAGGGCGGCCCGCCGGTCTGGAGGTTCCGGTCGAACTGCGGGAAGTCGCTCGACGATACCTGCACGCGGAGCCGGTGCCCCGGCGCGAGCGCGATCGCGGTGGGCCCGAGCTCGACCCGGTACTCCTCGACCTCGCCGGGGGTCAGGAAGGAGGGATCCGTCCGCGAACCGCGGTAGCGCGCCCGCAGGATCCCGCCGCAGACGTTGATCGATCGCCCGTCCGGCCACACGTCGCAGAGCTTCACGGTGACATCGGTGTCGGGCGCGTCGCAGGCGACGTGCACGGTGGCGGTCACGGGCCCGATCAGCGTGAGCGGCCGCCGCAGTGGCTCCGACGTGTAGACGAGGACGCGGTTCAGGGCCTCGACCCCCCGCTGGTCCACCGGCCCCATCGGCGCAACGAGCGGATGGCAGCAGGATCGACCGCCGGCGCTCGGTGTGGGCGTGAGCGGGTCCGAGACGAACACGTCCGGGGGTTCGGACTCCGGTGCCTCGAACGACAGCCGCCCGTCGCCGTCGAGCGAGTTCGCCAGTCCTCCGTCGCTACGCAGGTAGAGCTCGCGCGGCGTCATGTCCGGTGGTGGCCAGTCGGCGAGGTCCCGCCAGGCGTTCTCGCCCATGACGAAGACCGTCGCCGGCGCGTCCAGCACGCCGGTCTCCTCGCCGCGGAGGAACCGGTCGAACCACCGCAGTTGCCAGTCGTCCACGGTCTCGCGAGCGGCCGGGCCGAAGTCGACGTCGCCGATCCGCGAGGACCACGGCACGTGGTACCAAGGCCCGACGACCAACTTCTGGCCTGCTCGCCCGGCCTCGGAGCCGGCGCCCGCGCGGAGCCCGGTGAAGTTCCGGACCGTGCCCTCCAGGAAGACGTCGTACCACCCGACCGGATGGAACGCAGGCACGTCGATCCGGCCGTAGTCCTCGTCGATCGACCAGCGCCGCCAGTACTCGTCGTACGACGGGTGCGCCAACCAGTCGAAGAAGTACGACACGTCGTCGCGGTGTTCGATGAACGGTGGGTAGCCGGCCAGGGGGAGGTGGCCGTAATGCAGGGACGGCCCGGCCGCCCACGCGGCGTCGAGCGCGCGCACGGCCGCGTCGTCTCTCCGCCGGCGCGCGCCCTCGGACGCCAGGTGGGCCGACCAGGACGTGACGAAGGCCAGGTTCAGCGCGCCCCCCGTGTACGTCCAGCCCTCGTGGTACCGCGACGAGGTGAACCCGGGGCACATCGTGACGAGGCTCGGCGGTCGCTCGCGCGCGGCGAGCAGCTGGCAGGCGCCCGGGTAGGAGAACCCGTACGTGCCGACCGTCCCGTTCGAACCCCGCAGCGAGGCCGCCCACTCGATCGCGTCGGCGCCATCAGAGCCCTCGTTCGCGAACGGCTCGAACGTACCCCCCGAGTCCCCGCGGCCGCGGGTGTCCTGGACGACGACCATGTAGCCGCGACGCGCGTACCAGGACGGATGCCGGTACGCGCTGGTCTGCCCCGTCTGGCGGCGGTACGGCGTGCGGAGCAGGAGGGTCGGGAAGGGCCCGCCGGCCGCCGGCCGGTAGACGTCGGCGACGAGTGCCGTGCCGTCGCGGGCGCGCGCCACCAGCGCGGGTTCGACCTCGACGTTCGTGACGCGAGCCGGCCGGGTGCGCTGCTCCTCCATGCGCGCCGGATGCTACACGGGGTCGCGGCGCGTGCCGGATAGACTCGGGTGCCGATGAGCCGAGTCGTCACGCTGCTGGCCGCACAGGTCCGACCCGTCGCGTACGACCCCGAAGCGACGTTCGGCGTCTTCGAGCGGGTCGTGCGGACCGCGTCGGCCTTCCCCGGCGTCGACCTGATCGTGTTCCCCGAGCTCTTCCTGACCGGGGAGGACCCGTTCACGGGCGAGACGCCGTTCGGCTTCGTCGCGAAGGTGGCCGAGGAGATCCCGGGGGAGCTCACCGAGCGCATCGGCAAGGTCGCCGAGCGCGCCGGCGTGCACGTCGCGGCGGGCTCGCTCATGGAGCGCGTCGGAGACGAGGTCTTCAACACGGCGGTGTTCTTCGGCCCGGATGGAACGCTCCTGGCGACGCACCGCAAGGTGTTCCCGTGGCGGCCGTGGGAGGCGACGGCGAAGGGCGACCGCGCCGACGCGTTCGACGTCGCCGGCATGGGCCGGCTCGGGATGATGGTCTGCTACGACGGGTGGTTCCCGGAGGTTCCGCGCGCGCTGGCGCTGGACGGTGCGGAGCTGATCGTCCATCCGACGCTGACGACCACCTCCGATCGCGATCAGGAGCTTGTGCTCGCCCGCGCGAACGCGATCGTGAACCAGGCGTTCGTCATCAACGTCAACGCGGCGACCACGATCGGCGGCGGTCATTCGATCGGCGTCGACCCGGAGGGGCGCGTGCTCTTCGAGGCGGGAACCGGCGAGGAGCTGATCACCGAGGTGATCGACTTCGACCGGGTGCGCCAGGTGCGTGAGCGTGGGACGAGGGGGCTGAACCCGCTGCTGAAGGAGGTCCGGGAGGCGTCGCGTGGGTTCGTCGAACGTCACGCCGACCTGCTCCGCCGCGACCCTGAGTCGTAGGACACGGCTCGGTGGCCGATCGTGAGCGTCTTTCGGCCATCGCGCACCGCGAACACCCGATCGCCGGACCGCTCTCGGACGATCACGTCGGTGACCTGATCGCCCGCCTCACCCTCGGGCCGCGCTCCCGGATCCTGGACGTCGGGTGCGGCCCAGGCGAGTGGATCGTTCGGGTCCTGGAACGGTTCCCCGACGCGGTGGCCGATGCCGTCGACCCGTCACCATGGGCGATCGCGTCCCTGCGCGAACGCGCCGCTGCGCGCGATGTCGACGACCGGATCGCCCCACACGAGATGACGATCGACGCCTTCGATCCTCCATCCGGCGCGTACGACGCGGCCATGTGCCTGGGATCGACGCACGCGTTCGGCGGGCTCGACCCCACCTTGCACGCACTGGGCGAGGCACTCCGACCCGGCGGGGTGATGCTCGTCGGGGATCTGTTCTGGGCGCGTCCCTCGACACGCGAGGCGCGAGCGGCGCTGGACGCACGACCGAACGATTTCCCGGACCGTTCGGCGGGCCTCCGGCTCCGGTTCGTGCGCGCTGGCCTCGAGGTGCTGCACGTCACGGAGAGCGATCAGGACGAATGGGACGCGTACGAGTCCTCCTGGCTCACGCTCGCGGAGTATGCCGGCGAGCATCCCGACGACCCCGACGCGCTCGCGATGCACGAGGCGGTTCGAACGCACCGCGCCGCGTACCTCGAGGGCTATCGCGGCGTGCTCGGCTATGGGGTGGTGTTGGCCTCGAAATCGACCTCGGCCTCGACCTCGACCTCGCCCGAGCCGACCAGCCGTCGCTCGAACGTGTCGTAGCGGCGGAAGACCCGCATCCCGACCCGCTCGTAGAGCGCGACCGCCCCCGTCGCGTTCTCGGCGTCGACGTCCAGCGCGGCCTCGGTGACCCCGTGTCCCGCGAACGCCGCGAAGCTCGATCGCAGCAAGCACTCGCCGATCCCTCGCCCGCGCCATCCCGCCAGCACGCCGAGCGTGTGGACCCAACCGACCCCTTCATCGATCCCGCCGACGGAGGCGCCCACCACCTGGTCGTTCGCGACGACCACGAACCAGAGGGCAGGGTCGAAGTACGGCGGGACGAGGTTGAGTTCGGCCCATTCGTCGAAGGGCCTCGGCACCCAGCCCCAGTGGTCGGCGAACGCCGACTCGGTGACCGCGTGCACGGCTCGCGCGTCACGTTCCGGGTCGAAGGTCCGGACCTCGACCCCGTCCGGGGTGACGGGTGTCGCCAGCGGCGGCTCGAGGGACGTCCGCATCTGCCAGGAGATACGGACATGTCCGTACCCCCTCGATGCGAGCAGCGCCTTCACGGCGCGATCGGGCTCGACCGCGCCCTGGTGGAGGAGGACCGTCGCACCGGCACGGGCGAGCGTCGCGTGCTCGTCGGCGCGCCGCTCCGCGAGGTCCAGGAGCCACTCCTCGATCCCCCGTCCGCGATGCGCGGGGTGCACGACGATCCAGCCGTGGAGCTGCCGGTGCTCCATCCGTCCCATGAGCCAGCCGTAGCCGCACGCCTCGCGGTTCGGGTCGCCGGCGCGGTCGCGTTCGATCAGCCACGTGTCGGTCGACAGATCGAGGTCGCGGATGCCCCATTCGTACCGGAGCCCCTCCTCGGTGAAGTCGGGCTCGCCCCAGTCGGCGGTATCCGCGGCACGGATCAACGCCAGCACGCGATCGAAGTCCTCTCGTGTGGCGGCGCGCACCGAGTAGCCGTCGGGTCGCGAGACCTCGGGCGGCGCGGGCCGGTTCAACCCTCGGGTTCGAACTCGATCCGCTCGAGGACGACGTCCTTGTGGGGACGGTCGCCTCGGCCGGTCGGAGCCTTGGAGATCGCCTCCACCACGTCGTAGCCCTCGACGACCTCGCCGAAGATCGTGTGCTTGCCGGTCAACCACTGGGTCGGCGCGACCGTGACGAAGAACTGCGAGCCGTTCGTGTTCGGCCCGGAGTTCGCCATCGCGAGCAGGCCCGGGCGGTCGAACGCAGGTCCGTCATCCGGCGTCTCGTCGGCGAACGAGTAGCCCGGCCCGCCCCTGCCCGTGCCGAGAGGGTCGCCTCCCTGGATCATGAAGCCCCCGATCACCCGGTGGAAGACCGTGCCGTTGAACAGTGGTTCGGAGCTGCGCTTCCCCGTCCGCGGGTCGGTCCACTCCTTCTCGCCCGTCGCGAGGCCGACGAAATTCTCGACGGTCTTCGGCGCGTGATCGGGCATCAGCTCCACGACGAACGCTCCCTCGGTCGTGACGAACCTGGCGCGGCGGACGTGCGGCATGGGTGGCGGCTCCTCTCGTGTCGTTCGAGCAGCGGGTCGACTCCTGCGGAGCGCCCGAGTCTAGTCGTCCGACGGCCCCGGCCCTCGCCACCGCGGATACGAGCCGAGGACCTGCAGGGCGCGGCCCTCGCGCTCGAGCTCGTCGAGCGCGTCGACGAGCCGCTCGTCGCCGGTGCCCGCGTCCACGTCGACGTAGAAGCGGTACTCCCAGGGCCGGTCGCCGAGCGGACGGGATTCGATCTTCGCCAGGTTCAGCCCGCGGAACGCGAACGCCGAGAGCGCGCGCACCAGGGCGCCGGGAACGTGGCGGACGCCGAACACGATCGTCGTCTTGTCGGGCCGGCCCAGCGGCGCAGGCGGCTCGCCGCCCGGCCCGGTGCTCGCGATCACGGCGAAGCGCGTCCGGTTGTCCCGGTGCGTCTGGATACGGCGAGCCAGGACCTCGAGGCCGTAGACGTGCGCCGCGCGCTCGGCCGCCACGGCCGCCTGATCGGCGCGTCCCTCCTGCGCGACGCGCCTCGCCGCGCCCGCGGTGTCGTACATCGGGACGATCTCGGCCCCGAGCTCCGACAGGAACCCCTCGCACTGCGCGAGCGCCTGCGGGTGCGACCAGACCCGGCGGATGCCCTCGAGCGTCGCACCCGGGACGCCGAGGAGCGTCTGGTCGACGGCCACGACGACCTCGCCGACGACCGTGACGGCCTCGCGCATCAGCAGGTCGTACGTCTCGGTGATCGACCCGCCCTGCGAGTTCTCCAGCGGGACCACGCCGTACGCGATGCCCTCGTGTTCGACGCCGTCGAAGACGTCTCGGAACGTCCGGCGGGGGATCGGTTCGGCGTCGGGGAACAGCGTGATGACGGCCTCCTCGGAGAAGGCCCCGGGTTCGCCTTGATAGCCGACGCGCACGGTCACGGTCGGTACAGGCTAGGCCCCGGCGTCGAGTATCGTCCGGGCGATGGTGCGGAGCCTGTGGCTCGACGAGGCGCTCGCGCGGCCGGGCGAGGAGGACGCGCCGAAGCTCGAGGGCCGCGTGACGGCCGACATCTGCATCGTCGGTGGTGGCTACACGGGCCTGTGGACCGCTCTGCGCTGCACGGAGCTCGAGCCGTCCGCGGACGTCGTGGTGGTCGACGCCGACGTCTGCGGCGGCGGCGCCAGCGGACGCAACGGCGGCTTCGTGCTGTCGTGGTGGCCGAAGTTCGCGTCCCTGCGGAAGCTGTGCGGGACCGACGAAGCCGTGCGGTTGGCCCGCGCCTCCGCTGACTCGGTGACGTCGATCGGCGGGTTCTGCGACGCGAACGGCATCGAGGCTGGGTACCGCCGCGACGGGTACCTATGGGTGGCGACGAACCCGGCGCAGATCGGCGCGTGGAGTTCGACGATCGACGCGCTGGGCGCGGTCGGTGAGCATCCCTTCGAGGCGTGGTCCGACGAGGACGTCGCCCGGAGGTCCGGCTCGGCCCAGCACCTGGCGGGGGTGTTCGAAGCCTCCGGCGCCGTGGTCCAACCCGCGCTGCTCGCGCGCGGCCTCCGTCGGATCGCGCAGGCCCGCGGTGTGCGGATCTACGAACGCTCGGCGGTCGTGTCGTTCGACGGCGTGACCGCGAAGTCCATCGGCGGCGCCGTCGCGGCCGAGCGGATCGTCCTGGCGACGAACGCATGGGCCGTCGCCTCGCCGGAGGTACGGAGGCGGATCCTCGTCGTCGGTTCCGACATCGTCGCGACGCCGCCGATCCCGGACCGGCTCGCGGAGATCGGGTGGGTGGACGGGCTCGCGATCTCCGACTCGCGCCTCCTGGTCCACTACCACCGCACGACGGACGACGGACGGATCGCGTTCGGCAAGGGCGGCGGGGCGCTCGCGTTCGGCCCGCGGGTCGGTGACGCGTTCGAGGGCGTGAGCCGGCGCTCGCGGGTCGTCGAACGCCACTTCCGCAGGCTCTACCCGGCCCTCGCGGACGTGCCGGTCGTTCGGTCGTGGACCGGTCCGATCGACCGGTCGCGCACCGGCCTGCCGTTCTTCGGCCCGCTCCCGGGGCGCGCCCGCGCACTGGTCGGCGTCGGCTACAGCGGCAACGGGGTCGGGCCGTCATACCTGGGCGGCCGTATCCTGGCGTCACTCGCCCTCGAGCGCGACGACGAGTGGTCCGGGTGCGGCCTCGTCGGCCTGCCCGAGCACGGCGCCTTCCCGCCGGAGCCGGCACGGTTCGTCGGCGGGCACGTCGTCCGTCGGGCCATCGTGCGGAAGGAACGACTGGAGGACGAAGGCCGCGCGCCGGACGCGGTTACGACGCGGCTGGTCCGCCTCGCACCGGCGGGGTTGGTTCCGACCAAGGGCAACTGATGCTCTCGCGATGGTCCCGCACGCCCGGGGCCGGGGCATAATCGACCTCGGGGCGCACCGACGAGGAGGCGAAGACGATGTCCGCTCAGGTGACCGGCCAGCGCGACGGGGGAGAGACCAACCGCGCGTGGAGCATCGAGACGAACGGCATCAACCCGATCCCCGATGCCGAGCGGCAGGGCAAGCCGGTCGACATGTTCTGGGTCTGGTGCTTCGCGAACATCGCGATCCTCGGGATCGCGTACGGCGGATACCTGGTCACGTTCTACGGTCTGAACGTCTGGCAGGGGTTCCTCGCTGCCGTGATCGGGACGGTGGCCTCGTTCCTCCTGGTGGGGTTCGTCAGCCTGGCCGGGAAGGTCGGGGGTGCGCCGACGTTCATCCTGTCGCGGGCGTCGTTCGGCGTGCGCGGGAACGCGATCCCGACGGTCGTGAGCTACGTCTCGCTCGTCGGGTGGGAGACGATCCTGGTGGCGCTCGCGACGCTCTCGGTCGCGGCCGCAGCCGACCGCCTCGGGCTCCCCTCCGGCAAGCCGACACTCGCCGTGGCGTTCGTGATCATCGCGGCGGTGACGATCGGGATCGGGGTCCTCGGCCAGGCGACGATCGTGAAGGTCGCAACGTGGTTCACGTACGCGTTCGGCGTCCTGACCGTCGTCTTCATGATCCTGGAGTGGTCCCACATCGACTTCACGAAGGTGTCCAACCTCTCGTCGGCGTCGTTCGCTCAGTTCATCGGCGGGATGTCGATCGTGATGGCCGGGCTGGGCATCGGGTGGGTGAACGCCGCGGCGGACTACAGCCGCTACCTGCCACGATCTGCCGCCAACGGTTCCGTCGTCGGCTGGACGACGTTCGGCGCGAGCATCGGCCCGATCATCCTGATCACGTTCGGCCTGCTGATCGCGGCGGGGAACGAGGATCTGGCGACCTCCTCGAACCCGATCGGCGTCCTGGTGAGGGACGTGCCCACATGGTTCGTCGTGCCGTACATGCTCGTGGGCGTCGGCGGCCTGGTCGCCGGCGCGGTGCTCGACATCTACTCGTCGGGGCTGAACCTGCTGACGCTGGGCGTCCGGATCCCTCGGTACCAGTCGGTCGCGATCGACGGCACGATCATGATCATCGGCAACATCTACATCCTGTTCTTCTCTCCGGACTTCTTCGGTCCGTTCCAAGGGTTCCTCATCACGTTGGGCGTGCTGCTGGCGACGTGGTCGGCGATCTTCCTCGTGGACCTGTGGATGTACCGGCTGCGCGGCGGGTATCAGGTCGATGCGCTGTACGACCCGCGGGGTCGGTACGGCGCGTGGAACGTCGCGGGCGTCGTGTCGTTCCTGCTGGCGGCGTTCGTCGGGCTCGGCCTGGTGACGTCGACCGCCGCCGTCTTCACGTGGGTCGGGTACCTCCTCGAGCTGCCCGGCCTGGGCGGGAAGTCTGGCACGATCGCGACCAGCAGCATCGGCCTGCTGATCGCGTTCGCCGTCGCCGGGATCCTGTACGCGATCCTGTCGTCGGTCTTGCGGACGAGCCGGAGCGCTGCGAACGCCCCGGCGACCGCGACGTGACATGGGGGGAATCGGGGCTGCCCTCGTCGTGATCGACATGCAGCGGCTGTTCGGCGACCCCTCGAGCCCGTGGGCGACGCCAGGCTACGCGTCGATAGTAAAGCAGATTGACGAACTGGTGACGGCGTTCGGCGAGGATCGAACGACGTTCACGCGGTTCCTGATCCCCGACCGATGGGACGGGAGCTGGGTCCCCTACTACCGGCAGTGGGAGGCGGTCACGGCCCCCGAGGCGGAGCCGCTCATGGAGCTGACCGAACCGTGGTCATCGCGCCATCCCGCGACGCTCGACCGGACCACGTTCTCGAAATGGGGCGATCGGCTCCGCGAGGCGGCCGGCGCGTCACGAACGCTCGTCCTGTGCGGCGTGGCGACCGATTGCTGCGTGATCGCCACGGCGCTGCCCGCGGCGGACGCCGGGATGTTCGTGCGCGTCGTGTCGGACGCGTGCGCGGGCGCGACCGACGAGGCGCACGAGGGCGCGCTCACGGTGATGCGCGGGTTCGCGCCACAGATCGAGGTCACGACCGTGGCCGAGGAGCTCGAACGGCTGGACGCGGCCAGCGTGCGATGACGCCGGTCGGCCCCGACCGCGCATGGAACACGTGGGACGCGCGTGACCCGGGCGCGATGGTTCACCTGCCGTCGGGACTCACGGTTCGGCTCTCCGCGTTCGCGGGCGCGACGAACACGTACACCGACTTCCCCTACGAGGAGTCCGTGCGCCTCGGGCCGCACCTGACCGATGGCTCCTTCGTCGAGCTGGAGCTCCCGCACGCGGGCTCGCGCCTGCGCCTGCGCTACGCGAAGCCCTCGCCGGGGACGCTCGTCGGCGCGATCCGCGTGCTGCACCTGACCGGTTGGGGGCTCCGGTTCTGGCTGCTGGTCGAGGTCGGCTTCCCGGCGGGTGATGGGACGGTTCGGCTCCGCGTACCCGACGGACCACGACGGTACGTCGATCCGCCGATCGCGACGATGGAGGCTGGGGGGGTCCGCGGGGCGTTCTCGACCGTCGCGATGCCGGTCGGCGCCCACCTCTACGACGACCGTCTCGAGGCGCGGGAGGAGCTCGAACGCGGCGGGTACTACGCGCGCCCGCCCGGGCGTGACCAGGGCCGGTGGGCGCAGTTCCGCTTCGCCGCGACCGAGCAGCGGTTCGTCTTCGGGGCGCAGCTCGACGCCGACGTGGACGCGGCGATCGGCGGACTCACGGGGGCCTTGAGCGACGCGGACGCTGCCCTGGATGCGGCAGCCGCCCGCGCCGCCGCGGAGCCCTCACCCCGGCGCGAGGCGGTTCGCGACGTCGTGGCGTGGAACACGATCTGGGACGGGGTGAACGCGCGCCCGTACACGGTCGCGACCCGCGCGTGGGCGCCGGAGAGGTTCGGCGGGTGGTTCGTCTGGCTCTCGGACGCGTTCTACGCGGCGATCCTCGCGGCCCACGTGGGCGACGCTGAGACCGCGGGCGCGAACCTCGACGCGGCGCTGTCGAACGCCGCCGACGACGGGACGCTCGCCGGCCTGATGAGCGGTCGCACGGCCTGGGTCGACCGGTCGCAGCTCCCGGTCGGTGCGCATGCGACCTGGCTGGTGCGCCGCCTCGCCGGCGATCGCCCGGTCCTGGAGCGCGCCTATCCCGTCCTGCGCCGCGCGTTCTGGCGCTGGTTCGAGACGCGCGACGGGAACGGGAACGGGCTCCTCGAGCCCGGTTCGACGCCGGTCGGCGACGGGCACTTCGTCCACACGAAGCAGGCGGCGCTCGACGAGGCCGCGATGGACAACTCGGCCGTGTACGACGAGGCGACGTTCGACCCCGCGGCGCACACGCTCGACTGCGAGGACGTCGCGCTCAACAGCCAGCTCGTGCTGGAGGCCGAGACGCTGGCGCGGATCGCCGACGAGCTCGGCCGGCCGGCGGAGGAGGCCGGAGCGCTCCGCGAGCGCGCGGCGGCCCTCGCCGCGTCCGTGCGCGAGCACCTCTGGGATCCGTCCAGGAAGGTCTTCGCGAACCGCCTGTGGAGCGGGGCCTTCGTCCGCAGCCTGGGACCGTCGTCGTTCTATCCGATGGCCGCCGGTATCGCGACGGAGGACCAGGCGGCATCCCTGGTGAAGGACCACCTGACGAACCCCTGGGAATTCTGGGGCGATCATCCGGTGGCGGGGACGCCGTTCGACGACCCCGCGGCGGCCGACGACACCTACTGGCGCGGTCGCGTCTGGCCGACGATGAACTACCTCGTCTGGCTGGGACTCCTGCGGTACGGCTTCGAGCGCGAGGCGAAGGAGTTGACCGACAAGGGGTGGAGGATGTTCGCACGCGCCTGGGCCGAACGCCGCTGCTGGGAGAACCTCGATCAGCGGACCGGCGACGGCGGCGACTCGCCGGACGCCGACCCGTTCTACACGTGGGGCGCCCTCCTCGCGGTGATCGGCGACGAGCGGGTGGCCGAGGCGTTCCTCGAGGTCGGCTCAGGACGGCGTCGCGGAGCCTGACGGGCCCGGGGTGGGGGTCTCGGCGGCGGCCGGGGCCGGCGGCACGTGGCGCTCGATCGTGAGGTTCCCCGTGACCGGCGACTCGGAGATCACGTCCCAGGCGAGCAGCGTCGGGGGTTCGCCACCCACTCCCGGCGCGAAGTGCAGGATCTCCGCCGACAGCGGGATGCCCTCCTCCTGGGTGAACACGTTCGCGCCCGCGCCGCCGGTGCTCCCGATCCGCAGGAACAGGGTGCCGTCGATCGTTCGGTCCGACGGCACGTGGAAGTGCCCGGAGACGACCAGGGGCACGGACCCCGCCACCGACTCCGCCATCCGGTCGTCGTGGACCGCCACGATGTCTGGCGGGCGGGGGAGGGCGGCGACGTCAGCGGCGATCCTGGGTCCCACGGAGCGGACGAGCGCGGCGAACCGGGCGTCGTCGAGCACCGCCAGCTTGTTCGGCGTGAACGCGGGGTCGCCCAGTCCGTAGACCGTGATGCCGTGCTCGACGACCGTCCGACCGTCGAGCACGACGGCGTTCGGGACCTTCGCCATCTCGGCTTGCAGCGCCATCGAGTCGTGGTTGCCGCGCACGAACAGGAACGGCCGGCCGAAGCCCGGGATCTGCGACAGGATCAGGGTCTCGGCCGGCGTGCCGAACGACGTGATGTCGCCGGTGTCGATCACGAAGTCGACGTCGAACGCGCTCGCGAGCTGCCGCGCGAACGACGTGCCGAGCGGCGAGAGGTGGATGTCCGAGATGTGCAAGACCCGGATCTCGTCGGCGCCGGCGCCCGGAGCGGTCCCGATCGACGCGTAGACGCGCGCGGCACCGTCGACGACGCGGGCGAGCTCGTCGCGGAAGCGGTCGATCCGCCCGGTCGCCGTCTCGACCGGTCCGATCAGCTGCGGCGCGAGGGCGAGCGTGCCCGTGAACCGCGGCGCGCGGAACGCTTCGGGGTCGTAGGAGGCGAACGTCGCGACCTGGCTCCCGCCGACCGTCACCAGCGCGGTGACCACCGCGACGACCACCAGACGC
The DNA here is from genome assembly GCA_963781595.1 of uncultured Actinomycetota bacterium. Taxonomy (GTDB): domain Bacteria; phylum Actinomycetota; class UBA4738; order UBA4738; family UBA4738; genus JBEDUK01. The sequence continues at coordinate 768,699 of CAWAGG010000001.1, read as the reverse complement.
CAACGCGTCCGGAAGACGAGCAGCGCGAGGAGCAGGGCACCCGCGACCGCGACCCAGGCCGCGCGGAGCGCCAGCGCGCGCATCCGTGCCGGGAGCACCGCCTGGACGTCGTCGATCACCCCCTCGGCGCCCCGGACGCGCAGCTCGTCCGCGAGCTGTTCGACGTGAACCTCCTCGAGCGTCGCGTCGATCCGCCACGGCGCCACGTGCGTGTTCGCCGTCAGATCCCCCAGCGGCGGCAACGACACCCGCGTGACGCCCGGCCCGAACGCCGCATCGAGCCGGACCTCGAACGGTCCGAGCGTCGCGCGCATGCCCCCGGCCAGCGCGAGCGCTGCCCACGCTCCGGCGATGCCGACCGCGATCGCCAGCAGGACGCCACCGATACGCCGCAGCGACGGACGGATCGAGCGGTCGTTCGTCGGTGCGGCGGGTGGGTCGATCACCTAACCCCTTGGGACCGTCAGGCGGAGCTCGGCGGCGAGGTGGTGCGTGAGCGGCACGCCGACCGCGGCCATCCGCAGCTCGTACCGCAACTCCCCCCGGGCGGGGTCGACGTCGAACGTCCGCTCGACCCGCGTGATCGGCTTGGCGGTGGGCGCGAGCATGACCGGATCGGCGGTGAGTTCGACACGTGAGCCCTCGACCGTGCCGATCGCCAGCTCGTTCACGCCGAACGGGTGGGAGAGCAGGACCTCGAGCGAACCGTCCGGTTGGGGGCGCCAGTAGCCCATCTCCCCGTGGAGCGGCCGCACGTCGTCGAGCGCCCACGTCCGCTGCGTGTACGCGAGGAACGGCTTGCCGACGTGCCAGAACCGAACCTCCTCGCCGTAGGCGAAGGGGTCGATCGTCGGGTACGAGCCCCGGCCCTCACCGGACCACGTTCCGAGCAGGAACGCGATCGGTTCGACCTGAGGGTGCAGCGGCGGCATGGCGTCCACCACCCGAAGGTAGCATCGAGCCGACTTGGTCGTGCCGGAAGGTCCGGCATCTTCCCGTTCGTACACGGCCCTGACGCACTTCGGCGACGGTCACCGCAGCGGTCGAGGGCCCGAGCGGCATCTACACCATCGTGGACGACGAACGTTCTCCCGCCCGGACGCGGCTCCCGGCGTGCGCCCGGACCACCGGTTGGCTGTCGTGAGCGTCCCGGCGCGGGTCGTGCTGGACGTGGGCGCCCAGACGCTCGAGGAGAACCCGATCGCCGCGGTGGGCGTGCGTGAGGCCGTCCAGGCGGTGCCGCGTCGCCGCCGGCACCTCGAGCGCACGCGCCAGGACATCCTCGAGGCGACGGCGGAGGTCGTGGCCGTGTTCGGCTATCAGGGCAGCCGCATCGAAGAGATCTGCACCAGGGCCGGCATCTCCCGAGGCGCCTTCTACCACCACTTCCCCAGCAAGGAGGCCGCGATCGTCGCGCTGATCGAGCGCAACCTCGCACCGCTCATCGAAGAGGCCACGCGGATCGAACGGGTGACGGTCGAGGACCGCGTCCGGATGATCGCGATGGAGATGGCGGCCATCATGCGGTGGGTCGGCTCCGGGGGTCCGATCGCTCGGGCGTTCTTCGTCGAGATGATGGGCGTCCCGGAGGCCGAGGCGCTGCGCGGGCGGCTCGACGCGGAGTTCCAGGGGCACCTGCTGGAGACGCTCGGACCGCTGTTCGCATCCGGTGAGTTGATCTCGTCGGACGTGTCGGCGACGTTCCAGGCGTTCGCCGGGATGACGAAGGAGACCGCGGCCGCCTGGGTGCAGGGCCGGCTCCCGGACCTGGAGCGGGCGATCGGCGAGGTCGTCCGGATGGCGCTGGTCGGGATCGGCGTCGACCCGGCGCGCGCCGGGGACATGGGCGAGGCGGCCGCGGCGTACCGGCCCGCCTGGTAGACGCCCCGAACTTCAGCCGCGCTCGGATCGTCGCCGCTGCGGCGGTTCCGAGTGAGTGATGCATGTCACGTCGGATCCGTGGCGCACGGTACAGGTCGGCCCTGCTCCGGCCCGTACGGTCGGTGCCAGGAGGTGGGTTCGATGCGGAGTATCGCTCGTGCGGTGAGAGCAGCACTCTCGGTCTTCGGCGGCGCGTTCCTGACGGTCACGCTCGGTGCGCCCGCCGCCTAGGCGGACCAAGGGGTCGGCCCGGTTGGTCCGCGTCGGCGGAGCCTTCCGGGGCGGCTCCTTCGGGCGTAGAGACGGCTAGGAGGGCAGCCCCTCACGCAGGACCCTGAGCCAGTTGCCGCTCAGGATCGCCTCGAGGCGCCCGCCCTGGTACCCACGCGCTCGGAGCGCGGTGACGAACGCCGGGTAGTTCTCTGGATCGTCACCGGGGCGTCGGTTCCGCCGGTCCCGTTCCCGCACGTCATGTTCGCTATCATCGCCGGCGGAGAGGTCGCCTAGTCCGGTCTATGGCGCCGGTTTGCTAAACCGGTTTGGTCGTGAGGCCATCGGGGGTTCGAATCCCCCCCTCTCCGCGGACTCGTGATCGGAGGACTCGGGGGGCCGGTCAGGTGGCGCGACCCCCCGGATGTCTCTCATCGGTGACCCACCTGCTCGATCTCCTTCGATCCGCCAGGTCGCTTCGTCACCTACCACGTGGGGCTGCCCTTCATCGGTGAGGTGCGCTGGAGGCTCCGATGCGGATCCGAAGGCGTGACCGGAGCTACTCGCCCTCGCGGACGTCGACCACCTGGTCGAACGCCAGCCCGCTGCTGCCTTCCCCCCGGCCGTAGGTAACGCGGCGGCCGATCCAGAGGAAGGTCCGTCCGTCCAGCCAGCGGGCGCGCTGGAACGTCCGCTTCACCGTCTTGCCCGCCCGAGGGACCTCCTCCTCGTTCACGTGATAGGGGGCGGGAACATCCAGGACGTGACCGTAGATGTCTCGTGCTGGGCCGGGCAGCCGCGCACGCTGCAGCTGCACGCTGCGGTTGCTTCCCGGCACGTGCACGGGGATGAACGGATGCCAGTTGTGCGGCACGTCGGTACCGAGCACGTACCGCGCCAGGGCGGGGGCGGCAGGGAGCGGTGGCGGAGGTGGTGGCGTGGCCGCCGCGGCAACGTCGTATCCGTTGGTCCCTCCGCCGAGCGCGGACGGAACCACGCGTTCGACGGCCCACACCATGTTCGCCATCTCGTCGCGCAGGAACAGCACCTGCTCGAGGAGCGCGCCGTCCATCGACTTGGACAGGGCAGGCGCGAGCAGCAGGCGCTGGTCCGCCTCCCCCGTTCCGCCCACCGTGTCGAGCGTGAACATCGACCAGCGCTGCCACGAGTCGTCCGGCCCACGGCCGGCAGGATGCACCAGGGTGGTCTCCCCGAAGTCGTCGGTGACGAGCACGCCCGGGATCTCACAGAGCGAGCCCACGTCCACGACGTAGGGGATGACGCACCAGTCGTTGCCGTAGACGAGCGCGAACTCGGTCAGCAACAGCTTCGCCACGTCCGTGGTGTTCGCGTCGATGTCCGCGAACTCCGTCTTCCGGTTCTCGAACTCCCAGTACCGGGGAGACGGCATCCCACTGTACGAGGCGGGCGCGGGGAGGAACGACAGCAGATGCTCGTCCGGCGGCGCGACCGGTCCCGCGTCGTCCGGCGGCGGGATGGCCCCGGGAGTGGACGCATCCACGTCGAAGGCATGCCAGTCCAGATGCCCCTGCTCGTACTGGTCCGCCACGAGGACGGTCTGGGGCGACCCCGCCCGCTGGGCGGCACACGCGAACCGGTACTCGAGGAATCGGGGCGCCCATGCCGCGTCGCCCTGATCGGGAACGTGGTACAGGCGCCGGAACCAGGCTAGGAGGTCCAGGCCGGCCTGCTTGAGCGCGGCCCGCTCGGCCGCCGACAGCCCGGGGAACCCGTCCACGTTGGTCGCGTGGGTCCCAGTGCCCGCGTCGGCGATCAGCGCCGCCCCGTTCAGCAGGTGGGACCGCGCGAGCGACAGCACCTGATCCGCGTCGGCATCGCGCTGCCCGTCGACGTCCGCGTCGGCCAGGCCGTACGCCGCGGGGTCCAGGTAGAGCGCCCTGATCGCGGCGCGCTGCGCCGCGCCGGCGATCGCCGCGTCGACCAGCGCGAAGAAGTATCGCGTGGCCTGGATGTGGAACGTCACGTCGGGGCCGACCGCCTCGCTCTCGACCCTCGTCTCGAGGGGCACGTCACCCTGGTACGGCACAGGGCTCTGGCCGTCCGGCGCGTAGCGGGTGAACGGCGCGCCCTGCACCAGGGTGCGCACCTCCACCGGTGACGCGGCGTCCTCGCCCTGGAACTCGCCGAACTGCCACTGGCGCGTCAGGAACCAGAGCGCGTCACGCACCTCCGCCCGCATTGCGCGTCCGAACTCGGCCGTCCGCGGGCGCCCTTCCAGCCGGTTCCATCCCCGGATGTACGGCATGTCGGGTTGGGCGAACAACCGGAGGTTCGCGGCGGTGGCGTAGTCGAATGGCATCGTCGTTTCCTCCGTCAGGCCGGCGCGATCCCGGGTGCCATCACGCTGGTCGCCTTGGCGTACAGGATCGAGCGGAGTCCGCCCTCGCTGAACTCGGACAGGATCGCCGGAAGCGCCTGGAAGTAGGATGTCCCCGCGATCATGTCCGGCTCGACGGCGCGCATCCTCGCCCGCTCGAAGGTCTCCACGATCACCGCCACGAGGTCCTCCCACGACCACGCGCCGCGGAGCCGCGGCGCGACGGCGAGCAGCAACGACTGCGGCGCGGTGGCGTTCGGCCGGTTGAAGTGGAACGCGATGCCGGTGGTCTCCTGGGTCGTCGGGACGAGCTCGGTCCATTCGTCCAGCAGGAGGCCGCACACCGGTTGGCCGATCGGCGGCATGGGACGGCACGTCACGACCGAGACGACGTCCCCGGGACCGAGCGCGTCTCCGTACGCCGACGCGATCCACGGATCCCCCGGTCGGACGGGAAGCTGGAGCGGGGTCAGCTCCACACGGGAGGAGCCCGGCACCCAGTCCTGGTAGGCGGCGACGGTGCCCAGCCCATCCTCGGGGCCCCGGACCCGGGCGACCGACTGGAACCATTCCTCGATCGCGAGCGGGTCGCTCGAGATCGGCGCGGCCAGCGCGGCGGACAGCTCCGGACGCGCCGACGGGTGCACCCGGAACAGCGGGACCGCGACGAAGCCCGCGCCGAGGATCCCGCGCGCGGCGTCCCCGTACGCGCCCACGAGCGTCTCGGTCCGCTGGGCCCGGACGCGGGCCGCCTCCGCCGGGTCCGACGGGAGCGGATCGGAGAAGCTCGTGTCGAGCGCCTCGCGGGCCTCGTCCAGGTGACGGTCCACGATCGCGACGATGGCGTTGGCCTGGGCGACGATCGCGTCGATCGTCAGCGCGGTGACGTCCAGGCCCGAGGTCGGAAGGGCTTCGGGAACGCCGAACCGGCATACCGCCACCATCGCGTCCCGCAGGGCGGTGAGGGCGGTGCCCCACTGCGGCACGATCACGTGCGCCGGGTCCGCCTGCAGCGCGTCGTACAACGGCTGGATCGGGCTCGCCAGCACGGCGTCGAGGCCGTCCCGGGCGGAGGTCAAGCCACCGTACGCGTCTTCGATCCGCTGCTTCAGGTCGCCGAGGTCCTTGAGCGGTGGCACCCCATCGTCGAAGCCCTTCGGGTCGCCGGGCTCGACGCCCTGTGCCTCGGTGGGGAGCTCGAAGTCACGGGCGTCGAGCGCACGGCTGTTGCTCACCAGGCCGCGGAGCGCCCTCAGCAGCGGGAAGACGCTCGCCAGGGAGACCATGCCCGCCTGAGCCCTTCCGGGGTCGATGATCAGCGCCTCGTCGTCGGGCACGGTGGGGTCGGACTTCTCGAACAGGAACGTCACCATCTCGTCGGGCACCACGTTGCCGGCACGGTAGTCGTAGACGAAGAACCGCTCGAGCTCCCCGGAGAAGTCGCCGAGCCGGTTCCCGGCCATCAGGACGCAGTCGATCGGCTCGAGCCCGAGCGAGTCGAGCGAGACGAAGACCGGCGGGTTGGTCCCCTCGGTGACGCGCCACTGGATGTCGTTGGCGGCAGGCAGGACGGTGGTGAGCCAGTGGTTCAGGGCGGCGTTCGCCTGTGCCCGCGGGGTCAGCGAGGCGTTCCAGCCGGCCCGTTGAGTGGGATCGAGCGGAAGCGCGACGCGGAAGGTCAACGACCGGCCGCTCCGCGGGGTCTCGACCACCTCCGGATCGGGCGGGGACCCGCCTTCGCTGATCGCCTGCAGCGCGCCCTTCGCCCGGTCGTAATTGCCCTTGACGACCTGGTGCACGCTCTCGGCGAGCAGAAGGTCGGCGATGGCGTCCATCGCGCCGGCGAGCGCGTCGATCTCCTGGATGATCGCGACCGCCTGCGCCCGCGAGCCCGGAGTGCCGCCGCCGTCGTTCGCGGGCAGGCCCTGGATGCCGTAGGGGTACGTGCCGCCCCGTACGTGCTCGAGCAGGTCGTAGCCGTTGATCACGTTCCGGGCCTCCATCGCCTCGGAGGCCGTTCCCGCAGGCACGTCGGTCAGCTTGCCCGACGTGAAGGGGAACCGCTCCCGCAGCACGTAGATGAACTCGTCCAGCTCGACCCCCGGATGGTTCTCGTGCAACCCGCGCTCGAGCTGGTAGCCGAGCAGCGCCGCGAGCTCCTGCCCGCTCCGGACGCCGTCCAGGTAGCCGAGCGCGGTCCGCACCCGGCCCGAGGAGAGGTTCACCTGCATGACCTCCGCGCGAGCCGGCTCGGCGTGCGAGAGGTAGGCGTTGCGCAGCACCGCCGCGGTCACCGCGTGCGTCAGCGACGGCGCGTGGACGTACCCGCCGTTCAGCGGATCCTCGACGACCGGCCCGTCGACGGCGCCGCGCACGACGGGCGCCAGCTCCTCCGGTGGGACCACGCGACGCGCGACGGCCGACGGCCTCACGTTCTCGACCCACCCGAACGAGCCGAGGTGGAGCATGGGCTCGCCCTCGGTCCGCCGGCGGAGCTCCCACAGCCGCCTAGCCACGAGTCCCTGCACCCACGCGTCCAGCCGGTGGCCGCACAGGTCCACGTGCTCGGCCAGCAGCCGTTCGAGCCGCGCGGTGGGCAACGGCGCGAGCATCCCGAGCGCCGCGTGGAGGTCGGCCAGACCTGCCGCCTCGGGCGGGGGCGCCGCCCCGCCCGAGCCGCCGCGGGCCACGGCCACGAGCAGGTCGCCGACGGCCACCCGCGCCGCCGATGCCCCGATCTTGGAGGCGTCGACCGACAGGACGTCCCGGCTCGTGAACGTCTTGCCGCCGACGTCGACGATCGCCGGCTCGGCCGGCAGCTCCGCGAACACCTCCGGCGCCAGGGCCGTCACGAGCGTTCGCCCACCGCGGTCCAGCTCGGCGAGGAACGCGTCCCGCAGCAGCCTGTAGAGCATCGCTGCCGGAGGGGCGACCGCGTCGCCGTCCGCGTTCCGGAGCGCCTGCTGGCGGATGTCGTCCAGGCTGGCCGTGCGGAGCCAGTCGATGTAGTTGCGCGCGCCGTCGAACGTCGCGATGCCTTCCGATTCGGAGAACGGGATCCGGGGATCCGCGTCGATCACGGGCCCGCCGAGCAGGTCGTGCTCGCGCCAGAAGATCACGTCGCGCAGGCCGAACGCCACGTTCGGATCGAGCCCGATGTCGCGGAGCTGACCGTAGACGGCGGCCTCCATCTGCTCCCACAGCGATGCGACGGAGACCGGCGAGAACCTGAGGAACCGCAGGTAGTTGGCGAGGTAATCGCGCGAGATGCCCTTGCGCGAGTAGTACTCGACCGACGACGCCTGCAGTCCCACGACGGACAGCAGGTTCTGGAACGGGTCCCCGTCCTTGCCGATGAAGCTCACCTGCCTCACGAGCCCGTTCCAGGCCTCCCTGAGCGTGCGGAGCCGCGCGAGCAGCGCGTTCCAGAACGCGATCTCCTCCCCCGTCTCGACCTCGTCCCACTCCCACAGGGACAGCGCGCTCGTCGCGAGCACCCCGTACGGCTGGCTCCCCATCCGCAGCGCAGGCAGCAGGCCGCGGCCGGTGACGTACGCGCCGACGAAGCGCCGTAGGAGGTCGATCGTCGATCCGCCGACGATCGGCTTCAGCATGCCGTGGAGGAAGCCTCCGAGCGTCGCGCTCCACAGGGCGCGATTCATCGCCAGAGCCTCGGACACGTCCGAACCGCCCGCCGCGGGGAGCGCGCGGAACACGTCGAGCGGGACGCCGAGCGCCTCCGAGAGACGCTGGCCGTCGCTCTTGAGGAAGTGGTCCGACTGCGGGAGGAGTGCGTTCGGATCGTTCTCCAACGCGAACGTCTGGTCGACCGACTCGGCGGCCGTCGTGAGCCCCGAGCGCGCGTCGTCGGTGTTGTTCGTCGGCGTGCCCTGCGGCACGAGGGCGATCCCCTGGCTGAAGCGGTGGGCTTCGATCAGGCGGCCGATCAGCGCGGCGTTCTGGTCAGGGCCGGAGGAGAGGCGTATGCCGATGACGACGATCCGTTCGAAGCCGGCCGCTTCGCGCGGAAGCTCCAGGGGGATGCGCAGCGCCATGCCCACCTCCACGGCCCGGTCGAAGTCCACCAGCCACCGGAGGTCGTCTCCCAGCTTCAGCCGGCCCGTCGCCTCGTCACGCGTGAACGTCTCGTCGGCGACCAGCGGATCGGGGCCGAGCGGCAGGTCGTCGGGGATGAGCGCCCCCTCGACGTCGCGGGACGCGCCGCCGGCGACCAGGCGGACCACGAAGCGATCGGGGAGCACGAACGACCGAGGCGCCTCCGACCAGTCGACGGGCTTGGTCTCCACCGCCGGAAAGACCGCGGCCGCCGGATCGATGAGCTGGTCGCTCCAGTTCGTCGGCTGGGTGGCGCGCGCCACCCAGCTCGCCCGGTAGGCGCCCCGGCGCGCGGCCAGGATGTTCCACGCTCCCCGGGCGATGCGGTCCCGCTCCTGTGGGTCGGGCTCGGCGTTGGCGCGGCAGCGATCCCGCCAGTAGGCCTCGCCGGCGCTCACCTCCTCGGTCGTCAGCGCCTCCTCGTGGTGGGCGATGCTCGCGTCGTCGGGGAAGATGCGCAGACGTAGGACCGGCACGCCGTCGTCCTCACCGAAGCGCGTCTCGACCCGAAGGGGGAGCAGCAGGATCGGTATGTCGTCGGCCAGTCCCTCGATGAGCTTCTGCGGCGCGGCTCCCAGCAACTCCACGGCCCGGTCGCGGACGCCGGCCAAGGCCGACGCCAACTCCCTGCCGCGCTCGGCGACGGCGCGCTCGGCGCCCCCCCGTTCCTCCTCCAGCTCGGCGAGCCGCGCGGCCGCCCGCTCGTCCGCGCCGGCGCGCCGGCGCGCATCGTCGATCTCCCCGTCAAGCCTCTGCACCTCGAAGATTGCCGCGCGGTGAGTGGCCCGCGCATCGTCGCGCTCGGCGCGGAGGGTCTCGATTGCCCGCCAGGTGTCCGTCAGTCCGGCCATCGATCCTCCCGTGTCCTCACGCGTGGAGGTCCTTGAGCATGTCGCGGCCGTGGAACGCGACCAGGACCGGCTTCTGGTAGAGGATCACGGCCATGTCGGCGGCGTTCGTCCCCCACTGCACGCCCTCGGTCAGCGACCCGCCGGGATCCGTCGCGAAGGGCCGCACCACGTCGATCACCTTCACGTCCGCCCCGAGGTTGTCCCACGACAGGTTGTCCCACTTCACGTCGCCGGGCGCGTCCGGCGAGTGCTCGTCGAGGCCGAACCGAGGTTCGCCGACCACCTCCTTGAGCACGAAGAACCAGCCCAGCTTGCTCGCCGGTATGGCGGCTTTCGACTCCGCCGTCTCGGCGAGCGCGGGGTCGCCCTGCACCTCCTCCAGCGACAGGTCGAAGCCGATGAAGTGGATGTCGGGGTCGACGGACGCCTTGTACAGCGGGTAGCGGATGTTCGGGTCCGGCGGACCAGTTTCCGTCTTCTCGCCCGTCTCGTCCCAGAGCACCAGGCGGAGCGCGTTGTCCCGCCCGTCGCCCCACCTGGCGCGCTGCGCGTAGATGATCGTGTTCGGGTAGCGTTTGAGCAGTTCGCCGCGCACGACCAGGGCGACAGGCCGCTTCAGCAGCGGCGTCCCCTCCGTCTCGGGAGGGTCGTCCGGCGAACGTCGGTTGTTGTGGTCGCCGAGGACCGAGGTCGAGGTCCACTCGTGGATACGCGTGATGTCACGGAGGCTCTCTTCGAAGTCCGCCGGTGCGAGGTTGTGGATGTTGGGGACGTTGGAGACGTCCCAGAACTGGCGGAACGTACTGGGGCGCTGGTCGGTCGGGAACTCCCGCCAGAGGAGCTCCCGGGCGAACTCGTGATTGAGCCCCACCATGTACGCCTCGATGAACGGTTCGTTGCGCACCATCAGCGAGATCGTGTCCGGCGGGACCAGCTTCAGGTTCGGGACGAAGAGCTCGCTGGAGATGTCCCGGAGGGGTTCGTACATCGGTTTACGGATGTCCGGGTACGCCATCACGGGGACGATGCGTTCGGCCGGCGGGCCCGGACCGGCGTCGTGGTAGGCGCCGACGTAGGTGACCAGCTCACTGCTGCCGACGCGCAGCGTGGACGTGACCCGCCGCGGGAACGAGGCGACGGGCTCGATCGCCCGCAGGACGGCCAGCCGGACGTCGGTGAAGACGACGGGCGGGCCGGGTTCGGGCGGGTCCGTGCGCGCGCCCAGCAGGGCATGGAAGCCGATCAACGCGCGGCGGAAGTCTCGGGCATCCGGCGAGTCCACCGCCCGGCCCGGCGGCGTCGCCGGCTCGGGACCCGGCGGTTCAGGCGAGCCGGGCGGCGAGAGCACGAACGCCGGCTCCGGTGGGACCCGCTCGACCGCCTCGGGGGTGAGGGCGCCCGGTTCGATCGCGTCACCCACGCCCCGGTGCCGCCCGCGGCGGCCCAGGACGAAGTAGGCGACCACGGCGGCGGCGGCCGCGACCAGCGCCAGGATGCGGACGAGGAGCGTCGGGCCGGCGATCAGCAGCACCAGGCACGCGAGGAAAGCGGCGAAGAGGAGCTGCGTCCGGTTGGCCTGGACGGCCGACTCGCCACCCGCCGTCAGCCCGTCGGCGAACCGCTCCACGGTGGGGCCACCAGGCAGCGGACGGGGAGGCGCGGCCGACACCGTACCGTCGTTCAACTTCGCCACGGCCTGCGTGAGCGGTGAGGCGAAGGGCGCCAGCCCTGGAAACGCCCGCCGGGCGAGCGCTCCCCGTGGCCGGAGCTGCGTTCGGAACGCTCCCGTGAACGCCGCCTCGGGAAGCCTGCTCGCCCCCACCAGCGCATGCACGGTCACCGGGCTCGCCATCACCTTCGTGAATACCGGCCGGCTGATGGCGAGCGCACGCTCGTCGGGCAGCGGCACGACGTTCTTCTGGAACGCGAGCTGGCTCGCCTGCATGGACACCTGGAACAGCTGGATCCGCCGGTTCGCCGCGAGGATCTCGCCGATCTGCGCCCATGCGAGCTTCATGTACTCCTCTTGGTTCTGCTGGATCACGCGCGTGCCGAAGCCCGCGACCGACCGATACCGGGGATCCACGTTCAGCTCGTTCACCCAGTTCCGCTTGAACGGATCGGCGCTGATGCGCTGCACCAGCGCGTGCCATCGCCCGTAGAGGGGCGCGGTCACGATGGGATCACCGGCGCCTGCGCCACTCGATTCCAGGTCCGCGGGCAGGTTGACCACGGCCTCGATCTCCGCGGGGAAGTTGCTCGAGCCGTCGAGCGGCTTCGGCTCGGAGAACGGAGAGAGGAGCGCCCCCTCCAGCCCGACCACGTCGTCGGGCGGGCTGGTGATGAGCGGCATCCCGAAGCCGGGCTGGTGGACGTTCAGGTCCCGGATGCCGACGCTCTTGTCGATCGGCCTGGGCTCGAGGGCGCGCACGAGCTCCTCGAAATCTCCGGCGGTGCCGGTTCGGAAGAACCACTCGTGATAGACGGGGAACTCGGTCGCCGTGCTCCACGCGATCGTGAGGCCCGGGTCGTCGTCCGCGACGGACTCGCCCAGGCCAGCCTTCCGGCCGACCTCGAAGGTGGGGATCACGAACGCGTAGTACCCGGTGTTGGGCTCCAGTCGCCGGGGACTGATCAACCGGCTGTACCCGCGGTCGGGGTCGTTGCCCAGGATCGCGCCGAGCGCCGACAGGTCCGGCACGTGCGTGGTCGAGAACGTGCCGTTGATGTGGACGTGGCCCCACGCCCACAGCTGCGCGTCGGGAGCCAGCGCGACGTCCGCGGTGACGCCGTTCAGGGTCACCGACGGCAGGGGGCGGCCGGGAGACGCGTTGCGCGTGAACTCGGTCTCCTTGAGCACCAGGAGCGTGATCCACGGCGTCAGCCGGTGCTGTCCGGCGTCGGGCGGCGCCGGCGTGTAGCGCCACGGGAAGTCCTCGTCGTAGAACTCCACGAAGGCCAGGTAGTTGGGCTCGAAGTTCGTGATCCAGTTCCTGGGCTCGGTGCGCACGACGACCTGTGGGAGGACGCCGATCACGTCGCCCGGCCCGACCAGTTGCACCTTCTTCGGGGCGAGCGAGATCGTCTCCACGTCGGAGGCGACCGCCAGCGTGACGTCGAGCGTCGCGCGCGCGGTCGCGGTGGCAGCCGCCTGGACCTGGTTGGCGATGCCCCGGCGTATCCACGGCAGGAACGAGTACCTGGCGATCGTCATCCGGCCACCACCTCGTAGGCGGGGACGACTTGGAGCTGGCTCTGGAGCCCCGGGTCATCCGTGGTGAGACCGCGCAGCGCCTCGTGCGCCTCCGCCTCCGTGTCGAAGACCATGGACCGGTCGTGCGCCGACAGGTCGTTGACGGACGCCACGACGTACTTCTCCAAGTCCATCTTGACGGGAGGCGTGGCGAGCGGGGACGGGGCGCGGCGCTGGAACGACAGCGGGGACTTCGCCACCGCGGCCGCCCGGACGAAGGCGTCGAACAGCCGGAGCCCGAGGCGGAAGAGCACCGGCTTCTGGTGCTCGGGGACGTAGACGACCTCGTAGACGACGTCCAGCGCCGCCACGTAGTCGGCGTTCGGCGCGTCGCCTCCCCCGACGCGAACGCCGGCGTCGTACGCCTCGAACGACTTGCGAGAGAGCTTCTCCGCGTCGCTCATGTCCAGGAACTGGGCCGGAGCGAATTCCTCCCTGACCGTCGCCGCCGTCGCCGGCTGCGTCCCCAGCTGCACCGAGTCGATACGGAAGTTCGAGCCGTGATCGGGGCGCTGCGTGCCGAACCGGGCGATGGTGAGGTTGAGCGGGGTCACCTTCTGGCTGACCTCGAGCGTCCCGAACGGATGCAGGACGAGGTCGTTGCTGCCGGGGGGCAGCGCGCGCAGGCTCACGTGCTGGGACGAGCCGCTCGGCAGGACGGCCCGCCAGTTGCCGGCGTTGTCCAGCGCGCCCACGAGGATCGGCATCACCTTGATCGGCGGGAGCGTGGTCGTGCGGTCGTCGCCGAACGTGACGTCGAAATGGACCGAGATGGTGATCGTGATGATGAAGCCGATCTCGAACGACGCGGACCCCGACGCGTGCCACGGCGTCGGGCCTTCGAGCACCAGGTCCAGCTTGACGCTGAACAGCGTGCTCGAGCCCGACCGCACCGCCAGCATCGCCGAGACCTCAGCGATGAAATGGAACGGGTTGAACTGGATCAGGACGTCCATCGCCAGGAAGCCGTACACGTTGAACACGTCCGCCCCGGCGTAGAGCTCGATCTTCGCCCCGAACTGCGCGGTGTTCGAGGTGATGGCGAAGTACGACTCGGCTCGCAGGTTCGGGTTCCCCTGGAAGATGACGATGCCGAGCCGCTGCAGGGGCGGGAGCCCCATCGGCGGCGGTGTGTACGCGGGGTGGAAGCCCCCGACCGTCAGCAGGAAGTTCGCGTTGTCGCCCCAGTACAGCCTGACCGCCATGTCGCCCGTCAGCGTGAAGGTGAGCAGGTGCGAGTCGTACAGCGAGGCGTCGAACGAGAGCTGCTCCTTCTCGAAGTCGATGATCCCCAGGAAGTTCACCTGCAGGTTCAGGATCGGTGCGTCCTCCGTCGGCAGCGCCATGCGCAGCACGCCGAGGATGGCGAACGCCGGACGCGGGATCTCCAGGATCAGCCCGATCTCCAGGCTGATGAGCGTCGGCGTTCCCCACCCGAGCTTCGCCATCGGCCCGACGAGGAACCGGTCCTCGAGCGGCGGGAAGATCCGCTTCAGGTCGTTGATGATCCGCGGCGCGTTGGCGACGATGTCGCGCGGGAACAGCACGCTCTCGAGCGACCCGTCGTGCACGCCGGCCTGCAGCGCCTCGAGGGCGACCGTTCGATTGAGGCCGAGGAGGCCGCCGACGCCCACCAGCGTGAAGCCGAACCCGAGCTGGATGGGCGGGAACTCGGCCGTGATGATGATGAGAAGCGAGAATCCATCGCTTCCGTCGGGCATCTTCGTTGTCAGGATGCCGATCGCCTTGAGCGAGATGAAGCCCTGGAACTCGAGCTCGAGCCCGCCCGCGTATTCGCCCTTCTGGCTGTCCAGGATCAGGAACCCGCCGCCCGTGAACCCTCCGCCGGAGATCGAAAGCCCGACCCCGTTGGGCGGCTTGAACCCGAGGTCCAGGTCGAATGGCCCGACGTTTCCGGGCGTGAACGTCGCGTCCACGCGCATGCCGATGCCCTGGACCAGGAAGGCGAGGGGGCCGAGCTGACCGGAGACGCCGGCTCCCAGCTCCAACCGCAGGTCGGGCGGGTGGTGGCCGGGCACGGCGAGGCTGATCGTCACCTCGTCGATCGCGATCGGCCCGAGGTGCACGTGCGGGTGCACCGAGACCTCGAAGGCGCCGCTGCCGGTGAAGCGGACGCCGTGGCGCTTCGAAACCTCGACGCCCAGCGACATCTCGACCCGGCTCTCGCCGCTTCCCAGGATGTTCCGGATGAACGAGTCGCCCTCGCCTGCCGAGAGCACCAGGGCGAGGTTCGTCAGCTGCGCTCCGAACAGGACGTCGAACTCGCCGTTGATCGACGTCGCGCTCACGTCGACGGACGCGCCCTTGAACTCGAGCCGGGTGGAACCCGTCGAACCGAGCAGCAGCGTCGGTTGCGACGGTTCGAAGTCGAAGCCGACGCCGACGCCGGCCGACGGAGGGGTGGTCCCGGGCTCGAAGGGGTATCTGACGGAGATCTCGCCCGGTCGCACCATGACGCCCAGCGTGCTCGCGATGTTCGTTCCGGCGAGGATGCGCAGGGAGATCTCCGGCGCCAGGTCGATCTTCAAGGGGAACTGCGACGGCAGCTCGGGTTCCAGGACGACCCCGGGCAAGTGTCCGCCGGACGCGGGCACGGCGCGCAGGACGAACCCGGCCTCGAGCGGCGTTCCGGCGACGTCGACGTAGTAGAAGGGAACCACCATCGAAGGCGGGGACACCGGCGTCGGCACGTCGACCACGTCGGCGTAGGCGCGGACGAGGAGATCGGGCGGCGGAGCGATGCGCACCGGGAAGTGCAGCGACACGAACCAACCCGCCAAGTGGTGGACGATCAGGTCGAAGTCCAGGTCGGGAGTCCCCCACCCGTAGACGCGCGCCGGAAGCTGCGCGGGCTCGGAGATGATCTTGGGGATCTGGTCCCACTGGAACGTGACGCGGCTGAACGTCGGCCTGCCCGCGGCGGCGTCCACGTGCTCGATCTGGATGACGTGCAGGGCCTGCAGGAGGCTGAACGTGGCGGGGAGCTCCGCCGCGATGTAGCTCGTCAGCAGCACCTCGAACAGACGGTCCCCGATCTCGGCCAGGAAGGCCCCCGCATCCACCCCGGGGGGCGCCGTGGAGATGTTCTGGATCGCGTCGAACGCGTCCTTGACCGCTCGGATCAGGTCGAGGACCTCCTGGAGGGACGGCGGGTCGCTCAGCGCCTCCAGCTTGGCGACCGCGTCCCCCACCGCCGTGCCCAGGGCCGCGTACGCGGGCGGCAGGTCGTTCGCGTTCCACCCGAGCTGATACATGAGCGCGAGGAACCGCTCCTTGTCGGAGACGGCGTCGGCCAGCGGACGGAGCGCGAGCGTCAGGTGTCGACCGACGAGCTCGAGCGTGCCCTCGTCGTCAGCCATCGCCTCGTTCGCCCCCTCTCCGAGTTCGGGGCCGTTCGCGCACCGTCGTTCAGCCCTGCGGGTAGATCTCGGCGTAGTCCAGGTCGATCGTGAAGTGGAAGGATGGCTGGACGAAGTCCACCACGATGTAGCGGCACGCCGCGCAGAACTCGGCGTGCTCGTCGTGGTCCTGCCGCATCATGCACGTGCCGGTCGGGTGGAAGATGCCGCACGTGTGGAGCGAGCCACCCTCGTAGAGCCCGACGATGCGCGGCTTGTGCTTGAAGCAGATGCCCGGAAGGTCGATCCCGGTCAGATCCGGCGCCTGCACGTCGGGCCCCAGGGTGTTCGCGCACGGGACCGCCGTGAGCGGCCGGTCCCCGCTGGTGATCGCGGTCTTGACGTTGAGGCCGATCATCTCGGCATACGGATAGGCGGCCGACTTCACATGATCGGGCGCGGGGGTCGGGATGTAGACGACGCTCCCCGGGACGAACCGCGCCAGCTGCGCGATCGTCACGCTCCCCGCGGTCACGGGCTGCACGTCGATCGAGTCCGCCGCCCGCGCGCTGACGTGCAACTCCTGGTTGGATGCGAGTTCGTCCGGCTTCTTCTGCAGTGCCTTGCCGCGGGCGCGAACCCTGAGCAGCACCGTGTCGCCGTTCGCGAACTGCAGTCCATGTCCCGTGTGCAGCGGGATCGTGAACGTGCCGGCGGCCTCGGTGATCGTCCCCTCGATCAGCGCGGCCTTCCTGATCCTGCGCCAGTTCCACTTGATCTCGTCGCCGTCGAAGTGGCCGGCGGCGCTCTTGACGTTCTTCTCGGTCGACAGGTTGCCGAAGTCTGGAAGCGCGTCGTCCTGGCTCGGGAACCGGGCGCGGAAGTCCGCGTACTCGTCGCCGAGGCCGAACGAGTGCGCGAGCTCGTGGATCATGGTCCGGCCGGAGTCGGCCGAGATGTCCGGGGGGATGGGCACCGGGTCGAGGGTGAAGGCGAGGCGTCCGGCGACCGGGGTCACGGGGAGCCTGGCGTTCGCGCTCTGCGTGCTGATCGCGATGTAGCCCGTGCCGTTGAGCGCACGGCCCCCCGGGAGCGATGACACCAGCGCGACCAGGTCGGTGTTGTCGAAGTAGAAGCTCGGGTCCGTGTCGGCCCAAACGACCCCGACTGGCTTCGGGCCGTCAAGCGTCACGCCGCTGTCGCTGGCCAGTTGGCGGTACAGGGGCTTGAGCGCCTCCACACCTCCACGGTCCTCGTGCAGGTTCAGCATGTAGCCCGAGTCGGAGTTCGCCGCCGGCGGGGCGCCGTAGGACATGCCGGGGAACGCGTCGATCTCGTCGATGAACGCCCGGTTGGCGACCGACTTCCACTGCGCGATGAGGTCGTTGGTGAGGTGGGGGGCGGGATCCACGTCCACCGTGGCTGCCCACTCGGCGCGCATGTCCTTGGCCGGGTTCCCATCCGCCTTGACCGGGAGACCGACCATGTAGACCAGGTTGCGTATGTCCCAGGGGTCGGCCCCGATCGGCTTCGTCGCCGCGGGCAGCGGAGCCGCGAACTTCTGGGCTCCGGCGTCGAACGTGTACAACTCGCTCCGGACCGATATCCCGTTCGCGGGCGCCGGGACGAACGTCCGCCAGAAGTTGATCGACGTCGCCAGGAGGTCGAACGGCCGGGTGATCCGATCGAGCTTGATGTGCTGGACGAAGCTGGTCGTGATGCGCTCGAACGCGATCTGGTCGCCGCCCGTGAACCCGTCGCCGAGGAACAGGACGTTGGGGACCTTCTCGGGCTTGGTCGTCCCCGGCCACCCGCCGCCCGGCACTATGGAGGCCTTCGGGACGTTCGGCTCGCTCGACCACGGCTGCTCGACATGGAGCGTCGCGTTGGCCGTCTGGGGCCCAGCGGGAGTCGGCAGGGTCGCCGTCACCACGACGTCGGTGCCTGGGGTGTTGCCCGCGGCGACCGAGAGCTGTCCATCTGTATCCACGTTCGAGGCAGGGCTCCACGTGACGCCATGGTTCAGCGTCACGTCTCCGACGGTGTCGTCGTCGAACTCCGCCCGGACGGCGAACCGGTACTTCGTGTGCTCCGGGAGCGGTGCCCCGGATGGCCGGACCGTCAGTCGGCCCGGCGTCAGCCAGATGCGCCGGACCGACGTGTGGACGTGGACGCGGATCACCTCGGTGAAGGTGGAGCCGTCGCCCGTGTTGGTCGCGGTCACCTCCATGATGAAGTTGTTCTTCGTCGGCGCCGGGGCCGCTCCCGCGTCCACCCGCACCTCGCCGGTCTTCGTGTTCACGTGGATCCCGAACCCCTCGTAGAGGTCGCCGTTGACGACACCCTTGAAGAGCGGCTTGAACGCGAGCGTGACGTCGCCTGGGTGCGCAGCGATGTACGGCGCCGCGAACGCGATCGCGCCCACGGTCGGGATGAACGCCACGGCCGTCGCGCTCAGGTCGGGCGAGGTCTGGCCGCGGAGCACGTGCCGGTCGCGATCGGTCTTGCCCGACAGGAAGATGCGGCTGATCGGCATCGGCTACCGCCGCCGATCCCGAGCCGCCGGCTCACAGAGGATCGGATACGCGTCCACCGTGAGTTCCCCTCCGGACGGGCTCGACTGGTTTGCGCCTGTGCGTCAGTTCACAGGGATCTGCTCCGGATCGGAGCGTACCCGGGGGACCTGTTGCCTGTAAAGGCGGTCGGCCGGACCCCGTACCCACCACCCACCAACGAACGCCGCGAGCAGGCAGGGCGCCCGTCCCGCGTGGGGTCAAGTCCTGAATCTCCTGTAGATGCTCGCGGCCTGATCACGCTGCGGTCCTCCTCTTGCGGGTCACCTCCTTTCCCTCGTCGGCCGGCGGTGGATCCAGGCCGAGCTCTCGCCGGAGCAGCCTGAGCGCTCCTCGACGAAGCTGCGCTCGATCAGGTTCGTCGTGCGCACGTTGATCCGGTGCCGGGCCGGCAGGCGGAGATGGGCGAGGGACGCCTCGAGGTCGTCTGAGAAGCACGCGACGGCCGACGGGTGGGCGTCGCCGAAGCGCCCGATCAGCGAGGCGGCCATGGCCTCGCCGGCATCGAGGGTCGGAGCATCCCTGACGGCTCGGGCGTGGGCCCGCACCTGGGGTACGCGCACCGTGACGGCGCCCTCGGCGGTGCGGATGCGGGCGTCCTCGTAGCCGTTGCGCCATCCGGGCTCCTCACCGCCGGCCCGGCGCTCGTAGCGGCCGCGTCCCAGGTGGTCATGCTGCTCCTGCTCGAGCCCTTGCTGCGCCAGGTAGCGCAGCCCGAGCGAGGCGAGCTCGGAGACGATGTTGCCCCCACGCTCGACGCCCCCGCTCAACAGCCGGTCGATCTCCTCGCGCACCAGCGCGCTCGGCGGTAACCTTCGCATGGCCTGAGCCTCCTTCCGGTCGACATCGCGGTCGCCGTATGGTCGCTCAGGCCGCTTCGCGTTTACAGGAAGGTTAGGACGTCACCCCCGCGTGGTCCGGTCTCCCTGACTGGACCGCCTCGCGCCTGGCTCGGTCGAAGCGGAGCGACGGGTATCTGGACCGCCTTCGCCTGGACGATACCTCCACCTCGAGCCCGGTGATGACGCTGTTGCCCGCCGTGGCCGCAGGTCGGCCCCGCGGACCGGAAGCGAGGCGCGGTACCATGGGTGCTCCGCGCCGGTAGCTCAATCTGGACAGAGTGCCTGACTACGGATCAGGAGGTTGGGGGTTCGAGTCCCTCCCGGCGCACTGAGCTCCTGACGAATCCGCCGACAAATTGCCTGGTAGACCGCTAGATCGGATGTCCGGTCGCTCGGTTTCAACCACAACATCTTGGGGATCGACTAGACCCCTGTTAGCTTCCTCGCCGATCTTCGATTGGAGACTGGTGAGCGAGGAGACCGTCAGCGGGCGACGTCCTACGCGGTGGCTCACGCCCGGTGTGCGAGGAATCGGCACCGCGAGCTTCCTCTCCGACCTCGGTCATGAGGTGCCGACGTCATTGTTGCCGCGTTTCCTGACCTCCACGCTGGGTGGGTCCGCGGCGGCGCTTGGCGTGATCGAGGGGATCGCCGACGGGCTCGCCGGCCTGGCTCGTTTGGCAGGTGGCGCACTCGCCGACGACCCGAACCGCCGTCGCGCGGTCGCGGTCGGTGGATACGCGAGCACGGCGATCTTCAGCAGCGCCATCGGCCTTGCGCAGGCCGTCTGGCAGGTGGCGTTCCTTCGCGCTGGGGCATGGGCCGCTCGTGGCCTACGGGTTCCTTCGCGCAATGCGCTTCTCGCCGACGCCGTGCCGACGGAGGCGTACGGGCGCGCATACGGATTCGAACGCGCGATGGACAACCTCGGGGCCATCGGCGGCCCACTCCTGGCCCTTGGGCTCGTGGCGCTCTTCTCGGTGCGCACCGCGATCCTCGATCTCGGTGATCCCGGGCCTCCTTGCGGCCGTGGCGATCGTCTACGCGATTCGGCACATCCCGAAGATGACGGTGAAGCAGCACCAGCCGATCCGTTTGCGGATCCGACCCGTCCTACACGGGAACATTGGGCGCCTGATGGTCTCGGTGTCCGCCTTCGAGATGGGCAACGTCGCCGCCACGCTGCTCATCCTTCGCGTGACCGAAGTCTTGACGCCCTCGCGCGGACTGAACTCGGCGACCCAGGTCGCCCTGCTCCTGTACCTCGCGTACAACGTTTCGGCGACCCTATTCAGCGTGCCTGCCGGGCATGCCAGCGATCGCACGGGTTCCGTCCGCGTGTTCGGTCTCGGCGCGGCGGTGTTCCTGCTCGCCTACGTGCTCTTCGCCGCCGCCGGGGCGAATGTGCTCGTGCTCGGCCTCGCGTTCGTTCTTGCCGGGCTCGGAATCGCCTGCGCGGAGACTGCGCAAAGCGCCGCCGTGGCAGCCCTTGCGCCGGCCGAGCTCCGAGGCTCGGCCTTCGGGCTCCTGGCCGCGGTCCAGAGCTTCGGCAATCTGGGCGCGAGTGCCATCGCGGGCATCATCTGGTCGGTCTTCTCCCCGGAGGCCGCTTTCGTCTACCTGGGTGCGTGGATGGCCGTTGCGCTCTTCGGGCTAACACTGATGCGGGGGCGCGGCACGGCAAGCTCTTGACTGCCCTTGCTCACGTCCGACTGCGATTCCAGTTTTGCCTGGTCAGCGCATGTAGCCACTCGATCTCCTCTTGCACAGCGGGGTTTGAGTAAGGTCTCATCAGGGGCACAACCCGCAGGTCATCGCGCCCTTGTCGCGAAAGGAGCGGCACCATGGCCAAGGTGGTCGCAATCATGTCGATGTCTCTCGACGGGTACGTCGCCGACACCAACGACGGGGTCGCCGAAGTGTTCGACTGGTACTTCTCGGGCGACGTCGAGGTCCCCACAGCCAGCGCGACGATGGGCATGACGTTCCACGTCTCGGCCCCGAGCGCCGAGCACCTGAGGGCATTGCAGGCGGAGGTCGGCGCCATGCTCACCGGTCGGCGCACGTTCGAGGTCGCCGGCGGCTGGGACGGCCAGCACCCGTGGGATGTGCCCGTTTTCGTCGTCACCCACCACGTGCCCGAGGGCTGGCCACGGCCCGGCTCGACGGTCCAGTTCGTCACCGACGGCATCGAGAGCGCCGTTGCTCGAGCGAGATCGGCTGCCGGCCCGAGGTCCGTGGGAGTGCACGGCGCCCGAACGATCCAGCAGTGCCTGGACGCCGGGCTGCTCGACGAGATCCACATCGACCTGGCTGCCGTGTTGCTAGGCGCGGGAGTGCGGCTGTTCGACCACCTCGCGAACACACCGGTCGTCCTCGGGGATCCGACAGTCGTCACCGGTGTGGGTGTCACGCATCTGCGCTATCCCGTGCACACGTCGTAGACCAAGTGGGTGACCCGGTCGCCAGGCACGATCCTGGTCGGCGCTCTCGCCGCAGCGGCTCGGCCAGGTCGCCGGTGGCGAAGAACGGGCGACCGGAGCCGAAGACCACCGGCCGCGCGCATCCGTGACATCCGCTCGCGCCGGTTCCCGCGACCACACCTCCCCTCCGAGAGAGCCGATAGGTTCGGCCCTTACGCTCCCGACCACCTGCATATCCGCAGTTCAGCACAGCGTTCGGAGATGGATTCCTACGGATCAGGAGGTTGGGGGTTCGAGTCCCTCCCGGCGGAAAGCGACTGGACCAGCGTGCCCTGCGGCCCCCGACCATATCTCCATCGGGCGCGCGGAGCTCGCTTCGGCGGTCCAGGTGCTGACGTCGACCGAGACCACACGCATACCGAGGCGATCTCCCGAGCGCGGTCGTGCTCTCGCACGTCGAGGAGTGGGACCCACCGGGCCCGATGGAGGCCGTGCTGGCGCGGATCGACCCGGGTCGAACCCAGGTGCGATTCCTCGGTCGGTGTGGTTCGGATCACCCCTCACGAGTACGAGACTGCCGTGGCCGTCGCGGCCCAGCACCATCTGCACGAACATCTCTACTGACGACGAGCCTGCATGGTTCGACGAGCAACGTGCCGAGTATCCTGCCCGACGGTGGTGATGCGCGACCGATCGGTGGCTGACCGCGGCCCGCGCGCGTCCGGAGCGTGCGACCGCGTTCCTCGCGTGGATGGCTACGGAGCGGGCGGCGTGGACGGTGTTGGCTCGACCGAGGGTCGCCGTCGGCCCGGCCGCGCCGGCTGAAGGCGAGCGCACGTCGGTGCAGCAGGACGCCACGGCGGTGCTCGTGAACTACAACTCGGGGCCGCGGCTCGGCCCGCTGCTCGACCGTCTGTCGCCCGAGGTGCGATCGGTCGCGATCGTCGACAACGCATCCTCGGACGATTCGCTCGCGGCCGCCGAGGGCCGCCCCGGCGTCACGATCGTCCGGAACGATGCGAACCGAGGCTTCGGCGCGGCCGCGAACCAGGGAGCGGCGCTCGCGGAAAGCGAGTGGATCCTGTTCGTCAACCCGGACATCCATCTCAACGCCGGAGACGTGAGCACCCTGCTCACCGGCGTGCCGGCCGATGTCGCGGCGGTGGCGCCGATCCAGGTGGACGAACGAGGGCGCTCGAAGATCGAGACCGGGGGGTACCAGCCCACCTTGGGCCGGTACCTCCTCTGGGCGCTCGTTCCGGTCCGCTTCCATCGTCGATGGGGTCCCTTCGTCGCGCCTCCTTTCCCGTTGCGCGACGCCGAGCTCGATTGGGTCTCCGGGGCTCTGGTGGGGATCCGCCGCGACGTCTTCGTTCGCCTCGGTGGCTTCGATGAACGATTCTTCATGTATCACGAAGACGTCGACTTCGGGCGCCGAGCTCGCGCGGCCGGGTACCGGATCTGGGTGCGGCCGGGGGTTCGCCTCCACCACGAGGTGGCGCATGGGGACCCGGCGCGGAAGGTCATCTCGGGCGGCCAGGCCGTCGAGTCCCTCGCGAAGACGTTTCACGGTTGGCGGCGCCGTGTCCTGGGCGTGATCCTGGCGATCGGCTACGGCCTTCGAGCCGCCCTGGGATCAGGCACCCAGCGAGACATGGCCCGAGCCGTCATGCCGCTCTGCACCGATCTGATCCGTGGCCGCGGGCCATGCTGAGGAGGCTCTCGAGACGAGGCGCCGGGTCGGCGCCGCATTCGTCACGAGCCGACCGTCGGTGCAGGGGGACGGTTCGAAGGACACTGGGCCGGGTATCCGGTCGCGAGCCAGTCGAGGATCGCGTCCACGCCCTGGACCGCGCCCGTCGGCGCATAGACGACCAGCTGGTCCTTCGACGCGACCGGCACGAGGCGATAGGGGACGGCGTCCGCGTCGAGGCGCTCCTGCAGGGCCCTCGGCAGCGAGCGACCGGCGGTCATGCCGATCGTCACGACAGGCCGGCCGCGGATCATGGTCCCGTCGGCGTCCAAGAGGCTCTCCGGGCGATCAGGCACCGCGAACCCGTGTTCGTACACGTTCCCCCCTGGCGCATCCCGGCGTCGACGAAGCGTCCGAAGCCTACGTGACCGAGCGCGCGCGTGGCGCGTGTGGAGCCTCAGGCTCCGGACGGGACCGGCGCTTCGGCCGGCGGGCCGAACCGCCCCGGCGGCAGCCATCCGTCGACGCTGCGGCGGACGTTCGTCGCGTCCACGATGTGCACGGCGGTCGCCGTGTCTCCGTTCGACTTGGCGACGACGTGCACGCTGTCGCCCTTCGTGACGCTGCCGATCCCATCGCGGCCCGCGTTCACCATCGTGTTCGTGTCGACCGCATACGTGCGGGTGAAGCCGTCCTCGCTCCTGAGCGTGATCGACGACGAGCTCACTGCCGTCACCTGACCGGTCTGGACGGCGAGGGTCTGGTAGGCGCCGCTGGGGGACTTCGCCGTGAACTCGCCGTGCAGGACGCGTGGGCCGAACCCGTCGAAGCCGAACCCCGGCTCGCCGAACCGGCCCGGCCCGGGGCCGCGGAAGGGGCCGTGCGGTCGTTCGCTCGGCCTCGGAGCGGTTGGCGTTCGCGGCGTGGTCGTCTGCGCCCCCGCGGACGTGAGGCTCGCCAGGAACAGCCCTCCGAGCAGCCCCGCCGCGAGGATGCCGCCCACGATCGTGCTGGCTCGGCGGCGCCGTCGTGGGCCGGGTGAGGGCTCCGTCATCATGTCGTCCCGGTCGTCCATCCCACCCGCTCCTTTCGAACGCGTCCGGCGGGTCGTTCAGTAACGTCGGCGAACCTAAGACGAAGCTGAGAAGCAGGCCCGTCCCGTGGGCCGGCGTCGGCCCGATCGATCAGAGCCCGGGGATGCCCGTGGGCGTCGGGCCGGAGCAGTTCCGCCGGATCGGCAGCGGGCTCGGCTCGCGGGGACGCTGGTCGAAGTCGAACACGTGCGACAGGTCGTTCGCCCTCCGGTCCCGGTGGGTCAGGGACCGCAGGCCCCAGTTCGCCTCGATGAACCGCAATGTCGAGGCGTGCTCGGCGACCGCGTGATCCACGTGCCCCTTGCGCGCGTACGGCGAGATCACGAGCAACGGCACCCTGATCCCGAGGCCCCACGCATCGACCCGGGGGGGGCGAACGTGATCGTAGAACCCGCCCCATTCGTCCCAGGTGAGGAAGATCCCGGTCGACGGCCACATCGGGCTCTCCATGATCGCGTTGACCACCGCGGCGCTCCACCGTTCGCCGAGGCAGAAGTTGGTCTGCAGGCCGGGGTGTTCGGAGACCGGGTACCGTGGCTGCACCCACGTCACGGCCGGCAGCCGGTCGGCGACGATGTCGTCGATCAGCTCGTCGACCGGGTGCACGTGGCGGTCCCACAGATCGGTCTCGCGCACGTGCCGGATGGCCGAGTACGGTTGCCAGATGTAGCCGGGCTGGTGCTCGGTGGCCGAGTACGAGGCCCACCCGATCCCCTTCTCGTTCAGCAGATCCCCGGCGGTCTCGAAGTCGAAGCACGTCGGGACCCGGGTCCGCGAGCCGCCGGGGTCGGCGATCACCACGTACTCGGACGGCAGCGCGTCGCAACCCCACGTCCTGGCCTTGCCGGGCGGAGCCTTCACGTCGATCGGCGTGTCGAACGCGCCGCCCGACTGCCCCGCGATGCCGTAGAGGCGGTTCGGGAACGTCGGGCCCGTGTGCGATGCGAAGAAGCGGTCGGACAGGACGTAGTCCTCGGCCCAGCGCCAGTAATGGGGGATCTGGTCGGGGTCCATCTGGGTGTGGGCGAACTCCGTGAACGCCGGCTCCTCCCGCCCGAACCCGTCCATCCGCCCGCCGTTCATGTCGATGTGCGCGTCCCACCAGTGGTGCGGGAGGTCCGTCGGGAGCACCTCGGGCGGAGGCAGGAGCGGGATCCGCCGGCCGTGGTACGAGCCGACGCGGGTGCCGTCGGCGCCCGGGAACCTGCCGAACACGTGGTCGAAGCTGCGGTTCTCCTTCATCAGGATCACCACGTGCTTGATCGGCCAGCGGGTCGACGGCGTCCGGGCGAACGCCCCGACGCACGACGCGGTGAGCGCTCCCAGCACGGCGGCGCCGGAGCCGGCGAGGAAACGCCGCCGGGTGATGGGACGGCGCCAGAGCGTCTCGCCCGGCCCGAGCTCGGTATCGATGGTTCGATCCTCCGTAGACATGCAGCGCGCCGGGACCATCGCGAGGCGGCGCGGCCTCCGGTTCGGGGGTCGACACTCTACGCGAACGAACCCTGAACACCCGTTCAGCGTTCGAGGCTATGATGCCGTTTCGATGCGGAGGGGGACGGGCTCTCGCGTGACCTGGGTGCGGCTGGGTGCCGCCCTCGCATCGGTCGTCATGCTCTGCACGGCGTTCGCGCAGGCCGGCGCCGCGGCCGTGGCTCCATCGACGGGCGTCGTCCGCCGAGACGGGCCGCCGATCCGATGGATCGACTGCACGCGCAGGCCGCCTGCGCGCTGTGGCTTCCTGACCGTGCCGCTCGATCGAACCGATCCGTCCATGGGGACGATCGATCTCTTCTTCGAGCTCTACCCGCACTCCGACGGCTCGGCGCCGCCGAAGGAGCCGATCGTCGCGGTCGAGGGCGGCCCGGGCTACTCGACGACCGCGAGCCGGTTCTGGTACCTGGGTTTGTTCGCGCCGTTGATGGCGGACCACGACCTGCTGCTCATGGACCTCCGTGGCACGGGGAAGTCCGGCGCGATCGACTGCAAGGAGCTGCAGTCGTACGAAGGCCCGTACAACAAGGAGGTCGGCAAGTGCGGGCGCCAGCTCGGCGATGCTGCGGACCTCTACGGATCGCACAACGCGGCCGACGACCTGGCCGAGCTGTTCGACGCGCTGGGGATCGCGAAGGTGGACCTGTACGGCGACTCGTACGGGACCTTCTTCAGCCAGACGTTCGCCGTGCGTCACCCGGACCGCGTGCGGACGGTCGTGCTCGACTCCGCGTACTTCGTGCAGTGGCCGGACCCGTGGTACAGCGACACGAACCCCGCGATGGTCAACGCGTTCCGCTACGCGTGCCAGCGGTGGTCGACGTGCAGCGCGCGGGGCGACACCGTGCACCGGATCCTCGACCTGCTGACGGTCGTGCGTCACAGGCCCATCTCCGGTAGCGCCCCCGGCTCCGACGGCGCGTTCCACGATGTGACGATCGACCCGGGCACGGTCGCGCAGCTGATGGCCGACGCCGCGACCGACCAGACGATCTACCGGGACCTGGACGCCGCGATCCGAGCGGCCCTCGGGAAGGATCACGACACGCTGCCGCTCCTTCGGCTGCTCGCCGAGGCCACCTGGTACGGCGACGCGGGGCCGGTCCGCCAGTACTCGGAGGGGCTGTACATGGCGGTGGCCTGCAACGACTACCCGCAAGCCTACGACATGAGCACGCCGTTCCCGGTCCGCAAGCAGCGGTACAAGGACGCGATCGACACGCTGGAGCGGAGCAGCCCGGTCATCTTCTGGCCGTTCACGGTGGACGAATGGGTGCACTACCCCGAGCACTACTGGGACAGCTGCCTGCGCTGGCCGATCCCGAGCCTCGTCGATCCCGCGGTCCCTCCGGACGCGAAGTACCCCGACGTGCCGGTCCTGGTGCTCTCGAGCGACCTGGACTCGCTGACCTCGCCCGAGGGAGCGCTCGCGACGGCGGCGGCGTTCCCGAACTCGACGTTCGTCTCCGTGGCGAACAGCACGCACGTCTCGGCCCTCGCCGACTACGGCCGATGTGCCTCACGGATCGTGCTGCACTTCATCACCACCCGGTCCGCGGGGGACACGTCGTGCGCGTCGCAGTACCCGCCGAACCGGCTCGTCGACCGGTTCGTCGAACGCGCGAAGGACCTGAACATCCCGAACCTCCGGCGCCGGACCGCCGTCGTGACCGCGGCGACGGTCGGAGACGCGGTGGCGCGGTGGTGGGCGATGCTCGGCAGCGATGGCTTCGGCCTGCGCGGGGGCACCTTCACCGCGCCCGGCTACGACCACGTGGTCTTCGAACTGCAGGAAGTGAAGTGGGTTGACGATGTCGCGGTCAGTGGTTCGATCGACTGGGATCGAACGACCGGCAGCATCTCCGCGTCGGTCTCGGTGAGCGGCCCTGGCGCGGCGGAGGGGACGCTCTCGATCGCATGGAACGACTGGGAGCAGGTGCCCTACGCGGACGTGACCGGAACCCTGGGCGGCAAGTCGGTGGCGTACTCGTTCGTTGCGCCCTGAGGCGCGACGGTCCCTCTCAGCGGAGCCACAGCCCGCTCCGAGCGTCCTCGGAGGTCTCCGCGCTGAACTCCACCCTGGCGCCCGGAGACGCCGGGTCTCGCGCGAAGGAGGTTCCCGATGGACGACGAGCAGCGAACGATGGACGCGGGCGGTTCGGACCCCGGATCCCTTCCGCCGCCGTTGCCACCTCCACCGAGCGCGATGGCCCCATCGCCGCTCGCGGACCCGCGGCCGAAGGCCGGCCGCATGCGCCGGGTCGCGGCCTTCGTCGCGATCGGCCTGATCCTCGCGGTGGGGGGCTACGGGATCCGCACCGTCACCTCGCCTGGAGGGGCGGCCGCTTCGTCGTCGGGCGCCTCGAGCGCGGTCTCGGTGAACCTCTCCTCGGGCGACGGCGTGGCCACGCTCGCTCGGACGGCCGAGCAGGCGATCGTGCGCGTGACCTCGCGGATCGAGGTGCAGGGTTCGTTCTTCCAGCCCGCGCAGGAAGCGACGCTCGAGGGCACCGGGTTCGTCGTGGTGTCCGACGGCCTGATCCTGACGAACGCCCACGTCATCGAGGGCGCCGACCAGATCACGGTCACGCTCGCCGACGGCTCGACGTACGACGCGACGGTCGTGCGCAGCGACGACGCCGGCGACCTCGCGGTCCTGAGGATCGACGCGACGGATCTCCCCACGCTGCAACTGGAGTCGGCGTCGCCGGTCGTCGGCGAGTCGGTCGTCGCGATCGGGTACGCGCTCGGGCTCGAGGGCGATCCCACGGTCACGACCGGCATCGTCAGTTCGACGGACCGAACGATCCAGGTCCAGGACGAGGTCGCCGGGACCGTTCGGAGCTACGCGCACATCCTGCAGATCAGCGCACCGATCAACTCGGGCAACTCGGGCGGTCCGGTGCTCGACACGCAGGGCCGAGTGATCGCGATCGCCACGGCCGGAGCCCAGGGCGCCCAGGACGTGGGGTTCGCGATCCCGATCGCGCAGGCCGGATCGCTCGTCGCGGCCGCTGCGTAGCTCCGTGAACGACGGAAGGGGGCGGGTCGGTCGCCGCCCCCCTCCCGCCCGATCCGCGCAGGCTCTACAGCCCGGTGACGAACACGGGTGCGACCGGCGTACCGATGCCCGTGCAGGCGTCGTAGCCCTTCCTCGTCTTCAAGGACAGGACCTGGTCCATCGTCCGCAGGCTGAACGCGAGCCCGCCCTTCTTGTTCTCGTTGTTCACGTAGTTCGTCCGAACGACCGCGATCATCGCCTTCGGGTCGACGATGTCGTTGAAGGCCTTCGGGTTCGACTTGGCCAGCGCGTACAGCGCCGGGTTGATGAACCCGTGCGGGCTCCCCGCGGCCTGGTCGGCCAGCGCCACGATCCCCGCGATCAGCGGCGAGGACAGGCTCGTCCCGCCGATCCGGTACTCGCCGTACTTGACCTTCCCGTTGTGGAAGGTCTGCGTGATCCCGATCGTGAACCCGGTGTTGGGGTCGCCGTCGGCTCCGATGTCCGGAACCACGCGGTGCCCCTTCGCGAGGCTCTTCGGGACGACCTTCTTCTGGTACTTGGGCTCGTCGAACAGGCCGCTCACGCCGCCCCCCGCGCCGTACAGGAAGCCTCCCGGCGGAGCGGGCACCCAGTTGTTCCCCTGGAGGTTCGACAGGCCTGTGCCCCAGCCGGTCTCGAACAGGTAGTCGTCCTTCTTGCCGACCGCCAGGGACGTGCCGCCGACCGACGTGACGTTCGGGCTGGATGCGGGGTAGTTCGGCTCGCGCTTGCCGCTGCTGTTCGCGCACAGCCCGTCCGGATCCGTGTTGTCGCCGCAGTCGCCCGACGAGAAGTAGATCCCGACGCCCTGGGCGACCGCCTGCTCGTAGACGGCCTCGTCCTGGTCGATCTGGCCGGGGGGGAGCCCCTCGCCGGCGAAGCCGTACGAGTTCGTGATGATGTTGGCGCGGTCGTTGTCCAGGACGTCCGAGATGCGGTTCAGCAGATCGCCGCCGGACGACGAGTGTGCGCCCTCGTAGACGATCGTGGCCTTCGGCGCCATCGCGTGGACGGCGTCGAGGTCGAGCGCCTCCTCCCCGTACCAGCCCTGCTTGAGCTGGTCGTTGCCGGGCGCCGGCTCCACGTTGTGTTGCTCGAGGTCGGGCGCGGGCAGCTCGTGGCTCTTCGAATAGGTCTTGAGGTCTTTCGCCGCGGTCGGGTTGTTGAACGCGTCGACGATCGCGACCGCCTGTCCGGCGCCGTCGATGCCGTCGCCGATCACCTGGTCGACGCCGTACGCGGCCTGCATCTGCTGGGGGCTGTACCCGCACACGTCCACGGGCTGCGTCTTCCCGTACGCGGGCGGCTTGTCGTCGGCCGTCAGCTCGGCCCAGTACGCGCTGCACGGCTTCCCGACGACGAACGCCGGCGGGGGTGGGGCGTCGCCGCCCCCGTGCGGCACGGCCCGAACGTCGGCGAGGCCGGTCACCGTGGTGACGATGCGGCCGATCGATGCAGGGACCGACGGCGCGCGGTCGGGCGCGCGGCGGACGTCGCGACCCAGCCGGTACAGGTTCAGCAGAACGTCGAACGCCCGCTCGACCTGGTCGACCGTCCCGGTCGCTGTGACCCAGAGGTTGCTCTTCGGCGAGAGGCCCGGCCTCAGGCCCTGCGAGCGCACCCAGTCCTGGACCGCCCGGACGTTCGACGCCGTGGGAGCGAAGCGCGCGCGGACCTGCGCCGCGCTGAGGAACCGATGGTAGGACGGGCTGCCGGGCGTGGACACCGCGTCGGCGAGCTCCCGGAGCGCGGCCAGGTTCCGCCAGCCGAGCACCACGTCGACGGAGACGCGTCCGGCGGGCGAAACCGGCCGGACGAGGTTCGACCCGGTGGCCCACGATGGTACGGCTCCGGCGATCGTCGTGCGGCCGGACGACGCGAGCGCCGGCGTCGCGAACATCGCGGCGACGACGGCGACGGCGAGCGCGGCGCCCAGCGACGGCCGCGACCAGGGTTTCGACATCGATCCCCCTCTCGAGTGACGGTTCGGGAAGCTCCGGAACGCTACTGGGTCGTTCGTCCCCGGGCAAATCCGGCGTCGCTACGCGACGCTCACCTGGATCGCGCCGTGTGGAGCTGTCGTGGCAACCGTCGGTGCAGCTCACCCCGCGGCCCGACCGTGCCGATAGACTGCGGCCGATGTCCGGAGGTCCCTCCACGGTGCGCGCCCTGCGCATCCTGCGCACCCGGGCCCTCCGCCGCTCCGTCGGTGCGACGGCCGCCGTGGTGGTGCTCGCCGCGGCGTGCACGCAGACGATCGTGCCGGGCGACGGGAAACGGCACACGTCGGAGCCGTCGTCCTCGGGTTCGCCGATCCCGCCGCCGACGTTCTCCTCGGCGCCGCCCGGGCTGAAGGGCAAGCCGAACATCGTGCTGATCCTCACCGACGACCAGACCATGTCCGAGACGGGTCACATGCCGACGGTCGCGTCGGAGCTCACGGCGAAGGGCATGACGTTCACGAACGGCTTCGTCGTCAACCCCCTCTGTTGTCCGACGCGGACCTCGATCCTCACGGGCAAGTACTCGCACGGCACGGGGGTGTACCGGAACACCCCGCCGCACGGTGGGTTCCAGACGTTCGGCTCGCAGGATCGTTCGACGATCGCGACCTGGCTCGAGGGCGCCGGATACGACACCGGGCTGATAGGCAAGTACCTGAACGGCTACAAGAAGGCGTCCTACGTTCCGCCGGGCTGGGACACCTGGACCGCGTTCTCGCGGACCGGCTACTACAGGTACCAGCTGAGCGAGCGCGGCAAGGCGGTCAACAAGGGCCGGGCCCCCAGCGACTACTCGACCGACGTCCTGGGCGCCGACGCCGTGGGGTTCATCGACCACGCTCCCGCCGATCGTCCGCTCTTCCTGTACTTCGCGCCGAAGGCGCCGCACGCGGACGCGACGCCCGCGCCGAAGTACCGCAGCGCGCTCGCGAACCTGCCGCCGGACCGCCCGCCGAACTTCAACGAGAAGGATGTGTCCGACAAGCCGCCGTGGCTCCGGAACACGCCACCGCTGACGCCCGCGGAGCTGGCGAAGAACGACCTGTTCGTGCGCCACCAGCGCGAGACCCTGCTCTCGGTCGACGACCAGGTCAGGAACGTCGTGGGCGCCCTGCAGCGGACCGGCCGCCTGTCGAACACGCTCATCCTGTACTTCTCCGACAACGGGCTCGAGAACGGCTCGCACCGCCTCCTGCACAAGGGGGTCGCGTACGAGGAATCGATCCACGTGCCGCTGATCATCCGGTACGACCCGGTCACGAAGCTCCATCCGTCGACGAGCGACGCGCTGGCGCTCGACGTGGATTTCGCTCCCACGTTCGCGGCGGCGGCGGGTGTCCAGGCGCCCGGCGTCCAGGGGAAGAGCCTCCTGCCGATCCTGCGTGGCGACGAGGCCGGCTGGCGGGACGAGTTCGTGGTCGAACACGTCGCCGAGTCGAGGAACGGTGCGCCGACCTTCTGCGCCGTCCGGACCACGCGCTACAAGTACGTCCTGTACACGGGCGGTGCCGACGAGCTGTACGACCTGAAGGACGATCCGTACGAGCTGCAGAACCAGGCCGACAACGCGGCGCTCGCGGCGCTGAAGTCGCGATTGCGTTCGGACATGATGCGCCTGTGCTCTCCGGCTCCTCCCGGCTGGCACCCGTAGAGCCGGTCCTGACCGGCTCCCGCGCCATGGCCGATCGGCCGGGCCGCCGTGCAGACGGCTATCCTGCGCGGATCGCGAAGGTCGAACGGCGTTCCCCGTCCCTGGTCGCAGCCGCCGCGGCGCTGGCGCTGCTGGCCGCCGCGTGCACGGGCGCGCGGGCCTCGACGCGAGAGGCCTCGCCCGCTGCCCAGGTCACCTCGCCGGGGAGCCGTTCGACGGTCCAGCCGTCTCCCGACGGATCGACGGCCCGCTGGCCGATCCAGCACGTGGTGGTCATCATGAAGGAGAACCGCACCACCGATCACCTGTTCGGCCGATTCCCCGGCGTCGACGGCGCTCGGGTCGGATGGTGTCACGGGCGCCCGATCCCGTTGATCAGGCCGCCGGACGTGATCCCGCGGGACCTGCCGCATTCGTTCGGCTCCGGGATCGCGGACTTCCACGGCGGCGCGATGGACGGGTTCTGCCGTTCGGACCCGACGATCACCCGATGGGCCTACTCGCAGATCCGGCCAGGGCAAGCGCCGAACTACTGGCACTGGGCGAGGCGCTTCACGCTGGGGGACCGGTTCTTCACGTCCGAACGCGGCCCGTCGTTCGCGAACCACCTGTACATGATCGCGGGGCAGTCTGGGGGCGCGTTCGGCCTCCCGAGCGGGGCGGAAGGGGTGCTGCCGGACCTCGACGATGCGTGGGGATGCGACGTGCCGGACGAGCTGATCCAGGTGCTCCGCCCGGACGGCAGCACGGAACGGGTCCCGCCGTGCTTCGACTTCCGGACCGAGGCCGACCTGCTGCGCGAGGCCGGCCTCGGCTGGTCGTACTACGCGGCGACGAACGCCCAGAACGGCCACATCTGGTCGGCGTTCGACGCCGTGCGTCACATCCGGTACTCGTCGGATTGGGTCCGCCACGTGCTCCCCGTCAACTCGTTCGTCGGCGACGCTGCCGCGGGTCGGCTCCCGGAGGTGACGTGGGTAACGCCGCCGTTCGACGCGTCCGACCACCCCTGGCCAGGGGTCAGCCTCTGTCAGGGCGAGAACTGGACCACGACCCTCGTGAACGCGATCATGCGCGGGCCGCAGTGGGGGAGCACCGCGATCTTCGTCAGCTGGGACGACTTCGGCGGCTTCTACGACCACGTGCGCCCACGGTCGGTCGATCGCCTCGGGCTCGGGTTCCGCGTGCCCCTGCTGGTGATCAGTCCGTACGCGAAGGCCGGCACCGTCGATCACCATGAGGGCGAGTTCTCCTCGATCCTGCGGTTCATCGAGGACAACTGGGGGCTGCCGCAGCTCACGCGCCGCGATCGCGCCGCGTCGAACCTCTCCTACGACTTCGACTTCCGCCGGACGCCGATCGCGCCCGATCCGCTCCCCCTTCGGAAGGATTGCGTGGGCGGGGCGCTCCCGCCCGACGTCCCGAAAGGCTGACCGAACGGTCGGCCGGGCGGCCTCCGTCGAAGGCAGGGCTCAATCCGCGAACCGCCGTTTCCGATACGCGGAACCATGCACGAACAGCACGCCGTCGGCGCGGCGCAGGCGGCATCGACGATCCCCGTCGGGGGGTCGCCGCAGCGGATCGTGGCCAACCTCGGCCCGGGGATGCTGCTGCCCGGACTGATCTACTTGGTCGTCGCGCGGTTCGCTCCGATGACGGTGGCCCTCGCCGCGGCGTCCGCGGTCCCGGCGGTCCACGCGTGCGTGCGGCTGGCTCGCGGCCGGAAGCCGAGCCCCTACGGCCTCGTGTTCCTCGCGGTCACGGCGACGAGCGTCGGGCTCGCACTGTGGTTCCGCTCGCCCATGCTGATCCTCGCGCGCGGGGCCGCGATCACGGCGATCCTGGGATTCGCCTTCGCGGTGTCGGTGATCCTCCGGCGCCCGCTCACGCGGACGTTCGCGCTGTTCCTCTCCGAGGAGTGCCGCGAGGCGCGCCACCGTCTCGCGGAGCGCTGGTCGCATCCGACGGTGACGGGCGTGTTCTCGGTGCTCGCCGCGGGATGGGCGATCCTGCTGCTGGCATCCGCGGCGCAGCAGGCCGTGCTGATCATGACCGTCTCGCCGGGCACGGTGATGACCGTCGAGCCTCCGGCGCAGGCGGTCATCACGATCGTGGGCACCGCGGCGTCGATCGCGTACGTCCGCCGGATGCAACGCCGCCACGCCGAGGTCCGGCTGCTGCCCGGTCGCTGAGGTCGAACGCCGCCACGGTCGTCCGGACGCGTCCCGCGATCCCGTCGGCCCCGGCGAGCTTCCCACGGCCCATCGCCCTCGATATGGTCTGGTCGTGGACGATCCTGCCGAGCGCGCGTCGCCGCATCACGCCGATCGCCTGGCGAGCTCCGTCCGATGGTTCCGTGAGCACGTCCGCCTGGGCGTCGCGCTCGGCATCGTCGTCGAGGTCGGCCTCGCGCTGCTGTTCCGCCACGTTCCCCAGAGCATCAGGCCCGGCATCTCGGTGGCCGTCGCGATCCTGCCCGGCCTGGTCGTCGCGCTGGTCAACGGGGCGGTCGCCGGATGCCTCGTCGCCACCGTCGGCGGGATCGCGTTCGTGCTCCTCGTCTACAACGGGTCCGACACCCCCCCGGCCGCCTCCGGGATCCCGCTGATCCTCGTCTGGGTCGCCATCGCGGCCCTGGCCGGGATCGTCTCGGAGCGGCTCCGTCGACGCACGACGCTGGCGCTCGGATCCGCGGCAGCGGCCCGCGAGGAGGCGGAAGCCGCGCGGGAGCGGGCCGAACGGCTCGCCGCCCGCGCCATGGGGCTGCAGCGCATGACGGCCGGGCTCGGGGAGGCCGTGACCGTGCACGACGTGGCCAAGGAGATCCTCGGGCCGGGCCTCGACGCGATGGTGGCCGACGGAGGACTGCTCGCGATCCTCGACGAGGAAGCGACCACGCTGAACGTCATCGAGCGACGCAGCATCGAGCCCGCCGTGGTGGGGGCGGCCGGGCCCGTGGGTTCGATCCCCGTCGGATCGCCCGGGCTCCTGAGCGACCCCGTCCGCACCCGGACGGCGGCGTTCGTAAGCTCGGCCGACGAGCTGGCCCGGCGCTTCCCGTCGATCGCGCAGGCCGCGTCCGCGACCGACTTCAACGCGTGGTCGGTCGTCCCGCTCATCGGCTCGGCGCCGCTCGGGGTGCTGTGCTTCGCGTACACGCACCCGCGGGCGTTCGAGCCGCCGGAGCGCGAGTCCCTCGCGACGTTCGCCTCGCAGAGCGCGCAGGCGCTGGAGCGCGCCCAGCTCTACGAGGGCCAGCGGCGCGTCGCGGAGGTGCTGCAACGCAGCCTGTTGCCGGATCGCGTGGACACGGTTCCCCCCGTCCGCGCGGCCGCCCGTTACCTCGCCGGCGGTCCGAACGTCGAGGTCGGCGGGGATTGGTACGACCTCCTGCCGCTCCCCGACGGTCGGCTGGGCGTCGCGATCGGCGACGTCGTCGGCCGCGGCACGCGCGCGGCGGCCGTGATGGGCCACTTCCGGACGGCGCTGCGCGCGTACGCGCTCGCGCACGAGGACCCGGGCGAGGCGATCGGCGCGCTCTCGCGGCACCTCCGTGTCTATGAGGAGGTCGACCTCGCGACCCTGCTGTACGCGACCCTCGAGCCGGGCACCGGCCGGCTCCGGTACGCGAACGCCGGCCACCCCCCGGCCCTGATCCGCTCGGCCGACGGCCGGACGCGGTTCCTCGACGCCAGGCCGGCGCCTCCGCTGGGCGCGGGCGACCTCGGCGGATACCTCACGTCGTCGGAGGACCTGCCCGAGGGTGGGTGCATCGTCCTGTACACGGATGGCCTGATCGAACGCCGGGGCGAATCCCTCGACGAGGGGTTCGCGCGCCTGGTCGATGCCGTTCGAACCTCCCCGGCCGATCCCGAGGCGATGTGCGATCACCTCCTGGCCGCGTTGCTCGGGGGCCGAAACCTCGTCGACGATGTCGCCGTGATCGTCCTGGTCAGGGACCCGGTCCCGACGGAGCTCCGGCTCCGGCTGCCGGCTCGGCCGGCGGCGCTGCCGGGGCTGCGGCAGCACCTGCGGGCATGGCTGGCGGCGCGCGGCGCTCCGGATGAGGCTGCGACCGACGCGGTGATCGCCGTGAGCGAGGCTGCCAACAACGCGATCGAGCACGCGTACGGGGCCGGCGATGGGGCGTTCGACGTGCACGCCTGGATCGACGGTCAGGACCTGTTCGTCGACGTGCGGGACGATGGGGCTTGGCGCGATCGGCATACCACCGAACCCGCGGTCGTGTCGGCGGCGGTGGGCGGGTCGGATCAGGCCTCGCGGCCGGATCCGAGCGAGCGCGCATCGCGGGCGACGGCCGGGCGCGGGATCGGCATGATCCGTTCGACGATGGACGAGGTGCGGGTCGAACGCTCGGATTCGGGTACGCGTGTCTCGATGCGACGGCGCCTGTGGCGGACGGTCCCGTGAGCGACGCCGACGCGCTGCCGGCCGACCGGCGCGATCGGTCGCTGTGGGTGACCCTCGAGGGCGACATCGACGTGAGCGTCGCACCCGCGCTCGAGGCTCGACTCCGCGGGGCGATCGATCAGGACATCGATCGCCTGGTGCTCGATCTCTCCGCGGTCACCTTCATCGACAGCAGCGGCTTGCGGACGGTGTTGGTCCTCGCGGATCGGTTGCGTGAGCGCCGCCGGAGCCTCGTGCTGATCGTGCCCGAGACCGGGATCGTCCGGCGCGTGGTGAGCGTGTCCGGCCTCGACGTCGTCGTGCCGGTGGTCGCGTCCGCCGGCGAGGTCCCCGGCATCGCCGTCCCCTCGGACCTCCCTTACCCGACGTGAGCGGGCGCGGGCCCGAGGCCCGCAGGATCAGAGCTTCCGCGACCACCAGTCCAGGACGATCTCGAAGCGCTGTACGCGGTGCACGGGGTTCCCCGAGCGGGTGAGCTCGTGGCCCTCGGCCGGGAAGCGGACGAACTCTACGTCGCGCTTGAGCAGGCGAAGGGTCGTGAACAGCTGTTCGGCCTGCTCGATCGGGCACCGCAGGTCGTTCTCCGAGTGCAGGATCAGCAGCGGTGTCGTGATGTTCTGCGCGTACGTCTGCGGGGACATCCGCACCCATTCCGCCGGGTCCTCCCAGATGAACGACCCGATCTCGCCCTTGAAGATCCAGCCGAGGTCGCTCGAACCCCACATCGAGACCCATTGGTTCACGGAGCGTTCGCTGATCGCGGCCTTGAAATGGTCAGTATGGCTTACGATCCACGAGGTCATGTACCCGCCGTACGAGCCGCCCATCACCCCCAGCCGTTCGGCGTCGATGAAGTCGAACCGCCGGACGGCCTCCTCGATGCAGGCCATCACGTCCGCGTAGTCGACCGTCCCCCAGCCCGGTCCGACGCCCCCGGACGCGCCGCGGATCGCGCGGCCCCACTCCTCGGCGTAGCCGGACGAACCGCGCGGGTTGCAGTACACGACCGCGTAGCCGGCGCCGGTGTACACGTGGAACTCGTCGAAGAACCGGTTCCCGTACTGCGTGAACGGACCGCCGTGGATGTTCAGCAGCGTCGGCGCCTTCGCGCCGGGCTCCAGGCCGACCGGGCGCATCACCCAGCATTCGACCTCGGTGCCATCCGCCGACGTGGCGGTGAAGCGCTCCGGCGACGACAGGTCCCTAGCGCCCGTGAACGCCGTCCCGACGTCGGTGAGCTTGCGGCCGTCGCCCGCGTACAGTTCGGAGAGCGTCACGGGGTCCGTCGCCGAGTAGAGGAGCCGACCCTGCCGGAGGTCGTACCCGGTGACCTGCCGGTCACCTTGGACGATCGGCACGGGAGCCGCGCTGCCATCGAGCGCGACACGGTACAGGTGCTGGTTCCCGTGGTCCTCGACCGCGAACACCACGTCGGCGCCGTCCACGAACGGCTCGCGGATCGGCGGGTAGGGCACGCACGTGCGATCGAGGGACGTGGTCAGGATCCTCCGCTCCCGCGTCGCCATGTCCAGGACGGCGATCTGACCGTGCCTCGGTTCGTCGAACACGCCGGGCGAGAACGTGTAGACGATCGACGATCCGTCCGGCGTCCATGACGACGTCCCCGCGGAACCGTCCGTCGATGTCATCAGCTCGGGCTCGCCACCGCCGGCGTCGACGACGTAGATGTCGGACGCCGGGTAGATGTCCCAGTCGTCGTGACGCATCGCGCTGAACGCGACCCGCGCGCCGTCCGGCGACCAGGAGGGGTGGCCGTGGTCGGATTCGCCCTTCGTCAGCTGCACCGGTTCCGCGCTGCCGTCGGCGACGACGGTGAAGACGTGCTGGCGTCGGTCCCCGACCCAGCCTTCGTTGTCGAACTTGAACCAAAGGCGGGTGAACCTTCGTGGCGGGCGCTTCTTCTCGTCCTCCTCCTCGTAGGCGGCATCCGGGACCCGGGAGGTGAACACGATGCGGGTGCCGTCAGGCGACCACTCGGGCTCGCCGACGGAGGCCTTCAGGTCCGTGAGCTTCATGGGCTCGCCGCCGTCGGCGGGCATCACGTAGAGCTGGGCCTGGTCGCTCTCGCGGTTCGACGTGAACGCCAGCATCGAGCCATCCGGCGACCATCTCGGCGCGCCGTCGCGCTTGTCGCCGGCGGTGAAGCGCCGCGGGGTCCCCGAGCCGTCGGACGGCGCGACCCAGATCGCGCTGCGGTAGGCGTTCGCCTCGGGGTCGATCGTCCACACGACGTAGGCGACCGTCAACCCGTCCGGCGAGAGGCGGGGATCGGAGACCCCCGTGAGCTGGTACACGTCCTGCGGAACCATGCCGCCCATGCGTCCTCCGTTCCTCGCGTCCACCGGTGCGTCCATCGATCCGTCCAACCGATCCCCGGCAGAGACTATCGGCCCGTCGTCGAACGCGCCGGACGCCTCGCCGCGATATGGTCCGTGGCGTGACCGCGGGACGCAGGCTGATCTCCTCCGGCTCGCCGTACGAGCCGGTCGTCGGCTACTCGCGCGCGGTCGTCGACGGGCCGCACGTGTTCGTGTCGGGGACGGCCCCGATCATGCCCGACGGCGCCGATCCCCCGGCCGACGCGTACGGGCAGGCGAAGCGATGCCTCCAGATCGTCGGTGCCGCGCTGGAGCAGGCCGGGGCGTCGTTCGCCGACGTCGTTCGGACCCGCGTGTACCTCACGACGCTCGACGCGTTCGAGGGGGTCGGCCGCGCGCACGGTGAGGTGTTCGGCGACGTCAGGCCGGCGAACGCGACCGTCGTCGTCTCCGGGCTCGTCGACCCGCGGTGGCTCGTCGAGATCGAGGTCGACGCGGTGATCGCGACCCCTTGACGGCACCCGGCCTGCTCGTTGGGGGCACCGCTCAGGGCGCCAGGCGTTCGATCCGCCAGCCTTCC
This sequence comes from uncultured Actinomycetota bacterium, assembly GCA_963781595.1. Lineage (GTDB taxonomy): Bacteria > Actinomycetota > UBA4738 > UBA4738 > UBA4738 > JBEDUK01. The sequence goes on along the minus strand of CAWAGG010000001.1, from coordinate 728,504 downwards.
GTGCCGGTGGCGTGGCCGTCCCCGATCCTCGTGTACCGCACCCGGTCGTGGAGGCGGTTCTGCCGCCCGCGCCAGAACTCGACCTCATCGGGCGTCAGGCGGAAGCCGCCCCAGTGGGCCGGTCGCGCGATCTGGCGGCCCGCGGACGCGATCTCCAGCCGCCGGTACTCCCGCATCAGGTCGTCCCGGCCGGCGATCGGGCCGCTCTGCGCGGAGGCCGCGGCGGCGAGCTGAGCGCCCCGCGGCCGCGACGCGAAGTACGCGTCGGACTCCGCCGCGGACACCGGTTCGACCGCGCCCGAGGCCCGCACCTGCCGCCGCAGCGTCTCCCAGTACAGGGCGATCGCGGCGCGCGGGTTCGCCTCGAGCTCCCGGCCCTTGCGGCTCTCGGCGTTCGTGTAGAAGACGAATCCCCGCTCGTCGACGCCCTTGAGCAGCACCATCCGGACCGAGGGCCTCCCCTCCGGCGTGGCGGTCGCCAACGCCATCGCCTCCGGCTGGGGCAGCCCGGCCGCGAGCGCGTCGGCGAACCACGCGTCGAACTGCCGTATCGGGTCGGGGTCGACGCCGTGCTCCGACAGCTCGCTGGCCTCGGGGTCGGGTCCCACCATCTCGGTCGGGGATTCTCCCACCGCGGGCGGCGCGGACCCCCGAGGCCGTGGGCGGGTTCGCGCTCGACGGTCGGGTTCGTCCTGGCGCCGGGGCTATAGTCGGTCGCGAGATGTCCTCCCCTCCGACGCCGTCCGGACGAACGAAGCTGATCGCGACGGTCGGGCCGGCGAGCGACCATCCGGACGCGATCCACGCGCTGGCGGATGCCGGGGCGACCGTGTTCCGCGTGAACTTCGCCCACGGCACGCCGGAGGAGCGGTCCGAGCGGATCGCGAAGATCCGCGCGGTCGAGGCCGAACGCGGCACGTCGCTTGCCATCCTCGCGGACCTGCCGGGCCCGAAGGTTCGTCTCGGGCAGCTGGCCGGCCCGTCGGTCCGGCTGCGGACCGGCCAGCGGTTCCGGCTCGACTCCGGGGGCCCGGCCGGTGACGAGACCGGCGCGCCCGTCACCTATCAGCGCCTCGCGGAGGACGTTCGGCCCGGAGACCGGGTCCTCCTGGCCGATGGAGCGGTGGACCTGGTCGTTCGGAAGATCGAGCAGCGCGTCGTCGTGACCGAGGTGGTCCGGGGCGGCGACATCCGCCCCGGCGTCGGGGTGAACATCCCGGCCGATCGCCTCAGCCTCCCCGCCGTCACCGACCGGGATCGCGAGGCGCTGGCGCGCGCGCTCGACCTCGGCGTGGACTTCATCGGGCAGTCGTTCGTCCGCGATCCGCAGGACGTCGTGGATCTGCGGTCGCTGATGGGGGACCGACCGCTCCCGATCGTCGCGAAGATCGAGACGCGGCCGGCGGCGGAGATGGCCGACCGCATCATGGAGGTATCCGACGCCGTCATGGTCGCGCGCGGCGACCTCGGGGTCGAACTCCCCCTCGAGGACATCCCGATCCTGCAGAAGGAGCTCCTTTCGATGGCGCTCGCGCGCGGGATCCCCGGGATCGTCGCGACCCAGATGCTCGAGTCGATGATCCGGTCGCCCCGCCCGACGCGCGCCGAGGTCAGCGACGTCGCGAACGCGGTGCTGGACGGCGCCGACGCGATCATGCTCGCGGCCGAGACGGCCGTGGGGGAGTTCCCGGCCCTCGCCGCGGAGACGGCGGCGCGGATCGCGGCGGCGGCCGAGGGCGGCGCTGGACACTCGCGCATGTCTCACGCGGCCTGCCGCCACACGGGCGAGGCCGCGGCCGTCGCCCACGCCGCGGCGCAGGTCGCCGTCGACGACCCGGATGTCGTGGCGATCGCGGCCTACACCGAATCGGGCCTGACCGCGAACCTGCTCTCGTCCGAGCGGCCCGGCGTGCCCACGTACGCGTTCTCGCCGCACCTCGAGGTTCGACGCCGCCTGAGCCTGCGGTGGGCGATCCATCCGCTTCCGACCGCCGACCCCGGCGACACCGACTCGATGATCGAGGCGATGGACCGGGGGCTCCGCGACGCGGGCGTGGCGCGCGAGGGCGACGTCGTCGTGATCGTCGCATCGTCCCCGGCGGGCAAGGCGAAGACGAACATGCTGAAGGTCCACCACGTCGGCGCGCCGGTGCGCTGAAGGTCCCGGTGCGGTGGAGCTGAGCGGTCGGGCGATGGTGGGGACGGTGACCGAGGCCGTCCCGCTGGAGGGCGCCCGCACGCCGGCGTATCGGCTCCGGATCGACTTCGGCCCGGAGGTCGGGGAGCGGTCGAGCTCGGCGCAGGTCACGGACCTGTACGCGTCGAGCGATCTCACCGGACGACAGGTCGTCGCGCTGATCGACCTGGAGCCGAAGCGGATCGCTGGGTTCGTCTCCGAGGTCCTGGTGCTGGGGCTCCCGACGGCCGGTGGCGTGGTCCTGCTCGCGCCCGAACGGTCCGTCGCCGACGGTGCCGAGGTCTTCTAGGGGCGCGCTCGCGACGGGCGACGGCAGACGGTGGAGGCATCGGGGAGTGACGTCGACGGCCGGCTCATGGACGCGGCCCTGGCCAAGGCCGAAGGGTGCCTCGGCTGGGGCGACGTTCCCGTCGGCGCGGTTGTCGCCCATGGCGAGGAGGTGCTCGCGGCCGCCGGCAACCAGCGTGAACGGCTCCAGGACCCGACCGCCCACGCGGAGATCGTCGCGATCCGGGAGGCTGCCGGCCGCGTGGGCTCGTGGCGTCTCACCGGCTGCACGCTCTACGTGACGCTCGAACCATGCGCGATGTGCGCTGGCGCGCTGGTGCTTTCGCGCGTGGATCGGCTCGTGTTCGGCGCGACCGATCCGAAGGCCGGGTTCGCCGGATCGCTCGGCGATCTGGTTCGCGATCCGCGGCTGAACCACCGGCTGGAGGTCCTCAGCGGCGTCCGCGCCGATGAGGCCGGCGCGTTGCTCCGTTCGTTCTTCGGCTCGAAGCGCTGACCGCGGCTCCCCCGAGGCGCTGCCGCCACCACGACGGTCCCGGACGGAGCCCGAGTCGTGTCGCAGCCGCGAACATGGGGTAAGGGATCGTGTATCGCATCGTCCCCACGCACCTCCACTCCCTCGATGAACAGGACGGACGGCTCGGGACGGAGGGGCCGGGCCGATCCAGGAGGCGATCGGCATGCGGATCGGCATCACGTACGACACCGGGTTCTTCCCGGGCGGGGGCAGCTCGCGTGAGATCTTCGACCCGGCGCAGGTCGCGTTCGACATGCGCGCCATCGCGCGCGAACTGCGCTGCGACGCGGTCCGCGTCTCGGGAGGCGACCAGGAGCGACTGACCGTCGCCGCCGAGCTGGCGGCGGATGCGGGCCTCGAGGTCTGGTTCTCCCCCCATCCCGCCGAGTTGGACACCGGCGAGATGCTCGCCCTGTTCGACGTCTGCGCGGTCCGAGCCGAAGCGATCCGCGCGCGTTCCTCGCGTGGTGTCGTGCTGGTATTGGGGTGCGAGCTGAGCATCTTCGGCGCAGGGTTCCTCCCGGGTGCCGACTCCTACGCGCGCCTGCGTGAGCTCAGTGCTCCGAGCCCGGAGCTGTTCGCCGAGTACCTGGCCCTGGTGGATCGCCTCAACGCGTTCCTCGCCGACGCGGTCCAGCGCTCGCGCCGGAGGTTCTCCGGGCGCCTCACCTACGCGGCGGGACTCTGGGAGGACGTCGACTGGACGCCGTTCGACATCGTCGGCCTCGACGCGTACCGGGACGAGCGCAACGCAGCGACACTGGGAGAGCAGCTCGAGCTCCGATCCTCGCTCGGCAAGCCCGTCGCCGTGACCGAGTTCGGTTGCTGCGCCTATCGCGGCGCCGCGGCGCGTGGTGCGAGCGGCTGGTCGATCATCGAGGACCGCGACGGTCACCGCCGGCTCGACGGCCCGTACGTTCGGGACGAAGACGAACAGGCGCGGTACCTGCGCGAGCTGTTGGATCTCTACGAGCGTCACGGCATCGCGTCGGCGTTCTGGTTCACGTTCGCCGGCTGGGATCGCCCGCATCGGGCGGATCCCCGAGAGGACCTCGACATGGCGTCGTTCGGCGTCGTCGAGGTCACGGAGGGGCCGGCGCCAACGCCGGCACTTCGGTGGCGTCGCAAGGCCGTCTTCGACGCGCTCGCGGGGATCGCTCGACGGACGCCATCGCCTCCGCGCTAGGCCCCAACCCTGCTGCAGCGTCGCCCGGGGCGTTGCCCGCGACGACTGGCATGGAATGGTGCGCGCGAGCTACCATTAGCTCGAGCCGGATCGGGTGCCGTGATCCGTACGCGGAGCCCGAGACCTCGTGAGGGTCGGAAGGAACCCGGATGGAGCCGGAGCGGGAACGGAAGGTCGTCGACGGCCTCTCCGCGGCGATCCGGGACGCCGTCACCGATCTGGCCATCTCGAACGACGAGTGGATGGAGGTCCTCGGGTTCCTCACGAAGGTAGGGAACGCCGACGAGTTCATGCTGCTCTCGGACACGATGCGGATCTCCGTGTTGGTGGATGCGCTCACGCACGACAGGGAGGACGGCGCGACGGCCAGCAACGTCCTCGGACCGTTCTACATCCCAGGTGCGCCGTTCCTGGAGCCCCCGTACGAGCTCGCCGGCGACGACGAACCCGGCGAGTTCCTGTTCCTGTCGGGTGCCGTGACGTCGAGCGCGACCGGCGAACCGATCCCCGGCGCCGTGCTCGACCTGTGGCAGTGCGACGACGAGCGGCTCTACTCGAACCAGGACGACCGGAAGGACCCGTACCATCTGCGAGGCCGGATCCGCGTCGCCGGGGACGGCCGGTACGCGCTCCGCACGATCACCCCTCCGCCGTACGAGGTCCCGAAGGACGGCCCGGTCGGCACGCTCCTGACGTCGCTCGGACGCCACCATTTCCGGCCGGCGCACCTCCACGTCAAAGCGAACGCCGACGGCTACGAAGGCCTCACGACGATGGTGTTCGTGGCCGGCGACCGATGGCTCGACGACGACACGATCGACGCCGTGAAGGAGTCGCTGATCATCGAGCCCTCGCGGCACGAGGATCCTGCTGAGTGGGAAGCACGGGGGATGTCACGACCCTTCGCGACCGCCACCTTCGACATCCGTCTCCGGCCGGACATCGATGGGGCCGAACGGTTGGCCCGCCGGTAGGGTAGCCGCCGAGGCTTCGGGGCGATGCGGATCCTCATCTGGCACGGCTGGCTGCTCGAGGGCTCGGGTTCGAACGTGGCCGCGGCGCGTCTCGCGCAAGAGTGGCGGCGGGTGGGACATGACGTCGTCCTGCTCTGCCAGGAGCGCCACCCCGAGCGCTTCTCGTTCATCGACGCGTCGGGCACGGTCGCGCGTACGGGCGTCTCGGCGCTCGACGGCGAACCATCACCGAGCGCGACCGGCGGGCGGGTCGTCCTGCTGCGTCCGGACATCGGGCCGCTGCTGCCGGTGTTCGTCTATGACGAGTACGAGGGATCCGTGGTCAAGCGGTTCATCGACCTGACGGACGATGAGCTCGCGGAGTACCTGTCGGCGAACGTCGCGGCGCTCAGCGCCGCCGCGGAGTGGCTGCGTCCTGACGCCGTGATCGTCGGCCATGCCGTGGCGGGACCGGCGATCGCCAGGCGGGCCCTCGGCGCCGGTTGCTACGTCGCCAAGCTGCACGGGAGCGACCTCGAGTACGCCGTCCGGGTGCAGCGTCGGTATCGGGACCTGGCGGCCGAAGGCCTCTCGGGGGCGCGCGCCGTGACCGGAGGGTCGAGCGACGTCCTTGCCCGCGCGGCGGCGCTGATCCCAGAACTCCCCGCCAGCACGCTGGTCATCCCGCCGGGGGTGGACGTCGTGGGCTTCCGTCCGCGGAGCCGCCGCGAGGCGTTGCTGGACGCGGCGACGATGCTCGACGCGGATCCAAGCACCGAGCGCGGGCGTCCCGAAGCCTCGAGCCGAACGGTCGAGGATCGCCTCGCTCAGCGAGACGGGTCCGGCCTCGATCGGCTCGCCGCCGCGTACGATCAGACCGCACCGGACCAGGACGCCGCCCGTCGGCTGCGGAGCCTCACCGAGCATCCCGGTCCGATCGTCGGATACCTCGGCAAGCTCATCCCGCAGAAGGGCGTCGACGTCCTTCTCCAGGCACTGTGCCTCGCCCCGGACCTCACCGGCCTGATCGTGGGCTTCGGGACGTTCCGTGAGTGGCTGGAGGGCCTCGTTGCGGCGTTGGATGCCGGCGACCCCGACCGCGTGATGTGGCTCGCGGAGCGAGCCCAGATCCGGGTCGATCTGACGGCCGAGGAGATCCGAGCCGCGCACGGGCTCCGGAGCCGAGTCACGTTCACCGGACGGCTCGATCACCGGTACGCGCCGTTCGCCCTCGCGGCCATGGACGTCCTGGTCGTGCCCTCGATCCTGGATGAGGCGTTCGGGATGGTGGCGGTCGAGGGAGCGGCCTCCGGTGCGCTCCCGCTGGTCTCCCGCCACTCGGGCCTGGCGGAGGTGGCGGGAGCGTTGGAGAGCGCGGTCGGTCGGCCGGGCATCTTCTCGTTCGAGCCGGGTCCGAACGCAGCCCGTCGGGTCGCGGACGCGATCGAGCGCCTGCTGTTCCTTCCGGAGCAGGAACGCGCGCGCCTGAGATCGACGGGGAGCGCGTTCGCCCGATCGGAGTGGACGTGGCAGCGTGGAGCCGAGCGGCTCCTGGCGGCGGCATCCGGGGTGGGCGAGACAGCAGCTTGCTGACCGAGATGGCATCCGCCGGTCGCGCGAGTGTCTGCGGGTGGCACGCTGTTGGGTAGCATGGTCGGCGGTGGGGTCGCCGAGTCTGTTCGCGGGCGGCGGTTTCGGAACCTTTCCTGAACAGCACCATCGGGCCTGGAGCCGCGCAGATCCTCGTCGCTGGTTCGATGGTCGATCCAGGTTCGCCGTTCGCTCGTCGACGGGGAAGAGCCGCTGGCTCGGCTGCTGATCCGAGGGGGGGTACCGATGTCATCGGATGGGAGGACGCTCTTCGGCGGGATGGCGCCTGAAGCCGCCGAGCGCTTCCTCGCCTCCCTCGAGCGACGCCGGTTCGGCGCCGGCAGCCCGATCGTCCGCGAGGGTGATCAGGCGAACGAGATGTACGTCATCGTGTCCGGCTTCGCTCGGGTCGTGGGCAACGAGGATGGGGCCGAGCACGCCGTCAACGTGATCGGGCCGGGCGCGCCGGTCGGGGAGATGGCGATGCTCGCGGGACGGCCGCGAGCCGCGAGCGTCCATGCCACCAGCGACGTCGAGGCGGCCGTCCTCTCGATCGCCGATTTCCACCGGCTCGCATCGGAGTACCCGCGTATCTACCAGGACCTTGGTGCGATCCAGAGCGACCGGCTCGCGGCGATGCTGGAGCGGTTCGTTTCGGGCTCGTTCGGGCGAGTCACGGTGATGATCGACGAAGGAGCCCCGCCGCTGCTCGGGTACGCACTCGCGTGCAGCATCGCGTGGCATACGCGCGGCCCGACGGCGCTCGTGTAAAAGCCGGTCGAAACCTGTAGCGGGGGCCGGTCGAAAACGGGAGCACCCGGGGTCGGATGCTAACGGGTTCGGGGGCCTCCTTCCATGGCTCTTGGATGCTCCGCCGCAGGGCTCTTCGCCGGAGCCGCTCCGCCTGACGATCCCGGCTTGCGCACCCGGGCCTTAGCGTCCCTCAGCCGGTAGGACTCGCCCTTCGTCTCGATGATCTGGCAGCGGTGGGTGAGGCGGTCCAGGGTCGCCCCGGTGAGCCGCTCGGAGCCGAGGACCTCGGTCCAGGACTCGAACGGCAGGTTCGTGGTGACCATCAGGCTCGTGCGCTCGTAGGCGGTGGAGATGACGTCGAACAGCAGCTCCGCGCCAACCTTCGACGCCGGCACGTAGCCCAGCTCGTCGAGCACCAGAAGGTCGAGCTTCGCCAGTCGTGCCCTGAGTCCGAGCAGACTCCGTTCGTCCCGCGCCTCGATGAGCGAGGTGACCAGCTCGGTGACCCGGAAGAACCGAACCCTGTAGCCCCGCGCGCACGCGGCCGCCGCGAGCCCGATCGCCAGATGGCACTTGCCGGTCCCGGGGTTGCCGACGAGGAGCACGTTCTCGCGGCGGTCGATGTACTCGCAGCGCGCCAGCTCGGCGACGAGGACCTTGTTCACCGAGGGCCGGGCGGTGAAGTCGAAGGACTCCAGGGACTTCAGGCTCGGGAAGCGCGCGGCCTTGAGCCTGCGCTCCGCGGCCTTGCGCTCGCGCTCCAGCAGCTCGAGCTCGGCGACCTGCAGCAGGTAGGTGAGGTGGTCGGAGCCGTCCGAGGCGGCACGGCGGGCCACCTTCTCGCACTCGGCCCCGATCGTGGGCAGCCGGAGCGCCTTGAGGTGATGGTGCAAAAGCACCACCGACTTCGTCTCGATGGCCTTCATGCCGAGGCTCCGTTCAGCCCGGCGTAGGCACGTAGGTCGGGCGGGGGGATCCGGTAGGGCGTGAGGTGGGGATGGCCATCCAGGTGAACAGCCCGACGGGTCGCTCCTGTCGGTGCTGCAGGATCAGCGCGACCGCGTCGGAGCTCGTGGCGCCGATCCGAAGGGCCGTCTCGACCGCGCCGGCGAGCTCGCCGACCGTTGCCCGCTCCATGAGACGGAGCACCTTGATGAACTCCCTGGTGCCCAGGCGGACCGAGACCTGCCTCCAGGCGCCGGCGGAACAGGGCGAAGCATCCGGGCAGTGCCCAGTCCTCCAGCGGCCGGGCGACGTCGAGCGCCCCGGGCTTCCGCTCCAGCAACGCCAGGTAGTGACGCGGATCGAAGGTGGTCCGCTCGGACCCCCAGCACCGGGGATGGGTCGCGACCAGCCGGGCGCCCTCGACGATGCGGACCCGCTCGATCCCGCCGATCACGGTGAGCCCGTGATGGGCGAAGGCCGTCGGCACCGAGTAGTCGTTGCGATCGAAGCGCACCAGTGACAGCGAGTTCGCCCTGGCGGCGATGACCCTGCGGGCCTCGAACACCGCGGCGGGGATCGGGAGCATCGCGGCGCGGTCGACCACGAGCAGATCGGCCTTCGTCCCCGGCTTGCCCCGCACCCGGCGATCAAGATCGGCCCGGCACGCGGCCTCCAGGCGGTCGTTCAGCTCGGCGAAGGAGGAGCAGACCGGGACGGGGACCATGAAGTTGCGCCGGCCGTAGCCGACGAGGTTCTCGACGTGGCCCTTCTCGTTGCCCCGGCCGACCCGGCAGAACCGGTGGGCGAACAGGAAGTGGCTCTCCAGGCGCAGGAACTCCCGGGTGAGCGCGCGTTCGCGACCGATGATCCTGCTGACCGCGATCGTGGTGTTGTCGTAGGAGGTCTTGGTCGGCACGCCGCCGAAGAACTCGAACGCGGCCACGTGCGCGGCCTGGAACGTCTCGGTGCACTCCCGCGGATAGGCCGACACGAAGAACGCGTCGGAGTACGGCAGGCTCATCACCGCGAACGCCGCCTTCAGGCGAACACCGGCGATCTCCACGGTCGCCTCGCCGAAGTCGAACTGGGCCTCGCCAGGACGGTGCGACAGCGGGACGAACACCTCCTTACCGTGACGCTTGCGCAGAGCGACGGCCCTTCACCTGGGTGATGCCGCCGGCGTAGCCGTGCTCGTCGCGCAGCCGCTCGAAGATCCGCTTGGCCGTGTGCCGCTGCTTGGGCGGAGCGTCCCGGTCGGAGGCCAAGATCTCGTCGATCACGCCAAAGTAGGGCCCGAGCTTCGGCTTCGGCCGCGGAGCAGCCGCGCGGTACCCAGGCGGCTCGGGGTGGCTGAGGATCTTCTCGAGGGTCCCCGCCCCGACGCCGTACTCCCTGCGGATCGGCCGCTTCGAGGCGCCCTCGACGAGCACCTTGCGCCGGATCTCGGTCCACTCCTCCATGTCGGTGCGCACCCTTCTCCCGTCCGCTCCGCTGTCCGCCGCCGCCCTTGACGGGCGAGCTTGCGTGCAGCGCCGAGCAGAACTCGGGACATCGGGGTGCTACAGGTTTCGACCGGCGTTCTCAGGCCGCGAGTGCTACAGGTTTCAACCGGCGTTTACAGCGGACCCGCTCCGGGTTCGATCGTGACCGCGACGGCGCCACGGCCCATCTCGGCCTGGGTCTTGCCCACGTCGTCGGTCTGGACGGGCAGCAGGTGCTCGGGGAAGTCCGCGACGTTCTGCGGATCGCCGAGCAGATGCGCGGATGCCCACGCGACCCGGATCCCCCGGCCGTCCGGGTGGGCCGAGATCGCCGTGTTCCAGGGACCCACGAGCTTCACGAGGTCCTCGAGCGCCTCGGGCTGACCGATCTCCTGCAGGGCGAGCGCGTCCGGCGCCTGCGCGGAGATGGTGGCGGCGAGCCCGGCGAGCTTCGCATCGTAGGCCGCCTGCGCCGTCGGCCCGGATCCCACCTTCGGCCTGAACAGGTTCTCCACGTTCCAGGTCATCACCTTGAACGCAGCCATGATGCCTCCTTCGGCCTGGCGGGCACGGTAAACATGACATATGTGACGGGAGCGGCGCCAGTGCGGCGGCATGACCGCGGCTTTATCCGAGTGCGTGCTTGCAGATGAACGCGGTTTCCGGGTCGCGCGATGCGAGCACAATCGGCGTCGAGGTTCGAAACCGTGTTCACGACCTCGGCACTCCTGGAGGATGGAACCAGGACGGAGCACCCTGGACCGCAAGCGGGTCGCGACCGGAAGAGGTGAGGGCTCAGTCTTCATAGACTGTGGCGCCGATGGGAGTCGATGTCCATCCGACCGCTCAGGAGCGGAAGCCACCCGTACCTCTCGCGGCACCTGATCCATTTCGTCGACCGGCCGACTGGGCGCCCGAGCGACCGCGTGCCCGAGGCCGTCAGGAGCGCTTCGCCCAAGATCGGTGCCGGCCCACGAGCGCTCGGAGGACCGCACGGCCCACCGAAACGGCTACCGGTCCGAGGACCTGGGACACTCGCGTGGGCACGGTCGAGCTCCGCGTGCCGAAGATCGCTCCGGGCGTCTACTTCCCCTCCATGCTAGAGCCACGCCGGCGACGCGCGAGCGACTACAAGCGCTGGGAGCGATCGCGGCCGATGGAGCTCTGGCAGATGGACGTGATGGGTGGGGTCCTGCTCGAGGACGGCACCGAGTGCAAGGCCGATCACCTGGATCGACGATGACTCGAGCTTCTGCGTGAGCGCGAAGCTGGTCGCGAGAGCGACGGCTCGGCCCGTGTGCGACGCACTCGTCGAGGCGCTGGAGCGCCACGGCGTCCCCGAGCAGATCCTGACCGACAACGGCAAGGCCTTCACGGGCAGGCTCGCGCCACAGGCCCGCTACCGTGGCCTTCGACCGGATCTGCCTGGGCAACGGGATCCGCCACCTCCTGACCGCCCCGTACTCGCCGACCACCACGGGCAAGATCGAGCGGCTGCACAAGACGATGCGCAGGGAACTGTTCGATGGCCGGCGCTTCAGCCTCGATCGCCGAGGCGCAAGCCGAGCTCGACCGATGGGTTGTGCGACTACAACCCACGAGACGGGAGCATCAGGCGATTGGCGACGTGGCCCCGATCCGGCGCTTCGAGCTCCTCCGAGCGGGTCGCTGCAGAAGATCGGCGATCCTGACGCCGTCGATTAGTAGGCTCCTCCAACGAGCGGGCCGCACCGTGGGCCGTCGGGCCGACCGCGCCGGGCGCATCAGCATCCTGCTGGAACCGCTACCACGTCGGTCGCCACCTCCCCGGCCAGGTCGTGCGCGTCGAGTCCGGTCGACGGTCTGCTGCACCTCACCTATGACGGGTTCCTGATCGCCGCGCATGACAAGCTCAAGGAGTTCCGGGCGTTGAACAACCCGGGCGGCAGGCCCAGGCGGGAGGCTCGAGATGTGGCAGAGGTGCTGGAGCCATTCCGGACACGGGTACCGAGACTCCGAACTTACACGTCGATCTGCACGCGGTGCCCGGGCAATGGCTTCTGGTAGCGCTTCCACCGGTCGACGTGGCGCCGGTACCGCTGGGAGGCAGGGAGCCGGTTCATGCCCGGGCGCTTGAGGATCCGCGTGCGTGAATCCCGCGCTCGAGAACTCCCCCGTTTGCGCCGCGTCACGTGCCGGTGTCATGCTGCGCTGCCCGCGAACGGAGGAAGTGTCCCTGGGGGGGGTCAACATGCGGAAGTCCGTTCGTCGTCAGTTGCGTGCCTGGATCTCGGTCACCGTCCTCTTTGTCTCGGTCACGACGCTCGGCGCGCCGGGTGGCGCGGCAACGGCTAATCGGTCCGCGCCTCCATCCGCGGTGGCGCCGGAAAGCGATCAGCGACTGCGGGCCACCGGGATAGCCGCGACCGCGCACGCGCTCGCGTCAACCCCTGACTCGACCTCGCTGGTGTCAGTCTCCTCGGCGGAGGTCCAGGCCGACGACGATAGCTACGGGGGTTCGGTCTCCGATGATGGTCGCTACGTCGCCTCACGTCGCTCGCCGACAATCTGGTCGCCAGTGACAACGATGGTACTTGGGACATCTTCCGCCGCGACACGGTGTCCGGCACGACCGTCCGCGTGTCAGTGAGCTCCGCAGGCGGTGATGCCGACGCCCTCAGTCAGAGTCAGGGAATCTCCGCCGACGGCCAGTACGTCGTGTTCGCCTCGGCGGCGACCAACATCGTCTCCGGCGACACGAACGGTCACTGGGACGTCTTCGAACGCAACATGGCGACCGGCGTCACGCAGCGAGTATCCCTCAGCGCAACCGGCGCACAAGGCGTCCACGATGCGGCCAACGAGTCGGTGTCCGCGGATGGGAACCTCGTCGCGTTCCGATCGGGGTTCACGGAAGACGGGTCGGACTTTCAGGTCTACGTCAGGAACATCGCGGCGGGTACGACCACGATGGCCTCGGTCTCGTCGGGCGGAACGCCCCAGAATGGCGGGCTCTTGAACCCGAATCCGATCTCCGATGACGGGACGCACGTAACCTTCCAACCTCGGCCACCAACCTGGGCGTGACCGATGGCAACGACAACGTCTACGTGCGGTACGGAAGCTCGACAGATCTCGTGTCTCGGAACAACGACGGCGATCCCGCCAATGGCGACAGCGCCATCGACGCCGTTTCGCCGGACGGGAGGTTCGTCGCCTTCTCGAGCTGGAGATGCCACGAACATCGTGCCCGACGCGCTGGGCGGCGGATACCTGTACGACACGACATCGCACGAAGTAGTCCTGAACCCGACGCCCGGCAAGGCAGAGGACCACTACGCCGCGATCTATAGCGAGTTCTCACCCGGAGATGGGTCGTTTGCCTGCTTCAACTCGACCGACCCAGCCTGGACTGTCGAGGACACGAACGGTGAGAGCGACGTGTATGTCGGCGCCATCGGCAGCTCCAGCTTTGCCTTGATCTCGTCCGCTCTCGGTGGAGGATCGACAGGGGACGGCTGGAGCGGCGGCTGCACGATGTCCCGTGGAGCCACGAGCGTCGTATTCCAATCAGCTGCCTCGGACCTCGTAGAGGATGACACGAACGGTTTCCAGGACGTGTTCGTACGGAACCTATCGCCGATCACCCTGGGCCAGCTTCTAGGGTCTGGCAGCGGCCTGGAAGCGCTGTCGGGGTGCACGTGTGGAGCGAACTTCGTCGGCGACCCGGTCAATCTTGCCAACGGCAGCTTCTACGAAGCGTTCCAGGATGCGACGATCCCCAACATCGGCGTGGCTTCGCCTTCACCCGTTCGTACAATTCGGCGGACGCGACCCCTTCGCAGCTGCCAGCGCCAACTGCGTCGTGGCCGCCAACATCAGGCTCGATGGAGTCTGCGCCGATCCCGACGAGCCTCGGCTGGACCTCGACCTACAATGTGTACCTGCGCGAGGCAGACTGGCGAGGCGATCTCATCCTGCGTGCTGGTGATGGCCAGCAGATCATGTTCGCCAAGCAAGCCGACGGTTCCTTCGAGGGAGGGCCTGGCGTACGCGACTCGCTCACGCGCAACGGCGACGGGTCGTACACGGTGACGCGGCATGACCAGGTCAACTACCAGTTGGACTCGAACGGGAACGTCACCGCGATCAAGGACCGCAACAACCAAGGCCTGACGTTCTCTTACACGAGTGGACGGATGACCTCGATCAGCGGGAACGACTCCACCTGGTCCGTACGCTCGGCTATTCGAACGGACGCCTCGATGAGTGGACCTTCCACTTTCCCGCGAGGTGGATTACGGCTATGACACGGCGAGCCCGCCACGGCTCAACGAGATCACCGACATCCGAGGGAACACGATCCAATTCGAGTACACGACCACCTCCGACGGAGGGGGTATCCTGGACCTCCTGAAAGACGGTGACCGACCAGAGGGGCAACGACATCACGCAGAACGTCTACGGCTCCGGAGGCCGGGTCATCCAGCAGACCGACGCCAGGGGTCACGACAGCGACTTCGGATGGGACCCGCAGGCCCAGACGGCGACCTTCACCGACGTGCGCGGCCACGACTGGACCTACGCCTACTCGAACGGCATGCTCGTCCAGGTGGAGGACTCGTACAGGGACCTCACAATCTATGGCTACGACTCTGAGGTGAATTGGACGACGACGACCATCTGCCGCGACCGCTGCGCTGGCGAGGGCCACCAGGTCGGGGAATGTCCCGACGACGCCAACTGCTACACGACGACATACGTCTACGATGAGGACGGCAACCTGATCGAGGAGGACGATGACAACTCGGGAGCCAGCGCCAAGTCCTGGCACTACAACGCCGACAACACGCTCGAAAACGTCACGGACGGACGGAGCCACACGACGCGCTACGAGTACGACTCCGACGGCAATCTTACCTGCGTTCTCCTGCCCAACGTCCCCTCCGGGACGACCTGCTCAGGGGCGTCCCAGGCCTACAAGATCACCTACTCCCCGGACGGGACCACCGGTCTGCTGAACTCGATGACCGATCAGAATGGGAGCACGACGAGTTATACCTACGATGCGATGGGCGATATCGCTTCGGTGACCACCGACCTCGGCAACGTCACGCGGTACTGCTACGACGCAGGTGGGCGAATGACCCATTTGATTGACCCGAGAGCGCCTGGCACCGAGACCTGCTCGAACCTGGGCACGCACACTTGGGACTACGACTACAACGACGCGACGACTTGCACACGAGCGTCGAGGATCCGCTCAGCGACCAGACCCAGTACGGCTACGACCCGGTTGGCAACCGACGGTCGCGCACCGACGACAACGGCCACGTCATCCACTACGGCTACGACGAGGCGAACGACCTCTCGTGCGTGATCGGGGCAGACTCGTCGGCCACGACGTGCGGCGCCGCGGCGGCGACGAGCCTCACGAGCTACGTCTACGACGAGAACGGGGACCTCTACGAGCCGCACGGACGCGGAGAGCCATGAGTGGGACTACGCCTACGACGACGCGAATCGCCTGACGAGCACGACGTCGCCGAAGGGAAAGGTGTGGTCAAACACCTACTGGGACGACGGGCTGGCGCACGTCACGACGCTTCCGACCACCGGCACCGCGACCTACGGCTTCGATGCGCTCCAGCGGCTGACCTCGATTGACTACAGCGGCAGCGCCACGCCCGACGTCGCCTACGAGTACGACGTGGACGACAACCGGACCAAGATGACCGATGGCATTGGCACGAGCGCCGGGTTGACCTACACCTACGACAACCTGAACAACCTGACCCAATCCGACCGCCACTACTCGGGTTCGACACAGACCTTCGCCTACCAGTACTACGCGGGGAGCCAGGCCAAGAAGGTCACCTACCCGGACGGCGCGATCAACGGCTACTACTACGACGACGACAACCGCTTGTGCTCACTGAAGCTCGGCGCGTCCCGTCCGGGTGCAACGGTGGCACGACCACCCGCTACGGCTACGACGCCGCGAACGACCTCACCACGAAGACCGAGCCGAACGCGAACGGGTACGTAGCGACGCTCACCTACGACCTCGCAGATCGCTTCACGGGCGTGTCGAATGCGAGCGGCGGCACGACGCTGTCGAGCTACTCGTTCGGCTCGCTCGACGGGGTCGGCAACCCGGCGAGCCTGACCGCGCTCTCCGGCGGCGCGACGACGACCTCGTATTACACCTACGACGCCTACGACCGGCTGACGGGATCGTGCAGCACGTCGGGCTGCAGCGGGACCTGGCAGGGCAAGACCTACGCGCACGACCACGTCGGGAACCGCACGTCGATGGTGACGCACGGCGCGGCGAACACCACGACGACCTACAAGTACAACGACGACGACCAGCTCTGCTGGACCTACCTCGGGACCTCATCGAACACGTGCTCCTCGACGCCCTCCGGCGGACGACCTACTCCTTCGATGACAACGGCAACGAGACGGCCGCCGGATCGACGAGCTACGGCTACGACCTGGCGAACCGGATGATCTCGGCTACGGTGTCGGGCACGACGACGAACTACGCCTACGATGGCGACGGCAACCGCCTCCAGGCCGCCACGACCGGCGGATCGACCACGAACTACGCGTGGGACACGAACCAGCCGCCGCGCTCCTCGCCACCGAGACCGATGGCTCCGGATCGACGCTCCGGGACTACGCGTACGGCCAGGGCCTCGACTCGATGACGACCGGTGCGGGCTCAACGTACTACGACCACCTCGACGCGTACGATAACGTCGCGAACATCACGACCTCAGGTGGCGCGACCCGGTGGACGTACGCCTATGACGCGTTCGGGGCCGCGACCTCGGCGACCTCCTCCGGAGGCAGCCCGCCGACGAACGTGATGCGCTTCGATGGACAGTTGCTCGACTCAGCCACGAGTCTCTACGATCTCCGAGCAAGGAACTATGATCAATCTCTCGGCAGATTCCTTCAGATTGACCGTCGTCCGGCTACTCGGAGCGAGCCCTTCATCGCAAGCTATGTCTACGGCTTGGCTGATCCGGTCGTCTATGGGGACCCTAGTGGACTCGATTGGGCCTGGCTTCGGAGATTGGGCAACGACGTATGGCACTCGATATGGTTTGCGTTGACAATACCGTGGACGACGCTGGGACTGGGCGTCGCCGCCGCATCCAAGGGGGACTGCCAATGGAGCAGTAAGGAGTGGGTATTCGTCTGCTATAATTCATACAGCCTTCCGACGACAAGCGCATTCACGCTCGGTTCGACAATCAATACGCGGCTCAACCAACGCCAATTCAGTAACGCGTCTTGTCCGGGTCGACTGCTTGCTCACGAGACCAAACACACAGATCAGTGGGCAATATTCGGACCAATCGGATTCCCACTCCTTCTTCAATACGACTTCGCTCAGGCGCGTTTCAATGGCCGCAACATGTTCCTGGAGAAGTGGGCTGGCTTGCGCGACGGTGGATACTTGGGTCCCTTGCCATGCAGTTGCTGAAACACTGCTCCGGTGCGTCGCCCTGTGCGTGGCCGCGTTCCTTCTCGCTGCCTGCCAGGGTGACCGCGCCTGGGGCCTGCAGCAAGTAGGCGTGTCCCTAGACAGCGGGGATATGCCGCAGGTGACCGTATATGCATGTCCTGGGGCAGAAGCTCACAAGCGTCAGCCTCTGGCGCATGACTGATGATGGCGCCAAGGACACCCTGCTCCTGTGGAGGATTGCAGGTGAGGGGCCTGCTGGGAGAATGACTAGCGTGGCCGCGGGCGAGGTCCCTGAGGGTTTCACGGAGACGACGTCGCTCACAGACCCCATTCCCGCGAACGGTTACCTGGACTTCGTCGTCCGGTTCGGCCAACCTGAGGCCAGCAATGTGTTTCGCGTGACGGACCTGCGCTCCGCCAATCTGTTCGTCGATCCAGCGTGGTATGGGAATTCGAGACATGTGTCTTTCGAGCGGTTTGAGCGCGAAAACCGACAGGACTGTGCCGCAACATGAGGTGCTATCTTCGCGTCGCGAATGGCTACGTCGCCGACGTTAGCGCGGTTCGATTGGACGATTGTCACTGAGGGCGATTCAGCCTCCGGGCCTGAGGACCCAGGGCGACATTCCATGTCCCGTAGGTCGCCGTTCCTTCGAACGCGGTCCGCCCGCCGAGAAGGGCGCCGTTGTGCTGACGACCCGGCCGTCGGTTCGTGCTTGCCCAACGGGCCAGCGACCCGGGGCTCATCTGACTAGGGTGTTCTATCCCCGAGTTGTCGCGACACCTGGGGAGGTCCCACACCTGACGTAGAAGGCGGCGCATCCTCCGGCTTGACCTGCCAGTCGAGCCGAAAGGAGACGCCGCCTTGACCGTCGATGATGCCCTGTACCGGTTCCGGTTGCGAGTGTTCGCCGTGGCCCACGAGATGGGAAGCGTCCGGGCGGCCTGCCGGATCATGGGGATCCATCCCTCCACCTACTACCGCTGGCGCCGCCAGCTCCTGCGCTTCGGCCCGGAGATTCTGCGCCCCAGGGAACGCCGGCTCCCCCGCATGGCCAACGCAACCTCTCCGCTCGTCGAGCAGCGGGTTGTGGCCTTCGCGCTCGGCCAGCCCGGGTTCGGCCCGGCCAGGATCTCCGCCGAGCTCCGTCGGCCCAAGTGGGTGGGATCGTCTCTCCCCCAACGGCGTGCGCTGGTCGAGGTTCCCACGGAGGAAGGCGGACCCTTCACTTATAGTCGAGCCGTGCCCGTCGGGCCTGGCAGTCGGGCGGCCCGGTTCGTCTCATATGCGATCCCGACGAGTCGATGGACCCGGCGGTACGTGCCATAGGGGATCGCGTTCCGGAGCGACCTCGTCGTCGATCGGGGTGGTGGTCCCGCCTTCTATGTCCGCGGCGACGAGTGGTCGATGGTCGATACGCTCCCGCGGCCGCTCCGCGCGAGGGCGTCGCGCTACTCGTCGGGTGGCACCGACGACGATCCGCCCTCCGACTGGCTCCACGAGCGCGAATGGCGCGTCGGAGGCTCGGGTGACCGGCCGGCGTTTGGCCTTCGGCCTGGAGGACGCCGCCTTCGTGATCATCCCGGAGGGTCTGGCGTTGGACGTGAACGTCCCTGTCGTGCGCATCGATCCTCCGAGCGGTCTGACGGCGGACCCGGATCGCGTCCGGGCCGCCTGATCGGCCCGACACCCAGCGGCGCCCCTCGGGCCGGGCGCCACGGACCCGGGGTCCTGCTCCGGGCAACCTCGTCGAATGGTCGGCGGGTGGCGTCGTATCAGCCCCCTGCGTCGCTGGCAGATCGCCTGTCTTCCGCCTACGCTTCGACGCGCCGCTCGCCCGATGGAGGCTCCCCATGCCGTCGCTCACGTGCTACCGCCTCCGTGACGTGATCGAAGGTCGTCCCGCGGATGACTTCGATGACTTCATCGACGCAGAGGAGCGCGAGCCGACGAGCCACGGTTCCATGACGACGTGGAATCGTAGACGTCGACCTCCGTGGCGGTGCAGCTGTTCGCGTCGATTTGGTAGAGGTTGAGGGTGGCGGATTGAACCGTGACTCCGTCGCCGGCGCTCGTCAAAGTGGTGCCCACGGCTGGGAATTTAAGGAGGGCCCGCATTTTGTCGGTGCCGTTGTTCGAGCCAACCTTCAGGACGTTGTCGGTCAGGTATGACGTCGAGGAAGTGCTCTCCTTGACGTAGGTGTCGGTGGTCACGTCGAGGTTCGGCGACGGGTCGATCGTGACCGGGTAGATGAGCCCTGGGTTGGCAAAGAAGGCCGGGTCGGGCGTGATCCGGAAGACCGGCCCGTCCTGTGTACTCACGATTGCGGTATCGACCATCGCCGAGATGGACGGCTCCCCTGAGGGGTCGGTGACCGCCCCGAACATCACAGCTGTCCCGGCGGTGGCGACAACCTTGCCGTGGACGTCGGTCACGATCAGGCCGCCGTTCTCATCGACGGCGGCACTCAATCCTTCAAGGGAGAGCGGTACGTCAAGCACGAGCGGTTGAGTGGGCGCCGTCTGGAGGACGAAGCTCTGTTCAAACCCTGAGGTTTGCGCGTGGAGGACCAGGTCCACGTTCGGCAATACGTTCGCATATGTGGCGGTGTCTCCGGATACGGCCGGAGTCGGGAGTGACCCGTCCCAGCTCTCAGTGTAGGTCCTCGCGCCATCGTCCAGGGTCGCGAGGTCACCGGAGCCGCCGTCTGAGAAGGCGGTGTCCGCGGCCGAGACCGCCGGAGCGTAGGTCCCGCCTGTGTGTTCGAGCGTGAGGTCGATCGGTGACCAGCCGGTCTCGCTCTCGGGGTCGGGCTCCTGCAAGGGTCCTGCGCCGAGCGTCGCCGTGAGTGTTCCGTCCGGGTTCGCCACCACACTCGATGACTCGGTCGTCTCCGCCGTGGCGAGAACGGGCTGACCGGATTCGGCTGCCTGCGCTACCGCCTCAGCGATCGACACGCTTTTGCCCTCGTCGGCGCGTGCGGGCACGTCCGGTCGGTTGATGACGGCTAGCGTGAGCGCGAGGACCGATACGGTACCCAGGAGCGCCGTCAACGTGCGGCGGCGAGCGTGGACGAGGGTACGCACGAGACGGCCTCCTGACTGTCACCAGCATGTGAGCTCGGTGCTCACCGGCCCTGAATGGCCGGATGCAAGGGTCGCCTTTCACATTTCCATCGAAACGCTCGGAGAATTGCATACGGCTCCGAAGGTGGTGGCGCCTTCCCGGAGTCTCCGATGACGCATCGGGCGTCAACATCCTCGTCGACGATGAGACCGATTCCACACAAGCTGATCCAGCGCCTCTGTGGCGAGCTTCTCGACCGGCACCCGACGGCGGCCGGGCCGTCCCCGTTGGCCGTGCTGGGATCCGAGGGGTCAAGGGTCAGCGGATCGTCGAAGCTGCGGGCTGTTCGAGTCTCCTCATCGAAGGACGGCGGCTACGAGGTCGTACTCGAGGAGAGCGAGCCCAGGGGCGCCAACGATGGTCCTTCGCCCACGAGATCGTCCACACCTGCTTCCGAGAGGTCGACCCGCGTGCTCCCTCGTCTCCGGAGCAAGAGTCTCCGTGCGATGTCGGCGCCGCCGAACTCACGATGCCGACCGCTCGCTTCCGCGAGGCGCTCCGAGGCGAGATCCTCTGCCTGGAGTTGGTCCGCGCCCTGAGCGCGGAGTTCGAGACCTCGTTCGTCGCCGCCGGCCGGCGGGCTGCCGAGCTCAGCGACGAACCCGCGTGCTTCCTGACGGCGTGGTTGCGGCGATCTGCTCGGCAGGAGCCGCTCGGCACCGGCCGCCCCAGGCTCCGCGTCGAGGACTGGAGTGCGTCGACAGCATGGTTCGAGCGGCCGAGGCTCCTGGATCCCTCGTTCGAGAAGGGGAGAGTGATCCCCGAGGCCTTCAGTCTTGGGGAGGAGTACTCGAGGGTGAGCCGACCTGGGCATCGTCCGCCAACGGCTCGTCTGCGCCATCGAGGCGGTCGGATACCCTTACCCCTCGTCGGAGCATCGCACCGTGGCCGCGTTGCTGCGCCGCACTGTCCAGCCTGCGACGCGCGTCCCTCGTCATCGAACAGGGGACCAGCCTGAACTCGACAATCGCATCGATGCCGTCTCGATTGACTGGCTCGGATCGGGACTCGCACTCTCCTTCGACATCCGACTCAGTCTGTCGAACCTCGGATCAAGACCGCTAGCGCGTGCGCCTTTGGTCAAGGCCGTGACCAGATCCATGTGGCCGTCAGCCCGATTCCGGGCTCGCGCCCCCAACGTGGTAGGACGTGCCGGAGAATCGGCACGGAATGCCGAGCGATGATATGGCCGTTGCGCTGGGCGGATGCATTCCGCGCCGTCGCATGCCGCTCCGAACCGGCACGGTTATCGCGGAATCGCCGACCGGCGGCACGAAAGGCACGAAACGGCACCTGCTGGCGTCGACTCGGTCGTTCGGTAGGATTGGCCGCGGTGGGGTCGCCTAGTCTGGCCGAGGGCGGCGGTCTCGAAAACCGCTAGGGGTGCAAGCTCCTCGTGGGTTCAAATCCCACCCCCACCGCTCCGAGGGCCCGGCGCCGATCAGTTCGGATGGCGTTCGAGGTGCGCGTCCACGCGGGACGACAGGCCGTCGATCCGCGCATCGAGGCGGTCGGCCAACGCGTCGATCCGACCCTCCAGCGAATCGAACCGGGCATCCTGCCGATCGAAACGGGCATCCACCCGATCGAACCGCGCATCCATCCGGTCGAACCGCGCGTCCATACGCGCCGCCAGTGCGTCGATCCGGGAGCCCAGGTAGAACAGGACCCCGAACAGGGCCGCCGTCAGGATCCCAAGGGCGCTCCACGTGACCGCCATGCGATCGACCGTATCACCGGTGCGAACGAGCGTCAGTGACCTTGGTCACTCCGCGTGCGATCAGCCCCGACGGTCCATCGGCACCAGCCGGCCCCGTCGGTCGGCCGGGCGTCTCGCACCCGCTCAGTTGCTCACCGAGAAGTTCAGGTTCCGCGCGTAGGTGAAGTCCGACTCCCGATCGCGGCCGGCCTCAGCGAGCCCGACATCGATCTTCCGCAGGGCATCGACGTACCCGTCCATCAACTCGCGGGCGCGGTCGTCCAGCGCCAGGACCGAGATCCCATCGAGGAGCATGTTGAACGGCTTCCACGTCCCGATCAGCGTGTTGATGAAGTCGAACGACAGCCGCTGGTCCTGCAGCTCGCCCGACTCCGGCACGACCGTCGGGATCAGGAAGTTCAGCGTCGAGTAGTTCCACACCACGTTGTTCAGCTGATCGTGCGTGACCGTGCTGGTGTGGATGAACCCCGCGCAGATGCGCGCGAGCGTCTCCCGGTCGAGCGGCCCATCGCCGACGTACCCCGTGTCGTCGGCGAGCCCGCCGGGGAGCAGGCCGTCCAGCGCCGAGCGCCAGCGCCCCAGCGCAGGATCGGCCGCCACTGCCTCGTCGTCGGGGTAATACAGCGCGAGGTACGAACAGACGAACTCGAGGGTCACTGCCCAGAAGCCGAGCAGGTTGTCGCGGCGTGGCTGCGCGAACGGGGTTCGCTCCATGCCCCGCCGCGTGACGTCGCGCTCGGGGTCCAGGTCGGCGATGCGGAACCGCTCGACGTGCCGGTTGATGATCCGGACCAACGTCTCGTAGTCGTGGCTGAACAGCTGCGTGGCGAACCCCTTCGGCCCGATGATCTGGAACTCCGCCACCTCGAAGTTGCCGATCAGGACCGTCTGGAACGTGAAGTGCAGGAGACGCCGAACCGGGTGGGCGCCGGGGAGCTCGTTCGTCGTGGCCACGGCCATCGGGGTCACGTAGGAGAGATGGACCGTCGAGTTGTGAGCCAGCGTCGTCAGGTGCGTGTTGAGCGCGCACAGGAACGCGCGCGAGAGGCGGGGGAACCCCGGCGCGTCGGGCGCGTGCAGCGCGCCGTCTCGGACGATCCCGCGCGTGAACAGACGGTCACCGTCGACGCCGAACAGCGCGATGCCGCCGGGGCGCGCCAGGCCGGGCTTCGCCGGGTACTCCTCGAACATGCTCATGTCGATCACGTAGTCCCCGTCCCGCGCGAGGCCGCCGGTCGGGTCGCCCTCGGCCGACCCGCTGACGCTCCGCAGGTACCCGGCGAACGGACCGCGCACGGCCAGGAACGCCAGGCGGTCGGAGGCGCTCGCCAGGCCGTCGGGGAACGACGGCGGGTTCGGCCAGAGCCGCCGGTAGCGTTCCGGGTAGACGGCGGCCACGAACCCCGCCAGATCGCCGGGGACCGGCGCCGTGCGCGTGGGCCCGATCCGCGAGATCAGGCCCAGCAGTGGCTTCGAGCGCAGGATGCGCTTGTGGCGCGCGGTGGCGTGCTCGGACGCGGGGAAGTTCCGCGCGCGGAAGAGTCGCGCAAGCTCGGGCGCGAGCGGTTCGACCTCGATGCGCTCCTCGCCCGGCAGCTCCAGCGGCAGGACCTCCTGGAGCTTGAAGTCCTGCCGCTGGACCACGTACATCAGCAGCTTGTAGAGCGCGAACCGGACCCCCGCCATGCGATCTCCCCCGCGCCGGTCCGCGCGCCGCGCCCGCGAGCCGAGGCGGCGCCGATCGGCGCTGCCGGCATCCTAAACCGGCCGGAGCCGCGGGGTGCCCCAGCAGCGTTCCAGACGAGCGGCCCCGGACGATCCGGGCGCTCCCGTCGGCCCCCCCTACTTCACCACCAGCTTCTTCTTCATGCTGGTGCTCCCGGTGAAGTTGCCGTCGCTGTTCACGTACACCGCGCGGACCTTGTACTTGCCCGGCGATAGCGAGACCGTGTACGAGAGGACCGCGACGCCGCTGCCGTTGACCGCCGCCGAGCCCAGCAGGACGTTCCGCGTGTAGAAGTCCACCACGCCGGTCGCGACCAGGCTGCCCGGTGCGCTGACCGTCGCGGTCATCGTGACGGTGGCGCCGTTGTGGGTCTTCCGGGGCTTGACCATCAGCGCGGTAGTCGTCGGCGCCGGCGCGACCGTGAACGACCGCGGCACGTCGGGGGCCGCGTCGTAGTTCGAGTCGCCGGCCTGCTGCGCCGTGATCGCGCACGAGCCCGCCCCGGTCAGATGGACCGTCGAGCCGGCCACGGTGCAGGAGCCCGACGCGACGAATGACACCGCCAGCCCGGACGACGAGGTGGCGCTCACGCCGAAGTCCGCGTCCCCGTAGACGTGGTCCGCCAGCGGGTCGAACGTGATCGTCTGAGACGCCTTCCCGACCGTAAAGCTCTGCGGCACGTCGGAGGCCGGGTTGTAGTTCGAGTCGCCCCCCTGGTGCGCCGTGATCGTGCACGAGCCGGCGCCCGTCAGGTGCACCGTGGCGCCGCTGACCGTGCACGGCCCGGCAGCGCTGAACGACACCGTCAGCCCGGATGACGCCGAGGCGCTCACGTCGAAGTCCGCGTCTCCGTACGTGCGGTCCGAGAGCGAGCCGAACGAGATCGTCTGGTCCGCCTTGAATATGTCGAACGTGTCGGTCACGTCCGGCGCCGGGTTGTAGTTCCCGTCGCCGCCCTGCGTGGCCTCGATCGAACAGCTCCCCGCGCCGGTGATGTGCACCGTGGCGCCGTTCAGCGTGCAGTTCCCCGACACGAGCGAGAACGACACCGCCAGACCTGATGAGGCTGAGGCGCTGATCGTGAAGTCCGGGTCCCCGTAGCTGTGGTCCGCGACGAAGAACGAGATCGTCTGGTTCGCCTTCGCGATGGTGAAGCTCTGGGCGACGTCCGGCGCGGGGTTCCAGTTCGAGTCGCCCGACTGATGCGCCGTGACCGTGCAGGATCCGGCGCCCGTGATGTGGACGGTCGAACCGCTCACCGTGCACTGACCCGACGCGGTGAACGTCACCGGCAGGCCCGAGGATGCCGTCGCGCTGACGCCGAAGTCGGCGTCGCCGTACGTGCGATCGGCGAGCGCGCCGAACGTGATCGTCTGGTCCTGCTTGCCTGTGACCGTGAGGGAGACCGACGTGGAGTGGTTCACGCCGCCGCCGGCGCCGCCGACGGTGACCGTGTAGGTGCCCGGCGTGGTGCCGCTGCCCACGGTGAACGTCAGGGTGGAGGAGCCGCCACCCGGCACGGGGATCGGGTTCGGCGAGAAGCCGGCCGTCGTCCCCGACGGAAGGCCGCTCGCGGACAGCGTGAGCGCGTTGTAGAAGCCTCCCGAGACGGACGTGTTGATCGTGGTCGTGCCGGTCGAGCCGCGCGCGATCGACACGGACGGCGGCGACGCCCCGATCGTGTAGTCGGCGCCGAAGATCGCGTGGTAGATGAGGCACCCGCCGGCGCCGCCGTTGAAGTCGTTCGCCCAGCTCGACTGAACCGGGAACGAGCCCGTGGTCAGCGCGATGTTCTGCGCGGCGCCCTGGCCCGACGAGATCCAGGCGCACTTGTCGGCGTTCTCGTAGCCCGTCGAGTCGGTCCAGCCGCCGGCCGGGTTCTGGTCGGTGATCGTCTCCTGGTACTCGTGGCCGTTCACGATCGTGACGCCGTCGAGGGTGCCCGCCGAACCGCTGTTGACGAAGTTCTGTCCGCACGAGGCACCGACGTCCAGCAGGTACGGCATGTTCGTGTAGGCGATGTCGCCGTAGGCCGACGTCGTGTAGTCGTGCCACGCGCAGAACCCCCCCGTCTTGTAGTGGTCGGGGTTCGTTCCCTTGGCGGAGGTCACGACGTACTGCGCGTTCCGGTTCGAGGCCGCGTTCGTGTTGCCGAAGTGGGCGGCCCCGGCGACGGCCTCGGCCGCGAGCTGCGCCGCAGACGCGGCCGCGGGGGCGGCGGCGGCGTTGTCGTACCAGATCCCGGCGAGCGCTCCGCCGACCGGGTACCCGACGTGTGGGACGTTCGTCGGGCAGGTCGTAGCGTGGAGCGCCACGCCTTCGCAGTACTGGGTCGTGACCCCGTCCCACTGCTCGCCGGCGTTGCCCAGCCCGGCGAAGAAGGCCTGCTGATCCGGCGCCAGGCCGGCCGTGTCATTGGTGAACTTCGTGTAGCCGTTGCCGTCCAGCGAGGCGGTGCCCCACTGCGTGCCCCAGTAGATGATGTAGACCTTCGGGGCTCCCGTCGTGACCCCGATCCCGTCGATCCCGCCGCCGTAGCGCAGAGGCGTCGCCTGGATGCTGTACGGGTGCGCCTGCGACTTCGTCGGGTAGAGGCCGAACCGCCCGTGCGGGTGCACGAGGATCGTTCGGCCGTTCAGCCGAACCGTGACGTCGCCGCGGCTCGGCGCGGCCATCGCGGCCGTCGTGGCGGTTCCCAGGCCGGAGACGATCACCGCGGCGATCGACGTGACCGCGAGCATCGCTCGCAGGCACCGCCGGACCGGGGTGGCGGTCGGGGTGTCGGGGCTCTTGACGTGGGACACGCTTTCGGACCTCCTCGGCGTCGGTGGCCGCGCGCACGCGCACGCGCACGCCCACGCTCCTGGCGTTGGTCTGAACGTCGTCAGGCGGCCGACCCGAACTTGATACCGCGATCTAGGTCTCCCGCCGGGTGCGTTCCGCCCGGCCCGTAGGATAGGTCCCGGAGGGATGCCCGAGCGGCCGAAGGGGCACGCCTGGAGAGCGTGTAGGCGGGTAACCGTCTCCCGGGTTCAAATCCCGGTCCCTCCGCCAGATCCCCCGCCACCCGGATCGGTCCATCCCGGGCACCGGGCCGGGTCGGGCGCGCCCGGTGGCCCGGTGCCCGCGGCTACGGCCGCCAGCCCGTCACGGACGTCGTCGAAGTCCCCCCACGGCAGGTAGGGCACGCCCTCCTCGAGGCAGATGTCCACCAGGTGGCGCTTCGCGAACGTCAGGTCCGCGTACAGCGCGCCGTAGCGGTCGCTGTACCCCTCTCCGACGAACGCGGTCGGGCCCGCGCTCGCCCGGTACCCGAGGACGGCGTTCATCTTGCAGGTCCCACACCCGACGCACACGGGATGTGCGCTCGGGAACGACAGCTCCCCCGTGCGCGGATCGAACCGGTTCGCGTGCACTCGAACGTCGTCCAGGCCGGCCGCCCGGAGCATCGGTCCGATGTAGAAGCCGAACCCGTCGCTCGCCGCGGCCATCGCGATGTCCCGCGACCTCGCCCAGCGCACGAACGCCTCGAACGTCGGGTCCAGCGCGAACGAGGAGATCGCGAACTCGACCCAGTCGTCCGGCGAGCCCTCCAGCAGCGCGGCCTGCCGAACGAGCGTCTCGCGGAGGCCGATCGACCTGTCGCGCAGGCCCTGTTCGACGTCCCACCACGACGGGTCGGCGAACCGGCGGAGCAGTTCGGCGCTCACGTCGGCCGGGCAGATCGCGCCGTCGAAGTCCATCACGACGGCCCGGATCGGCGTGTCCGTCCCCGTCATCGCGAGCCTGAGGCGGCGCCGGGTTCCGGTCGGTTCACGGCGATGGCGGTGGCGAACGCCGGGACGCGCGGATGCGCCGGCGCGCCGCCTTGATCATCGTCTTGTCCCGCTGCGCCATCTCGAGGTCGCGCAGGAGGTGATCGATCAGGGGTTCGGGCTCGGGCGCTCGGTCGCGTTCGGCCCGGTGTCGTGGGTCGCTACCAACGCCGCGTGATGCGCCCGGACCCGCCGCGGACCCCTTCCGGGTGCCGACGAACCGTGTGGCGACCCACGTGTACCCGACCAGCCCGCCGAGCACGATCGCGGCGCACGCGAGCGCCCCAGCCGAGGTGCGGCCCCCGGGACCGATCGGGATCGCGGTGGCCAGCGTGTGGATCGACACGGCTCCGAGCATCGGCACCAAGGATGTACCACGCCACCGACGTTCTGGGAACCCGGCGGCGAACCGCCGCGTCGTAGGCCCCAACGAAGTTCCGGCCGGGCCACGTCGAGCCCGGCCCACCGGGAGGGAGGTCACCATGCTGCGCCGAGCGTTCGCGGTCCCGCTGATCGCCGCCGGGTTCGTGCTTGCCGCGTCGGCACCTGCGCTGGCCTGCGGCGGGCTCGTCGCGCCGGGCCACGCCGAGGCCTTGAAGAGCGCCACGACGCTCGCGGCCTGGCACGCTGGCCTCGAGCACTACGTGACCGGGTTCGAGTTCGCCGGGCTGGCGGATTCGTTCGGCTACATCATCCCGTTGCCGGGCATCCCGACGAAGATCACGAAGGGCGGGAACTGGACGCTCGAGCGCCTGCAGGCGGAGATCGGCGAGGGGCCGATCGCCGAGCGCGCGGTGCTGTTCGCCGCGGGTGCCAGGGCGGCGCCGAGCGTCGAGGTCATCCAGCAGGTCAAGATCGACGCGTTGGACATCACGATCGTGCGCGGCGGCGGCGTCGACGTCGCGAAGTGGGCGGCGAAGAACGGGTTCGACCTGACGCGCGACACGCCCGCCGTCCTGGGCCAGTACTCCTCGAGCAGGGCCGTGTTCGCGCTGGCCCGGTTCGACCGGGCCGATGCCCGGTCCCGCGGGCTCGTGCAGGGCCAGGGCCAGGTCATCCAGTTCACGATCCCGACGAAGGCTCCGTGGATCCCGCTGCGGATCCTGGCGCTGGGCAAGGCCGGCGTGGAGTACGTGGACGCCGAACTGTTCGTGCTGACCGACCACCGGCCGACGTTCTACCCCACGATCGGCTCGATGGACGGGATGGCCGTGAAGGCGAACGAGGAGGCCTCGCCGGCGCTGCTGTCGGACCTTGCGGGCGACCGGGGTATGTCGTGGGTGCCGTCCTCTGGCATGTGGTTCACCGCGCTGAAGCTCCGGACGACGGCGAGCACCGTCACCTACGACCTGTCGATCGACGGCGGACAGCCCGTGGGGGCGCCGGTGCAGCCCGTCGGGGCCCCGCTCCCCGTGTCGCTCGGCTGGCCGTTCTGGATGGCGATGGTCGGCGGCGCGGCGGCGCTGTTCCTGGTGGCCCGCCGCGAGCGGCGCGCCGCGCGGCCGGTGCGGGCGGGACTGGCCGGTTGAGCCGAGCGCTCAGCTGACCACGATCGACGCCGGCGGTGACCACTCCGACGTCGCGCCGTTCTCCTTGCGCTGGAGCCGGGCCTGGAACGAGTACGTTCCGGGCCCGGCGTCCGCGACGAACGGATTGACCGCGCCCGTCTTCCACGCCTTCCACTCCGTCGAGCCGGGTCGCTGGATCTGCGTCGCGTAGAAGTAGCCTGCCGGAGCCGCCACGGACGAGGTCCGGATCGTGAACACGGTCGCGACCTTCCCCGTCCGTGGGGTCGCGATCACGGGGATCGAGATCGTCCCCGAGTCGCCGGTGGCGGTGTCGGTGGCCCGGTAGGTTCCGGAGCCCGCGAACCGATGGCGGAACGTCGATCCGGGTGGGCGCAGACCCGAATCGAACAGGTGGAGCCCCGATCGATCCGTGATCGAGTGCTTCCCCTGCGAATCCCCGCTGATCCGCCACATCGGCGCCGTGCCCTGCAGGGTCACGTCGTCGGCCGGGGCGTAGCCCGTGGAACCGACCTTGACGGGCGCCATCATGCCGACGAAGTCCACCGCCGAGCGGATCCCTTTCGGGAAGATCGCGAAGAAGTGCCCGACGGTGACGTTCTGGACGGCTCGGTGCGCGGCCAAGAGGTCCTCGCCCGTGGGGCTGCACCATCCGGTCGACAAACCCGAGAGCACGTGGACGTCCGGGTTCGCCTGACGCGCCTGCCGCTGCGCGAGGGTGACGTCCCTGGAGTAGGTCCATTCGTTGCATTCCTCGGACTGGAACTGGACGTCGATCTCGTCGGACTCGACGGCCGCGTTCGCGGCGAGGCGGCATCGCAGGTACGCGTGGATCGCACCCTCTCCGCTTTGGCGGACGCAGTCGGCGCCCTGGACATCGACGAGGTTCACGCCGGGCGCGGTGATGACCCGGTAGCCCAGTCCGTGGGCGGCCTGGCCGAACAGCTTCATGTACTTCGCCGGGTGGCGCTGTTCGTCGTCCGGCGTGAGGATCCGGTCCAGGTCATCGGACGCCGCCCCGGCCCGCAGGTCGGAGTCCGCCAGGTTCCGGTCCCACTTCTCGGGGTCGTACATCAGGACGGGGACGTCCGGCGGCGTCCCCGCCTCGATGTCCGCGGCGAAGCGCGCGTACGAGCCGTAGTTCACGTACGGGGTCGTCGACCAGCCGTCGGGCACCGAGCCGAGCCACTCGAAGGAGTCGCGACGGTTCAGCAACGCGTCTCCGAGCGTCGGCGAGGCGTCGCGGATGGTCGTGAGGGAGTCCGGGTTCGTGTACCAGAGTCCGCCGACCCGCTGGTCGGGCGAGAGGCCGGCGGGCGCTACGGCACCCGGGACCGTGGTCGTGGCGCCTGTGTTCGCGTTCGCGTCAGCGTTCGCAGGAAGACCCGCGGTCGTGCCCGCCAGGACGAACGCGACCAGCGTTGCGAACCACGGCGCGAGCTTCGCATGTATCCGTTGACCCGGAACGGTCGTGCCCCCCTTGCAGATGCAGCGTCGAACGGACGCACAGCCTTGCATCGAGGGGCGCCGGATGTAAACCCCTATGTCGGGTTTCGCGTCAGCCGGCCGCGAGAGGATGCCGTGGGCGGAGCCCGTGCAGAGGTACCCGGACGGGTCAGGACCCGTTCAGCCGAGCCTCGTGGCGGAGGCGGGCCTCTTCGCGGATCACCGCGACCGGACGAGGATCGTCGGAGCGATCCATGAGGTAGTCGGGGCTGGTGCCGAGCTCGAGCGCCATCGCGTCGAGGACGTCGCTCGGGAGGTTGCGGTGGCCCTGGCGGAAGTTCTCCAGGGTGCTCTCCTGGATCCGGACCGTCGCGGCCAGGGTAGAGGCGGAGACACCACGCTCTTTCATCAGCTTGGTGAGGCGATCGCCCGTGGAAGAGATCGAGTCCGCGTGCTCCTGGCGTGTCGCGCGTACCATGCCGCCCCCTTCGTGCCTCGCTCGATTCGTGGAGCAGGGGCGGGCGGCTGACAGCGCCACCGGCCGGTCGCTCACGCGAACCGCGGGCTCACGCCCGAACTGTGGACTTCGAGGGTATCAGGCGGAGGGCCGGAGGCGTTCGGCGTCACGTCAAACGGTATGCGTCGTCGACGGACCGGATGGTCATGGTGCGGGCTGCCCGGGCTCCCATCGCTCAGGAAGTCGGTGCGCCAGGTTCCAGCAGAGCGGGCATGATTCGTCGGGCCAGCCGTGATGACCATTGCCGAACACGTGGGAGAGGTATGCGTTGGAGACCATTGAGTCCGTGAAGTCGGGCATTGGGTACTCGCCCTTCTTCTCGTGGTCCCACCGCATCTCCTCTCCGCAGCTTCTGTGCACGAGGAACGTCTCCCACTCGTCGGTCAGATCAGGGGCGAACTCCGCGGCGGCGATGGGGTCGTCGGGCCGCTCGGGGAGTCCACACCACTCGCATCCCCGGTCGATGAACGGCCAGGGCTGCGCACACTTCGGGCACTTGGGTTGGCCCTCGACGCGCATCGCAATTGCGACTCGGTAGTTCGTCAGCGCCTTGCGCAGGTCGAACTCCATTGCATCCATGTCAGGATGAGCTGTCGTTGAGTCCCCAGCGAACCTCGTATGCCTCGATGGCGGCACGCAACGCTTGGATCGACGGCGTGTCGTTGGCCCATCGTGTGGCCCTGAGGTGATCCCAGATGGGGAGCATGTGTTTCGCCTCGCGGACAAGCGCGTTCGCTTCCATGAACAGATCGCGCGCCCCCGTCACCTGCACGTCACTCATCAGAAAGGAGCGAACCTCAAAGGTGCCACCTGGATCAGACTTGACGTGAGCGAAGGAGAGGTCCTCCACTCGGGACAAAGGGAACCCTAGGTCGAGGGCCCGAGCAACGCGGTCAGACCTCGCGACGGCTTCCCGCAAGTCCGCATGTGCCTCCGCTATCGCCGGAGTGAGGCCGCGGCTTTCGATGAACCCCCACATGCAGGCACCTACGGTCTCTTGCGACTCGCTCATGGGAGCCTCCTTCGGGGGAGGTCGCCACAGGGAAGGTAACGGCAAGAGTAGCGATCTCGACCGCGGATCGTCAGATCGCAGCTTGATCTTGACGCAGCCGTCCCCGATCATGCCCGAGGTTGCGATGGCTAGACGGCATCCGAGGCGTTGCCGTGAAGGGAGACTCGATGCAGGTAGATGCATATCAGCGCTCGGTTCAGGGGTTGTTCACTGTGCCCTTCCAGTACCGGGTACCGCTCTACCAACGCCCCTACGCATGGACTGGTCGCGAGATCGACCAGTTGTGGACGGATGTGACCGAGTCGACCTCTGGTGGCCACTTCCTCGGGCCGATCGTGCTGTACAAGGTGGACAAGCACCGAGACGACTCACCTCGCGAGGTCGTCGATGGGCAGCAACGGCTTGTCACGCTGCGGGTCAAGTCCTGAATCTCCTGTAAATGCTCGCGGCCTGATCACGCTGCGGTCCTCCTCTTGCGGGTCACCTCCTTTCCCTCGTCGGCCGGCGGTGGATCTAGGCCGAGCTCTCGCCGGAGCAGCCTGAGCTGCTGGCGCTCGAGCTCGGAGACCGACACCCGGCACCACCGATCCGCCGCGCGGATCAGCACGGCGAAGACGAGCTTCATGGCAGAGCGCTCGTCGGTGAAGCGGGGGATCACCTTGGTCCGGCGGCGCTCCTCGACGAAGCTGCGCTCGATCAGGTTCGTCGTGCGCGCGTTGATCCGGTGCCGGGCCGGCAGGCGGAGATGGGCGAGGGACGCCTCGAGGTCGTCGGCGAAGCACGCGACGGCCGACGGGTGGGCGGCGCCGAAGCGCCCGATCAGCGAGGCGGCCATGGCCTCGCCGGCATCGAGGGTCGGAGCATCCCTGACGGCTCGGGCGTGGGCCAGGAACTCATCCACGGCCTCCGGTGGGAGCTTCGCCCGGATGTTGGCCATGCGGTGGAACCAGCACCGGATCCGGAGGCTCTGCCCGAAGACCTGGGCGATCGCGTTGATCAGCCCCGGCGCCCCGTCGGAGGTGACCGAGGTCGGGGCCCGCAGGCCGCGGGAGACCATGTCCCGCAGGAACGTCGTCCAGCAGGCCTCGGACTCCTTGGCCCCGACGGTGAGCCCGAGCAGCACCTTCGTGCCCGAGGTCGTGATGCACCACGCGCAGAGCACCCCGTCCTTGGCACCGCGCCTCCTGAGCGACTCGTAGACCGCATCCAAGAACAGGTACTCGACGTCGATGCCCGACAGGTCGCGCGTGCAGAAGGCCTGGTAGTCCTCCCAGAGCTGGTCGGTGATCTCGCTGACGGCCGTGCGTGAGATCAGCAGCTCGCCGTCAGGGTCCCGGAAGCAGTCCTCGACGTCGCGGGTGGACAGCCCCCGCGCGTACATCTCCGTGACGAGGGTCTCCAGGGCTTCGGAGTTGCCCGAGAGGAACTCCATCAGCTTGGAGCGGTACGGCTCGGCGCCGTCACGCACCTGGGGTACGCGCACCGCGACGGCGCCCTCGGCGGTGCGGATGCGGGCGTCCTCGTAGCCGTTGCGCCATCCGGGCTCCTCACCGCCGGCCCGGCGCTCGTAGCGGCCGCGTCCCAGGTGGTCATGCTGCTCCTGCTCGAGCCCTTGCTGCGCCAGGTAGCGCAGCCCGAGCGAGGCGAGCTCGGAGACGATGTTGCCCCCACGCTCGACGCCCCCGCTCAACAGCCGGTCGATCTCCTCGCGCACCAGCGCGCTCGGCGGTAACCTTCGCATGGCCTGAGCCTCCTTCCGGTCGACATCGCGGTCGCCGTATGGTCGCTCAGGCCGCTTCGCGTTTACAGGAAGGTTAGGACGTCACCCACGCTGCAGATGTTGCTCGCCCTCATCCGCGACAAGTACTACGAGTTCGGCGACGCCGCCGCCGGCGATGGGCCTCACTACCTGATCTGGGGAGGCCCATACAGGCAGGGCGATGAGGAATTCAAGTTCCGATCCGGCGACCAGAACTGGCGCGTTCTCCGAGACTTCATCCTACTGAAGCCGGGGGAGCCCGGCCGCAAGGTTCTTACCAAACGCAAGGACTACGACTCGCTGGACGCGACCGAGAAAGCCGCGAATCGACGCATGCTGAGTGGCTACCAGCGCCTTCGGAAGAGCCTTGAAGACAACATCGGGCTCGACGCCGAACCGGCGAAGGCTCTTGCGAGCTTGGAGGAGCGCCTCGTCAAGCACGTCGAACTTGTGGTCATTGAGGTAACAGACTTGGAGGACGCCTTCCTTCTCTTTGAAACGCTCAACGATCGAGGACTTGAGCTGTCGGCGGCCGACCTTCTGAAGAGCCACCTCCTATCCCGTCTCGCAACCAAGACGCGCAGCGACGTTGCCATCCTTTCAAAGGCGTCCGATGATTGGGACAAGTTGGTTGAGGTGCTCGGAGGCGGTGACATCACTGGGTTCCTACGTTATTTCCTTCTGATGACACACAAGCGAGTTCAGAAGAAGGATATCTTTCCGTTCTTCAAGAGCGACGTCGCCCATGCCGGACCCGAGAGACTACTCGACGAGCTCCTAACGATGGGCCGGGTGTATGCTCAACTTCTCGAGCCTCCCTCCGATGACAGTGCGTTAGAGGTCCTGCTCAATCTCCAACAGACCCACGTCGATACTCATCGTGTGGCGTTGCTGCCGGCGCGACGATGGCTTGATGACGACCAGTTCATCGAGTTTGCGAGATTGACTGAGGTACTCTCTTTCCGGTGGACGGTAGTTGGCGCCAATGCTCAGGAGCTAGAAACTCTCTATCAGGAGGTGGCCGAGACCCTCCAAAGGAGCGAAGGCTCGCAGGTCATGGAGGCCATGGAGTTGATCAGAGCTCGAGTCCCATCGGACAGCGCATTTCGTCTGGGCTTCCGTTCAATGCACCTCGGTCGCACGGATGTGGCGAGCTACATGCTCCGCAAGA
This sequence comes from uncultured Actinomycetota bacterium, assembly GCA_963781595.1. GTDB lineage: Bacteria > Actinomycetota > UBA4738 > UBA4738 > UBA4738 > JBEDUK01. The sequence continues at coordinate 693,312 of CAWAGG010000001.1, read as the reverse complement.
TCGAGAACGCGTTGGCGCCGTCATCGGAGAAGGAGATAAGGCCTCGGGCGGAGGTTCATGTCGAGCACATCATGCCGGTCACGGCGACTCCGTACTGGAAGGAGCGAGAGTCAGATGTCGTCGCGTACGCTGACCTTGTTAGTCGATGGGGAAATCTGACTCTGCTAAAGAGTGAGCTGAATGAGACGATCCAGAATGGCGCCTGGGATGTGAAGATTGGCCCAAAGGGCTATTCTGCGTCGTCTATTGTGCTTACTAGGGATCTAATTGCCTTGCCTGATTGGACGCCTGGAGACATCGACCTGCGACAACAATGGCTCTCGCTGGTCGCGACCAACGTATGGCGCGTAGATGCGAGCAACGATATCTCGATGCCCGATTACCTTGCCGTGCGCAGCCATCCCGACGCGTATGGCGTAGACGTCAGGCCCGAAGCCATGGATGACGAGGCACTGAGCGGAGAGATCTAGGGATTGGAAGCCAGGAGCCATGTCTGATTGCCACGGGACCACCGTGGTAACGGAGCGGATTGGCGTTTGTGGGGTTCGCGACGGAGCCTCAGACGTGCGTGCCTTCTGTCGGAAGTCGTCGACCCGGCTTTCCGTCCGGTCTCCACGCAACGGAGGCTGCTAGACGGGCTAGATGAACGAGTAGATCGAGCTTCCGGAACATCACCGCCCATTACACGAGCAGACCTTCGCAACCACCGGCGTACGACGTCGTTCGCTCTTGGGCGCGTCGCTCTTTGCGCTGGAGGTCCGGCGCATTCGAGTTCGTCGGCGAGAGCAATTGTCAAATGTTGTGGATGAGTTCTCACGCGGCGGCGCCCTCCGTGGTTGCCTCGTCGCTCCTTTCCTGTAGTTGACCGTCGGTGAAGACGGCGCCGGCCCGCACCAGCGCCACCAGGTGAGGCGCGTTCACGCGGCGCCACCGGTCCTGCGCGGTCTGGATCAGCTTGAACGCCATGGCGAGCCCGGCCCTCCTCGAGCCGGCGCCCTTGGTCACCCGCTGACGCAGGCGGACCGTTGCGAACGTGGACTCGATCGGGTTCGTGGTCCGAAGATGGATCCAGTGCTCGGCCGGGAAGTCGTAGAAGGCGAACAGCGCGTCGAGGTCCTCGGCGATCTTCCTGGTGGCCTTGGGATGGGAGGCGAAGTCCTCTGCGAAGGCGCGAGCGGCGTCGAGGGCATCCGCACGGGTCCTCGCGGTGTAGATCCCGACCAGGGCGGCCTTGGCCTGGGCGTGCAGGCGCTTGGGCAGGGCGTCCATGACGTTCGCCGTCTTGTGCACCCAGCACCGTTGCTCGGCGGCCGTGGGGAACACCTCTCGCAGCGCCGCCCAGAACCCCAGGGCCCCGTCGCCGACTGCGATGGCGGGCGCGGCCAGACCTCGGCCCTTGAGGTCGCGCAGCAGCTCTGCCCAGGACTCGGTGGACTCCCGGTACCCGTCTGCGATCGCCACCAGCTCCTTGGTCCCGTCGGGTCGGACCCCGACGATGACCAGGCAGCACAGCCGGTCCTCCTCCAGGCGGATCCGGAAGTGGATCCCGTCGACCCACCAGTACACGTAGTCCACGGCCTTCAGGCTCCGGGTGGACCACCGCTCGTGCTCGGCCTGCCAGGACTCGGTGAGCCGGCAGATCGTGGAGGCGGACAGGTTCGCCCCGGAGCCGAAGAACGCCTCCAGGGCCGGGGCGAAGTCCCCCGTGGACAGGCCCCGCAGGTACAGGATGGGAAGGACCTCGGCGACCTTCGGGGAGCGGCGCATGTACGGGGGCAGGATCGCGGAGGTGAACCGCTCGCCGTCGCGGCGATCCTCCACCCTCGGCGCGGTGATCTCGATCGTCCCGGCGCCGGTCGTCACGGTGCGGGGCCGAGCGTAGCCGTTGCCGACCACGAGGCGCCGGCCGGCTTCGTCCAGGACCTCGGCGTGGGCGTCCAGGTACGCGCGTCGTTCGGCCTCGAGGGCGACGGCGAGCATCTGCCTGGCCGCCAGCCGGCACAGCTCGTCCAGGCCGATGGCCAGATCTTCCGGGCCGCCCGCCTCGCCTGCCGCGGGCTCATGCGCTATCGTGAGCATCAGGCGTACTCCTTCTCGCCGGCTCCACCCGGCGATCTGCGTTCAGGACGCGTGAAGGGTACGCCGCCTTCTTTTCGAGATCCCCCATCCACAACTTCTGCTTATAGCTCCGTCGGCGACGGCGCTGGCCGACACGATGAGTCCGTTCGTCACCGCGCGCAGCCCGGCGCCGACCAAGGCGATGACGACCGACCCACGTTGCGGCGACGTGCGGCCCAGGAGCGGCTCGAACGCCGCCGCGATCACGCCGTACCCATCCGTGTTCGCGTGGATGTCCCCGTCCGAGCAGAACCACGTCCACGCACAGGCGTTGGCGACGTTCACCGGGATCCGCTGATCGGCAGCCTTCCCACCCTTGCTCCAGTCGGAGATCGCGAACCCGCCCGCGACGTCGGCGACGGGGACGCCCGAGGCCTGGAAGCTGTCGGTGAGCGCGGCGTTCATCACCTCGACGCCGGCTTCATCGTGCCTCGCATCCTTGCGGCCGTGCTTGCCGTCGAGCCAGAGCCCGAGGAACGGGTTGTAGTACGACATCCCGAGGATCGGCGTGGAGCCGCCGGCCGCATGAAGCGCGTCCAGGATCGTCGCCAGGTTCTGCTCCACCTCCGGCAGCACCGCGTACATGCAACCGAAGTCGAGCCGCACGCCGTCCACGCAGGCGAGGACGTCGTTGGCCCCCAGGTCGATCGTGACGAACGCAACCTGCCCGAGGTGATCGCTCAGGAAGGCCACGGCTTGCGCCAGCTGGGACCCCTTCGGATACGAGCAGTAGCTCATGCTGCCGTCCATCATCGAAGCGGTCGTCTCGCCGCCACACCCGAGCTTGTGGAGCTTCAGCGAGTGCTCCTGCTGCTTCGCGTAGGCGAAGAGCTGCTCTGCGTACCCGTCGTGCTCGTCGCCGTTCGGCTGATAGCTCGCGGCGAGCGAATCGCCGAGCGAGAGGTAGTACCGGGGTGTCGCGGGCGTGGCCGCCCGGGCCGTTCCCGCGAACGTGGCGACGAACGCGAACGCGATGGTTACCGCAGCCACCACCGCCAACGGGATCCTCTGGCGCATCATCGACCGAACCTCCTTCCGTCTCGTCACGCGGTCCGGAGCGCGACCAGCGCATCGTCGGCGCGTCGGTACGGGCCGGATGAAGGGACCCTCTGACCTGCATCCATGCGGTCGCGGCCGGCCGGGAAGTCCGCCGGTGCCACGTCCAGCTCGACCATGCGCTCCACGTAGTTCCCGTAGGCGCGCCACGCCTCGCCGTGCCGCCCGACGCGGTCGAGCAGGCGAACGATCCCCAGGTGGGCCTCTTCGTCGAACGCGTCCAGGGACAGGACCTGCAGCCAGCGATCGACGGCGCCGTCGACGTCACCGGACGCGGCATCGAAGGTCGCCAGCGCGCGCGTGACCGCGATCGCGCGGGACCGTGCGCGTTCGCGCAGCGAGAACGACCAGTCCTCGTAGAGGTCCTCGCCCAGGAAGTCACCGGCGTACAGGCGTTCGGCCGCGCAGCAGATGCTCGATGGCCTCGTCGACGTCGCCCGCCCTCCACAGCCGGAGCCCGAGCTCCGAGAACGCCATGAACCGCTCGACGTCGATCGAGAGGTGCTCGACGCGGAGCGCCACCGCCGACGCGTCGGCCCGCACGAAGTGTTCGGGCGAGACCCGGTGATCCGGGTCGAACACCGACCGGATCACCGCCAGCGCGACCGAGAGGCGGTTCGACAGCACGTCGGGCGACTCCGTCCGGCCACAGGGCCTCCATCAGCGCGTCCCTGGTGACCGGCTGGCCGCGTTTCGCCACGAGGATCTTCAGCGCCGTCCTCGCCTTCCGGCTCTGCCATGCGGATTGGTCGACCAGCGTGCCGTCGCGCCGGACCGCGAAGCCGCCGAGGGTCTCGATCCGCGACCTGATGGATCGTCGATGCGCTCATGGGGCCGACGGTACGAACCGGGTCCATCCGGGCCATCGGGGACATCACCGGTCGTGCGCGCGGGGCGCTCACCCATCTCGACCTGGGGGATAGCCCTGATGACCCAGCGGGCGTCCGGTGGCACGATGGCGCACATGGACCGAACCGTCCTGATCGTCGACGATCACGAGGGCTTCAGAACCCGGGCCCGTGTCGTCCTGGAGGCCGCCGGCTTCGACGTGATCGGGGAGGTGGCTGACGGCGAGTCGGCGATCGAGGCGAGCGATCGACTCCACCCCGACGTCGTGTTGCTGGATGTCCGGCTCCCCGACATCGACGGCTTCGAGGTGGCGGCCCGCCTCGGCGCGCGAAACAACGGCGCGCGCGTGGTGCTGATCTCCAGCCGGGACGCCTCGGACTACGGCGGCCGGATCGCGCGCGCCGCGGCGCCGTTCATCCCGAAGGCCGAACTCTCCGGGCCGACCCTACGAGCGGCCCTGGGGATGTGACCGTGGTCGCGGCCATGCGAGGCGCTGTGGCGCGGTCGGCGAAGCCGATCGCCTGGTCGATCGTGGCCCTGGGCATCGCGATCGTGGTCGCGGAGGTGGCGATATCTGGCCTCCCGCACGCGGTCGGGGAGCACCGAGGTCGGGACGGTCCTGGCGATCCTCTCGCGCCTGGTGGGGTTGACCTCGATCGTGATGGGCGCGCTGATCGTCTCGCGCAGGCCTGAGAACCCGATCGGATGGCTGTTCTGCTCGACGGTGCTCTACCTCTTCGGGGAGTTCGCCTACGCGTACGCGCTGGCAGCGCTGGACGCGGCGCCCGGGGGCCTGCCCGGGGGGGTCGCGGCCGCGATCGTCGCGAGGAAATCTTCCCCGCCGCGGTGATCTTCACCCTGATCCTGCTGCTGTTCCCGACGGGGCACCTGCCGTCGTCGCGCTGGCGGCTCGTGGCTCCGCTCGCGATCGGCGGGTACGTCGTCGTGGCCGCATTCAACCTCATGCTCGCCGGCCCGCTCCCGGGGTTCCCGGCGACCGAGAACCCCTTGGGCCTCATGTCCGACCACGATCTCGTGTAGTTCGTCCCCGTCCTCGTCGGACTCCTGATCGAGTTCGCCTCGATGGTGGCCGCCGCCGTCTCGTTGTTCTCCCGGCGCCGGCGCGCCGGGCGGGAGGAGCGCGAACAGATCAAGTGGTTCCTGTACGCGGGGACGATCCTCGCGGTGGGCTTCGCGCTCCTGTTCTTCGGTGGTGACAATGACCAGGTCGCGGTTTCCGTCATCCTCCTCGGCTGGGCTTCGATCACCGTCGCCTCCGCGATCGCGATCTTCAAGTACCGCCTCTACGACATCGACGTCGTGATCAACAAGACGGTGGTCTTCGGCGTACTTCGCGGCGTTCATCACCGCGGTCTACGTCGCGATCGTCGTCGGGATCGGTGCCGCGATCGGCACCAGGGGCGAACCGAACCTGGGCCTGTCGATCGTGGCCACCGCCGTCGTCGCCGTGGCGTTCCAGCCGGTCCGCGAACGCGTCCAGCGCTTCGCGAACCGTCTGGTCTACGGCGAACGCGCCACCCCCTACGAGGTCCTGTCGAGCTTCGCGTCGAACATGGCGCAGACCTACGCCGCCGACGACCTGCTGCCACGGATGACCCACATCCTCGCGGAGGGAACCGGAGCCTCCCGGGCGGAGGTCTGGCTGAGGATCGGGCCCGTGCTGCACCGCGCGGCTGTGACGCCCGCCGAGGCGCCGCGCGTGCCCGACGTAGCGCTCCCGAGCGACGGGACCCCCGAGGTCCCGGGCGCCACCCGTTCGGTCCCGGTGCGTCACCACGGCGAGCTCCTCGGCGCGCTCGCGCTGACGAAGGCCCAGGGCGATCCGCTCACGCCCGAGGAGGACAAGCTGCTCGCCGACCTGGGCGCCCAGGCCGGGCTCGTGCTGCGCAACGTCGGGCTGATCGAGGAGCTGAAGGCCTCCCGACAGCGGATCGTGGCCGCGCAGGACGAGGAGCGGCGCCGGCTGGAGCGCAACATCCACGACGGCGCACAGCAACGGCTGGTCGGGCTGGCGGTGCGGTTCGGGCTGCTCGAACGGCTTGGCGACCGCCGACCGTGACCGCGACGCGATCGCGACGCTGCAGGCCGACGCGCAGGAGGCGCTCGGCGAGCTCCGCGACCTCGCGCGCGGGATCTACCCGTCCGTGCTCGCCGATCAGGGCCTGGTGGCCGCCCTGCGGTCGCAGTCCGGCAGGGCGCCCCTGCCCGTCCAGGTCCACGCGAACGGGCTGGGCCGCTATCCGCAGGAGATGGAGGCGGCAACGTACTTCTGCGTCCTGGAGGCCCTTGCAGAACGTCGCGAAGCACGCGGGCGCGACCGGCGTCCTCGTCCGCCTGATGGAGGCCGACGGGCGGTTCACCTTCGAGGTGGAGGACGACGGTCGGGGGTTCGACCTCGCGAGCCACGCGCCGCGGATCGGGCCTCCAGAACATGACCGACCGGATCGAGGCGCTCGGCGGCACGCTCGTGGTCCGCTCCGACGCCGGGCGTGGGTACGTGGGTGGAAGGCCGGATCCCGGCGCGGGCGATGGAGTTGGAGCCGTCGGTATGAGCGCACGGATCGCTCGGAGGCTCGCCGTCGCGCTCGCCGTCCTCTACGTGATCGTGGAAGGCATCGGGCTCGCGCTCGTGTTCGTCACCCGCATACGCCCCCAGGACACCTTCGGCTTCCCCGGGGAGGTGCTCGCCGGTTCGACGTTCCTGGCGTGGCCATCTTCGGCGCGATGATCATCGCACGCGAGCCCCGGAACGCGGTCGGATGGGTGCTCGGGGGCGTCGCGGTGGAGTGGGCGCTCCAGCATCTGGCGTCCGGATACGCCACGTACGCGCTGACGACGCGCCCGGGCTCCCTCCCGGCCGGCGCCTTCGCGGCGATCACGTCCCACTCCGTGTTCTTCGTGGCGGAACTCCTGCTCGTGCTCCTGTTCCTGCTCTTCCCGAACGGCCGAGCCCTGTCGCCCCGATGGCGGGCCGTGGGTGGGTCGCCGCGGCTTCCGGTCCTGGCCGCTTGGCGGTTCGGCCGAACATGTCGCACGCCCGATCGACGGCCTCGACGATCACGAACCCCTTCGGTCTTCCCGCAGGGCGAGCGTGCTCGGGCGGTTCGCTCGTGCTCCTGTTCGGATCTGCCGGCGATCTTCCTGCATCCATCGTCGCCCTGTCGTGCGCCTGCGGCGCGCGCGCGGCGAGCACCGCCAGCAGATGCGGTGGTTCGTCTACGCGGCGTCGGTCCTCATCTTCCGTTCGGGCTCGTCCTCTTCGGGGAACGCGGTTGCGGCCAACAGCCTGGTCGGTGCGGTGCTGCTGGGCGTGGCCTTCGTCCGGGATCCCGGCGGCCTCCGCCATCGCGATCTTCAAGTACCGCCTGTACGACATCGACGTCGTGATCAACAAGACCGTGGTCTTCGGCGCGCTGGCGGCGTTCATCACCGCCGTCTACGTCGCGATCGTGGTGGGCATGGGCGTCGGCGATCGGCACCAGGGGGGAGCCGAACCTCGGCCTGTCGATCCTGGCGACCGCGGTGGTCGCGTGTCCTGTTCCAACCGGTCCGCGAACGCGTCCAGCGCTTCGCGAACCGCCTCGTCTACGGCGAACGGGCCACCCCCTACGAGGTGCTGTCGAGCTTCGCGTCGAACATGGCGCAGAGCTACGCTGGCGATGATCTCCTTCCCCGGATGACCGAGATCCTGGCCCGTGGGACCGGTGCGGCGTCGGCCGAGGTGTGGGTCGAGGTGGGCCCCGAGCTGCACCGGGCGGCCGTGCACCCACCGGCGAACGGCGACGCGCCTCCGGCGGAGCTGCCCGTCGGTCCCGATGGGCTACCGGAGGTCCCCGGCGCCACCCGCTCGGTCCCGGTGCGTCATCGCGGCGAGACGCTCGGCGCCCTCGTCGTGCGCAAGGCCCCGGGCGACCCGCTGACCCCGGCCGAGGACAAGCTGCTCGCCGACCTCGCCGCGCAGGCCGGCCTCGTGCTGCGCAACGTCCGGCTGATCGAGGACCTGAAGGCCTCTCGGGGGCGGATCGTCGCCGCCCAGGACGAGGAGCGCCGCCGACTCGAGCGCGACATCCACGACGGCGCCCAGCAACGCCTGGTGGGGCTGGCGCTCGCGATGCAGGTCGCCCGTTCGAACCTGGGCCCGGACGAGACCCCGGCCCTGGCGACGGGCCTCGACGATGCGCGCGAGGAGCTGAACCGCACCCTCGCCGAGCTCCGCGACCTGGCTCGCGGGATCCACCCGGCGATCCTGACCGAGGATGGGCTCGTCGCCGCCCTCGAGGCGCTCGCCGAACGCTCCCTCGTCCCGACGATGGTGGATGCAGGCTCGATCGGGCGGTTGCCCGCGGCCGCGGAGGCCACGGCGTACTTCGTCGCGTCGGAGGCCCTGACGAACGTCGCGAAGTACGCGAGCGCCTCGCGCGCGCACGTCGAGGTCTCACAGACGGACGGGCACCTCCGGTTGGAGGTCGATGACGACGGGATCGGCGGCGCCGACCCGGCACGCGGATCGGGCCTGCGTGGGCTGATCGACCGGGTCGCCGCGCTCGACGGCCGGCTCCGGATCGAGAGCCCCGCCGGCGGCGGAACCCGCGTGGAGATGGAGATCCCGTGCGCGTGATCCTGGCCGACGACTCGGTCCTGTTCCGCGAGGGGGTCGCGCGGCTCCTGGTCGACCGGGGCATGGACGTGGTGCAGGTCGGCGACGGCGACGCCCTGCTGTCCAGGGTTCGGGCCGATCCCCCGGATATCGCGATCGTCGACATCCGCATGCCACCGACGAACACGAACGAGGGCCTCGTTGCTGCGCTTCGGATCAGGACCGGATCCCCCGGCGTCGGCGTGCTGGTCCTGTCGCATCACGTCGAGACCCATCACGCCGTTGAGCTCCTCGCGGACGGTGGCGGCGTCGGGTACCTGCTCAAGGACCGCGTGTCCGACATCGACGGGTTCGTCGACGCGGTGCAGCGGGTGGCCGCGGGCGGCTCCGCGATCGACCCGGAGATCGTGTCGCGCCTGCTCGGGCGGCGCCGGGAGTCGGACCCGCTGGAGCGGCTCACCGAACGGGAGCGCGAGGTCCTGGCGCTGATGGCCGAGGGCCGTTCGAACCAGGCGATCTGCGCGCGGCTGTTCCTCAGTCCGAAGACCGTCGAGTCGCACGTGAGCAGCATCTTCACGAAGCTGGATCTGCCGCCCGCGCCGGACGACCACCGTCGCGTGCTGGCGGTGCTCACCTACCTGCGGTCCTGACCTCGGCGGTCCGGCCCAAGGCCCGTCCGTATACTCCACCGCGGTGACCGTGCTAGGTGGGGAGCTAGCGGTGCCCTGTACCTGCAATCCGCTCTAGCAGGACCGAATGCCCACCCGCGGCCCGGATGGTCCGGGGCGCCCCGGGTACGGGACGTTGAAGGTCGGGTCCCACGCGACGCCAAGCTTCGAACCCGGTCAGAGCCGGAAGGCAGCAGCCGTAAGGAGCGTCTGGCGGGTGCCGTGGGGTCGCCTGGCCGGAGCCTCCGGCCCGGGTAGCGACCGAGTCGTCCGTTCGTCAACGGTGGGATGCACGGTCACCATTTCCTTTTCCCTGGCGTCCGTCGGCGCTGCCGCGGCGTGCCCGGCTGGCGCTCGCCACGGGATCGAGCGCGTCCTGGCGCTCCGTTCGGCATCGCCGTCGAGAGAACGAACCGACAGAACCCGACGAAGCTCGCCCGCCTCGTCGGTGGCGGCCTGTACCGTTCGACCGGACATCCGCGGGAGGGAGGTTGGCGTGGACGATGCAGGGAGAGGTCGGTGGGAGGCACCGCCATCATGCTTCGCTGACCTCGATCGGGTGGAAGACGCTGCGCTCGAAGCGCATATCGTGCTCAGGGTTCGCCAGATCGAGGACGGCACGATGCCGTTCGCGAACGTCATCACGTTCGAGCAGCTGGAGAAGATGGCTGGTGAGCGCGGTGGAGCCGTTCGGGATCAACGATCCTGACGGTTGGGTCGACCGATGGTTGAGCGTCCATCCCTCCGACCTGTTCCCTGGCGAGTTCGCTCGCTTCGTGACGGACCGACTGAGCGACCCCTTCGGCGCTCTCGGGTCAGGGCACGATCACATCCACTTCGAGGAGCGTGGTCGCCTGATCGATGCTGAGGTCAGGTATGTGGTGGAGAGTACGCGAACGGTCGCGTGTTCCACGTGCTCTCGATCCTTGGTCCCGGCGACGCGCTCCCACCGTTGACGTCGGGCTGACCGCGTTCGCTTCAGCGGGAAGCGGACCACCTGGGCGCGGGTTGCAACGGGACGTGTCCGAAACGACGATCGCCATCACGGGGGCGACGGGTGGGATCGGGGGCCGGGTGGCCCGCCGCCTCGTCGACGTCGGCACGCCGCTGCGCCTGGTCGTCCGCGACGCCGCTCAGGCACCGGACCTGCCGAACGCCGAGGTCGCCGTCGCCGCCTCCTACGCGGACGCCGAAGGGATGCGGCGCGCGCTCGAGGGCGTCCCGAACCTCTTCCTGGTCTCCGCGCGCGAGGCTGAGGACCGCGTCGCCGAGCACCTGAGCGCGGTCGACGCGGCCGTTGCCGCCGGCATCGAACGGATCGTCTACCTCTCGATCGTAGGTGCGGCCGCCGACGCGACGTTCACGTTCGCCCACGATCACTGGGCCACTGAGCAGCGCATCCGCAGCGCGGGCCGGCGCTTCACGTTCCTTCGTTCGAGCCTGTACCTCGACTACATGCCGTACCTCCCTGGTGAGGACGGGGTGATCCGCGGCCCGGCGGGCGATGGGCGGCTCGCGCCGGTGGCTCGCGACGACATAGCGGACGTGGCCGCGGCGGTGCTCACGGGCGACGGCGCCGATGTCCACGACGGCCACGATGGTTCGACCTACGACATGACCGGCGAGGGACGGTTCACGATGGCCGAGATCGCGGAACGCCTGACTCGGATCGCCGGCAGGCCGATCGGGTACGTCGACGAGACCCTCGAGGAAGCGCACGCCTCGCGAGCGCACTACGGCGCGCCGGACTGGGCGGTCGAAGGCTGGATCACGTCCTACGCGGCGGTCGCGAACGGCGAGATGGACGTGGTGAGCGACACGGTCCGACGACTCGCGGGCCATCCGCCCCTGACGCTCGAGGGGTTCGTCGAACGCTATCCGCAGAGCATCGAACACCTCGTCGCGAGGTAACGGTGGGCGCGGGAACCTGGGACCTCTCCATCGAGTCACATGAGACACCCATCGGAACCCCATGTATGGCTGGTGGGGTACGTGGGTATGAAGGAGCGCACCGCCCGTCCGCGGTCCCTTCGACCAGTACGAAGGAGGAGCCATGGCCCGACGAGCACCGCAGGCCATCAGGTCCGAGAAGGGCGAGCTGATCGCCGAGTACCGCTGGCGGATCCGCGGCTGCCGGATGCCGAGCGCGATCCGCGAGGAGGCGTTCCGGCACCTGGCGCAACTCGCCTGGGTGCCCGTCGGGAGCTTCGATCACTACATGGTCCGGGGCTACCTGGAAGCCGTGATCGAGGTGCCGTGGCAGGAGCGCGAGGACGCCGAACGACGCTTCCTCGAAGGCGTCCTGGAGCCCTCAGCTTGACCCGCTACCGGGTGTCGTAACCAGCCGGTACCCTTCCTGTTCGACCTACCCCTCGAACGCGCGTGCTAGCGCATGCGCTATCGTGCAGGGGTGAGGCGTGCCAGACCGGAGATCGAAGCTCCTCGAGGAGCTGATCAGGAACCCGAAGTCCGTTCGACCGGAGCGACTCGACGCAGTCCTTCGATCCTTCGGGTTCGAACTCGCCCGACATGTCGGCTCGCACATGCACTATCGGCACGCCGACGGGAGGAAGGTTTCGATCCCGTACCGGCGTCCGCACATCAAGGCCGTCTACGTTCGACAGGCGATCCGGGCGATCACTGGACAAGCGCAGGATGGAGGCGAGCCCGATGATCTTCGATGAGTCTGAATGGGCGCCCGAGGTCCTCGCCCTGATGACCAAGCCATGGACGATCGAGTTCCAGCCGTATGAGGACGGCGGGTACTTCGCCAGGGTCCAAGAGCTGGACGGGTGCATGACCGAGGGCGACACGCTCCCAGAGACGGCGGAGATGATCCAGGATGCGATGGCCGGCTGGCTGACCGTCGCCCTCGAGCACGGCGATCCGATCCCGGCTCCTCGGCCGATCGACGACTACTCGGGGAAGGTGTTCGTGCGGACCTCGAAGCAGCTCCATCGGATGATCGCCGAGGAAGCCGCGCGTCAGGGCGTCTCGATGTCGCAGTGGGCGAGCGAGGTCCTCGCCCGCGAGGTCGGGATGAAGGCCCAGGCGCGAACCGCCCGCGCCGCGGGCTGAACACGTCTCGTCTACACGGCGTACCAGGACGTCACGCCGAAGAAGAACCCGTAGGGCGAGGAGACCGCCTTTGGGTCGACGCCGGCGATCCGGTCCGTTCGCCACGCGGCGACGTTCGGCAGGACATCGAGCGGCAGCATCGGCAGGTCTTCAGCAAGGAGCTGCCCGATCCGCTGGATCGTCGCGGCGCGTGCATCGAGACTCAGCTGCCGGTCGCTCTTCAGCATCGAGGGGTCGAAGCGGTGATCACACAGGTGGGTCCAGTTCATGCCGCCGTAGCCGTTCGCTCGCGTCGGGATCTGATTGCAGGAGAGCCGGGTCATAGGCGTACCGGGCGAACGGCCCGGTCGCCGGGCACCACGGTCCCTGGCCCCGGGATCCACGGTCCGCAGTCGTTGACCTCGGCGTTCGGGTCGTGCGGCCGCGTCACGCCCTCGACGACGGCGTCGCCTGCCATCGCGTGCGCGAGCGCTTGGCGCACGCGCGGGTCGTTCAACGGTGGGCGATCCAGCTGGAACCAGAGGGCATCGACGACCTGTCCGCTCCCGCCGGCGGTCGCGATGTCGGGTTCGGCGCCGAACCGATGCGCGAGCGGGACGGTCGACGCGCTGGGGAAGATCGCGTCGACGTCACCGTCTTGTATCGACGCGGCTCCGACGTCGGGGTCCATCTGCGGCAGGATCGTCACTTTGGACAGGTGGGACCGCGTGCCCCAGTACTTCGGGTTCGGCACCAGGACCTCCCGGTCGCGTGACCACGAGTCGAGGGTCCACGGACCTCCCGAGAAGGGGATCGACTGCTTCATCTCGTCCTTGAGATCCGGCCTGTCCGGGAACCCCGGGACGTTCCGGAACGCGGCCTGCTCCAGGATGAACCCGGACGTTCCGCCGAACAGCTCTGGCCAGTCCGTGTAGACCTTGTTGAAGTCCAGCGTCACCGTGCGCGGGTCCGGGCACTCGATCCGGCTGATCCCCGCGACCCCACTGGCCGTCCAGTCATATGGCAGCGGTTCGACCGTCGAGTGGTTGATCGCCTTCCACGTGAAGTCGACGTCGTCACAGGTGATCGGCGTGCCGTCGGACCAGACCGCCGCCGGTGCCAGGTGGTAGGTGACCGCGAACGGATGCTGCGTCAATCCACCGTTCTCGAGGCTCGGGACCTCGGTGATCAGCGCGCTCGGCTCGGGCGTCATGTCGTTCGAGTACGGCACGAGCCGCGGCAGGATCAGCGAACCGACCGTGTACCGGTACCACACGTCGTCGGCGCAGTCGGTGATCGGGTTCAGACACTTCGGCCAGCCTTCGGCGCCGAGGACCACGGACCCGCCGCGATGTGGCGTGGCGGTCGGCGCCGAAGTCGGTGCGCCGGGCTTCCCGCCGGTGCAGGCCACCGCACCCACGAGTGTCATCGCGACGACGGTGACGAACCGCGTGCGAACCGACGCGCGTGATCGCTGTCGCATCGCTCACCCTTCGACGGCCCAGAGCCGAGACGTCATCCTCGCATCGGTATACGTGCTCGACGGCCTGCGACGTCTGCTTTCGTCGCTGTCACGCGCCCGCGATAGGCTGCACCCGGCAGCGCCGACTTCCGATACGCCGCGCCGGGAAGGCATCCGTGGCAGACGAACCGAGGGACGCGACCTACCAGTCGCTGTACCGCAAGTACCGACCGCAGGGCCCGGACGAGGTCATCGGGCAGGAGCACGTCATCCGCGCGCTGATGGGCGCGATGCGCGAGGACCCGCCCCGGCTCGCGCACGCCTACCTGTTCTGCGGCCCGCGGGGGACCGGGAAGACCTCGACCGCGCGGATCCTGGCGAAGATGGTGAATTGCGAGCAGGGCCCTACGGCCGAGCCGTGCGGCGTCTGCGAGCAGTGCACGGCGATCCGCGACGGTATCCACCTGGACGTGAGCGAGATCGACGCCGCGTCGCACGGCGGCGTCGACGACGCCCGTGAGCTGCGCGAACGTGCCCCCACTGCCCCGGCGATGGGCCGCGAGAAGGTCTACATCCTCGACGAGGCGCAGCGGTTGTCGCGGGAGGCGTTCGACGCGCTGCTGAAGCTGTTCGAGGAACCGCCGCCGAACGTGCGGTTCGTCCTGGCGACGACCGAGCCGCACAAGATGCCGCCCACGATCGTCGGGCGCTGCCAGCGGTTCGACTTCCGAAGGATCGGGACCGAACCGCTCGCCGAGTTGCTGCTTCGGATCGCCGAGAAGGAGGGGTTCGCGCTCACGCGCGAGGCCGCGGAGGCGCTCGCACGCCAGGCGGAGGGCTCCGCACGGGACGCCGAATCGCTGCTGGATCAGTGCGCGGTCCTGGGCGGTGGCACGATCGACTCCTCGACCGTGGCGATGCTGATCGGCGACTCCGAGGTCGACCTCCCGTTCGAGCTGGCCGACGCGATCGCGGTCGGGGATGCCAAGGGCGTCTTCGACGGCGTCGAACGCCTGGTCCAAGAGGGCCATGACCTGCGGCACTTCACCGGGCAGGTGCTGAACCACTTCCGCGACCTGCTGCTCGTGCACTCCGCGCCGGAGAACCAGGACGTGCTGGACGCCTCGCCCGAGCAGCACGCGCGGCTGGCGAGCCAGGCGGCGAAGTTCTCGACGGCCGAGCTGTCGCGGATCCTGGCGCTGCTGGTGGCCGCGTCGACGGACATGCGGTGGACGACGTCGCCGCGGTTGACGCTCGAGCTCGCGCTCGTCCGTTCCGCGTTGCCCGAGGCCGATCCGAACCCTGCTGGGATGGCTTCTCGGATCGAACGGCTGGAGCGGCTCGCTGGGGTCGTCGGGTCTTCGGGGGTCGGGAGCGTGCCCGATGCGACCGCCCCGCAGGGTGGCGGCGGCGCCGGAGCCGGCCATGCCCCACCCTCCCCCGGCTCCGCCACCGCCGCCACCCATCACGCCGCCGCGCCTTCCGGAACGGTCCCGATCGGGACCGACGCGCCACCGGCGACCGAGGACGCGTCCGGTGGCGATCCAGGAGCAGAGGCCGGAGCTGAGCCGGAGGCGGTCGTGGTCGTGCCCGACAGCGAGGCCGAAGAGGTCGTTCCGGAACCGGTGTTGGCGGGGGCGCATGCTCCTTCGGCGGGGGCGTTGGACGTGGCGGCGATCCGGCGGTCGTGGCCGCAGCTGCTCACACACCTGCGGGAGAAGCGGCAGATGATCCTCCAGGCGAACCTCGAGTCGGCGACCGCCGCGGCGTACGACGGGACGACGCTGGAGCTCGCGTTCCCGCCCGGGCGGAAGTTCGCGGTCGAGAAGGTCACGTCGAAAGAGGCCGACCTGAAGGAGGCGATGGTGGCGGTGTTCGGCATCTCGCCGCGGATCGTGTGCGCCGAGCGCGGCGTGACCTCCGACGACGTGCCGCGCGACGTCGTGGAGGCCGAAGCCGAGGCCGAAGCGAGCCCACCTCCCGACCCGGCGGACCTGATCGAGCGCTTCAAGGTCGAGTTCGGCGCGGAGATCGAACCCGACGTGCCGGACGACGGCGCCAAGGACGCCTGAGGCCGTGTTCGAAGGCCCGATCCAGGAGCTGATCGATGAGCTGGCGCGACTCCCCGGCATCGGGCCGAAGTCCGCGCAGCGGCTCGCGTTCTACATCGTGAAGGCCCCGCCCGACGAGGCGAAGCGCCTGGCCGAGGCGTTGATCCACGCGAAGGAGCGGGTCCGCTTCTGCCGGGAGTGCTTCGGCGTCGCCGAGGGCGAGCTCTGCCGCGTATGCCGCGACCCGTCGCGCGACCCCACCGTGATCTGCGTGGTCGAAGAGCCGAAGGACCAGGCGGCCATCGAGAAGGCCGGGATAGTAAGGGGGCGTTACCATATCCTCGGCGGCGCGATCAGCCCGCTGGAAGGGATCGGCCCGGACGACCTGCGCGTGCAGGAGCTGCTGGACCGGGTCGCGCGCGACGGCGTCCGCGAGGTCATCCTGGCGACGAACCCGAACCTCGAGGGGAACGCGACGGCGATGTACGTCGCTGGCCTCGTCAAGCCGCTCGGGGTCACCGTCACGCGGCTGGCGAGCGGCCTACCCGTCGGCGGCGACCTGGAGTACGCCGACGAGGTGACGCTCGGTCAGGCCCTCGAGGGCCGCCGGGAGATGTGAGGAGGTTCCTCCGATGGGCTTCGACGGCTTCCCCCGGACGGATTGAAGCTCCTGAAGGACCTGTCGATCACGGCGAACAACCGCAAGTCGTGGTTCGACGCGCGACGTTCGACCTACGTGGACGGCCTGCTCGAGCCGGGACGCGACTTCGTCGAGGCGCTCGGCCAGCGGCTCCAGGAGCTGTCGAAACACGTGAATTTCGATCCGCGTGTCGGCGGTTCGATCATGCGGATCAACCGGGACACGCGGTTCAAGAAGGACAAGCGGCCGTACAAGGATCACCTGGATTTCTGGTTCTGGCAGGGCATCGGGAAGGGCTCGGACGATCCAGGCTACTACGCGAGCCTGAGCGCCGAGCGGGTGGTCCTCGGCGCCGGGACCCACTGGCTCCACGACGGCGACGTCCTCGAGCGGTATCGCGCTGCCATCGCGGATCCGAAGCGCGGCGCGGCGCTCGGCCGGATCCTCGCGCGCATGCGCGCGGCCGGCCCCTACGAGATCGCCGGCGACCACTACAAGCGCGTCCCGAAGCCCTACCCGGCGGACCATCCGCGCGCGGACCTGCTCCGGCACCACGCGCTGTACGGCTACGTCGAGCTTCGGCCGGTTCCCACGGAGATCCATTCCGACGCGTTCGTCGACCTCTGCGTCGGGCACTACGCGGCCCTCGCGCCGCTCGAGCAGTGGGTCTACGCGGTGATCTCGGGCGCATGACGCCGTCGGATCCCGCGGTCCGGATCCCGGAGCTTCGCACCGAACGCCTGCTGCTGCGCGGCTTCACGCGCGACGACCTCGCGGGGTGGAACGAGGTCCTGTTCGCGGACCCGGAGGTCACCCGGTTCCTCCCGCTGGACGGGCCGCTCGCCGACGACGCGCTGAGAGCGGCGTACGAGCGCGGCCTCGCGCACTGGGCGCTGCGCGGTTACGGGACGTGGGCCGTCTGCGACCTCACGACGGGCGCGTTCATGGGGCACTGTGGGCTCCGGTACCTGGACGACGTAGCCGAGACCGAGATCTTCTACGCGCTCGCGCGCGGGTCCTGGGGGCACGGGTACACGACCGAGGCGGCCGGCGCGGCGATCGGGTTCGGCTTCGACCGCGCTGGCCTGACGCGGATCGTCGCGTACGCGGTCCCCGAGAACCGGGCATCGACGAACGTCATGGAGAAGCTCGGGATGCGCTTCGAGGCCGAGACCGTGATCTTCGGCGTGCACTGCGCGAGGTACACGCTCGGGCGCCGCACCTGACGCCCGCCACCGTCGCCGGTCACCGACCGGATCGCGGCGGCCGCTCGACGGGATGTTCGCATCGTGTCTGCCTCGACACCGTCGTTCAGGCCCGCCCGGCCGGTCCGCCCGCCGTGCGGACGGCGCCGGCCGACGCCACGGCGCCCAGGAGGATCAGGACGCCGCCGACGATCATCCCGAGCTGGTTCCCGTCCAGGGTGACCGGGCCGACGCTCACCTCGTCGATCGCGCGCGCCAGGCCGCCGATCCCGAGCGCGCCCGCCGCCAGGCCCAGCCGGAACAGCATCTGCACGCCGCCCATCACGCGTCCCCGGATCCGGTCGTCCGTCGCACGCTGGGTCATCGACAACGCCAGGACGATCGCCGCCGCGAACGCCGCGCCGAACACCACGGCGGCTGCGAACGCGAGCCACAGCACGGGGAGGGCTGCCATCACGATCAGGACGCAGCCGCACAGGGCCACCGACGCGACGAACACGGGCGCCTCGCCGCGCTCGCGGACCAGGAGCCGCTGCAGCCCCAGCCCGATGCCCATGCCGGCGCCCCACAGCGCCGCGAGCCAGCCGAACTCGACGTCGTCGCCGCCGAGCGTCCCGTGGATGTACGCGATGCCGATCGCGAAGAGCACCCCGCCGCCGAACATCGACACGACCAGGCCGTAGGCCAGCGACCGCAGGCGCTGGTTCCCCATGACATACCGGTACGCCTCGGCCATCCCTGCGAACACCCGGAGGTCGCCCGCATCCTGCGCCGGCCCGTGGCCGAACCGGATCCCCGCGATCATCACCGCGGAGAACACGAACGACGCGGCGTCGAACGCGAACGCGAACGAGGTGGGGTAGCGGGCGACGACGGACCCGAACGGCAACCACGAGGGGATGTCCGTCGCCGCGAGCCGGAGCAGGCCGAACAGCGCCGCCGCGATCGGCAGCGCCGCGTACGACGAGGCGAGGATCAGTCCGTTCGCCTCCGGGAGCGTTCCCTCGGGCGCGAGCTCGGGCACGCTCGCGTCCCGGGCGGGCAGGAAGAACAGCGAGATGCACTCGTGGAGGAACGCGACCCCGTACAGGAACCCCACGCTGTCGACGAACGGGACGAGCGCGATCAGGACGGCTCGCGAGAGATCCGATGCGACCATCACGGTCCGGCGGTTGAAGCGGTCGGCGACGACCCCGCCGACGGGCGCGGCGAAGATCGGCGGCACGAGCCGGAGGATCAGCACGACGGCGACGGCCGCCTGGTCGTTCGTCAGTGCGAACGCGGCCGCGATGAACGCGAGCGTGGCGACCCAGTCGCCGAGCGAAGAGACGGTCTGCGCGATCAGGAGCCTGCGGAACCGAGGGGCGCGCAGGACCGCCGCGAACCCGCCGTCCTCCGCGGCCCCTGCGCTCGGCGTCGCCGGAGGTAACGGCGAGGATCCGGACCCCGCGGCTGGGGGGTCGCCACGCTCGCGATCGCCCGTCTCCATGAGAACGATTCTGTCGCACGATCCCGCGCACCTCGCGCGATCGGGGCTCGGATAAGGTGAGGGCCGTGGTCGCCGTCGTCGCCGACAGCGCGTCGAACCTTCCGGCAGGGCTGGCTGACGCGCTCCGGATCCTGATCGTCCCGCTCTGGTTGAAGTTCGGCGACGAGGAGTTCCGCGACGGCGTGGACCTGGCGCCGGGTCGCTTCTACGAGCGACTGGCGGCCCAGGGCGAGGTCGCGTCGACGGCGACCCCCTCCTCGGCCGACTTCCTCGATGCGTACGGACGTACGGGGCAGCGTGAGGTCGTCTGCGTCACCGTCGCCTCGACGATGAGCGCCGTGCATCATCAGGCGTTGATCGCGGCGGATCGGTTCGACGGGAGCGTCGTCGTGGTCGATTCGACGAACGCGTCCATGGCCGAGGGCTTCGTGGCACTGGAGGCCGCACGGCTCGCCGAGACGGGCGCACCGCTCGCGGCCGTCGCCGACCGGGCGCGGCACGTGGCCGGTCGCACGGGCCTGGTCGCGACCGTCGACACCTTCGAGTTCCTGCAGCGCTCGGGCCGCGTGAACAAGCTGCAGGCGTACGCCGCGACGGTGCTGGACATCAACCCGGTGTTCTCGTTCCGCGACGGCGACGCGGCGCCGGTCGCGCGGCCGCGGACGCGCCGGCGGGCCCTCGAGCGCATCGTGACCGAGACGCTCGAGGCGGTCGGCCAGGGTCCGGCGCACGTCGCCGCGATCCACGCGGCCGCCCCCGACGAGGCGAACGCGCTCGTGGACAGGGTCGCGGAGCGAACGGACGTGGTCGAGAGCCACGTCGTCGAGGTCACGCCCGTGATCGGCGCGCACACCGGCCCGGGGCTCCTCGGGATGGCGTTCTTCCGGGACTAATCTCGCCCGATGGGTCCGGGTCGGATCGCCTGGGTGGTGTTCGCGTACCTCGCCGGGACGTTCCCGTCGACGTGGCTCGTCGCGAGTGCACGCGCGAAGGGACGCGCGACGCGGCGGTCGACGCCGAACGACGCCCGGACGGTCCAGGCCGAAGCCGGCCGACGCGCCGGCGAGACCGACCCGCACGTGCTGATGACGAAGCACCTGGGGCTCGGCTGGTCCGCGCTCGCGTCGACGATGGACGTGCTGAAAGGGCTGCTCGTGGCCCTCGCCGCGCGGGGCCTCGGCGACCTCCCGATCGACTGGCTCGCGGCGGTCGGGGTGGCCACCGTGCTCGGCCACACCTTCCCGTTCTACCTGGCGCGGTGGGCCGGCCGGGGCCTCGCCGCCGCCGCCGGTGTCCTGCTCGTGTTCCTGCCGCTCGAGATGGCGCTCGCCGGCGTCCTGACCCTGTTCGGCATGGCGATCCGGGCGTCCGGGCTGCTCTCGACGATCGGCTTCGCGTCCGTGCCCGTCGTCGCGTCGATCCAGGGCCAGCCCGCGGCGTTCGTCTGGATGGGAGCGGCGATCCTCGCGATCATCCTCGCGAGGCGCCTCGAGGGCGTTCGAGACGTCGTCGCCACGGGCGTGGCGTGGCCCCGCGCGATCGTCTGGCGAACGCTGTTCGATGTGAGCGTGCGCCCGTCGCGCCTGACCGGAGGGGAGGGTTCGACCGGGTAGGCTCACCGGCGATGG
Organism: uncultured Actinomycetota bacterium; assembly: GCA_963781595.1. Lineage (GTDB taxonomy): Bacteria > Actinomycetota > UBA4738 > UBA4738 > UBA4738 > JBEDUK01. The sequence goes on along the minus strand of CAWAGG010000001.1, from coordinate 672,471 downwards.
GCGTCATCGTGCAGAAGTACGGCGGAACCTCGGTCGGCGACGCCGAACGGATCCTCGCCGTCGCCCGCCGGATCGTGCGTGCGAAGGAAGCGGGCAGCGACGTCGTGGTCGTCGTCTCGGCCATGGGCGACACCACCGACGACCTGACGGCCCTGGCGCGGCAGATCTCGTCGACGCCGAACCCGCGCGAGCTGGACATGCTGCTCACGGCCGGCGAGCGGATCTCCATGTCGCTGCTGGGGATCGCGCTGAACGACCTCGGGTATCCGGCGTCGTCGTTCACCGGCTCGCAGGCCGGGATCATCACCGATCCGGAGCACGGCAAGGCCAGGATCATCGACATCCGGCCGGGCCGGATCCGCGAAGCCCTGGCCAAGGGCCACATCGTGATCGTGGCCGGCTTCCAGGGCTTCTCGACCGAGTCGTACGACATCACGACCCTGGGGCGCGGTGGTTCCGACACGACGGCGGTGGCCCTGGCCGCGGCCCTCGATGCCGACCATTGCGAGATCTACACCGACGTGGAGGGCGTCTACACGGCCGACCCGCGCGTCGTGCCGAACGCGCGCAAGCTCCACGCGATCAGCTGGGAGGAGATGCTCGAACTGGCCGCGAGCGGCGCGCAGGTCCTGCAGCTGCGATCCGTCGAGTACGCTCGCAAGGAGGGCGTGAAGGTGTACGTGGCGTCGTCGTTCACCGACGAGCCCGGCACGTGGATCGTCGAGGAGGACGTTCGGATGGAACAGGCCGTGATCTCCGGGGTCGCGTGCGACGAGGACGAGGCGAAGGTGACGATCCAGGGCGTGCCCGACCGGCCGGGCATCGCCGCGGCGATCTTCGGCGCGGTCGCCGAGGAGGGCGTCTCCGTGGACATGATCGTGCAGAACGTCTCCCACGACGCGCGGACCGATGTCAGCTTCACGCTGCCGAAGGCCGACCTGGTCGGGCTCAAGCCGACGCTCGACCGGCTGGTCGAGGCGATCGGCGCGACGGGTCACGTCGAGGACGCCGCGATCGCGAAGGTCTCGCTGATCGGCGCGGGGATGCGGACGCACCCGGGCGTCGCTGCGACGATGTTCGAGGCGCTCGCCGACGAGGGCGTCAACATCGAGATGATCTCGACCTCCTCGATCCGGGTCTCGTGCGTGATCCGGCACGAGGATGCCGAACGCGCCGTGCGCGCGGTGCACGCACGGTTCGACATCGAACGCGACGTGCGTGAGCGAGCCGAACACGTCTGATGGTAAAGCTACCTGACCATCCCGACGGGCACTCGCGGGTGGCGCGCGTCGCGCCGATAGGATCGATGGGATGACAGCGCCGCGGATCGCCGTGGTCGGAGCCACCGGGGCCGTCGGACGGGAGATCACCCGCATCCTCGAGGAGCGGGACTTCCCGGCGGCGGACTTCGTTCCGTTCGCTTCGGCACGCTCGGCCGGCTCGCAGGTCGGCTTCCGGGGCGAGACCTTCACGGTGCGCGAGCTGGAAGAGGGCTGGCACGACGGCATCGACCTCTCACTATCGTCGGCCGGCGCGACCGTCGCGCGATGGGCGCTGCCGCCTGCCGCCGCGCGCGGCACCGTGTGCGTCGACAACTCCTCGGCGTTCCGCCTGGAGCCCGGCGTCCCGCTCGTGATCCCCGAGGTGAACCCCGAGGCGCTCGCCGGTCACCGCAACCTGATCGCGAACGGCAACTGCACGGCGATCACCGCCCTGATGGCCCTCGGGCCCCTGCACCGTGCGTTCGGCCTGTCGTTCCTGGTGACGTCGTCGTACCAGTCCGTGTCCGGGGCCGGCATGAAGGGGATCCGCGAGCTCGCCGAACAGATCGAGAAGCTCCACGGCCAGGAGGAGGCGCTCGGGATGGGCGCGATCGACGCGGCGGCCTTCCCGGCCGGCGAGGTGTTCCCGCGGACGATCGCGTACAACGTGATCCCGCTGTGCGAGCGGTTCGATCCAGAGGGCTCCGGGTTCTCCACCGAGGAGATCAAGATGGGCGCTGAGGTCCGAAAGGTGCTCGGGGTGCCCGACCTGCCCGTGGCCGCGACGGCCGTCCGCGTGCCCGTTCCGGTCGGCCACGGCGTCTCGGCGTTCGCGCGGTTCGACCGACCGGTCACGGTCGCGGCCGCGCACGAGGTGCTGGGCGCCGCCGACGGCGTCCGCCTGGTCGACGCGCCGGTCGCGGGGGAGGCCGCGGGCGCGTTCCCGACCCCCTCGAGGCGGCCGGGCTCGACGAGGTCCTGGTCGGACGCGTGCGCGCGATGCCCGGCGATCCGAGCGCGCTGCTGTTCTTCGCCGCCGGCGACAACCTCCGGAAGGGCGCGGCGCTGAACGCCGTCCAGATCGCCGAGCTGTTGATCGGGTGACGCGTCCGGCCCGCCGAGGCGGGAGCCTCCGCGGGCCGGACGGAACCGAGCGATCCCTCGAGAGACGAGAAGGGGCCGGCGAGCCGGCCCCTTCCGCCCCCCCTTTCCCCGGTGGACGCGACCGGCCCGCTGATCGACCGGCGTGTCGTCGGGCGATCGACCGGCGGGTTCGTTCCTCCGGTTGGGCTCGCGTCCCCCGAGGTCACGAAGTGTGCCACCGTTCGGGGAACAGGTCCATCCGCCATCCGGTCAGCGCCGATGAGACTTTCGTCGCGGCCACGATGGTGGAGGCCACCGCGGGCGGCCGGACGGCCTCGGCCTGTCGGTCCGAGGGGCCAACCTCGGATGGGCCGGAGGAAGGGATCCGGCCGATCCGGCCAGGTCCGGTCGTTCAGGGGTTCAGGCGAGCGGGCACGCGCACGGCGTCGCCCCGCACCTCGGGCATCCGTTCGCGTAGCGGCGCGCCGCCGCCTCGAGGTCGACCTCGACCAGGTTCGCCACCGACGCGAGCCAGGCAAGCACGTCGGCCGCCTCGTGGGCCAGTTCGCCCGCGTCCGGCCCGTCCGGGCCATGGCCGCGGAGGGCCTTCGCCAGCTCGCCGACCTCCTCGACCAACCAGCGGAACGTTCCGTCGACGCCGCGCGCTCGGTCGCGTTCGAGGTAGGTCTCGCGGATCGCGCGCTGGAACTCGGCGAGCTCCACGTTCACATCACGTCGCGGAGGACGACGCGCGCAGCGCCCCACCGACCGTCGCATCCGCGTGCGTCACGGGCTCGTCCGTGGGGGGCTCGCCCACGTCGCCGGCTCCACCCCGCTCGCCGGTGGCGGCGTCGACCCTCGGCCCTGCCCGCAGTCCGAGGCCGTAGACGACGACCGGCGGAACGTACCGGACGGTGACCTCCACCGCCTGGCCCACGAGCCACGGCCAGAACGCCGTGGCGAACAGCAGGGTCCCCGAGGCCGTCAGGACCGGCGCCGCCAGGTCGTCGTCGGGGAACATCGCGACGATCGCGAGCGGGGCGACGAGGTACCAGTAGAAGAACCATGGCGTGAACAGGCAGTACACGACCAGCACGACCAGCACGCTGTGCGGGAGGTCGCGGACGGTGCGGGTCCGGACGACCGCCCAGATCACCGACGCGGCGAGCAGCCCCAGGCCGATCCATCGCAGGAGCGCGCCGGCCAGGTGGTACGGAGCCCCCGATCCCAGGATGTCGAGCAACGGGGTCAGCAGCCGCTGCAGGACGCCGACGAACGAGTGGTTCGACAGGTTCGCGACGTGGAACAGCCCGTAGAAGGTCCGCATGCCGGCCCAGTAGGGCGCGAACAGGATCGCCGAGACCGCGATCGCGAGCCCGGCGTGGGCCGCCGCGCTGCGGGCGCCGCGGCGCCGCAACAGGACGATCAGCCAGAGCACCAGCACGATGCCGGCGTAGATCTTCACCAGGGCGGTGAGGGTGAACAGCAGCGTCGCGAGCCACGTCCGCTCCCTGCGAGCCGCGAGGAACCCACCGACGATGCCGGCCGCGAGCGCGATATCGACGAGCCCCCCGAGGGGCACGCTGATCAGGATCAACGGGTTCCACCCGTAGGCGAGCAACCCGAACCCCGCGAACGCGGCAGGATCGGGCCGGTCGCGGGCGGACAGGAAGATCACGCGCATCACGGCCAGGTCCAGCGCGAACACGACCAGCTTCATCAGCAGGTACGCGACGGTATGGCTCCCCCCCGAGGCGAGCGCGACGGCGTAGGCGAGCAGGCTCCAGACGGGCCCGTAGACCGTGGTCTGGTTCGGCCACCGGATCCACGAGTACCAGCTGTCCGACGCGCCGTTGCTCGGCAGGATCACGTACGGATTGCCGGCGTGCGCGAGCGCGGTGTCGGAGCCCGTGTGCAGCACCTGCATGCGGCCGTAGAACAGGTACTGGTGGATGTCCTGCGACTGCGGGGTCGGGGCGAACAGCAGGAGCAGGTGCAGCCCGATCGCGCCGCCGACGATCCACTTCAATGCGACACGGTCCTCGCGGCGCCACGCGAGCAGCGCGAGGGCGAACGGCACGAAGAGGAGGAGCATCGGCCGGGTGAACCCGTACGTGAAGTTGTACAGCTTCGGGCGGTAGTACCCCTGCGACGCGTAGAGCGGCTCGACGAGGGGCCGGATCAGGAACCAGGCGGTCTGCGCGAGCGCGAGGGCCATGAAGATCAGGAGCCAGGTGCGCAGACGCACGCGCTTCACGCGCTCGGCGACGGCGTTCACGCTTCGACCCTCACGACTGACCATCCCTCTGCGAGCGCCATCGATGGAGGAACGGAGGCGCCGCGACGATGCCCGAATCGTACGCGATAGGCCCGTCGATGCCGTCCGGGCGCCGCGTGGTATTCCGATGGCACTGCGGATGGCACCCTCGGGCACCGCCGGATGAGGGGACGGCCCGCGATCGGCCCTGGCGTGCCAAGCGTCGCGCCAGATATCATCCGCGGGCGCCACGTGGCGAGCGAAGAGCATCGAGCCGCGCCGGGATCACGGGTCGCGACGAAGGGGCAGGGTTGTCGTACGACGAGGGGGAGCGCTCGGCGACCGTCAGGATCTCACGCGAGCGGGGCTGGCGCGAGATGGGCGGGGTCTTCGTCTACGCGGCCGCGTTCGCAGCAGCGTCGGTCACCACGTACCTGTTCAACGCGGTCCTCGGCCGCCGGCTCGACCCGCAGGACTTCTCGACGTTCGTCGCCCTGCTCGCGATCCTCCTCGCGCTGACGGGTCCGAGCACGGCCCTGTTCGGTGGGGGAGCCATGGTGTCGGCCCGGACGGGGGAGGTGCCGCGGTTGCCGTGGCGTGGGCCTCTCGCCGTGGTCGGCGTGGCCGGGCTCATCGTCGGTTTCGCACCCGTGGGCGTGACGGGGCGGGCGATCGGCTGGTTCACGCTCGCGGCGGTCCTGCTGATGGCGAGCTCCTGGTACCGCGGCCTCCTGATCGGCCTGGGGAAGCTCGCGTTCGCCGGCATCACGATGGTGGTCGAGGGTGCCGCGCGGATCGGGTTCGCCGTGCTGCTGATCGCCGAGGGCTACCGCGTCGCCGGCGCATCCGCGGGGCTGGTCCTCGGCGTCACGGTCGGCCTCGCGGCGGCGCTCCTCGGGCTGCCTCGGCGCTCGAGCGGCTCCCGCGCGGCCGTGACGCCGGAGGTATGGGCATCGATCGTCGGTCTCATCTTCATCGGCCTGGTTCAGTTCATCGACATCGTGGCGGTTCGGATCGCCGGAGGCGCCAGGGTGAGCGACTATGCCGCGGCGTCTTCGCTCGCGCGGATGGCCCTGTACGCGCAGCTGCCCGCGGCGGCCTACGCGATCCGGCGAACCGCGGTCGTCGGCCCGAACCGTGCCCTCCGGCGGATCGGCCTGCTCGCCGTGATCCCCGGGACGATCGCGCTCGTGGTGCTCGAGCTGTTCCCGGCGCGCATCCTGTCGATCACGTACGGCGCCTACCCACAGGCGGCGCCGTTGCTGCGCGTGCTGGCGGTCGCGATGTTCCTCGCGGGGCTCGCCACCGTCGCTATCAACATGATGCTCGGGGCGGGTCGGACGGGCTGGGTGGGCTCGTGCAGCCTGATGGCGCTCATGGGGACGGTCGTGATCGCGTTCGTCGCGCACGACGTCGCGCTGACCGCGGTCGTCATGACGGGCATCCAGGCCGCCGTGCTGGCGATCGCGGCCGTGCACCTCCGGCGGCTGCTCGGCGCGAGCCGCGGTGGCAACCGCGGGGTGCTGATCCTGAACTGGCGCGACACGCGGCACCCGCAAGGGGGTGGGTCAGAGGTATTCGTCGAGGAGATCGCCCGCAGGATGGCCGCGGGGGATCGGCCGGTGACGATCTTCTGCGCCGAGCATCCCGGCGCCCCGCGGGAGGAGGTGCGCGACGGCGTCCGGTTCCTGCGGCGCGGCTCGTGGCGAACCGTCTACGTCTGGGCGGCCGTCTACCACCTCCTGGATCGGTTCGGCCCGCACGAGGTGGTCGTGGACGTCCAGAACGCGATCCCGTTCTTCGCGCCCCTGTACTGCGGTAGGGCCGTCGTGGTGCTCGTCCACCACGTCCACCGCGAGCAGTGGGAGATGCTGTTCGGCCGACGCGTGGCGCGATGGGGATGGTGGGTCGAATCGCGCCTGGCTCCGGCGCTGTACCGGCGCGCCACCTACGTGACGGTCTCCGACGCGACGAGGTCCGACCTCGTCGGACTGGGGATCGACCCCGGCCGGATCCGGATCGTCCACAACGGGAGTCCGGCCGCTTCACGTCCGACCGCGTGGGTCAAGTCCGCGGATCCGACCGTCGTCTACCTCGGCCGGCTCGTCCCACACAAGCGGATCGAGTTCCTGATCGAGGCGGTGGCCGAGCTGCGCGGGGACTTCCCGATGGTGCGGGCGGCGATCGTGGGCCAGGGTGCGTGGGAGCCGCACCTGCGCGCCGCCGCGCGCCGCGCCGACGTCGTCGATCACGTGACCTTCGAGGGGTTCGTCGACGACCCGACGAAGCGGCGGGCGCTCGGCGAGTCGTGGGTGCTCGCGTTGCCCTCCGTCCAGGAGGGTTGGGGCCTCGCGGTCATCGAGGCCGCGATGGAAGGGACGCCCGCCGTGGCCTTCCGGGTCGGAGGCCTGAAGGAGTCGGTGGTCGACGGTGTCACGGGTCTGCTCGCCGACGATCGTGCGGGCTTCGTCCGGTCGCTGCGAACGATGCTCGCGTCCGCCGAGCTGCGGGCGCGGATGGGCGCCGCCGCCCGCGAACGCGCGTCTGGATTCAGCTGGGACCGCTCGGAACGGGCGTTCGAGGAGATCCTGCGACAGGTCGTGGCGCGTGAGACGTTCGCCGGCGACGATCGGCCGGCGACCGGAGGCGTGCGCCCGGTCGCGGCCGTCGGTCGGATCTGAGCACCGAGGCCCGTTCGAGCCGGATCATCGATCGCGCTCCGGGGTGCCCGGGTTCCCGCCGCTCGGGCGGCCTCGTCGCCGGCGGGAGCGCACCGAGAACGCGACGGCCATGAGGAACCACGAGACGGCGACCACGTCCCCTGCGATCACGAGCCCGGCCGGCGGCTGCGGATACGTGGGGACCGGACCCGGGGGTGGGGCGCGATACAGGGTCAGGTCGGCCGCGTCGACGACCGGCGCCAGGCCGCGCACCTTCGGCGACACCGTCCGCCAATCGCCGATCTTGAACAGGAGCACGTAGCGTACGCCGAGCGCCGGCAGCGCGGGGGCGAGCGGCCGCCCGTCCGAGACCGCCGGTGTGGCCGCGCGTGACCACGGGTCCTCCGCGGGAAGGGTCGCGTTCCCCAGCTCGAGGGCGGAGGCCTGGAGCACGGGCCGCGAGAAGTACAGGATCGCTGGCTGGTGGACGGTTCGGTCCTCGTTCCAGGGGAACGGCACGTAGGCGTGCCAGGGCAGGATCAGGATCCCGCCCGGGACCGGATCGCGCACCGTGAGGTCCTCGACGGCCGCCCAGGACGGTGGGTACAACGCGGTGCCGAGGGCTCCTCCGGCTCCCCACGCCAGGGTCGGCGCCAGCGCGACCGGCAACAGGACGAGGAGGACGGCGAGCGCGCGCGTCCCGGTCCTCGAGCGTGGCACCCGTTCGAGCATCCAGGCGACGCCGTGGCCGAACGCGACGGCGACGAGGAGCGCGAACGGGATCGCGAACTTCTGCGAGTCCCGGAGGGATCCGCCGCCCGGAACGGTGCGGATCGCCCAGACGACGACCTGGCGTGCTCCGGGGACCGCCGGGGCGAGGGTGAGGATCAGCCCGCCTGCCGCGACCACGAGCAGCGCGGTTCGAGCCCCATCGGCCCAGCCCGGTGCGTCCCGCATCCGTCGCCACCCGTAGACGATGATGAGCGCGATCAGCGCGAACGCCGGGATCCACGCGACCGTCGAGCGCCCGGGCGGGCTGAGGTCGGTGCGCCACACGCCTCCGAGCGTGAGCACGCTGCCGACCGTGCCGAGGACGGAGTCGGAACGAGCCTCGAACGCCGTGAGCGACGCCGCCGCGCGATCGGGCGTCACCGGGTGCAGGACGGTCGGAACGAGCCAGACGAGGTTCAGCGCGATCGCTCCGGCCACGACCAGGGCCGCCGATCGGCGCCGGCCCGGGCCGCTACCGGTCGGCCAGAGAGCGATCGCGAGCGCGGTCGCGCCGCCGATCGTGGCGACGTACGGTCCCGTGGCGACGAGTGCGGCGATCCAGAGCGTGAGCGTCCAGCCCGCGCGCGGCCCACCTCGTCGGTAGCGCAGGGCCGCGTGCACCGCCCAGGGGAGCAGCGCGGCCCCGAGCAAGAGCGTCCACTGACCGAGCCGGAGGCGCTCGTACACCATTGGGTTCCAGGCGTAGAGCACCCCGCCGGCGATCGCCCCCCCGGCCCACGCCGCACGGACCGAGCCGCCGGCGGTGCCGATCAACCTGCCGACGCCCGCGACGGCGAGCACGAAGATCGCGAGCAGGATCGCCTTCTGGACGACCGTCGCCGGCACGAGGTGCGACGCGAGCGCCACCAGGAGCTGGGTGGGGACGGTTCGCGGATACGCCGCCGAGAGGCCGAGCAGGGCCCCCGTGAAGTGCGGCCGCGGCACGAACACCATGTCGTAGACGAGGGTGAAGCCCGCGGCGAGCAGCGGGAGGACAACCACGAGCGCGACGACGAGGCCGGCCGACGCCGGCGACCACCATCGCACCGATCGAGTCGGTCGATCCACCGGGGGAACGCTACCCGAGCGGCCGGTTGGGTCCGTGGCTCCCGTCGCGAGCCGGGGCGGTCCGGGCCGTCAGGCCGCCTCGGCCCGAGGCTCGTCGGCCGAGGACCCAGTCCCGCGGGAGCTCCCCCGGATCAGGATGAACCCGACGATCGCCAGGATGATCCCGATCACTACCGAGGCGATCGGGATCGTGGTCTTGACCATGTTCAGCTGCTTGATGTTCGCTTCCGCGTCGCTGGCGAACTGCGCGACCGTGGCCGGGGAATAGCGAACGTGGATGTCCGCGAGGACCAGCACGGTCTTGCCGCCCAACGCCGCCCACTGATGGATGATCTTCTGGCCCTCGATCACCTGACCGGTCTGCGGCTCGATCCATACCGTCGTGTCGGCCTGGTACATGCGGTCGGTCGCGGTCTGCCCCTGGCCCTGGCTCGACAGACCGATCAGTGAGTTCGGCAGGTCGAGCGTCCCGGTCTTGATCGGAGGCGAGGAGCCCTCGAACACGTAGGTCTCGAGGCCGTCGACATCCTCCGTCCGCGCGTACGCCACCGGGAACGCCTGGTTGCCGGTCGGGTCCCAGAGCTGATAGGTCTGCTGCTCGGTACCGAACGGGAACTTCAGGGTCTGGCCGGACATCTTCGGCTGCTCGCCGCAGCAGTTCTCGGCGACCCCGGTGGAACGGTTCATCGCGTAGACCTCTTGGTCGAAGTCGACGGATCCGTTGGTCGACGTGTCGACGAGGTGCGACGTGTAGTTGACGACGGCCACCGTGTCCGTGCTCTTCGGTGGGTCGCCCTTCAGGACCTCGATGTTCTGCAGCGGTCCGGAGACGAGCGTCAGCGCCTTGGGGCTGAAGTAGGTTCCGAACCCGTCCGAGACGATCTCTTGGTCGGTGTCGGTCGGCGCCTTTTCCAGTCGTGGCACGGAGTAGAGCAGCAGGAACGGCGCCAGGAAGATCAGCGCCAATCCCAGCGTGAACAGCACGTACCCGACGATCCGCTTCAAACGCTCCCCCTCCGCGTCGGCTGGCGGCACAGGATAACCTACCGGCCGGTATCAACGGAACCGGTCGAAGTACCCTCGGTTCCTCCGATGTTGAGGGGCCATCGGCCCTGGACAGGATCGCCCACGCCATGGCAGAGCCGAACGTTCGCATCGCCTTCATCGGCGGGTACGCGAGGACGGGCAGCACGCTGCTCGACCGACTCCTCGGCCAGATCGACGGGTTCGCGTCCTTCGGCGAGCTGCGTCACGTTTGGGAGCGCTCGTTCGTCGGGAACCAGACGTGCGGCTGCGGCCGCGAGTTCCGCTCGTGCCCCTTCTGGATCGAGGTGGCGGAGCTCGCGTTCGGCGGCTTCGACGGGGTCGACGCGATACGGCTCGGCCGGATGGCGCGCTCCGTCGATGCGTTCGCGAACATCCCTCGCATCGGTCCCCGCGCGTGGCCGGCCGGCTTCCGCCGGCGATTGGACACCTATCGGGACGCCGTCGCATCCCTCTACGTGGCGCTGCAGCGCGTGAGCGGTGCCCGGGTGCTCGTGGATTCGACGAAGGATCCCCAGCACGCGTACGTGCTCCGGTCGATACCGGGCTTCGATGTCCGGGTCGTGCACCTGGTTCGCGACCCTCGTGCGGTCGCCTTCTCGTGGACGCGTGCGAAGCGCCGGCCGGAGATCCACTGGCGCGAACAGGACATGCCTCGGTTCCCCGTGGCGCGCAGCGCAGCGGCCTGGACGATGGCGAACCTGGCCGCCGAGGGCCTTCGTGCCGGAGGTTCGTCCTACGTGCTGACGCGCTACGAGGACCTCGTGGCCGAACCCACGGGCACCCTCGGCCACATCGTCGACGCGCTCGGGCTCGGGCCGGCGGACCTGAGCTTCGTCGCCGACGGCCGAGCGCACCTCGAACCCGCCCACACGATGGCCGGGAACCCGATCCGCTTCGTCTCCGGTAACGTCGAGCTCCGGATCGACGATCGGTGGCGAACCGAGATGCGCCCGCGGGACCGGGCACTGGTCGCCGCCATGACCGCGCCGACCGCGCGTCGCTACGGCTACCGCCCCGACCCGGGGGCCCGGCGCGCCGACGAGGATCGCTCGACCGCGACGCGCGGCGGCGGTCCGAGTGCCGCCGAGATGGTCCAGATCGGTCGGCTGGCCGCGCGCCATCGGCGCGAGCCGATGCCCTACGCGCGGGCGGTCGCCGATCTGACCGTCCGATACCTCCGGAGCCGTGGCGTCCCGATCCAGGGTGGGTGGCTCGATGTGGGGACCGGAAACGGCGTCCTGCCGATTACGATCGAAGCCGCCGGGGCGTGCCGCGTGACCGGGTTGGACGTGCGGGACCGTCGCATCGACGGGGCCCGGTCCGCGCGATTCGTGCTCGGCCGTGCGCAGGCGCTGCCGTTCGCGGACGCATCCTTCGAGGGCGTGATCTCCTCGAACGTGCTCGAACACACCGACCGTCCGGAGGCTTCGATCCGTGAGCTCATCCGCGTCTGTCGCCCTGGTGGCGTCGTCTACCTCTCCTGGACCAACTGGTACTCACCGATGGGCGGCCACGAGTGGAGCCCGTTGCACTACCTGGGCCCGCGCCTCGGCCCGCGCGCCTATCGGCTGATCCGCGGAGCGTCGCCACCCTGGAACGTCCCGGGTCGCACGCTCTTCCCCGTGCACATCGGGCCGGTCCTGCGCGACGTCGAGCGCCTCGACGTCGACGTGCTCGACGTCGCACCCCGGTACTGGCCGCGCCTGCGCGTCCTCGCGCGCATCCCCGCCATGCGCGAGGTCGCGGTGTGGAACTGCGTGATCCTGCTGCGGCGGCCGCCGGCCGCATGAAGGCCTCGCGGATGCGCGAGGGTCCCGATCCCGCGGCCACCCATCCCGAGATCACCTGGAGCGTCGTCCTCGACGCGGCCCTGACCGATCCCGTCGCGGCGGCCGCCGCCGCGGCGCGGCTCGGGAACGCATGGCCGGACGACGGACGAGCCGGTCCGCCGCCGACCGTACGCGAGGCCACGCATCGGGGGTTCACCGATCAGGTCGAGGCGTTCGCGAACGAGCCGTACGCGCCGGGCGGACCGTTCTGTCGCATCCTCGTCGGGAGCGATGTCCCGCGCGTCCTGGTCGCGGGCCATCACGCGGTGCTGGACGGGCTCGGACTGATCGCGGTCCTGGGAAGCGTGCTCGGCGAGCCCGTCGAGACGGACGCCGCTGGCCTCGGGTCGGTGCGAGCGCGGCGCCCGCGGAGCGGCTACCAGCTCGGGCGCGCGCTCGAGGCTGTGGCCCGGCCGCCGACACGGATCGCGCCGGACGGCGGGACCTTGGCGGTCGGCGATCACCTGGTCCGAGCCTCGGCGAGGGGCGGCCTGCGGTCGGCCGATCTGGTGGCAGCCGCCGCGTCGGCGATCGGTTCGTGGAACGCAAGGCACGGCGCGCGCGCTGACCGCATCGTGGTGGCGGTCGGTGCGTCCGTCCGCGGGGGGACGTCGCCCGGCATCGGCCGTGGTTCGGCGTGGTTCCGCATCCGGGTCCGTGAGGCCGATCCGGATCACGTGCGCGAAGCGCTTCGGACCAGGGGCCCCGAGCCGTCGGGTCCGCCGCGCCTGGCCGGGCCGACGCGGGCGCTCGCCGCGGTCCGCGCGCTGCAGCGACGCACCGGCTCCACGGTGCTGGTGTCGAACCTCGGCCGTTTCGAGCCCTCCGGGTCGGTCGTCGATGCCGGCTTCTTCCCATCCGCCCACGGGCGCTCGGGGGTCGCGATCGGGGCCATCGGCGCGGGCGAACGGATCACGCTCACGCTCCGAGCACGCATGAGCGACTTCAGTCGCTCGGCGGCCCAGGACCTCCTTGAACTGGTGGTCGCGCGGGCGCTTTCCAGGCGGTCGCGACGCCGGCGGATGAAGAGCGACGCGCGTTCCCACGGGGTCAGCGCGATCGATAGCGCGCCGCGAACGCCCATCATCTCGGCGATCGCGGCATAGAGCCCGCACGCGAGGGCGAGGCCGACGAGGGCGCGCGCGAGCACGTTCGACGTCGCGAACGACGCTCCGATCGTCAGGTGCAGCGTCCTGATCTGCACGATCATGGCGAGCGGCGCGGCGCCGATCGCGAGCAGCGCGGTCCCCCAGAGGACGCCGACCGGGACGCCGACGAGCTCGAACGCGATCGCCAGGGCGGCTCCGGTCACGACGCCGGGGACGCCCTCGAAGAGCCCGAGGATGGCGATGACCAGCACGGCCCGCAACCATCGCCAACTCACGGCGCCACCATCCTGCGTCGCCGGCGGTGCCCGACGATCGCCGTCACAGCACCACGACGATCGCGATCAGGAGCGAGAACGCACTCACAGCGAGCGCGACCGCATAGAGCCGCTGCGGGCCGTAGCGGACGTCGATCGTGTACGTCCCCGCGCGCGTGACGTACCAGCCCGCCGAGTACCCGTCCAGCAGGATCGGCGAGCCCAGATCAGCCCCGGCGATCGACGCTTGCCAGCTGGGGCTGTCGTTCTGCCCGATCACCAGGAAGAACGGCCCCGCGGCATCCGTGACCCGGATCCGGTAGCGTCCGTCCCGCGTGCTCGACCACGTCAGGCGGGGCGGTGGCGAAGGCGCCGAGATGGCGGGTCGCGCCTGGGCTCGAGAGCGTGACCACGGTCGGCTGCAGCACGCCGCCGACGCGCAGATCGTGGACGCCGCCCCGAAGCCCGAGCCGGCGACGTGACAGGTCCGGAACGCGAGGTTCCGTCCGGCCAGCGCATCACCGATCGTGCCGCGCGCCAGCACCGACAAGGGGCTTCCGTCCAGCGTCGCAGCATCCGCGGTGCACGCGAGGGGCGCGCTCGCCGGCAGGCGCCGAATCGACACGCCCGGGATCCGAACGTCCCGGATCGCGACCGGGGCCCCGGGCCCGGCCCGGGCGTACACCGACGTGACGGTGAGGCGAACCGAGGTGACGCGCCGTGGCGCGAACGCGAACCTGATCACGCCCGTCTCCGACAGGGGCCGGCCGGTCACCGTCGTCCCGTCCGAGAGCTCGGCGCGCAGGCCCGTGATGGGCACCCGCCCGGGCCGCAGATCCGTCAGGACCTCGATGGAACCGATCCGACGTGGAGGGAACCGCACCGACAGCCACTGCCCGACGGCGCCATCCGGCACCCAAGCCGTCGTCGGGTCCCGTCGAATGCCGCGCTCCCGCGGACCCCGGGGTTCCCGAGCCTGCGGCTCGACGACGTGACCACGACCGGGAGCGGTCCGTAGAGGGAGCCGGTCGATCGCCTGGTCGCTCGCCCCGAGGTATCCAGCCGTGCCGTTCCTGCCATCGCGAACGACGCGGCGCCCGGGACCTCGAAGCGCCGCGCGATCGTGGTCTCCTCGTCGTGATCGGCGGCGGTCGCGGTCCTGGATCGTTCGAACAGGTAGGTCAGGGGAGCGCGGGCGAGCGCATCGAGGCCACCCCGCGTGGCACGCGCCGCGCCCAGCAGGTCCACGGGGGTCCGGAGATCTCGGCCGGGTCGAGTCCGGGGATGCCGATGTCGGCGATCGCGGTCGGACGGCCCGTTGGGGACGGTGCGACGCGCTCGATGGTCACGCGGACACGGTCGATCCGCGTTGCGGGGAACCGGACGGTCGAGGTCGGCTCGCCGCTTCGCACGGCCACGGTCAGTCGGGTCCCCGTCGAGAGTCCGATGCGCACCTGGCGGATGGATCGGGCTGATGCGACGGGGCGGCGTCGTGAGATGGTGAGGGCGGAGATGGTCACCGGGTGGGCGAGGTCGGCCTCGATCCATGAGCCGACCCCGTCTCCCGTCGGGTCCGCCAGCCACCACGTGGCCGGGTCGCCGTCGAACCCGAGCGCCGGCCGGAACTGCGGAACCGAGCCGGCCGGCGACGCGTCCGTCGAGGCTCGGATCGAGCGCAGGCCCGGGTATACGGCGACCGTCTGCGTGCTGGTGCGATTCGCCGAACAACCCGTAGCCGGGTCTGCTGGAGCCCCGGTCGCTCGACCCGCACGGGAGGGTCGCCGACGCGTGTCCCCGTGGCGTCGTGAAGGACCACACGCGTCGGCGGTTCGAATCGGTGATCACGAACCGCGCGCCACGCGTCCTACGGCGGCGTAGACCTGCTCGGGCGTCATCGTCCCCGATACAGGACCGGGGGGCCGCCCTTCAGCAGGCCGGCCGCCGCCGCGGCGGCGAGGCCGAACCCGTCACCGGAAGACCACCGGCCGGAGGCGATCCCTCGGCGCGAACGATCTGCCGCGGGTCGCGAACCTCGAGGACCTCGACGGGAGTGGAGCGTGCGTCTCGAGCTTCGCCAGTGGATCGATCGTGCCGCTGCAGAGCGGAGGTCCATCACGTTCTCGCCGGACGCTCCGTACGTGCGTGCCACATTCGATGTCCGGCGCGCGGGCGAGGGCCTGGGTGGCGAACGGACGTGCGGTGCGACTCAGGCCCGCCAGTCAAGGTCGTTCTGCAGGACGACGTTCGACACGCCGAGGTAGCGCAGCAGGGTCGCCGTGCCGGCCGCGTCGTCCCTTCGAAGTACGGTTGCTCGACCGCCCGCAGGAGGTTCGATCCGTAGCGCTCCCCGACGGGCAGCCGGATCGGCACGATCGTCGGCAGGTCGGGCGCAGCCGCGGCGATGCCCTCCTTCAGCGAGCCCCACCGGTACGTCGCCTTCTCGATCGCGGGAGCGAAGAACGTGCGTGAGTGCCCGTCGAGCCTGCCCAGGTCCGCGAGGGCCTCGTGCCAGTACGCGGGGATCGCGGGTGTGCTCGCGCGCGTCGGGTAGAGGTTGCCGCTCCAGAGCGGGAAGCCGTTCGCGACGATGACGACGAACGTTGCCGCCACCGCGGCCGCCGTGACGAGCGACGGGCGCCGCGCGCGACGGAGCGCGGCGAGCGCCGGGTCGACGCCCATCCCCACGAGGACCGCGAGCGAGAGCTCGATCGCCGCGGCGAACTTGTACGTCGTCCGCAGGCCACCGACCCCTGGCACGTGCGTGTAGGCCCACCGATAGGAGCGCGCCGAACGGCGTCGGGGACGTGACCGGGAAGATCCCCGAGACGACGAAGACCGAGAGGATCGCCAGCAGGACGAAGAAGAGACGGAGCCTCCATCGTGTCCGCCACGCGGCGGCGAAGGCCGCCGACCGGAACGGCGAACGTCGCGACCACGAGCAGCCGGAACGGCGATGAACGCACGGACGGACGGCACCCAAGGACCTGCGGCATCCCCACCGTAGAAGAGCCACAGGCCCAGGCCCCGCACCGACTCGGCGACGCTCGAGTCGACGTTGATCACCTTCGGCGCTTCGGAGTACCGAAGCGCGTTCGCGATCTCTCCGGAGCGGAGGAGCAACAGCCAGTACGCGTTCAGCCCGACGAAGAACGCGAAGGCCGGCACGCCGAACGCGAGCACGTCCCGGGCTCGGACGCGCCGATCGAACAGCGCGAGCCACAGGAGGAGCAGACCGCACACGATCAGGGCGTAGACCTGGGGCGCGCCGTTGCCGCCGCCCATCAGGAACGTGGCGAGGCCGAACGCGGCCGGCCACTTCACGCCCGGGTTCCGGGACCCGATCAGCACGATCAGCACGAGCAGGGGCAGCGTGACGTAGGCGAGGAACGTTCCCGTGAACGGGATCCCGTATCCGAACGCGAACGGTGTGAGCGCGTAGATGAGGCCCGCGACCAGGGGCGCCGTCACGGAACGCCAGCCTCGTAGGCGGTCGACCAAGAGGATCGTGAATGCGGCCGCCGCGAACAGGAGCATGCCGTGCCAGACGCGTTCGGCGGTCCACGCCGAGAGCCCGATGGATCGAAGCACCCAGACGACCGCCGCCATCGGGAACACGATGCCGTCGTGCTGCTCGAACCCGAGGTAGGGGCTGCTGTGCCACAGCTGGAACGCGTGCGCGAGGTATGAGCCGGGAGCCAGCCAGAGCGCATCGCGCGTGTCGTTGACGTACCTCCCCGGAAGCGCTAGGAACGGCATCGAGATCATGGCGATGGCGAGGCCGGCCCACATCAGCAGACGGGCACGGCGTACCCAGACGCGGTCCCGGCCGTCCGCGGCCCTGGCGGCCATCCTCGTCGCCGTCGCGCCCGCGTCGGCAGCCATCAACCAGCGCTCCCGATCACGCGCGCGGGATTGCCCGCCACGATCGCGCCGGCGGGAACGTCCGTCGTGACCACCGACCCGAAACCCACGATCGCGCCCTCGCCGACCCGAACCCCGGGCAGGATGGCGGCTGCGCGTGCGACCCACACGTTGGGCTCGAGGACGATCGGAGCCCGGCGCACCGGCGCGTCCGGGTCGGTACGTCTGCTCGGGGCCGTGCTGTGCATGTCCGTGTCGAGCAGGATCGCCTGCCCGACGATGCAGTCCCGTCCGATCTCGATGCCGACGTCCGCGTGGAGTTCGCAGCCGTTCAGCCGCGCGTTCGGCCCGACCCGTACGACCGCCTCGCGCGTCCTGGCGACGATCCGGGTGCGGCGCCCCACGCCGAACGCGAACAGGTTCGCGCCGTCGCCGATCTCGATCGTCCCCGGCCCCTTGAGGATGAGGCGATGGTTCGCGACGACCGAACGTCCCAGTGACAGGCGCTCACCCCGCCACAGCCGATACGCGCCCAGAACGGCGCGAGACGCCGCCTGCAGCGCGAGGCGACGCGCGGGATCGAGATGACGCAGGTCCGACTGGACGGGCGGAGCCATGAGAGCTCCGAGTCTCCCCGGCCCGGATGGGCTTCGCAACGTGGTCGCGATTGATCCGCGTCGTGTGGCCGCGTGCCACCTGGACCGCACCGTCTAGATTGGGCGCCCGGACCCGGGCAGGCGCGCACGGGTAGGAGGGTCTGATGGGTGGGAGTCCTGGGTCGCGTCGCATGCCGCGGACCCGATCGGTCGATCGCATCGCATACCTGTGCGAGCAGGCGCGCGGGCGCCGCGTGATCCACGTTGGGTTCGCCGGGGAGACGCGAGCAACGATCGATCGGCTCGCGGACCACGCCACCTGGCTCCATGGTCGGCTGGCGCGATCCGCCGATCCCCTCGTCGGGATCGATCTGGATGCCGATGGGGTCGAACGCGCGCGTGCGATGGGATTCGAGGCGTACGCCCTCGATGCGTCCGACCCGGACGCCGTCACGGCGTCCGGGATCGAACCGGCCGACCTCGTCATCGCGGGCGAGGTGATCGAGCACGTGGAGCACCCCGGCGCACTCCTGGATGGGATGCACGACCTGGTTCGTGGCCGCGGCCTGCTGGCGGTCACCACGCCGAACGCCGCATCCATGCTGAACCCCCTCGCCGCTGCGGGTCGCGTCGAACTGATCAACCCCGACCACATCGCGTTCTACTCGTGGTACACGCTCACGAACCTGATGGAGCGCCATGGGTGGGAGATCCGGGAGGTCGTGACGTACCACTTCCCGTTCGCCGCCGAGGCGTGGCAGGGGGGCGGCATCGCGCTGGCCGGCCGGCTCCTCGCCCGAACGCAGCGAGCGATCGCGCGCCTGGCCCCGTACGTCGACTTCGGCTTGATCGCGGTGGCGTCCCCGGCGAGCCGGACGGTCGGTTGACCCTGCCTTCGGGCGTGCGCAGACTGTCGCGCGCGATGGGTCCCCGCGGTCGGCTGCTGTGCGTCACGATCCTGTGTCTCGCGATGGCCGGGTGCTCCTCCCCACCCGAACCGCCCGTCGGGATCAACTACCGGAGCGCGTCGCTCAGGTACAACGGCGCATCGTACGAGCGGTTCGGCGTCGCGCTTGCGCCATTCGGCTCCGTGTCCGCGCGCGTGGCGAACACGGGATCGGCGTCGATGAAGGCGTACGGGCACGGACAGAGCGTCCGGGTGTGGGTCGATGGCGTGAAGTCGGGCAGCCACAAGCTGAAGGACTGCTCGTGCCTCACGAGCATCAAGATCGCGACCGGACTCGACGCGGATGCGCACGTCCTCAACGTCATCAACCTCGCGCCGAGGTCGCTCGTGGTCACGGGCTGGACGATCGACCCCGGGGGTTCCTTCCGCCGAACGGCGTTGACCGACACGAGCGTTCGGGTCACCCTGACGGTCGGGCGATCGGTGTCGTTCTACGTCCAGCGGGCGGCATCCGTCGCGGTGGACCACTCCTCGGGCGACGCGACGCTCCTCGTGACCGTCGACGATCGCCCGAAGGGATACTTGATCGACGTGACCGGCGGATCCGGTGGCGGCAGCTCTCCCGGAGGTACGGCCTCCCGCACCCTGATCGCGTGGGGTCTGGCACGCGGTGTGACCAAGCTGACGATCACGGTGGCGACGGGCGAACTCGGATTGCGCGGCATCACCCTCGCACAGTACCCGGGGCTCGGAACTCCGCGGGTCGTGTCGAGCGCGTTCGCCGAGCGCGCACCCCTGCTGGTCGTCTACGGCGATTCGATCGGAGATGGCCGGAGCACCCTTGGCTTCGCGCAGAACTCGGATGGGTTCGCGGCCCAGCTGACCGCGCTCCGCGGCTGGCGACTCGGGGACCTTTCGCTCGACGGCGCGAGCGGGGCATGTTACGGAGCCGACAACGTGGCCCCCGTGATCGCCAGGCATCCGGATGCCGTCATCGTGGAGTTCGGGACGAACGACATGATCCCGGGGAAGGACTTCCAGGGCTGCGAGTCGACGCCATCGAAGCTCGAACACGCGACGGAAGCGATCCTCGCCGATCTCCAAGAGGCACTTCCGACGACGCCGCTGTTCGTCCAGGCCATCCTCCCGACCGCGCAGATCTCCGATCGGGTGCGGGCGACGTGGAACCTCGCACTGCGGGCAGCCGCCACGGCACGGGCCGTGCGCTTCGTCGATCCCAGTCCGATCCTGGATCTTCGCCTCGACTACAGCGGCCCGTTCCACCCGAACAACCGAGGACACCGGAAGCTGGCCGGGCTCTGGAACGGCGTGCTTCCCGCCCTCTGATCCGCGGCCGCGCTCGCGCTGCCCAACGGCGCCTCGGTACGATACGGCGGTTCTGGCGCATCGCCGGGCGCACCGTGGACGTGCCCGCCCGCGGGCAGGCCGCGGTCGAACGGAAGGGCTGAGATGCGACGAGTCCTCGGATACGCGGCGTTCACGCTCGGCCTCGTCCTGGTCTTCATGTCGCCGCTGCTCCGCTTCTACGCCACCCCGCGGGTCGAGAAGGCGCCGTACGACGTCTACGACCGGACGGTCTCGGTGGGGACCGGGTCGTACTTCTCGGTCGCCGAGCGAACGGTCGTGGGCCCCACCGGGATCGAGAACATCTCGATCGCGAAGGGGGACCCGCGGAAGAGCACGCACGAGGTCGCCGTGATCGGGATCTTCTCGCGCACGCTCGACACGCAGCGGGGGGGCTTCGACTTCGGCTACGATGTCTACGCGTTCGATCGGAGGACTGGCTACGGCGTCGACTGCTGCGGAGCGAACCCGGTCGCGCGCGGGCTCACGCTGAAGTTCCCGTTCGGGACGCGGAAGGCCACCTACCCGTTCTGGGACAGCACGGCCAAGCGACCGTTCCGCGCGACCTACGAACGGACGGATCGGATCGACGGTCTCGTTGCCTACGTGTTCGTGAGCCGGATCCCAGCCACGTCGATCGGTGCGGAAACGATCCCCGGGTTCCTCGCCGGACGGAAGGACCAGGCCAGCATCGCCGTCGAACGCTTCTACGAGGGCACGACCACCCTCTGGGTCGAGCCGACCACCGGCGCGATCCTCAAGGCCGGCCAGCACAACGAGCAGTGGTTCGCCGATACGACCGGCGCGCGGCTCGTGACGCTCGCCGACATCACCCTGGTGAACGACCCGTCGAGCGTGCGTTCGACCGTCGACCAGGTGAAGGGGCGGCTGTGGGAGCTGCGCCTCGTACGCACGTGGCTGCCGATCGCGGCTCCGATCGCGGGCCTCGCTGCTCGTTGCGCTCGGCTGGTGGCTGCTCCGGACCGACGCCGCAGGCACGCGGCCGCGGGAGGGGGCGACGACGGAGCCGGCGAAGTCGCGGGAGGGCGCGGTCGCGTCCCCGCAGGACACCCCCGGGCCCGCCGAGGCCTGAGCTGGTTCGCCCGCGCTGGTCGGGGCTGCTATCCTGCGCGCATGGCGAACCGGCGTTCGGGGGGCGAGCATGGTCAGGTCAACGTGCTGTTCCTGGTCCTCGCCGCGATCCTCGCTCTCGGGATATCGATCGCTGGCTCGTACCTCGTGGTCGTGAGCCAGAACCCCTCGAGCAGCGTCAGCGGACCGTCGTTCGTCTACGGATCCCCGTCTCCGTTGCCGTAAGGGCAACGGCGGCTCACCTCGACGAACGGCTCGCCAGCTCGACGATCAGTCGCTCGTCGACCTCGACCGGCAGCGGGATCTCGCTGCGCTCCGGCATCCTCACCAGGCGTCCCGTGACCGCGTCCTTGTCCCGTTCGAGGTACACGGGCGGCTCGGGCGTGACCTCCATCGCCTCGCGGATCGACAGGAAGTTCCGCGCCGACGGCGTCGCCGCCACGATCGAGCCCTCCTTCACCTGGTAGCTCGGCACGTTCACCCGACGGTCGTTCACGGTGAAGTGACCGTGCGACGCGAGCTGGCGGGCCTGGCGCATCGTCTGGGCGAACCCGAGCCGCAGGACGACGGCATCGAGCCGTGTCTCGAGCAGCCGGAGCAGCTCGGAGCCCGTGACGCCCTTGTGCCGGTTCGCTTCGTTGAAGTACCTGCGGAACTGCGTCTCGGTGATGCCGTACATCGCGCGGAGCTTCTGCTTCTCCAGCAGCCGCAGGTGGTACTCCGACAGGCGCCGACGGCCCTGGCCGTGTTGCCCGGGGGGATAGGGGCGCTTGTTCGACGCGCAGTTCGGCCGCCCGCAGACGGGGGCGCCCACGCGCCGGCAGATCCGGTGCTTCGGTCCGATCTTCTGCATCCGTTCCTCTCGTTCCGGTTCGACGTCGGCCCGCGGGCGGAACGAACCTCGAGCGTGTGGGGTCCGATCGATCGGGGCCGGTGGTCCGATGGGGACCAGCCGCCGCAGCCAACGATTATGCCAGCCCGGGGCCCCGGTCGGCATCTTCCTGCGGCCTTCGGGCTGAACGCGCCTGCGGACCCCGGCCTCGAACACGCGCCGAAAGGCCTATTGCCCTTGGCCGGGGTTGTCCGGATGCTACCTAGGTATGACGGTCCGATGCGAATTCGTCGATCCGGTCACGGGGGAGCGTTGCATGGGGGACGCCAAACTGCGGGCGCCGAAGCTCGAACACGGCCTGCAGTGGTCCGACGAGGGGGTCCACCTGTGCGTCCGGCACTACCACCAGCTGTGGGCCGCAGTGATGGTCGGCGTGCCCGAACGCGTCTAGCGCTCGAGCGCCGAACGGTCCCTGGTCGGGGCGCCGGGATTTGAACCCGGGACCTCAGCGTCCCGAACGCTGCGCGCTACCAAGCTGCGCTACGCCCCGATCGACCGCCCTGGGCGGCCGGACCACCTAGTGTACGGGACCCGTCGGCCGGGCCCTCGTGCGTTCCCCCGGAGCCCAGGGCCGGATCCTCGTGGGCGGCTCGCGGCGTGAGGTCGAGGACGGTCGCCTCGGGCCTGCAGAGGAACCGGAACGGTGCGTACCGACCCGTTCCCATCCCGGGGGAGATGTGCAGGACCGCCGGCGGCATCCGGATCAGTCCCACCGCGAGGCGGTTCGGCATCTGGCTGTTCGTCAGCAGCGCCCCGACGAACGGCATCCGGACCTGGCCGCCGTGCGTGTGGCCGGCGAGGATCAGCCCGTAGCCGAGCGCGGCCAGCTCAGGTGCCGGATCCGGCGAATGGACGACGGCGATCCCGAGCGCGTCCGGGTCCTCGCGCACGGCGACCCGCATGTCGTGCCGGTAGATGTGGGGATCGTCCATACCGACCACCTCGAACCGCGTCCCGTCGTTCGACAGACTCGTTCGCGCGTTCCGTAGGTGGATCCACCCGTCGGCCTCGAGTTGCTCGATCAGCTCGCGACCGCGCCCGACCGTCCCCTTCCGGCTCCGGCTGCGGCCGCCCAGGACGTAGTTCGAGTACTGCGGCACCCGCGGGACGAAGTAGTCGTTCGAACCGAGCACGAAGTACGAGGCGACGCGGCCACGGAGCGGCCGGAGCGCCGAAACGACGGTCTCGACGGCTTCGGGCTCGCCCACGAGGTCGCCCGTCAGGATCGTGACGTCGGCGGGCTCGAGGCTCGCGAGGAACCGGAGCTTCGCGCGTTCGCTCCGCCGCAGGTGCAGGTCCGAGAGGTGCAGGACCCGCACGGGGCGCGACGCCGTCTCGGGCAGCACCGGCACCGCGTAGCGCTGCGCGCGGAACCAGCGTCGTTCGACGATCACGCCGTACGCGATGCAGGCGGACCCGGCGAGCGCCCCCCACGACAGGAGGCGGCGCAGGGGGTCGGGTAGGCTGGACCATACGGGCACGCGCATCGCGACCCACGATGGTACCGGGAGGGGGCCGGTTGGCCTCGCTGAAGGAACGACTCACCACGGAGATGCGGCAGGCGCTCAAAGCGGGGGAGAAGGTCCGGCTGAGCGCGCTCCGGCTGCTCGCCGCCTCCGTCAAGAACCGTGAGGTCGAACTCCGCCACGAGCTCTCCGACGAGGAGTTCGTCGACGTCGCGACCCGTGAGGTCAAGCGACGGGCCGAGGCGATCGAGGCCTACGACGCGGCCGGACGTCCCGATCGCGCCGCGACCGAGCGCGAGGAGATGGAGATCCTGCAGGCCTACGTGCCGGAGCAGCTCTCCGCGGCCGAGGTCGACGCGCTGATCGACGACGCGGTCGCCGCCACCGGCGCCTCCGGTCCAGGTGACCTGGGCAAGGTCATGGGCCTGGTGATGGGCAAGGCGAAGGGCCGGACGGACGGCCGCGTCGTGCAGGAGAAGGTGCGCGCGCGGCTCAGCGACGCCTGAGGCGGGAGCGTCCCCGGGATCGCATGGTCCCGATCGCTCCGAGCGCCACGGCGACCTCGAACAACGGCGCGCCCCGCGTCGGCACGCCTCCGGCGCCAGCGGGCGCCTCCATCCCCCCGGCCGCCTCCATCCCCCCGGCCGCAGCGTCCTGCTTGCCCTTCTTGTACCGCCCGACGACGATCGTCACTCTGCTGCCCTGGTCGGCCATCGAGCCGCCGTGCGGATCCTGCGAGACGACGATCCCGTCCTGGTCCTGCTTCTTCACGTCCTTGTGCCCGACGGCCACCTTGAACCCGGCGGCCTCGAGGTCGGACACCGCTGCATCCTTCGCCTGGCCCACCACGTCCGGGACCTGGACCTGCACCGGAGGTGGCGGCGTCCCGTTGCTCACGGTGAACGTCACCAACGTACCGAGCGGGGCGCTCGAGCCGGCAGCCGGCGTCTGAGCGCAGACCGTGCCCTTCGGCGCGACGCACGGGCCGTCGACCGGGTTCGGCGAGAAGCTCGCCGCGACGAGCGTTTTGGTCGCCGCGTCCTTCTGCATCCCGACCACGTTCGGGACCGTTCCCCGCCTCTCCGGCGGCGGCGTCGGGAAGTCCTCGATCGCGAGGTGCGCGGTGGCGGCGGTCATGATGTCGGTCCAGATCGGCGCCGCCATGTCCGCGCCGAACCCGGCGAGTCCGTGCACGCCTCGCAGCGATCGCTGAGGCACGTCCGGGTTCTCGAGGTTCGCGTCGCCCACCCACACCCCGGTCACCACCTGTGGCACGTAGCCGACGAAGTAGGCGTTCTTGAAGTCGTCGTCGGTGCCGGTCTTGCCGGCCTCTGGGCGCGACGGGAAATCGGGCAGGCTCGCGTGACCGGAGGCCGTTCCGCAGCAGATGACCTTCTCGAGCAGCGACGTCTCCGTCGCGGCGATCGACTCGGGGATCGCCCGTGAGCATCGGGGCACCGCCTTGAAGATCGTCCGGCCGGCCCGCTCCACGCGCGAGATCGCGAACGGCATGCAGTGCACACCTTCGTTCGCGAGCGTCTGCGTGCCCGCGGTCATCGCGAGCGGGGTCACCGAGACGGTTCCCAGGGTGATGGGGCACACCGGCTCGATGATGCCGCCGAGGAGCCCCATCCGCCGGGCCATCTCCTCGACGGCCTGTGGCCCGACCTGGTTGATGAGCTGCGCGAACACCACGTTCGTGGAGTTCGCGGTCGCGGCGGCAAGCGACTCGAACCCACTGGTCGCCCCCTCGGCGTTGTTCATCGTCCACGTCTCGCCGCCGCCGCAGTTCGGGATCGTGAGCGGGGAGTTCGTCTTCCACTGCGATCCCGGCTGGATCCCCGCCTCGAGGGCCGCCGCCAGCGTGTAGATCTTGAACGCCGATCCGGTCCGGGTGAGGGCCTGGTACCCGAGGTTGAGCACCGTGTCCCGCGGACCCTTCTTGGTGCTGTAGGTCGTGTTCCCGTTCGCCATCGCGAGGATCGCGCCGGTCTTCGCGTTGATCGTCACGGCCGCCGCCTGCGGATCGTCCGGCAGGTAGAAGTGCTCGGCCATCGAGCGCTCGGCCGCGGTCTGGATCCGCATGTTGAGCGTCGTGTTGATCTTGAGCCCGCCCTGGTACCAGAGGTACTGACGCTCGGCGAGCGTCCGTCCGAACCGAGGGTCCTGCAGGAACAGGTGGCGGATGTAGTCGACCCAGTAGGGCTGGGGTCCGTGGAGGTTCGTCGTGCGGCCCTTCGTCCGCAGCTTGATCGGCGCGGCGACCGCCTGGTCGTGCTCGGCCCGCGTGATGAAGCCGTACTGGAGCATCCGGTTGAGCACCAGGTTCCGACGGTCCTGCACCGCGGCCAGCCGGTCGGTGTACAGCGGGTCGTAGTACCCGGGGGCGGCGATCATCCCCGCGAGCGTCGCCGCCTGGGCGAGCGTGATGTCCGACGGCGATTTGTTGAAGTAGTAGCCGGCCGCGGTGCCGTACCCGTAGACGCTGTTGCCCAGCAGGATCGTGTTCAGGTATGCCTCGAAGATCTTGTCCTTCGGGTACTCGCTCTCGAGCCGCATCGCGTCCTGGGCCTCGATGATCTTGCGCTGGAGGGTCTGTTCCGAGCCCGTCTCGGTGTTCTTCACGAGCTGCTGCGTGAGCGTCGAACCGCCCTGCACGATCTTCCCTGCGCGGAGGTTCGCCTCGAGCGCGCGGAGGATCGACGTCACGTCGACGCCACCGTGCTGGTAGAAGGAGTGGTCCTCGATCGCGAGGACCGCGTCCCGCGCGTATCGGTTGTACGCCGAGAACGGGAAGATCTCCCGGTTCTGGCCCCGATAGACGGTCGCGAGCACCGTGCCGTCGGCCGCGTAGATCGTCGAGCGCTGCGGGAGGTTCGGCAGGTCGAGCGCCCGGTCGCTCGCGGTGAGGAACTTCGAGTCCGCGAGCTTCACGGCGACGCCCGCGCCGGCGATCAGCGGGAACACCCCGGCCGCCACCAGCGCGGCCGCGATGCCGACGACCAGCGCTAGGAACACGGGCCGGAGCGACACGAGCACGACGCGCCGCGTTCGGCCTGGACGTGGGGCGGCCGGCCCGCGGCCGGTCGAGCCGTCTGGGGTGGGGTTCTCGTCCATCAGGATCCTTCCAGGCCGTCGGTGACGTCCCGGTCCTCAGTAGGGTACGCGGCCCCGACCCCGAAGGTGTTGGGGTTCGGTGGAGGGTTCGAACAGATGCTCCGCGATCCGACGGAGACCGGACACGTCGTGGACGTCCCCGGGCAGCTCCGGCGCGGCGGCGACGTCCACGCGGGGATACGCCTCCGTGAACCGCCCGATGTCGTTGGCCTCCAGCGCACGCAGCGCGGCGTCGCGCGCGCCGAACCGCAGCACGGCGGCGACGGCGCGGTCCACGGCATCGCCCCGCCCGAGCTTGGCCGCCGCACGCCGCGCATCGGGCGGGGGTTCCGCCTGCGCCTGCGGGTGCCAGCGGTTCAGGATCACCGCCGCGGTCCGCATCCCGCCCGCGTCGAGCCGGTCGACGAACGCGCCAGCCTCCGAGAGGCTCGGGGGCGTCGGTGCCGCGACGACGACGAACGCGCACGCGGGCGACGCCATCAGCTCCATGACGCGGTCGGCGCGTTCCTTGAACCCCGCGTACATCCCCTCGAACGCGGCGAGGAACTCGACGGTGTCTGCGAGCGTCTCTCCTCCGACCAGGCGCCCGGCCGTGCGGAGCACCGTCCGGGCGCCGAACCGGGCGGCTGAGAGCGTGAGCTTCCCGGCGGTGATCGTCGGCCAGAGCATCAATCGCAGGAACCGCCCTCCGAGGAAGTCGGTCAGGCGCTTGGGCGCGTCCAGGAAGGACAGCGCGCTGCGGGTCGGCGGCGTGTCGACGACCAGCACGTCGTGGTCCTCCTCCTCGGCGAGCTCGTAGAGCTTCTCCATCGCCATGTACTCGTGCGTCCCACCGAGCGTGTCGGCGATCCGGCCGTAGAAGGGGTTCGTCAGGATCCGGTCCCGCTGGGCGGCGTCCGGCGCGAACCGCTCGACCAGCTCGTCGAACGTCCGCTTCGTGTCGAGCTGCAACGCCTCGAGCGAACGGCCGTGCGCGAGGCCGATCGTGGTTCGCTCGCCGGTCAGCCGGGGGAGCCGGAGCGCCGTCGCGAGGCGTCGCGCCGGGTCGATCGTCAGCAGGATCGTCCGGCGTCCGGCTTCAGCCATGTGGATCGCGAGCGCGGCGGAGACGCTGGTCTTGCCGACGCCGCCCGAGCCGCAGACGACGACGATCCGAGCATCGCGGAGCGGTTCGTCCAATGCGACGGGACGGAGCTGCGATCCGGCGGACGCATGGTAAGGGAGCCTGACGATATCGGGCGCGGCCGTCTGGCCCGCGATCGCCCGGGCGAGGACGCCGAGCCGTTCGCCCGGCGGCAGGTCGGACACGTCCGGCAGGTCGACGAGCGGCCCGGCGCCGGTCCTGAGCGATGCGACGAACCGACGATCGCGACGTCGTCGTCGAGCCCCGTCGGCGGTGGTCCCGACGAGGTGCCCCGCGTCCGGCGCCGGCAGCCGCAGCCCCGCCTTCGCGGAGCGTTCGATCACGGCGGCCTGCGTGAGCCCCGCTCCCGCGTGCGAGGTCCCGGGCGGGAACGGTTGGGGCGCGATGCGGTTCATCACCACGCCGGCGAACCGGACGCCGCAGGCCGCGATCGTCGGGACCGCCTCCAGCGTCTCCGCGACCGCCATCTCCTCGGGGACCGCCACCAAGGCGACGCGGGCCCGAGCCCGGAACATCGCGGCGACGCTCGCCGCGCGGCGCTTCATGGGGCCGACCTTGATCAGCCCTGCGAACGTCTCCGGCGCCGAAAGGAACGCGGCGAGCTGACCCGTCGGTGGGGCATCGACGATCACCAGGTCGTGCACCGGGTCGAGCGCGTCGGGATCGCCGGCTCGTGCCCTGGCCAGCTCGTAGACCTTCCCGGCGATGAGGAGGTCCCGGAACCCGGGGGCGCCACGGATGACCTGCTCGAGCCCGCCCGATCGGAGCAGCGGGCGGCTCAACCGATCCATCCCGTAGTACCGGTGGAGGTAGTCGAGCGCCGCCTCCATCGGTGTGATCGACATGATGTCGAAGCCCAGCGGGGTCGGCCGGATCGCGTATCCGGGGTCGGGGACGCCGAGGATCCGCGAGAGCTCGCCGCGGCCCTCGACCTCGGTGAGCAGGACGCGGATGCCTCTCGACGCGGCCGCCGAGGCGATCGCCGCGGCGACGGTCGTCTTGCCGGTCCCTCCCTTGCCCGAGACCACCAGGATCCCCGGGTCGAGGAGCCAGGCGGGTGGCCCGGTGCTCCGAGAACCCTCCCGCCCCCGCCGTCGTCGCAGCCCACCGCCCGTCATGGCCGGCACTATAGGGGCGGTCGACCTGTACGATTCGGTCGATGCTTCTCCACCGGGCATCCCCCCCGTGTCGATCCGTGATCCGGCGAGCGCTGCTCCTCGCCCCGTTCGCGCTCGCCATCGCGGCCTCATCGGCGCCGGATGCCTCGGCGGCCCCGACGCTGTCGCCACAGGGAGCCGAGGTCGCGACCGTCGACATCGTCAAGGTGACGGGGATGATCGACCCGTCCGAGGCGGCCTACATCCGCGGGACGATCCAGGCCACGGAGGCCGAGGGCGCGTCCGACGCGACGGTCGTGCTGCAGATCGATTCCCTGGGCGCGTACGGTGACCAGGCCGTCCGCCTGGGCGCCTTCATCCGATCGGCGTCCGTCCCGGTGATCGCCTGGGTCGGCCCGGCCAGCGCGAAGGCCCAAGGCGGGGCGCTCTACCTCGTGTACTCGTCCGCGCTCGCCACGATGGCCCCCGGAGCGGGCCTGGGGCCCGGGCGGCCGTTCGATCCTGCGAGGAAGGCTTCGACCGAGCCGGCCGCCAAGGTCGCGGCGAACTCGCGGGCGCTGCAGGCGCTCGCGCCGGGCGCCGGCGCGACCTCAGCGGGTGCCGCGGCCGCCGCCGTGCGAGCGCTCCCCGCCGGGCCCGCGCAGCGGGCCGGGGCCGTCGCCCTGGTGGCGCGGGACGTTCCCGAGTTGCTGCGAACGCTCGACGGTCGCACCGTCACGGTCCGCTCGCAGCGTGTGACGCTCGTGACCCGTGGGTCGGTCGCTCGACCCGTCGCGGTCCGGTTCCACGAGATCGGTCCCGTGCGGCGGACCCTGCACGCGGTGGGGACGCCCGTCGCCGTCTACGTGCTGCTGGTGCTGGCGCTCTGGGCGATCGCGTTCGAGTTCACGCAGTCGGGGTTCGGGCTCGCCGGCATCGCCGGCCTGCTCGGGCTCGCCCTCGCTGGCTACGGACTCTGGGTGATCCCCTTCCGGTGGGTCGGCCTGGTCCTGATCGTCGGTGGTATCGCGCTCCAGGGGGCGGACGTGATCGTGCGGCGCCTGGCGTGGCTCACGGGGATCGGCACGGCGGCGTTCCTCGTCGGATCGCTCTGGACGTGGTGGGGGGTATCGGCTGCGATCCGCGTGCCCCTGTGGCTGCCGGTCCTGTTCACGATCGGCGGGTTCCTGTTGTTCGGGTTCGGCTTCACCGTCGCGGTCCAGGCGCGCGAGCGGATCAGGTCGCAGCAGGTCGGCCTGGTCGGCCTGACCGGCGAGGTGCGCAGCGACCTGGATCCGGTCGGGGGGGTCGTGGTCAAGGGCACCGTCTGGCGGGCCCGGTCGATGGACGGGCCGATCGGCAAGGGGACGAAGGTGCGCGTCCGAGGGATCGACGGTCTCGTGCTGCAGGTCGACCCGGAGCCCGAGCCCGGGTCCGAGTCCGAGTCCGAGTCCGAGTCCGAGGACGATTCTGGCTGAGGCGGACCGGCGCGGTGCGGCGTCCGTTCGTCCCTCCTGCGCACACGAAGAAGAGCCTGAGCGCGTCTCAGGTTCGTGCGTTTCCTATGGAGGAGGCAACCGTTCGCTGGGTCGGCGCGTCCACGTCGTCGTACAACTGGTGACCGACGACCGAGCGGAGGAGTGGAGGCCGGACGGCCGACGCCATGGCGACGCAGACGTGGGAATGGGGATGGCAGTGGCGGGCCCTGTGCCGCGGGGAGGACACCAGCCTGTTCTTCCCGCCGAGCCGACCCGAGCAGCGGGACGAGCGCCTCACCCGTGAGCGCAGCGCGAAGGCGATCTGCGCCGTCTGCCCCGTCCGGGTCGAGTGCCTCGACTACGCGATCCGGATCCGCGAGCCCCACGGCGTGTGGGGCGGGCTGAACGAGATCGAACGCCGGGCGATGCTCCGGCAGATGGAACGGGACCTGCACGTCGTCGAGTGACGCGCCCCCCCCCAGGCATCGGCGCCGACGGGTCCCCTGGTCACGCACGAAGCAGCCGAACGTCCCCCTGCCGCTTGGTCACGCCCTGCCGGTCGAAGTGCTCGAGCAGCGGGAGCGCGTACCGGCGGCTGGTCCCCAGCGCCTCCCTGAACGACGAGACGGTGAGCCCTTCGGGGCCACCGGCGTTCGCCCTGACGACCGCCTCGCCGCGGGCGAGCAGCGCCGGGGTCACCACGATGTCGGGGGAGACTCGGACCAAGCGCCCGTCCGCGCAGACGGCCCCGATCAATTCGAGGTCGAACCCCGAGCCCACCAGATCCTTCACCGATGGCGGGAAGGGCTCGGCGTCGGCGACGGCGGCGACCAACCGGTCGGCGTCCGGCAGACCCTCGGTGCGTGTGGCATGTCCGGGGAGCCGAAGGACCGTGCCGTCCCGTTCGATCGCTCCGGTGGCGACGAGCCGCTCGATCAAGGCGTCGGCGAGCGACCCGTGGATCCGCGGGAACATGGCCCTCGCCTCGCCGACCTCCAGTCCCTGCCGGAGGGGATGCTCCGCGTGGTGGACGTGGATCGCCGCGGCGAGCGTCCGGCCGGCCGTCTCCACGTACACGGGATCCGCGATCCAGCCTTCGAGCTCCACCGCGCCGCGCTCGACCAGGCTCGCTACCGGAACGCCGGTGTGTGGTCGAACATCGTCCACGGGAACCGCGCCGCGGTCCACGACGAACCGCATCGCGAGGTCGCCGCGGTCGGCCCCGACGCGCGGTTCGAGCCTGGCGACCGGGTCGCGGCCGGGCCGCCCCGGCGGGAACGGGTCCAGGACGTAGCCCCCTGCGACGGTCTCGCGCCGCCCGGCGTCGCGGAGCACGAACCCGTCGCCGGCATCGAGCACCGCGGGCCTCGAGAGCATCACGCGGACGAACGCGCGCTCGTCCTCGGCGATCGAGGCGGCGCCGTAGATGCGGACCCTCGCGTCGCGTTCGGCGGAGCCCGCATAGACCTTGAACGCGCCGCGTGCGGTGAGCGGATGCGGCAGGCCTCGCACGGCCCGGATCCAGCCTTCGAACGTCGACGTCGCGCGCCACTCGCCGGGAAGCGCCAGGACATCCCCGCGTTCGGCGCCGCCGCGTTCGGTGGCCGCGAGGTTCACCGCGACGCGGGAGACGGGCCGGGCTGTCGAGAGCGTTCGTTTGTGCGTCTGCAGGCCTCGGATCCGGGCTCGGTGGCCGGACGGGAGGAGTTCGGCTTCGGATCCGACCTCGATCGGGCCGCCGGTCAGCGTCCCGGTGACCACCGTCCCGGCACCCCGGATCGTGAACGCGCGGTCGACGAACAGGCGCGGGCGGCCGTCCGAGGCGGGCACCGGGGCGGTCGAGACCATGTGGTCGAGCGCCGCCCGGAGCGCGTCGAGGCCCTCGCCGGTCCGCGCGGACACGCCGACCAACGGGGCGTCGGCCAGCCGGGTCCCCGCCAGCCGGTCGCGGACCTCGTCGGCGCGGCGTTCGACGCCCGCCGGGTCCTCGATCAGGTCCACCTTCGTGAGCGCCACGACCGCACCGTCGACCCCGAGCACGTCGAGGATCTGGAGGTGCTCCTCGGATTGCGGCTTCCATCCCTCGTCGGCGGCGACGACGAACAGCACCAGGCGCACCGGGCCGACGCCCGCGAGCATGTTGCGGATGAAGCGCTCGTGGCCGGGAACGTCGACGAACCCGACCTCGCGCCCGGAGGGAAGGATCGTCCAGGCGAACCCGAGGTCGATCGTGAGGCCGCGGCGCTTCTCCTCGGCCCAGCGGTCCGGGTCCATGCCGGTCAGCGCGAGGATCAGCGCCGACTTCCCGTGATCGACGTGGCCGGCGGTCGCGATCACGGAGAGCGGAGCGGCGTCCGTACCAGCGGGCGAGGCCGGACCCGTGCGTCGCGAGGGCGCCGGCGTGCTCATGAGGATCCGAGCGCGTGGCGGATCGCGCCGACCAGCCGGTCGTCGTCCTCCGGAGGAACGGTCCGCAGGTCGAACGCGACGGCCTCGTCCTCCACGCGACAGAAGACCGGTGGCTGGCCGGTCCGCAGGCGAGCCCCCAGGGCGTTGGCGTCGGCCGACGGCACCACGACTTCGGCGGACGGGATCGCGTAGCCGGGGAGCGACCCGCCGCCCACGGCCGCCTCGCTCTCGCGCGCGGTGGCGCGTTCGGCCCGGAAGCATGACGCGACGGCCTTCGCCCGCGTCATCAGCGCGCGCTGCGGGGTCTCCAGGGAACGCCAGAGCGGGATCTCAGCTCGCCGGCCGGTCGCGTGGAGCCGCAGGGTCGCCTCCAGCGCGGCGACCGTCATCTTGTCCAGGCGCACGGCCCGCGCGATCGGATGCTTGCGGAGTCGTTCGACGAGCCCGGACTTCCCCACGACGAGGCCCGCCTGCGGCCCGCCGAGGAGCTTGTCACCGGAGGACACGACCAGGTCGGCCCCGTCCGCCAGGCTCTCGACCAGCGATGGTTCGTCCGCCGGGATGTCGCCGGTTCGCTCGAGCAACCCGCTGCCCGCGTCGAACGCCATCGGGATGCCCGCGTCCGCCGCGAGGGTCGACAGTTCGGCGATCGATGCGGTGTTCGTGAACCCGACGACGCGATAGTTGCTCGGGTGAACCTTGAGGATCATCGCGACCTTCGGCCCGATCGCGCGCGCGTAGTCGGCGCGACGGGTGCGGTTCGTGGTGCCGACCTCGACGAGGCGCGCGCCCGAGGCGGCCATGATGTCGGGGAGGCGGAACTCGCCGCCGATCTCGATCAGCTCGCCGCGCGACACGAGGACCTCCTTGCCCTTCGCGAGCGCGGCGAGCGTGAGGAGCAGGGCGGCCGCGCCGTTGTTCACCGCGAGCGCCGCCTCCGCGCCGGTCAGTGCGACCAGGAGGCGCTCGGCGTGCGCGGTCCGGCGGCCCCGTTGGCCGGTCAGGCGGTCGACCTCGAGGTCCGCGTAGCCGCGGCCCGCACGGGCGGCTGCGCGGGCCGCGGCGCGTGCGAGCGGCGCGCGGCCGAGCCCCGTGTGCAGGAGCACCCCGGTCGCGTTGAGCACCTCGCCGATCCCGAACACGTCCCTCGCGGCCGCGCCGGCGGCGCGGGCGAGGATCTCCTCGGCGGGCGGGACGGCGTGGCCGCGGGCGGCCGCTCCGCGGACGCGTTCGACCTCCTCGGCGATCGCCAGCTTCACGACCGGTCGGCCGAGCCGGTCGGCGGCCTTGCGCCCCGCGGGCGAACGCAGCAACGCGTCGAGCGATGGGACCTCACGGCGCCGGTCGGGTCGGCGGGTCGGACTGGCCATCGGCGGCGAGCATAGCGGCACGGCGCCCGGGCGGGAGACCCGATGACGGGCCGATGAGCAGCGGGACCTCTGCTACGCTGCCGAGCGCATGGACACGGAGCAGCGGACCGCGTTCTCGTCCTCGTCGGACGCCTGGATGATCCGCGGCGGCGGCGTCGACGTCGTGATCGAAGGCCCGATCCACGCCGAGGAGATGATCCTCAACATCGGGCCGCAGCACCCCTCGACGCACGGGGTCCTGCGGGTGGTGCTCGAGCTCGACGGCGAGCGGATCGTTCGCGCCGAACCCGTGATCGGCTACATGCACCGAGGCGCCGAGAAGCTCGCCGAGGTCCGCGACACCCGGCAGGTCCTGGTGCTGATGAATCGCCACGACTGGCTGTCCGCGACGAACAACGAGCTGGGGTGGGCGATCGCCTGCGAGCGCCTGATGGGCATCGAGGTGCCCGAACGCGCGCAGTGGATCCGCACGATGATGGCCGAGTGGAACCGGATCTTGAACCACCTGATGTTCACGGGTTCGTACCCGCTCGAGCTGGGCGCGATGACCCCGATGTTCTATTCGTTCATCGAACGCGAGCTGATCCAGCAGCTCATGGAATCCTGCACCGGCGCCCGGATGCACCACTCGTACACGCGGGTCGGCGGGTTGAAGGACGACCTCCCGCGCGGGTTCATCAAGCAGGCGCACGAGGTCCTGGCGGCGGTCCGGGCGAAGCTCGTGGATATCGAGAACCTGCTGATGGGCAACGAGATCATCCACGCGCGAACGAAGGGGGTCGGGGCGTTGTCGGCCGACCTCGCCGTCGCGTACGGGACGAGCGGGCCGGTGCTCCACGCGAGCGGCGTCCCGATGGACCCGCGCAAGGACGACCCGTACGAGAAGTACGCGGAGGTGGACTTCGACGTCCCGGTGGGGCGCAACGGCGACTGCTACGACCGGCTGTGGGTGCTGGTCCAGCGCATGTGGGAGTCGTGCAAGATCGTCGAGCAATGTCTGGACAAGCTCCCGCCGGGGCCGTTCGTCAACCCGAAGCTCCCCAAGCGGATGAAGATCCCGGAGGGCGAGATCTACGTCCGGACCGAGAACCCGCTCGGTCTGATGGGGTACTACGTGGTCGGTGACGGCGAGGAGAGCCCGTACCGGCTGAAGATGCGCACGGCGTCGTTCTCGAACGTCTCGGCGATCCCTGCGCTGCTGCCGGGCGTGCTGGTGCCGGACCTGATCGCGGTCCTCGGCAGCGTGTTCTTCGTCGTCGGCGACGTCGACCGGTAGCCGGTCACCCGGGCCGTGGCTCCGGCTCAAGGGCGAGATCCGCGTTCACCGTCGAGCAGGAGCGCCGGCCTGGGCGCGCGACCGACGCCCACGCACAGCACCTCGAAGCCGCCGAGCCCAGCGGCATCGACCAAGAGGCGCGCCGCGTTGCGCGCCGAGTAGATCGCGGCGGCCTCGTGACCGCGGCCCTCGTCGAGCGCCGCCGCCTGACGGCCGCGCAGCGCTCCGTCCCACGCGCGCAGGCCGAGGTTCAGCAATGCCTGCCGTTGCGTGATGGGACCCCAGACGGTGGCCTCGCGCGACGCCGCGTGGCGCCCGATGCCGGCCATGTCGACGCCCGCCGTGATATCGCGGGTCCCCGGGGCCTCGAGCACGTCGGCCTCGACCCGGTGGCGCCGGTATCCGTGGACCTGCGCGGTGCCGTCGGCGTCGGTCGCGTAGTCGAAGAGCAGGACGTATCCGTCGGTCAGCAGGCCGAGCGCCGTGTCGATCAGGTCGAACGCGGCGGGGGAGACGGCTGCTTCCCTGCCCGGGGCGAGTGACCGGCGCGATCGCGAGCAGTTCGGGCGGGGCCGGGCGTTCGATCAGGACGAACCGCTCGCCGTCGAGGTCCACGACCAGCTCGACGGGTGCCTCGGCGCCTCCGCGGATCCGATGGAACGGGAGGTTGTCGAGCAGCTCGTTCGCCAGGATCACGCCGGCGGTCGATCGTGCGCGGAGATCCCGCAGCTCGCCCAGCTCGCCCGCGACGGTGAACGTACCGACCGGTGGCGCCTCATCCGCGATCCGCGCGAGCGACGCGCGGGCGCCGGCCCCTCGTTCGACCGCGACGAACTCGGTCACGGTGGCCAGGTCGTCCGGCAGGCTCGCCAGCAGCCTCCGGGCGAGCGTCCCGTCACCGGCGCCGGCCTCGACCAGCAGGAACGGATCGGGGCGGTCGAGCCGAACCCACAGATCCTCGACGCACCGCGCGAGGAGGACGCCGAACGCCGGCGACACGTGCGGGCTCGTGACGAAATCGCCGTCCCCGCCCACGATCGGTGACCCCGCGTAGTAGCCCTCCGCGGGGTCGTACAGAGCCATCTCCATGAAGGCGGCGAACGAGATCGGCCCGTCCGCGCTGATGCGCTCACGGATGCGCCGTTCGAGAGGTCGAGAGCCGGGCATCGGGGACGCAACCTTCGCACGTGACGCCCGGCCGCGGCACGGTCCCGCCGGCTGCTGCGAAGATGCATCGCATGGAGGCGCCGACCCCGCACGACGGTTCCACGCCGCGACGTGCGGCGACGATCGTCCTGGCCCGCGACGCGCAGCACATCGGAGCGGTGGACGTGCTGGTCCTTCGGAGATCGGCCGGCGCGCGCTTCGTCCCCGGCTTCGTCGTGTTCCCGGGCGGGGCCGTCGACCCGGCCGACCGCGACCGCGCCGCGCGATGGTTCGGGGCGCGCGATGAGGACGCACGCGCGTGCGCCGTCCGCGAGCTTGCCGAGGAAGCGGGCGTCCTGCTGACGGCGGACGGGGCGGTCGCGGCGCGGCCCGGTGGCGGTGCCTGGACGGGAGGCGACTTGAACCTCCGGACCCCCATCGCGATCGACCGGCTGCCGCAGATCGGCCGGTGGATCGCGCCGGAGTTCCTGGACGATCGTTTCGACGCCCGGTTCTTCGCCGCGGCCGTCGAGGGCGACCTCGAGCCGACCCCTGACGCGGAGGAAGCCGAAGCCGCGTGGTGGGCGCGGCCGAGCGACGTCCTTGAGGGCCAGCGCACCGGGGACGTCCAGCTGGCGTGGCCGACCTTCAAGACCCTGGAGGCCCTCGCCGCGTGCGGTACGGTCGCCGACGTCCTGGCGCTGCGGATCGAGCAGGTCGCGCCGCCGGTCGGGTCGCACGTCGGTCCACGACCGCCGGACGCTGTGTCCACGCGGCGGCCCGCTCGCGGTGGAGCCGGCGACGACCGGGACGCTCGCTGATGGCTGCGTCACGCGTTCAGGCGCGAGCCAGGTCCGAGTGGTCGTCCGCGGATCGATCCGGCGCGTTCCCGGTGCGCGTCTTGGCCGGGAACCCCGGTCCGTTCACGTTGGAGGGCACGAACACATGGATCGTCGGGTGGGGCCCCAGCCTGGTGATCGACCCCGGGCCGGACGACCCGCCGCACCTCGACGAGGTGCGGCGCGAAGCAGGCTCGGTCGCGGCGATCCTCCTCACGCATCGCCATCCGGACCACGCTCCGGGCGCCGCGGCGCTTTCGGCCGCCACCGGCGCTCCCGTGCTGGCGTTGGTCCCGGAGGGTCCCCGCGAGCGAGCCATCGTGGACGGCGACCTCGTGCAGGCCGGCGGGGTCGAGCTATCGGTGCACCACACGCCGGGGCACACGCCCGATCACGTCGTCTTCCACGATGCGACCGCGCGGATCCTCTTCACGGGCGACGCCGTCTTGGGGCGGGGAACGAGCGTGATCGACCCCCCTGAGGGCGAGCTGGACGCGTACCTGCGTTCGCTGGACCGGATGGCGGCGCTCGAACCGCGCGTGCTGTGCCCGGGCCACGGTCCGGTCGTCTGGGAGGCGGCAGCCAAGCTCAGCGAGTACGTCCACCACCGCGCCGAACGCGATCGCCAGATCACGGAGGCGCTGGCGGCGGGCCCGGCGACGCCCGAGCAGCTGGTACCCGCGATCTACGTGGGGTACCCGCCGGAGATCCATCGCGCCGCCGCCCGGTCGGTCCTGGCCCATCTGATCGCGATGGAGCGGGCCGGAAGGGTGGCGCGCGATGGCGACCGGTTCGCCCGCGCCGACGATCACGGCGGGGGTTCGGCCGCCGCCGGATCGAGCACCACGTAGCGCCGTCCGCTCCGGCGGACGGCGCCCCTGGCGGCCAGCGTCCGCAGCGCCCGGTTCACGGTCTCGCGGGCAGACCCGGTCAGATCGGCGAGCAGGTCCTGCGTGAGCGGAACCTCGATCCTGCGCCCCCCTTCCACGTCACGGCCGAACCGTTCGGCCAGGTCGAGGAGCTCGCCGAGCAGCCGGTCCGCGAGCGGGAGCCGGAGCGCCCTGGCCAGCCGTCGCTCCGTCCGCTCCGCCCGGCTCGAGGGCGAGGTCGAACAGCGTCCACGCGATGTCGGCACGTGCGGCGGTCGACCCGGAGACGGACCACACGGGCACCAGCGACACCTGGCTCGGGACCAGGGCTCGCGCCAGGTCGGGCTCCCGCATGGCGCCACCCCGGGTCACGGGCGACGACCCGATCGCCAGCGAACCACGGAGCGCGTGAAGCCCGTACACGTCGCCGGGCCCCAGGATGGCCGTTGCCGACCTGCGGGCCGGGCCGGAGGCGCTCGTGACCTCCAGCGCGCCGCAGAGCACGACGACCGCGGCTCCCCGAGCGGGGCCTTCGACGAGGCACCCGGCCGGAACGACCGCCGTCCTCGCGGCGACCAGCGTCGTGAGGATCCCGATCGCACCACCGGCACCGTTCGCCGGTGCGTGTGACGACGGGGCGCTCGTCCGCGCGTCGCGCGGCGGCGGTGCCGAGGTGAGGGGGAGGGATACGGAGCGGCCGTTCGAGTTCGTCTTCCCCTGGACCTCCCTCGGGGACCCTCAGGATACGCCGAGCCTCCGACAAGGGGTCCCGTCGACGCCCGCTGCGATGTGGCCGGCCGGACGGGTCGCGCGGCGAGCAACTCGGGAGCCCAGCCTGCACCGAGGAAGCCTCTATCATCGGCACCGCGATGAGGCTGGAGCCGGGGATCACTCGAGCCGAGGGGGCGTCGCGGCAGGCCCGCATGATGCTGGGGCCCGTTCGCGAGGACATCCGCCAGACCCTGCGGATCGCATGGCTGGACCCTGGGCTGGAGGCGGCGGCGCAGGATCCGGTCTTCTTCGCCGCAGCCTGGTCCGCGATCCGGCCGAGCATCGGCCGGAGCTTCCTGTCGCTCGTGCGCCGCCTCCGCGATCAGGCCGGCGACATCGCGCGTGCGATCGGCGCGCCGGACCTCACCGGTCGGCTCATCTCCGAGCTCACCCCCGAGGAACTCGTACGGGTGGGCGATGCCGCCCGCGCCGCTCACCTCGCCGCCGCGAAGAGCCAGGTCGTCCTGCATCTGTTCCTGCGAGCCGCGCGCCGGGAACGGACCAGAGGGACCGGCCAGGAGGAGCCGCCGAGCCGCCGAGGTGTACCCGAGTGGCAGCGTTGGATGGCGGTCCAGCCCACGCCCGACGGCTCGCAAGAGGTGCTCGCGCGAGCGAACGGACGGTTCGGCACCGTCGACGGACCGGCCGCCCTTCGGCCCTTCGCCCGCTGGCCCGTGCCGCTCGAGGCGCTGTGGAAGGAGCTGGACCCCGTGGCCGACGGCGCGGACTGGCGCCTGGGGGCGGTGGCGCTCCGTCACGCGATGCTCTCCGGCCTCGACGTCCTCCCGCATCCCGTCGCGTTGCAGTGGGCGGTGCTGCGCGAACGGGGGTACGACGAGGCGGCGCGCCGCCGCACGGTCGAGACGCTCGAGGCACACGACGGCCCCGCCGCCGGCCAGACGCTCGCGGCCGCGTTCGCGTGGATCGCGTTCGGCCGCCCCGAGCTCGGACAGGAGTCCTGAGGTGCGAGCCGAGTTCACCGCGATCGGCGCGCCCGACCGGTCCGAGGAACCCGACGAGCAGCCCGTCCAGCCCGACGTGCCCGACACCGTCGTCGGCGTCGCCTCATGGGACGGGCGGGACGTTCGGGTCGACCACGTCGAGCCCGCGTACGCCGAGGCGCTGGACCGGATCTTCCGGCCGGTTCCCGTCGTGATCGACGACCCCGCCCATCGAAGCGTCGGGTCGAACGGGCCCACGCTGCTCGAGCCGGGCGACCTCCGATGGTTCATCGCCGCCGCGACGTCCCGGGCCGAACGCGAGGGTTTGGCCGCGCGGCTCGTGGCGACGGGCGAGGGCGGCATCGGATGGGACCCCGCGGGGGCGTACCGGACCTTCGGCCAGGCGGTCGAGCGCCGGAACCGGATCGGCTCCGCGGGCGCCTGAAGCCGAGCCGGCCGGCGTCGAACCGTCCCGCGTCACCCTCTGCAACGGGCTGTCGCAGCCCGGCGCTACGATGCGCTCGATGACGTCCTCCGACCTCCCCCGGGGCCTCGAGCCCGATCCCGAGCAGGAGCGGGTCCTCGCCCACGCCCGCGGCCCGATGCTCGTCACCGGACCGGCCGGGACCGGCAAGACGGCCGTCCTGCTGGAACGGTTCGCCCGGCTGATCGAACAGGGCGCCGACCCCGAGCGCGTGGGCCTCGTGGTTCGAACCAAGCGCGCACGCGTGGCCGCGCGTTCCGCCATCCTCACGCGCCTCCGCAGCTCGCTCCCGAGCCTGCGGGTCGTCACGGTCCAGGGCCTCGCGCACCACGTCCTCGGTGCCCGGTTCGCCCTGCTCGACCACGACCAGCCGCCCGAGGTCCTGACCGCCGCCGATCAGTTCGCCAAGGTGCGCGAGCTCCTCGAAGGCGAGCTGCCGGAGGACTGGCCCGCGTACGGCGCCATGCTCGGGATGCGCGGGTTCGCCGACGAGGTGCGCCAGTTCGTGCTGCGGGCGCAGGAGGCGCTGGTTCCACCCGAGGAGGTCGAACGCAAGGCCGGCGCCCGCGGCCTGACGGGGTGGCTCGAGCTGGCTCGGTTCTACCGGCGCTACCTGAACGTCCTCGACGACGAGGGCCTGGTCGACTTCGCCGGGCTGATCGGGCAAGCCGCGGCCGGCGCGTCGAACGGCGAGGCCCTGTTCGACCACCTGCTCGTCGACGACTACCAGGACGCGACGTTCGCGGCCGAGCGCCTGTTGGTCGAACTGGCACCCGCGAGCCTCGTGGTGGCGGCGGACCCCGATGCGCACGTCTTCTCGTTCCAGGGGACCACGGACGTCCCCGTGCGGCGGTTCACGACCGTGTTCCCGACATCGGAACACGTGCAGCTCACGGCGCTGCACCGGGTCACACGACGCGAGCTGGCCGCCTGGCTCTCGTCGCATGCCTCCGAGGAGCACGCGGCGGTCGCGCGCGAGATCCGACGGACCCACATCGAGGACGGCGTGCCATGGGCGGGCATCGCCCTGATCGTCCGCCGCCAAGGGGCCGAGCTGGCGGCGATGCTCCGGGCCCTCGACGACGCCCGGGTTCCGCGGGTCGTCCCCGAGCGCGGGGTCTCGATGCTGGCGGAGACCGCCACCGCGCCGTTGGTCCTGGCGCTCCGATGGCTCGCGCGCCCGGACGAGCGCGACGGCCTCGTCGAATCCGTCCTGACCTCGCACCTGGGCGGGCTCTCGCCGGCGGCCAGCCGGGGGCTCACCAGGTCAGCCAGGGTCGCGGGCCTTCCGCCCGCCGCGGCCCTTGCGCTCGACGAGGGTCTGACCGACGACGAACGAACCTCGCTCGCCCGGCTCCGCACCGTCCTGGCCGAAGCCGAGGATGTCGCGGACCGCTCGGCCCCGGACGCGTTCAGGATCCTCTGGCGCGGGTTGCCGTACGCGCGGTGGCTGGTCGAGGCGGGCGAAGACCCGGCCGGCCGGCGAGCCCTGGACGCCGTCGCGGCGCTCTCCGACGCGATCGGGCGCGCCGGCGAGATCGGTCCGGCGTCGGTCGGCGCGTTCGTCGACGCCTTGCAGGCCGGGGAGGCCGGCTCCGGCATGTCCGCGATCGACGGCCCCGCCCGGCCGGACGCGGTGCCGGTCTACACGGCTCACGACGCGGCCGGACAGGAGTTCGACACCGTGATCGTCGTTGGGGCGGTCGAGGGGAACTTCCCGAGCCTCGCGCGACCAGAGCCGATGTTCGACCTGACGGTGCTCGACCGGCCCGTGTCGCAGTCCGAACGCAACCGGCGCCGGCTCGAGGACGAACGACGTCTCTTCCGCCTGGTGGTCGGCCGCGCGCGGCGCCGCGTGCTGTTCACGGCGAGCGATCCGCACGGCGACACGACCGCCGCCACCGCCCGCTCACGATTCGTCGGCGAGCTCGGCGTGGCCTGGGTGCCCGCGCCGGCCGCGACGTCCCGCGAGCCGCTCACGGTGCGCGAAGCGGCGTCCACCTGGCGACGGCTCCTGGCCGACCGGACCGCGCCGGCGGCCTCGCGCGCCGCCGCCCTGGACGGGATCCTCGAGCTGGGGGTCGAGCCCGGGCGATGGTGGTTCCAGCGCGATTGGACGCGGGCCGAGCCGCAGGGCGAGCCCAACGGGGAACCTCCGACGCTCCGCGTCTCCTACTCGCGCCTCGACAAGCTCGAGAACTGCTCGCTCCAGTACGTCCTCGGCCAGGAGGTCGGGCTGGAGGGCGAGTCGGGCTACCAGGCGTGGGTCGGTCACCTCGTCCACCGGCTGATCGAGGAGTGCGAGGATGGGACGGTCCCCCGCGCCGAGGATGCGCTGATCGCGGAGGCTGAACGCCGCTGGCAGGCCGAACGCTTCCCGTCCTTCGCCGTGTCCGAGGCGTTCCGCATGCTCGTGACGAAGGCGATCCTCCCGGCGTGGTTCCGCGAATACGGCCTGGCGCCTCCCGCGCTCGCGCGCGAGGCGCGGTTCGCCTTCCCGTTCGGCGGCGCCCAGATCACGGGCATGATCGACCGGATCGGGCCGTGCGAGGGCGGCGGCACGCAGATCACGGACTACAAGACCGGGAAGTCGCGGAACGCCTCCCCACCGGGGGAGAACCTGCAGCTGGGGATCTACTACCTCGCGGTCAACGCGACGCCCGAGCTGCAGCCGTACCGGCCGGTGAAGGCGGTCCAGCTCGCGTTCCTGCGCGACGTCGACCGGTCCGGCCACATCGCGCATTCGACGCAGGCGTTCCTCGGCGACGAGGCCGAGTACCGGGCGCGGATCGAGGCTCGCCTCTCCGAGCTGCTGGAGCGCCTCGGCCACCTGCACGACACCGGGATCTACCGGCCGAGCGCCGCGGCGAACTGCCGCTTCTGCGACTTCCGCTCGCTCTGCCCGCTGTGGCCGGAGGGCCGCGAGCTGTTCCCGGAGGGCCCCGCGGCTCGCGAGGAGGCGCTCCGGTGACGGCCGTGCGGCCGGCGGCGCTCGCGCCGATGCCCGACGCGATCCGGATCGCGATGGGCGCCGAGCCGACCGAGGAGCAGTGGCGCGCGATCTCGATGCCGCTCGAGCCGTACGCCGTCGTCGCGGGCGCCGGGTCGGGCAAGACGTCAGTGATGGCGGCCCGTGTCGTGTTCCTCGCCCTGGTCGCGCTGGGGCGCGTGGACGCCGGCCACGAGGGTGTGCTTCCAGGCAACGTCCTGTGCCTCACGTTCACGAACAAGGCGACGGAGAACCTGACCCTGCGAGTCCGCCGCGCGCTCTCGGCGATCGAGCTGGACGAGGGCGAGGAGCCCACCGTGGCGAACTACCACGGGTTCGCCGCCCAGGTCCTCGACCGTCACGGCCTGCTCGTCGGCGTCGAGCCCGGCCACCGCATCCTGACCCCTGCGCAGCGCGCCGAGCTCTGCGCCCGCGTCCTCGACGAGATGTCATTCACGAAGGTCCGTGCCGAATGGCAACCGACCGTGGTGAGCAAGATCCTCGACCTCGCCGACCAGGCGGCGAACCATCGCGTGACCCCCGCGCAGATCGAGGCGTTCGTCGGCGAGCGGCTCCACGTCCTCGAGTCCCACCGGAGCAGCAAGGCGTTCGAGGCCGCCGAGCAGCGCCTCGAGCTGGCCGATGCGGTCGGTCGCTTCCAGGCGATGAAGCGCCGCCTGGGCGTGCTCGACTACGGCGATCAGATCACGCTCGCGCTCGATATCGTCGAGCGTGTCCCCGACGTCCGCGAGCAGTACCGCTCGCGCTACGGCGCGGTCGTCCTCGACGAGTACCAGGACACGAACGTCGCGCAGGCCGAACTGATCCAGGGCCTGTTCGGCGACGGCTTCCCGGTCACCGCCGTCGGCGACCCCGACCAGAACATCTACGCCTGGCGAGGCGCGAGCCTGTTCAACCTGATCCGGTTCCCCGACCAGTTCCGGACCACCGATGGCTCGCCGGCGACCCGGCTGCCCTTGTACACGAACTTCCGGTCCGGCGCCCGGATCCTGCGGGCCGCGGACACCGTGATCGACCCGATCCCGCTGAGCCAGCGGCCGGACCCCGACAAGCAGCTGGTCCCGTTCGCGCCGAACGGCGACGGTCACGTCGAGATAGTAAAGCTGCCTGACGAATGGAGCGAAGCGCGATGGATCGCCGGCCGGGTCGCGGCCCTGCACGCCGAGGATCCCGCCGAGCACCCGTGGGCGTCGTTCGCGGTGCTCTCGCGGAAGAGCCGGTT
The DNA here is from genome assembly GCA_963781595.1 of uncultured Actinomycetota bacterium. GTDB lineage: Bacteria > Actinomycetota > UBA4738 > UBA4738 > UBA4738 > JBEDUK01. The sequence goes on along the minus strand of CAWAGG010000001.1, from coordinate 627,779 downwards.
GTTCGTCCCGCTGCAGGAGGCGTTCGCGGAGGCCGGCATCCCCGTCGAGATCGTCGGCCTCGCCGGCCTGCTGAACCTCCCCGAGGTCGTCGAGGTGCTCGCGTACGCGCGCGCGGTCGTGGACCCGGAGGCGAGCGTCGCGATCGCGCGCATCCTGCTCGGTCCGCGGTACCGCGTCGGGTACACGGACCTCGCCCGGGTCGGGGCGTGGGCGAAGCGGTTCAACACTGAGCTCCGCGACTCCGACGCGGATGAGGAGATGCCCCGGTTCGTGTTCTCCGAGGCCGTCGAGCACCTCGACGATGTAGACGGGCTCTCCGAGGAGGGCCGGCGGCGGCTGGAAGAGTTCCGCGCCGAGCTCGCCGAGATGCGGGTCGAAGCGCGCACGCCCGTCGGGGATTTCCTGGCCGAGGTCGCCCGGCGGATCGGACTGCTCGACGAGCTGGACGCCGATCTCGACGCCGAGCGGGCCGCTTCGACCCGACGGAACCTCTCGGCGTTCTTCGACGAGGTCCACGCGTTCTCGCCGCTCGAGGGCGAACTGACGCTCCGTTCGTTCCTGGCCTACGTCGACGGTGTGCTCGCGTCCGACAAGCCCGAGTGGTCACCCGTGCAGCCGAGCGGCGAGGACTCCGTGAAGGTGATGACGATCCACCAGGCGAAGGGCCTCGAGTTCGACACGGTGTTCGTCCCCGGCTTCGCGAACGGCCTGCTGCCCGACGCGATGGTGCAGCAGAACCCGGCGGACAAAGCGCAGTCGCTGGACTTCGAGCTCCGCGGCGACCGTGAGCTGCTGCCGGTGTTCGACGGCACGATGAAGCACTTCTGGGAGGCGCTCCGGGACCAGGAGATGCTCGAGGAACGGCGCACCTGTTACGTGGCGCTGACCCGCGCGCGCACGCGGCTGTTCGTCTCGGGCGCGCATTGGTACGGCGAGGGGGCGTCCGCGAAGGCGCCCAGCCCGTTCTTCGAGGAACTCGCCGCGTGGGGCGAGGAGAGCGGGATGGCCACCGTCGACCGTGGGCCGGAGGTATCGGAGGGGAACCCGCTCGTGGGCTACCGCGAGCGGTTCGTCCGGGATTGGCCCGGGCCGGCGCTGCGCGACGACCGGGACGACGTGTTCCCCGACGGCTGGCGCAGGACGGCGGCCGCCGCGGCTGATGCCGCTCCCGGTCCCGCCGCCGGGGAGCCGTCCGCGTCGCGGCTCACGGCGATGCAGGCGGCGCTCTACGAGGACGAGTCGGCCCGGGTGCGGACGCTCGCGACGCACCTCCGGGCCCGCGAGGCGGAGGCCCCGCGCGGGCCCGTCCGGCTGGCCACCGTGGCGGTCGGCAACGTGATCGAGTACGAACGGTGCCCGAAGCGCTTCTACTGGTCGGTGGTCCGGCCCCTGCCGCGGTTCAGCGGTCCGGCGGCCAGGATCGGGACCCAGATCCACGCGTGGATCGAACGCCAGGCGAGCGGGCAGGCGACGCTCGACCTCGAGCTCGGCGAGGAGCCCGATCTCACCGACGAGGAGCTGACGGGGGAACCGGGCCGGATCGAGCGGCTCCGCCAGGCGTTCATGGAGAGCCGGTTCGCCGACCGGGTTCCGCTCTATGCGGAACGCCCGTTCCTGCTGAACCTCGAGGGGTTCGTCGTGAGCGGCCGGATCGACGCGGTGTTCGGCGACCCGGACGGCCCCTGGGAGGTCGTCGACTACAAGACGGGGAGGAAGCCCGACGTCGGCGACGTCCTCGCGCCGCTGCAGCTCGACCTCTACGCGTTGGCGTGCACCGAACTGTGGGGGAAGCGGCGGGAGGACCTGACGCTCACCTACCTGTACCTGGCCTCGGGCGACGAGGTGTCGTCGCCGGCCGGCGATCCGGCCGAGACGCGCGATCGCGTGCTGCTCGCGATGCGTGGTATCGGCGCCGGCGCGTTCGAACCGACGCCGGGTCCGTTCTGCCGCTGGTGCGATTTCCTCCCGTTCTGCGACCCGGGCCGTCGTCACCTGGCCGGCGCGGACGCCTCACCGTCCGAGAGCAGCGCGGTTGCCGGGCCGGGACCGCGACCCTAGACTCCGGCGCCTATCCGCCCGCGCGGGAACGTCATGACGACCGGGTCACCGGCCGAGATCCGGGTCCGCCGTCGAGCCCGCTGCGGCCGGCCCCGAACCGTGACGAAGGAGATCCCGATGCGCCAGACGACCGACCCTCGCCTGCGGCCCCAGCCGCGCGTCCCGCTCGTCGCGGTGGCGGCCATCGTGGCGCTCGCCCTCACCGCCGCTCCGCGGGTCGCCTCCGCGAGCGCAGGCGCCGGCGTGCGGCAGGGCATCCCCGCTCCCCGAGCCGCGAAGGTCGACTGGACGACGTACGGCTACGACGTCGAGCGATCGGGCTACAACCCAGACGAGACGACCGTCGGCGTCGGCAACGCCGATGAGCTCCACGGCCAGTGGTCGGCGAAGCTCGACGGGGTCGTGATCGCCCAGCCCGTGGTCGCCACCGGGGTCGACGTCGGCGGCACACCGACCGATCTGGCATACCTCGGCACCGAGCACGGCATCTTCTACGCGATCGACGCCTCGTCCGGTGGCAAGGTCTGGCAGCGGAACCTCGGGATGGTCCACACCCCGTGCCCGGACATGCCAGGAGGGGTCTTCGGGATCGGCGGCGCGGCCGTGATCGATCGCGCGTCGGGGCTCGTGTACGTGGCAGGAGGCGACGGCAACGTCCACGCGATGGACCTCGCGACCGGTGCCGAAGCCGGCGGCTGGCCGGTCAAGAAGGTGTTCAAGCCGAAGCACGAACACGTCTACAGCGCGCTGAACCTGTTCGACGGGGACCTGTACGTCACCCTTGCCGGGGAGTGCGACTTCCCTCCGTACCACGGGCGGACGACGCAGATCGACGTCGCGTCGCGCAAGATCACGAAGACGTTCTACCCGGCCGGCAAGAAGATCAGCGGCGGCGGGATCTGGGGTCCCGGCGGCGCGTCGATCGACCCGGACACCGGACACGTGTTCGTCGCGACGGGGAACGCGCTCACGGACCCCGAGTACTACAAGGACTCGGACAGCGTGGTTGAGCTGAACTCGAGGCTCAAGGTCCAGGGGTCGAACTACCCGGGCCTGTCCGGGGAGGACGTCGACTTCGGCGCGACGCCGCTGCTGTACCAGGCTCCGGGGTGTCCCCCGCAGGTCGCCGCCAAGAACAAGTCAGGCGTCTTGGTGGTGTACACGCGCGGCCATCTGAAGGCGGGCCCGACGCAACGGCTCCAGATCGCGTCCGTGAGCGACTTCAACTTCAACGGGATCCCCGCGTACTCGCCGGTGACGAAGATGATGTACATCGGGAACTCGTCGGATTCGGACGGCCCGACCTACAAGCACGGGATGGTCGCGCTGTCCGTGAAGAAGGATTGCACGCTGGCCCTCGCATGGCAGAAGGTACTCGGCCCGAACGGGGCCAGCGTCTCACCGCCGACGGTGGCGAACGGGGTCGTCTACTACGGTGACGGGCCCGGTGACACGGAGTACGCGTTCGATGCGGCGACGGGGAACCCGCTGTGGGACAGTGGGTCGACGATCGGCGGAGACCTGTACGCGGCGCCGACCATCGTCAACGGTCGGTTGCTCGTCGCGTCGTGGGACGAGCGTCTGTACGCGTTCGGCCTGTAGACGCATCGCCCGCCCCGGTCGCTCCGGTCGCCGGGTCAGGAGCCTGCCTGCCCTGCGCGCAGCAGGTCCTCGGCGTCCTGTTCGTTCAGCACGCCGACCAAGCGGCCGTCGTCCATGACCAGCGCGAACGATGCCTTCCGCTCGTGGAGCCGGTCGAGCACGGATGAGATCGGGTCGGAGGGCAGGACCGTGATCGCCGCCTCGGGGCTCGTGGCGACCTCGCGCACGGGTCGTTCGGACCACGTTCCGTCGATCGACGCGGCGGAGACGAACCCGATCAGGCGTCCTGCCTCGAACACGGGGAACGCGCCTGTGCGGCCCTCGAGGTAGGTCGCGCGCGCCTGACCCACCGTCATGTCGGCCGGGACCGCCGGCGGGGGTGGGCGCATCGCGGAGCCCGCGAGCGTCTGGGTCAGCGTCCGGATGCGGCGCTCCTGGGCGATGGTCGCGGTGGCGGCCTGCAGCAGGATGACCCCGATGATCCCCAGCCAGACCGCGCCGACGATCCCGAAACGATCGACGAAGGCGTTCCCCTCGAAGAGGGCCGACGCGACCGCGAGCGCCACGCACCCGGCGCCGAAGACCTGACCGACGCGCGCCGCAGCCACGGTCGCGCGGACGAAGTTCCCGGTCACGGCCCACACGATCGATCGCAGGACGCGACCGCCGTCCAGCGGGAAGCCCGGCGCCACGTTGAACACCGCCAGGATCACGTTGATCCGGCCGATCTCGTTCAAGACCAACCGGAGCTGACCGATCGGGAGCGCGTGGCTGAGGGCAACGAAGGCGGCTCCCAGGGCGAAGCTCGTCCCGGGACCGACCACCGCGATGATGAACTCGTCGAACGGCCCGCGTGAGTCCACCCGAGCATGCGTGGCCCCGCCGAACATCCACAGGGTGATCCCGTCGACCTCGATGTGGCGCATCTTCGCCAGCGTCGCGTGCCCTAGCTCGTGGACCAGGACCGATCCGAAGAAGAGCGCGGCGAACAGGACCGCGAGCGCGCCCGCGGCGACGACCGTCGTGCCGGGGAAGATCCCGGGGTTCGCGAAGTCGACCCACCGCTGGTAGACGACGATGCCGGCGATCACGACCAGGGACGGAGCGACCCGAACCTCCGTCCCCGCGATCCTGCCGACGCGCCAGCCGTCTTCCATGTAGCTCCCGAGCGTACGACCCGAGGCGGATGCGGCGCGTATCCTCGGCGCATGGCCACCTCAGCGGACCTGCAGCCCCCGACCGGCCCGAACGTGGGTCCGCCGGAGGTCGCCGGTGGGCGTCCCAGCGAACGCACGCGCGTCCTGCGCGTCCGCGACGGCGCCTCGATGGAGATCGCCGACGTCGTCGCCGCCGAGGAGCCGCTCGAGATCCGCATGAACGGCGAGCAGGTCGCCGTCACGATGCGGACGCCGGGCCACGACACGGAATTGGCCGTCGGCTTCCTGCTCGGCGAGGGGATCGTCCGCCCGGGTGACGTGGCCGGCGTGCTCGAGTGCCGTTCGGACGAAGGCGATGGCGGTATCGCGGACGTGACGCTCCGTCCGGGCGTCGAGCCCGCCGCCGGCTGGCAGCGGAACTTCTACGCGACGTCGTCGTGCGGCGTCTGCGGCAAGGCGAGCATCGACGCGGTCCGGCAGGCGGCGCAGCCCGTCGGCGACGGGCCCGTCGTGGGCGCGGACGTGATCTTGGCGCTGCCGGACGTGCTGCGCCAGGCCCAGCGCGTGTTCGATCGAACCGGCGGCCTCCATGCCGCCGGGCTCTTCGACCTATCAGGGACGCTCGAGATCCTGCGGGAGGACGTCGGGCGGCACAACGCCGTCGACAAGGCGATCGGGCGCGCGGCGCTCGCGGACCTGCTCCCGCTCGGTGAGAACGTCATGCTCGTCTCCGGGCGGTCGTCGTTCGAGATCGTCCAGAAGGCACTGATGGCCGGGGTCCCGTTCATCGCGGCCGTCTCGGCGCCGTCGAGCCTCGCCGTCCGGCTGGCCGCCGGATCGAACATGACGCTCGTCGGGTTCCTTCGGCCGGGAGGCTTCAACGTCTACGCGGGGCGCGAGCGCGTCGCGGGCCTCGCCACGTAGGTCGCACCGGTCCGCTGTGGAGCCCGCCGTCGTGGCCCCGCGGCCGATGACCGGCCTCATCCTCGCCGGCGGCCGGAGCCTCCGGATGGGCGCGGACAAGGCGGCGATCGGATTCGAGGGTGAGCCGCTCGCGTCGCGCGTCGCGCGTCGCGTCGCGGCCGTGTGCGACGAGGTCATCGTCGCGTCGGGCGACGGTGAGCGCCTCTCATGGTTGCACCTGCCGCAGGTGGCCGACGTTCGCCCCGGCATCGGCCCGCTCGGAGGGCTGATCGCCGGGCTCGAAGCTGCGTCGAACGACCTCGTCGCGGTCGTGGCGGTCGACATGCCCTTCGCCAGCGGCCAGGTCCTGCGGCTGATGGCGGACCTGCTGAGCGAGCACGACGCGGCGGTCCCGGTCACCGCGCGGGGCACCGAGCCGCTGCACGCCGTCTACGCCGCGTCTGCAACCGGACCGCTCAGGGCATCCGTGGAGGCGGGAACACGCGCGGTCCGCGCGGCCCTTGAGGCGCTCAGCGTCCGACTCGTTCCCCATGCCGTCTGGCGCGAGGCAGATCCGTCGGGCTCGTTCGCGTCGAACGTCAACCGGCCCGAGGACCTCGATGCGCTCGCTCCTCCCGGCGCGTCCGGCTGAGCCTCACACCGGCCCGTCGCCGGGAGCCCGCAGCAACGGTTCGAGGGCGGCGGCCGCCGCTCGGAGCGCCTCCGGACGCGCCTCCGCGGGTGCCCGGCCTACCGCCGCGCCCACGAGGAAGGCCGCGAGCGGCGCCATCTTCCGCTCGACGCCGTGCGCCACGTCCCGTGCCAGGCGCAGCACGATCCCGATCTCGTCGGGTCCCAGCGAGCCCTCACCGAGCGCGTCCGCCGCGCGGTCGATCCAGTCGTCCACCGTCCGCCCTCCTCGATCACTCCCAGCGGCCCGAACCGTGTGTGCGGTGCCGCCTTCGCGCGCCGCTTTGTGGAACCCCTCCGCCCTGTCTAGGCTTGCCCGTGGTGACGACGCGTGCGCCGGACGCGGGGGGTCGAACCTCCACCCTAGCCCTGCCGAGCCGGTCCACCCCGCACCTGCTGGTCGTCGGCGTCATCATCTTCCTCGGCTCCGAGCTGATGTTCTTCGCGGCGCTGTTCGGCATGTACTTCACGCTCCGGGGGCAGACGCCGGTCTGGCCGCCGGCCGGCGCCGATCTGGGCTTCCTCCGACCACTGATCTTCACGATCATCCTGGTCGCCTCGAGCTTCACGATGCAGATGGGCGTCGTGCGGATCCGTCAGGGCGACCTCCGTTCGACCAAGCGGTGGATCTGGCTCACGTTCGTGATGGGCTGGGCGTTCCTCCTGGGGCAGTTCTACGAGTACTTCCACCTGAACTTCCAGATCGGGTCGAACGCCTACGGCTCGGCGTTCTACACGATGACCGGGTTCCACGCGCTGCACGTGTTCGCCGGGCTCCTTGCGATGCTGGTCGTCCTGGGCCGGGCTGCGGTCGGCGCCGTCACGGAGCGGGAGCACGCGGGCCTGGAGGTCGTGACGTACTACTGGCACTTCGTCGACGTCGTGTGGATCGCGCTGTTCCTCGTGATCTTCGTGATCCGATGACCGAAGAAACCCGCCAACGCCGACGCCGAGCTCTGGGAACCGTCGCGCTGACGGGGGTGTTCCTCCTGCCGGCCGTGGCGATCGCGCTCATGGCGTCGCCGGGCGGTTCGACCCCGGCGAGCGCCCAGACCGTCCGTGCCGACGCGGAGGCGGCGAACGCGAACCTCGTGGACGCGGGCAAGACGCTGTTCCTCCAGACATGCTCGTCGTGCCACGGGCCCCTCGGCGCCGGGACCGCGCAGGGGCCCGCGATCCTCGGCCTGGGGCCCGCGAACTACGACTTCCAGATGTCCACGGGTCGGATGCCGCTCGCCCAGCCCGGCACGCAGGGGGTGCGCAAGCCGCCGGTCCTTTCGCCCGCGGAGATCGACGCGGTGATCACGTACCTGACGTGGCTGCAACCGGGCGGTGTGCCGAACCCGAACGTGGATCCGGCGCACGGGAACCTCTCGGCGGGCAACCGGCTATACGTGGCGAACTGCGCCCCGTGCCACAGCTCCAGCGGGAACGGCGGTGCGGTCGGGACGCAGGACGCGCCGAGCTTGCACGACGCGACCGCGCTGCAGATCGGCCAGGCCGTCCGCATCGGGCCCGGTACGATGCCCGTGTTCGATGCGCGCACGATCGCCGACGAGCAGCTGAACTCCCTCGCGGCGTACGTGCTCTACCTTCGGAACCCCTCCGCGCCGGGCGGTCTCGACCTCGGGAACTACGGGCCGATCGTGGAGGGGTTCGTCGCGCTCGTTATCGGCCTCGCGGGGATCGTGGTCGTCAGCCGCTACATCGGGGCGCGGTCGTGAGCGGGGGTGGTGCCGCGGGTCCCGAGCGCTCGGACGAGGTCCTGACCGGACCTCCCGCGGTCGAGGAGGGGCGCGCGACCCGGTGGGTGGCGGCCGCACTCGTCAGCGCGATCGCGGCGGGGATCGCGGTCCTGTTCGTGTACGCCTTTGGCGGCCAGCCGCAGCTCGAAGGCGTCCTGCTCGCGGTCCTGCTGGCCGGTATCGGGTTCGCGTTCATCTTCTGGGGGAAGTACCTGTTCGAACCGGAGATCGTGACCGAGAGCCGGGGCGGGCACGAGTCCTCGGACGCCGCCGTGGCCGCGGCCGGTCAGGCGATGGCCGAAGACTCGGGCGACATCACCCGCAGGACCTTCCTGGTGCGGATGATGATCGGCGCGTTCGGGGCGCTCGGGCTGGCGGCGATCATCCCGATCCGCTCGCTCGGTCCCAGCCCCGGCCGGTCACTGTTCGTCACCGCGTGGCGGAAGGGCTCGCTGGTGGTCGACGAGAACGGACTGCCCGTCCGGGTGGACACGATCGCGGTCGACGGGGTCGTGACGGTGTTCCCCGACGGCCACGTCGGAGCGAACGACGCGCAGGCGCTGATCGTCCGGGTGCAGGAGACCGAGCTGCAGCTCCCCGCCGGGCGCGAGGGCTGGGCCCCGCAGGGCAACGTCTGCTATTCGAAGCTCTGCACCCACGCGGGATGCCCGGTCGGCCTGTACCTGGCGCAGTCGAAGCAGCTGCAGTGCCCGTGCCATTACTCGGCGTTCGACGTGCTCAACGGCGCCGAGCCGGTGTTCGGGCCGGCCACGACGCCCCTGCCGCAGCTTCCCCTGTACGTCGACGCGAGCGGCTACCTGCGAGCGAACGGCGACTTCTCGGCGCCGGTCGGCCCGGGCTTCTGGAACCGGAACAAGGAGCCCGAGCTGCCGTGATCGAGAAGATCTTCGGGTGGTTCGATCAGCGGCTCGGCGCGGCGTCGTTCGCCCGGAAGTCCCTGCGGAAGATCTTCCCGGACCACTGGTCCTTCATGCTCGGCGAGATCGCGCTGTACAGCTTCGTGATCCTGGTGATCACGGGCGTGTTCCTGACGTTCTTCTACGTGCCCGATTCGGCCGCGACCGTCTACCACGGGCCGTACGTGCCGCTCGAGGGCCAGACGATGTCGCGCGCGTTCGCCTCCGTGATGCGGCTGTCCTTCCAGGTTCGGTCCGGCTTGGTGTTCCGGCAGATCCACCACTGGGCCGCGCTAGTGATGGTTGGCGCCGTCGTCGTCCACGCGCTGCGGGTGTTCTTCACGGGGGCGTTCCGGAAGCCCCGGGAGATGAACTGGGCGTTCGGCATGGCGCTGCTGGTGCTGACATTGTTGATCGGGTTCGCAGGTTATTCGCTCCCTGACGACCTGCTGTCGGGGACGGGCCTGCGGATCGGATACTCGGTGACGCTGTCGATCCCGTTCGTGGGGACCTGGCTCGCGTACCTGATCTTCGGCGGCGAATACCCGGCGCCCGACCTGCTCTCGAGGCTGTTCGTCCTGCATGTGATGATCCTTCCTGCGCTGATCGCGGCGACCGTCGGGGTCCATCTGGCGATCCTCTGGAGGCAGAAACACACGAATTTCCCCGAGAAGGGGCTCGCGCCCGACCGGATCCGCGGGGAGCGACTGTGGCCGCGCTACGCGTTCAAGTCGGTCGGGTTCCTGTTCGTGATGTGGGGCCTGCTGGCGCTCCTCGGCGGGTTGGTGCAGATCAACCCGATCTGGCTGTACGGGCCGTACGATCCGCACATCGTGAGCCAGGCCGCGCAGCCGGACTGGTACATGGGATGGCTCGAAGGCGTCGTCCGGCTGTTCCCGAACTGGTCCATCACGATCTTCGGGTACGAGGTCCCGGAGCTGTTCTTCCCGTCGATCCTGATCCCGGGCATCTTCTTCACCGTGCTGGGCCTGTGGCCCTGGATCGAACCCTGGTTCACGCGCGACCGGGACGCGCACGACCTGCTGCAGTACCCGAGGGACATGCCGTGGCGGACGGCGCTCGGGTCGTCGATGATCGCGTTCTTCGTGCTCTTGACGATCGCCGGGGGGGACGACGTGGTCGCGTCGGTGCTCGGGATCTCGATCGAAGCGATGGTGCGGTGGTTGCGCGTGCTGGTGATCGTCGTGCCGATCGCGGTGTTCTTCGGGGCGTACTGGCTCGCGGCGGGACTGAAGCGCAGCGGGCTGGAGCCGGTCAAGCGCTCAGCGGTCCTCGAGGTTCGGCGTCGCGCGGACGGTGGCTTCGAGACCGAGGAGGAGGTCGGCGGGGGCTTCCCGAGCGAGGAGGAACGCCTGCGGGCCGAAGCCGAGCGCGACGCCGGCGGGCCGAAGGTCGGCGTGTGATGATCCCGAGCGCTCATCGGCCAGAGGAGGCAGTGGCGGTCGCGGCCCTTCTCGGTTCCGGCGTGATCGCTGCGTCGACCTGGCTGCCGTGGTTCACGGTCACGTAGACCGGACGAGCGGATCCGTCGGACAACGGGGAACGTTCGTCTACAACCTCCATGACTCAACGTTCGACGGCGGCTTCCGCGTCCGAACCGCGGTAGAGCTGACCGCGTCGCGATGACCACAGATGGCACGGGGTATGGTAGCGTCCTACCATGAAGACAACCATCGACGCCGGTGGTCGCGTCGTGGTTCCGAAGGCCATCCGCGACGAGCTCGGCCTGCACGCGGGCCAACAGGTCGACGTGATCGTTCGGGACGGTCACATCGAAGTCGTGCCCGTGTCGGCGGGAGTGCGGCTGATCGAGCGAGACGGCGTCCTGATCGCGGAGCCCGACCACGAGATGCCGCTGCTCACGACGGAGCTCGTCCGCGACACCCTGGATCGCGTCCGCAGGTGACGGCGGTCGACTCGAGCGTCTGCGTCGCGGCGTTCTCCTCGTGGCACGAGCACCACGAGGTCGCGCGGCGGACGCTGGCCGCCCGACCGCGCCTGATCGGGCACGTCGCGTTCGAGACGTACGCCGTGCTGACGCGGCTACCGCCACCGCATCGGTCGCCGGGCCCCGCCGTGGCAGAGTTCCTCGAGGGGAACTTCACGGGCGCGATGCTCCTGCTCCCGGGTGGGGAGCAACGCCGGCTCCTCGCAGAGCTGGCGGCCGGCGGCATCGTGGGAGGTGCCGCGTACGACGCACTCATCGCGGCGACCGCGAAGCATGCCGGCGAGGTGCTCGAGACCCTCGATCGTCACGCCCTGTCGACGTACGGGCGGATCGGCGCTCGCGTGGTGCTCCTGGCCTGACACGGACCTATCCCTTGCTCTCCTGCATCAGACCGATCGTCGCCCAGCCGAACAGCAGGGCTCCGATGACCAGGAGCCACCGCCCGTAGATGAACCCTTCGATCCCGGTCGCGATCCCCAGACCCATCAGGATCGGCCAGAGGCTCCGGGCGGAGAAGTGTCCGATCGGCTCGCCTCCGGCGTCCGCGTGGTCTCCCGCCGGGTCGTCCTCCGGCAGGTTCGTCCGCCGCGCCTTCAGGAACAGGTACCCGCCGATCGTCATCCCGCAGAAGCCCATGAACAGCAGCAGCGCGGTCCCGGCCTGCTCGTACGAGACGAACCAATAGATCGTCCCGACGACCAAGCCGAACGCCGCCACGTATGCCCAGAACACGATCGACGTCTTCACGGCATCACCGGTCCGGTGCGGGGCCGACGGTCGCGCCCACGCCCTCGGGTGGCCCTCCGCCGGGGGAACCGTGGCCCCCGTCCCCGAGCGCAGAGGGATCGTTGCGGTAGCGCCAGTCCCACGTGGGGCGCTCGCTGCGGATCGGCGGGAGCCACTCGAAGTTGTGCTCGGGCGGCGGCGACGTCGTGATCCACTCCAGGGTCTGCCCGTGCCACGGGTCGTCGTCCGCCGGCATGCGCTTCCGGAACGCCTGCACCACCGTGATCAGGAACACGATCACGGCCACCGCCATCAGGTACGCGCCGAGCGTCGAAAGCTGGTTCGGGGTCGTGTAGATCCCCGGCGGGTACTCGGCGATCCGCCGCTGCATCCCGCGCATCCCGCTGATGAACAACGGCCAGAACGTCAGGTTGAAACCGATCTCCGTGAGCCAGAAGAACGTCTTCCCGAGGCGTTCGTTCAAGCGGAAGCCGGTCATCTTCGGGAACCAGTAGAAGAACGCGGCGAAGATCGCGAAGAGCGACCCACCGCCCAGCACGTAGTGCATGTGCGCGACCACGAAGTACGTGTCCTGGAAGCTGAAGTCGGCCGGTGGCGACGCCAGCATCACGCCGGTGATGCCGCCGATGAGGAAATTCACCATGAATCCCAGGCAGAAGAGCATCGGTGTCTCGAACGAGAGCTTCCCACCCCACATCGTGCCGATCCAATTGAAGAACTTGATGCCCGTCGGCACCGCGATCAGGAACGACATGATCGAGAAGAACGCGTTGTCGACCAATCCCGTCGTGAACATGTGGTGCGCCCAGACGCCGATCGACAGGCCCGCGATCGCCATCGAGGCCAGGACGAACCCGCCGTACCCGAAGATCGGCTTGCGCGAGAACACGGGCAGGATGTCGGTCACGACGCCGAACCAGGGCAGGACCATCACGTAGACCTCGGGATGGCCGAAGAACCAGAACAGGTGCTGGTAGAGGATCACCGAGCCCCCGTTCGACGGGTCGAAGAAGTGCCCCTGGAAGTGACGGTCGATGAACAGCATCGCCAGCGCCGCCGCGAGCGGGGGGAACGCCACCAGGATGATCAGCGACGTGATCAGCATGTTCCAGGTGAACAGCGGCATCCGCCACATCGTCATCCCGGGGGCGCGGAGCATGAACACGGTCGCCATCAGGTTCACCGCGGTCAGGATCGACGACACCGACGTGAGCAGGATCGCCATGATCCACATGTCCTGGCCGGGCCCGGGGCTCGCCTCCAGCCCGGACAGCGGCACGTACGCCGTCCAGCCCGACGCCGCCGCGCCGTGCGACGCGCCGAACGACAGCAGGAGCGTCACCCCGCCGGTGAGGAACAGCCATACCGACAGCGCGTTCATCCGCGGGAACGCCATGTCCGGCGCGCCGATCTGCAGCGGCACGAAATAGTTCGCGAAGCCGAGCCCGATCGGCGCGATGAACAGGAAGATCATCACGGTCCCGTGGATCGTGAACAGCTCGTTGTAGCCCTGCTTCGACAGGAACGTCAGCGACGGCGTCGCCAGCTCGGTGCGGATCAGCTCGGCCATGATCCCGCCGGCCAGGAAGAAGATCAGCGACGACCCGATGTAGAGCAGCCCGATCGTCTTGTGGTTCGTCGTCGTGATCCAGTCGAGCAGACGCCCGAGCGGCGGTCGCTCGTGGTGGCCGGCCCGGACCGCGGCGCCCTCGCTCACGACGTTCCCTGCTGGATCACACCCGCGTTCGAGTTCCGGTCGATCCACGACTGGAACTCTGCAACCGGGACCACGCGGATGAAGAACGTCATGTCGGAGTGATCGACGCCACACAGCTCGGCGCACTCACCGCGATAGAGGCCCGCGTCGGGCACGTTCAGGTCGAACGTGTTGACCACCCCGGGGATCGCGTCGCGCTTGAAGTTGAACTCCGGCACGAAGAACGAATGGATCACGTCCGCCGCCCGGAGATTCACCCGAACCGTCTGTCCCGCAGGAAGTTCGATCGTCGGGCCAGCCGTCGGCGTTCCGGCGACACCCACGACCGAGAACCCGTGTCCCGGGAAGTCGAACCGCCACTGCCACCGGAACCCCGTCACGTCGACCACGACCGACGGATCCTCCGCGACGGCGTCGACGCGGCTCATCGTCGAGAGCGTGAAGCCGAACAGGACCAGCACGATCACCACCGGGATCGCCGTGTACGCGATCTCGAGCGGGAGGTTGTACCGGAACTGGCGCGGCAGGCTCCCGTCGTCGTCCTTGCGCTTCCGGTACCGGACGATCGACCAGAGGATCAGGCCGTAGACGATCGCGCCGATCGGGATCGCGAACCAGAACAGGAGCCGGTAGAGGCCGTTGATGTCCCGTCCCTGCGTGCTCGCGCCCGGGTACATGCCGAAGTTGCAGGCCGGAAGCATCAGTAGAAGCGCGGTGCAGACGGCCAGACGAGCCGCAGGCACGACGGAACGGGGACGGCACGTCGTTCGACCCGGGGTCCTGGTCATCGTCGCTCCGCAGTCTCCATCGTCGGCCTCGCGCATCGCAACCCTGGAGGTAGGGTTCACCAGGAGATGGGTATCCCGCGGATCGAACCGTTCGTGACCGAGGGCCTCGGCGATTCGAGCTACCTCCTGGCGTCCGGGGACGAGGCCGTCGTCATCGACCCGCAGCGCGACGTCGATCGGTTCCTCGAGGTAGCCGGCGCGAACGGCTGGCGGATCCGGGCCGTCATCGAGACCCATGTGCACAACGACTACGTCTCGGGCGCTCGCGAGATCCGCGACGCGACCGACGCCCAACTGTGTCTCCCGGCGCGCGGAGGTTACGGGTTCGACCACCGGCCTATGGCCGAAGGCGACCAGATCCGGGTCGGCGACCTGGTCGTCTGCGCGCTCGAGACCCCCGGCCACACGCCCGAGCACCTCGCCTGGCTCGTCCTTCGTCACGACGCCGAGCGGCCCGAGGCGGTCTTCACGGGCGGGAGCCTCATGGTCGGTGGCGCAGGCCGAACGGACCTCCTCGGTGCCGAACGGACCGAAGCCCTGACCCGCGATCAGTTCGCGTCGCTCGAGCGCCTCGCGCACCTGCCGGACGACGTCCGTGTGCTGCCGACCCATGGCGCGGGCAGCTTCTGTGGTTCGGCCGGCGGCGGGACGCGGCGGACGTCGACGATCGGCGTCGAACGCGCCTCGAACCCGACCCTCGGTTGGACGGATGTCGCGGCCTTCGTGTCGGATCGTCTCTCCGGACTCCTCGAGTACCCGTCCTACTACCGCTTCATGGCCGACGTGAACCGCTCCGGACCGGCCCTCGTGCGGAACGTGCGCCCACCGGCGGCGATGGACCCGCCGGCGCTCGAGCGCGCGCTCGCCGAGGGGGTCCGCCTGGTGGATGGCCGCGACCGGCTCGCGTTCGCGGACGCGCATATCTCCGGTTCGCTGAACGTCGAGCTCGACGAGCAGTTCGCGACGTACCTGGGCTGGTTGGTTCCGTGGAACACCCCCGTGGCGTTCGTCCTGCCCGAGCCGGAGGACGAGGGCCTCACGGAGGCGCTCGTCCAGGCGCATCGGATCGGGTTCGACCGCGTCGTCGGCCACCTGGCCGGCGGCGTCGACGCATGGGCATCTTCCGGTCGGCCCGTCGCCTCCTACCCGACGGCCGGCGTCGCCGATCTCCGCGATGCCCTCCGGCGTGAGGTCATGACCCCGACGATCATCGACGTCCGGCAGCCGTCCGAGTGGGCCGACGGCACCGTACGCGGGAGCCGGACGATCTTCGTGGCCGACCTGGCCGAACGCTTCGCCCACCGGGGCGACGGGGCGGCGCCGGGACCCGAGGCGTGGGTGATCTGTCGAACCGGCCACCGCGCCGCGATGGCCGCGAGCCTCTTGGACGGCGCCGGCGAACGGGTTCGGCTCGTCACGCCGGGAGGCGTGCCGGACCTGCTCGCGGCCGTCCGGTAGCACGCACGCGGCCTGGCCGGGATCACAGCTGCGCGATCCGTTCGATCGGGAACGGCGGCTCGGCGAGCGGCTTCAGCGCCAGCCGCATCAGGATCAGGGCGTTGTCGTCGCCCGCCGTCCGGTTGAGGTGCAGCTCACCGCACCCGGTGCACCGATGGACCAGGACCCATTCGCCGCGGTCCCGCACGCTGATCGCGATCGGCTCCATCATCGAACCGCAGTCGGCGTCGCGGTCGCCCGGGGCGTCGTCGTCGAGATGACGGCTCCACAGGCACGTCGGACAGTGGTTGCGGTGGGCCGTCCCCACGGCGACGATCGGCACGTCGAGCCCGCAGTGGCGGCAGCGGAACGAGTTCTCGCCTTGGCGATGAGGGTGCCCGCCGCGGCGTCGATCGGATGGCATCGGAAGGACCTCCAGGACGACACGGGAGAAGGGACAGGCGTATCGCGCCCGAAGGAGTTCCGACAGCGGATCAGTGACGAACTGACCGACCGGCCCGCGAGCGCGCGACGAACACCGATGCCTCCGTGGTCACGCGTCACCTCCCGTTCGGTCGGGCCACCGCTACGCCGGTGGCGAGGCCGGCCACGCTACCATCGGCGCGCACGTCTCACAAGGCCTCCGCGGGACGGAACCCCTCGGCTGGCCCGAGCGTCGGATGCGCACCGGATGCCCGATCCGTCGATGCCGGAAGGAGAGACGGTCGATGTCCTCGTTCATGCGCACCGCGTCCACCGCGATCGCGGCCATCGGGCTCGCCGCGTGCGCGAAGGCTCCCGTGGACCGAACGGAGCCCGCCGCCGCGCCGAGCCCCCTGCCCGACGCGGTGCAGGTCGTCTGCGACGCGAACGGCACCTCCGTGACGACGCCGATCGCCCGGCCGCAGCCGGACGGCGTCCATCTCCGCATCGAGAACACGACCGGGACCGACATGGGGTTCGACGTCGGCACGCTCGGCGGTGACAACGCGCCGTCCGGCGCGAGCGAGATCGTGTGGCCCGTGCCACCCGGCGACATCGAGGTGGGCTGTTCCGACCTGGAAGGGAACCGCCAGGACCGCGCGACGCTCACGATCCAGGACCCCGATGGCATCTGGATCGACCCCAAGGTCGGCTGCGACGATGTCGCTGTCGGGACGGCCGACTACGTCCAGGGGGCTACCGGCGAGCACGGCGACCTGGTCGCCATCGCCCGAGCCGGCGTGGCCGACCGCCTCCGGGAGGGCGATGTCGTCGAGGCCGCCGGGTATCCGGCCGCGACCGACCGACACGTGATCGTCGTGCGCGACGGGACGACCGTCGCGGACCTCACGTATCGCCTCGACGAAGCCGGCACGGGGTGGCTGCTGGACTCCGAGTCCACCTGTGACGGCTTCTCCGGCTGACCGGACCGGTGAGCCCGCCTGGGCTGCCTCGGCCCGTGGCAGGACGGAGCCCACGGTGCCAGCGGCGAGGCGGTAGCCTGTTCGCGCCGTGACCTCCACCTCCACCTCCATCACGTCTGACGCCGTTCGGGCGCCTGGGCCGGACGCGACGACGGCCTCATCGCTCGCGGTCGCGCTGACGAACGTCACGCGGGTGTTCGGCGTCACGCCGGCGGTCGTGCGCGTGGACCTTCGGATCGACCAAGGCGAGACGGTCCTCCTGCGAGGTTCGAACGGCGCCGGGAAGAGCACGCTACTCCGGGTCGATCGCCACGCTCCTGTCACCGACGTACGGGACCGGCGCCGTCCTCGGGTTCGACCTCGACCGGGACCGTGACGCGATCCGGGCGCGGTGCGAGTACCTCGGGCACCGCACGCGGCTCTACGAGGACCTCTCGGCGAGCGAGAACCTCAGGTTCGCCTGCCCGCTGTTCGGCGTGGACCCGGCGCGCATCCCGGCGGCGATCGAGCGGGTCGGCCTGGCCGACGTCGCCGGCGAACGGATCCGCGCGTACTCCCAGGGCATGCGCCAGCGGGTCGCCGTCGCGCGCGCGATCCTTCGGGAGCCGGACCTGCTCCTGCTGGACGAACCGTACGCGGGCCTCGACACCGAGGCACGCGAGGCCGTCGACGACCTCGTTCGAGGGACCGCGGCGCGCGGCGGAACGGTCGTGCTGGCCACGCACGAGCCGAGCCGCGGAGGGCTGGCGGACCGGACGCTCTCGATGGACAGCGGGCGTCTCCTGCCCGAGTCCGCCCCGCCCGCAGGACCGACGGGGCGCCCGTGACGGTGCTGAGGCAGGCGGCGACGATCGCCGGGAAGGATCTCCGGATCGAGGTCCGAGGCCGGTACGCGCTCGGTGCCGTGCTGCCCTTCGCGGCGACGCTGCTGATCGCGTTCGGACTCTCCCTGGGGCCGGGTCAGCGCTCTCCTGCAGGAGACGGCGCCCGGACTGCTCTGGCTCGCCGTGCTGTTCGCCTCCGTCCTGTCGTTCCGACAGGCCTACGAGGCCGAGTCCGAGGACGGCGCGCTGGAGGGCCTCGCGCTCGCGCCGATCGATCGCGCCTCGATCTTCCTGGGCAAGGCGGCCGCGGTCGCCGTGCAGCTGTTCGTCCTGGAGGTCGCGATCGTCGTCGCTGGTGGTCGTGCTGTTCGGCCTGTCGGTCGGTTCGAGCCCGGCGGTGGTCCTGCGCCGCGTTCGGGCTGGGCACGATCGGGCTGGCGGCGATCGGAAGCCTGTTCGGCGTGCTGGAGCGCTCGCCGAGGGCCCGCGAGGCCGTCTTCCCGCTGCTGGTCCTTCCGCTCGCGATGCCGGTGCTGCTGGCGGGCGTGAAGGCGACCGCGCTCGCCGCCTCGGGCCACGGCGGCGAGGCCGGCTCGTGGCTCCTGCTCCTGCTCGCGTTCGACGCTGTGTTCGTGGCGGTCGGTACCCTGGTGTTCGGCTACCTGATGGAGGACTGAAGGGAGGTCCCGGTGAGCGCCGCGGAGCGAACGATGGGGAGGGCGGCTTCTCGCAGCGGCGAACGTGCCCTCGGCGCCGCCGCGTCCCTGGCGCTGGCCGCCACGCTGGTCATCTCGCTGTTCGTCACCCCGCCGGACGTCGAGCAGGGCCACTCTGATCCGGCTGATGTACCTCCACGTCCCCGCGGCATGGCTCGCGTACCTGGCCTTCGCCGTGGTGTTCGTCGCCAGCGTCGCCTACCTCGTGACCAAGCGGACCCGGTGGGACCGCCTGGCGGCCGCGTCCGCGGAGATCGGGGTGCTGTTCACCGCCCTCACCATCGTCCTGGGTTCGATCTGGGCCAAGCCGGTCTGGGGGACGTGGTGGACGTGGGATCCGCGGCTGACCACCACCGCCATCCTCCTGCTGATCTACGTCGGCTACCTGGCCGTGCGTCGCCTCAGCGACAGCCCGGCTCGCAAGGCCCGGTGGGCGGCGGTCGTCGGGATCGTCGGGTTCCTCGACGTGCCGATCGTGCACCTGTCGGTGGTCTGGTGGCGGTCGCTCCACCAGGCCCCGGCCTCGCCTGCGGGGCGTCCCCGCGCATGGCGCCGATCATGGGCTGGCCCTCGCCCTCTCGGTGCTGGCCTTCACGCTGGTCTACGTCTACCTGATGGCCCTCCGCCTGCGCGTCGGGCGGCTCGAGGACCGGGCCATGGCCGAGGCGCTCTGCCCGCGGGTCGGACGCCGGCGGCGGTGCCGCGGCCGGCGGCGAGCCGGCCGACGTCGGTGACGACGGGCCGCGGCCACGAGGGCGCGCCGAGCGGCGTCGCCGCAGGGAGCTGAAGGGTCCGCGGGCTACCTCGCGGCCGGCTACCTGATCACCGCGGTCGTGCTGGGCGGGTACGTGGCGAGGCTGTTCGCCCGGGCCAGGCGCGCGACGGCGCGGGCCGCCGCTATCGCCGCCCGTCGGAATGGCCGGCCTGCCTGACCGGATGGCCGGGTCGGACGTTCGAACCTCCGATACGTCGGCGCAGGCTCCCCCGGCCGGCGGCTCGGCGCGGAGTCGTTCGAACCGCACGCGGACGATCGTCGCCCTCGTGGTGATCGCCGGCGGCCCTCGGGTGGGTCGCCTTCAGCGGCCTGCGGGGCAACCTCGTCTACTACAAGACGCCGACCGAGCTGCTCCGCGAGGGCTCGGCCGGCGTACGGCGAGCGGGCCAGGCTGGGCGGGCTCGTCGAGTGCCGGGCTCGGTCAAGCGGCAGGGGCTCACCGTCCGGTTCCTGGTCACCGACGGGACCTCGACGATGACGGTGATCGACACCGCGGGCGTTCCCTCGCTGTTCCGCGCCGGCAGGCGTGGTGGTCGAGGGCTCGTACGGGCCGGGACGGCGCGTTCCACGCGGACACGGTCCTGGTCAAGCACAACGATTCAGCTACTCGCCGCCGGCTGCCCGGGGTCAGACGCCCGACGGCGTTCGCACCGGGGTAGGGGCCGATGGACCGGCTGGGGACCTTCGCGCTACTGCTCGCCCTGGTGCTGGCCGTCTACGGGGCAGTCGCCTCCGTCGTCGGCGCGCGCCGGGGCAACCGCCGCTGCTGGTGGAGAGCGCCCGGACCACGGCGTTCTCGCTGTTCCGCGATCGTGGCCGCGGCCAACGGCGCGATGCTGGCCGCGATCCTGGCGAGCGACTTCCGATCGCCTACGTGGCCGAGAACTCCAGCCGGGCCACCCCGACGTTCTTCAAGGTCCTGTCGCTGTGGTCGGCCGACGAGGGTTCGCTGCTGCTGTGGAACCTGATCCTGGCCGGCTTTCTCGCCGCGGTGGCCTGGCGGTTCCGCAAGCGCCGGCCGGAGACGCTGCCCTGGGCGCTGGCCGTCATGTACGCGGTCCAGGTCTTCTACCTGGTCCTGGTCCTGGGCCCGACCCGGCCGTTCGCCACGCTGGCCGTGACGCCGGCCGACGGCCGGGGCCCGCTGCCGCTGCTGCAGAACCACCCGCTGATGGCGATCCATCCGCCCTTCCTCTACCTGGGTTCATCGGGTTCACCGTCCCGTTCGCCTTCGCCATGGCTGCGCTCTCACCGGCACGCTGTCCGACCGGTGGATCCGGATCACCCGACGATGGACGCTGACGGCCTGGCTCTTCCTGACCGTCGGCCTGCTGCTGGGGGCGCTGTGGTCCTACGGCGTCCTCGGGTGGGGCGGCTACTGGGCCTGGGACCCGGTCGAGAACGTGGCGCTGCTGCCGTGGCTGATGGCCACCGCGTTCCTGCACTCGGTGGTGATCCAGGAGCGCCGGGGCATGCTGAAGGTCTGGAACCTGTCGATGGTGGTGGGGACCTTCGCGCTGACCACGTTCGGGACGTTCCTGACCCGCGGCTCGATCCTGTCCTCGGTGCACGCCTTCGCCCAGTCCCTGGTCGGGCCGATGTACCTGGGCTTCCTGGTGCTGGTCCCTGGTGGCGGGCTTCGGGCTGATCGCCGTGCAGGCGTGGCGGCTGCGCTCGGAGGGCCGCTTCGACGCGGCCCTGTCGCGGGAGTCGGCGTTCCTGGGGAACAACCTGCTGCTGCTGGCCAGACCCTGGTCGTGCTGCTCGGGCACGATCTTCCCGCTGTTCATCGAGGCCGTCGACCGGCCGACCAGTCGACGGTCGGCGGGCCGTACTTCCGACCGGACCACCGCGCCCCTGTTCCTCCTGCTGTTGTTCCTGTGGGCGTCGGGCCGCTCCTGCCGTGGCGCCGCGCGACTCGGCGGACCAGCTCCGCCGGCGGCCACCGTCCCGGCGAGATCCTGGGCGCTGTCACTGTCGTCGTCCTGGCCATCGGAGGGTTGCGCAACTCGCCGCCCTCCTCGGCGTACGGGCTGGCGATGTTCGTGCTCGCCTCCAACGTCGAACCGACGCGAACGGCCATCCGCGGGTACCGACGGGCCACCGGAGCGCCGCCGGTGCCGGGTTCGGTCCGCGGCGCCGCGGCACGGAACCGCCGGTTCGTACGGCGGATACGTGGTGCACGTGGGTCTGGCCCTCGCGACCGTCGCATCACGGTATCCTCGTCGTTCGCCCGCCAGACGGAGGTCGCGCTCGACCGGGGCCAGCGCGACGTCCTTCGCCGGGTACGTCCGACTACCACGGTCAGCGAAGGTCCGCACCAGCCGCAGCGGACATCCTGATCGCCGCCTGGTGACCGTCCTTCGCGACGGCCGGCCCGTCGGACGCGCTGCATCCCTCGCTGAACCATTACCCGGGCGCGACCGAGCCGATCGGCACGCCGTCGATCTCACTACGGCGCGCTGAAGGACCTGTACTCCTCGGTGCTGGGCTTCGAGCCGTCGAACGGCGCGCCACGCTTCCGGTTCTTCCTGAAGCCGGGCGTGATGTGGGTGTGGGTCGGCGGGGGGATGATGGCGCTGGGAGGGCTGCTGGCCGCCTGGCCGCCACGCCGCCGCCTTCGCAGGCGTGCCGGCGCCCCGGAGCCCGAGGTCGTGCTCGCCGCGGCCGAGGTCTGACCCGGAACCGAGGGGCCTTCCATATACTGACCCGAGGTCCGGGGATGCCGGTCAGGCGCCTCGGCTTCGCACCTCCCGACCATGCACGAGGCCTCGGATTGAGCGACGACGTACCCAACCCGTCCGACGGACCGGACCTCCGGTCGAGCGCCAGCGCCCACCCTTCGACGCTCGACGGCGGCCGCGCGTCCCGCAGAGGTCCGCGATGGGGGATGCTCGCCGGGGTGGCCGGATGCGTCGCGCTCCTCGGTTCGCTCCTCGCGTTCGGGCTGACGCGTGACCCGTCCGCGGTGCATCCCACGCTGATCGGCACGCAGGCGCCGGGGTTCGTGGCCCGAACGCTCGACGGTTCGCAGACGGTGCGGCTCTCCGAACTCCGAGGGCAGGTCGTCGTGCTGAACTTCTGGTCCTCGTGGTGCGCGGAATGCGTGGTCGAACATCCGGCGCTCGCCGCGACGTGGGACCGGTACCGTGACGACGACGTCGTCGTCCTGGGGATGAACTTCGACGACGCGAAGGGCGCCGCGGCGTCGTTCGCGTCGCGTCTGGGCATCGCGTACCCGGTGCTCGCCGATCCGAGCGACCGGACGGCGATCGCCTTCGGCGTGACGGGACCGCCCGAGACGTTCCTGATCGCCCCGGACGGCACGATCGCGGGCAAGCACATCGGACCGGTCGGGTACGAACAGCTCTCCGGGGAGATCGACCGGCTCCTCTCGGCGACCCCATGAGCGGAGCTCGAACCGCTCGGGGATCGGCGCAGGCGGCCACGCTCGTGCTGGTCGCGGTCGTGCTCGTCGCCGGTGCGGCGCTCGCGTTCCTGGCGCTCCGGGGGCCCGCCGGCCCTTCCACAGCGGCGGATCGCGCCCGCGCCGTGGCCGACTCGCTCCGATGTCCCTCGTGCCAGGATCTGTCGGTCGCCGATTCGCCCTCGGCGATCGCCGGTGAGATCCGGCGCGACATCGCGCGCAGGCTCGCGGCCGGACAGAGCCCCGCGCGGATCCGGGCCTACTACGTCGAACGCTACGGGCCGTGGATCCTGCTCTCGCCGCCCACGACGGGCGTGACGTTGTTCGCGTGGCTGGTGCCGGGCCTGCTGGTCGGAGCGGGGGTGGTCGTCGTGGCCCTCGCGATCCGCCGGTGGACCGCGCCGGGCTCCCGGATCGCTGCTCCGGCCGATCCCGGCGCGGCGTCGGCGTCGGCGTCCGCGCCACCGTCGCCGAGCGGGCTGGCGCCGGCGGACCGCAGACTTCTCGACCGGGCACTCGCCACGCTCCCCGAGGAGCCGGATTGATCTGGGTGGTCCTGGCCGCGTCCGCGGTGCTCGCCGCGGTGGCCGCGGCGGCGGTCACCTGGCCGTACCGTCGCGGCGATGCCGGGCGGGTCGAACGCTCGGCGGATCCCCTCGAGGACGAGCGCTCGGCCCTCCTACGGAGCCTCCGGCAGCTCGACGACGAACGCGCATCCGGCCTCATCTCGGAACGGGACCACGCGGCGTTGCGGTCGGAGACGGAGGTCCGGGCGGTCGCCGTGCTGCGCGCGCTCGAGGCCCGGGACGACGAACGCGACCCGGCCTCGAACGCGCGGGTGACCTGCACGGCGCGCGCTGGGGCCGACGCGACGGCGCTCGACGAGGCCGCTCCGAACGGATCGCGAACGGCGCCGACCAGGCGAGCGGGCGCGCCGCTCGCCGTGCTGATCGTGGGTGTGGTCGTGGCGCTCGCGATGGTTCCACTCCTGATCCACGCCGTGTCGCAGCGAACCGCCGGCGCCTCGATCACGGGCGACACCGGGATCGCCGGGTCCACGGCTCCCGGATCCGCGGACCTGCGCATCGGCGAGCTGGAGCGGCGGGTTCGTGACCACCCGAACGACCCGGCCGCGCGCCTGGACCTCGCCGACGCGTACATGCGCTATGGCCGGACGGGGCTGGCGGCGCTGCAGTTCACCGAGGCGCTCCGTCTCGATCCTCCGAACGTCGCCGCGCACACGGGCTTGGCGATGATCCTGTTCGCCCGCGGGCGGGACGACGATGCCCTGTACATGGTGGACCGAGCGCTCCTGGTCGCGCCGAACGATCCGGAGGCGCTCTACGCGCGCGGCGTCATCCTCCTGCGCGGGCTCGATCGCCCGAAGGATGCCCGCGAGGCGTTCGAGGCATACCTCGCGGCCGCGCCGTTCGGCTCGCACCGGGCCGAGGTTCAGCGACTACTCGCCGGCACGCCGACATCGCCATGAGCGGCGTCGAGGAGGTCGTGCCGGGGATCTACGGCATCCTGATCCGCCTGGTCGGCATCCCCTACGTGAACGCGTTCCTCGTGGACTCGGCCGAGGGTGTGGCGATCATGGACACGGGGATGCCGAAGCGGGCCGATCGGAGCCTGGCGGGGCTGCGCGACATCGGGCGTCGGCCGGCGGAGGTCCATTCGATCGTGATCACCCATCACCACATCGACCACACCGGGAGCGTGCGTGCCCTGGTTTCGGCCATCGGCGCACCGGTGTTCGTCCACCGTGCCGACGCGCCGGTCGTCCTCGGTACCGTGCCGTCGCCTTCGGCGAACCGGGCCACCCTGGCCGGCTGGCTCCTCGGCCCGGTGATCGACCGCCTGCTGCCGCGCTACCAGCCTCCGCCGGGTGTGACCGAGATCGGCGACGGCGACGTCCTGCCGTTCGCGGGCGGCGCGCTCGTGGTCCACACGCCCGGGCATACGCCGGGCCACGTCTCCCTCCTCCTCGGTTCGAAGCGGCTCCTCATCGTGGGCGACGCGGCGTCGAGCTTCCGGGGCGATGCTGGCGCGCCGATCGGGATGTACACCGAGGACATGGCGATGGCGAGGCGAAGCATCGAGCGGCTCGCGGGGCTGGAGTTCGACACGGCGTGCTTCGGTCACGGCGCCGCCCTGCATGGACGCGCGAACGCCGCGTTCCGGAGCCTGGTGGAACGGCTCGCGTCGGCCGCCTGAGGGTTACGCGGAGGCGATCAGGGCCGCGAGGAGCGCGATCCGCCGCGGCACGCTGCTGAGATCGAGCCACTCGCTCTGCGAGTGGTCGTCGCCCCCGACCGGGCCGAGGCCGTCGAGGACGGGCACGCCCATCCCCGCGACCGCGTTCGCATCGGACGCTCCTCCCGTCGAAGCGTCGTGGAGCTCGAACCCGAGTTCCGCCGCGATCGCGATCGCCCGTTCGGCGAGGGCGGCCGTCCCGGGCGTCTTCTCCATCGGAGGGAAGCCCGCCTTCGTGACGAACTCGGACGCGACGTCCTCCACGTACGGCTCCGTGGCCACCCGTCGGACCTCCGCGAACGCCTCGTCGAAGGTCGCCTGGGTCCTCGCGCGCAGGTCCATGTCGATCTCGCAGCGTTCGGTGACGACGTTCGGCCTGGTGCCACCGTGGATCACGCCGACGTTCACCGTGACCCCGTCCCACCGCCCGTTCAGCGTGTGCAACGCGATCGTCGCGTGCGCCGCCTGCAGGGCGGCCGACCGACCCCGCCACGGCTCGACGCCCGCGTGCGCCGCCCGGCCGTGGTAGATCACGCGGATATCGCCGACCCCCTTGCGCGCCGAGACGATGTCGCCGTTCCCCCGCGCGCCCTCCAGGACGAAGCACGCGTCGGCGTTCGAGGCGCACTCCCGGATGGCCGGCCCGCTGAACGGCGAGCCGATCTCCTCGTCCGGGTTGCAGACGTAGGTGATCGAATCGAATCCGTCGAACCCGGCTCGCTGGAGCTGCGACACGGCGTGGAACCCCGCGAGCAACCCGCCCTTCATGTCCGAGACGCCGGGCCCGAGCGCGCGGTCACCGTCGACGCGGAACGGCCGTTCGACCGCCGTCCCGTCGGGAAAGACGGTGTCCATGTGGCCGACGAGGAGCACGCGCCGGCCACCCTGTCCGGCGCTGAGCCCGCCTCGCAGCCGCGCGATCAGGATGTCGCCGAGCTGTGGTTCGTCGAGCGTGGGCGCGTGCTGAAGGCGCTCGACCGACCAGCCGTTCGATCGGAACCGTTCCTCCATGTGGTCGGCGACGTCGTTGACGCCGCGCGCCACGTATGTGCCGCAGTCGATGTTGACGAGCCGCCGGAGGTCGTCGATGTAGGCGTCGAAGGACTCCCCGGCCGTGCGGAGGAGGTCGGCCGGCGCCGGCGCCGCGCCGGCCAACCCGGAGCCGGAGCTCACTCGCCGAGCGCTCCCTCGGGACCGGCGACGGCGCCGCCGATCCCCGTGACGTCCGTGACCTCGACGACGTCCGTGACCTCGACGACGTCCGCGTCGTCGGCGATCGCGGCTTCGGCTCCCGACCCGTCCACCCCGTCCGCCAGATCCTCGCCGGTCGCCTCCGACGGGACCTCGTTCAGCGACGCTCCACCGGGGTCCTCTGAGGCGCCTTCTGCACCGTCTGAGGAACCCTTGAGCACGCGGAGGACCGCCTCCATCTCGTTGTCAGGCGGAGCCGCGGTGGCGCCCCGCCCACGCGCGGCGGCCAGCACCTGCCGGAGGTTCGACTCGGCCATCTCGAGCTTGTGTTCGAGCTCCTTGATCCGCTCGAAGTTGCGCGTGGCACGCTGCTCGGCGTCGATCCTCGCGGCGCGATTCTCCTTCACCTCTCGCCGGAGGTTGTCGGCGAGCGCGAGCGCCTCGCCGGTCTCGCGTCCCAGCTCGATCAGGCGGTCGACCACGGCACGCCCCAGGTCCGCATAGGTCGGCCGTCGATCCGAAACAGGTCCAGCGTCGCCGCCGCGCGCGGCGGTGCCGGCCTTCCGGCGCGGCTTGCGCTTGCGCGGGGTCCGGGGCACCGACTCCGGCTCGCCGGGCGAGAGCGGCGTCGCATCGAGCAATCGGTACCGCCCGTCGACCATCTCGACGCGTCGGCGCGCCGCGAGCGCCCGGATGGCCCGCGCGACCGCCAATGGGTTGGAGATCCCAGCGTCCTTGCCGATCTCCGTTGGTGCGCGATCGAAGAATTCACCGGCTGCCACGCTTGTGGCGGTAACCCGGAGGAAATCGTTCGCCGACCGTAGGCTCTGTTCGTTCATCGACTGCTCATCCCACTAGTCGTGAAGGCCGGACCGACCAGTTGGAATACTGACAGTTATCCGCGAACGCCGCAACGGCGTCGAGGCGGTTCGTCACCGATCCGCGGACCGGATCTGGGCGACGACTCGGGCATAATCGTCCAGCGTGTCGACATCCGGCGGCGGCTCGCCGCCGACCTCCACCGGCGTGACCCATCTCGGGTGATTCGCGATCGCCGCGCGTGCTCCCACGTCGCCGGTGAGCATCTCCATCTCGTGCCAGATCGAACGCGCCAGCAGCGTCGGATGGGCGAGGCGACCGGCGTACGACGCCTGGACGACGCTTCCCCCCGCCGACCTGAACGCGTCGGCGACCGCTCGGATCGCCTCCGGGCGAACCGTCGGCTGGTCGGCGAGGAGGATGACGGCCGCCTCGGTCTCGGGACGCATCGCACGGAGGCCTGCCCGGAGCGAGGAAGCCTGTCCCGTAGGCGCGTCCGGGTTCTGGACGACCCGGACCGTCTCCATCTCGCCGAGGCCGGCGACCGCCGAACGGGCTTCCGGCGACAGTCGGAGCCATGCGTCCCGGCCGGTGTCGTCGGCGCCGGCGACGACGACCACGACTTCGTCCAGCTCTGCGTCGCGCGCGGCCTCGACCACTCGCGTCAGCATGGCTCGGCCGCCGACGTCGAGGCCGATCTTCGGGCGACCCATGCGGGACGAGGCGCCCGCGGCCAGCACGAGGGCGGCGATCACGCGGAGGCCGAGGCCTCGGAGACCTCAGCCGCGTGCGGGAGGTCGTGGATCGGGCCCGGCCGATCCTTCAGGAAGCCGGCCGGTCTCGCATTCTTCGCGGCGAGCACCTCGGCCGTCACGGCCCAGGCGATCTCCTCCGGACCCTCGGCGCCGACGTCCAAGCCTGCAGGCGAATGCACGACGCGAAGATCGTCCGGGTTCGCCTCGTATCCTTCCCGTCGGAGCTCGTTCAAGAGCTTGTCGAACCGCTCACGCGGACCCAGCATGCCGATGTACGGGGTCGGGCTGCCGAGCAGCGCGCGCAGGTAATCCTTGTCCCGCATGAAGTTGTGGGACATGACCACCGCGTACGTCCGGCGGTCGACACGCGCCGCCTCAGCGACGTCGGCGGGCTCGGTCTGGACGAAGCCGGTCGCCTCGGGGAAGCGCTCGCTGGTCAAGAACACAGCGCGGTCGTCGGCGACCTCGACGCGCCACCCGAGTCCTGCTGCGAACCGGACCAACGGGATCGCGTCGTGCCCGGCGCCACAGATGAGCAGCCGGATCGGTGGCACGAGGACCTCGACGAACGCCTCGACGTCGTCGGCGAGGAGGACGGTCGATGAGCGTTCGTCCTCGAGCGCCGCCACCGCCTCGGACCGGGCGCGATCGTCGAGGGACGGTTCTCCGAGCGATCCCTCACTCGAGCCGTCGGGGTCGATCAGGATGCGCGCGCCGGGGTCGATGCCAGACGCCGCGCCCGCTCGGATCACGGTCACCGCCACGAGCTCACGCTGTTCGTCGATCGCGCGGCGGATCGCTCCGGCCATCTCGACCGCACGATCCGCCGGCTCGACGAACACGTCGATCACGCCGTTGCACCCGAGACCCCATCCCCAGACCGCCTCGTCGTCGGCCGTGAGGTCGAAATGGAGCAGCCGCGCCTGGCCCTCGCTCATCACGTCCGTCGCGACGGTGCAGACCTCGCCCTCGAGACAGCCACCGCTGATCGTCCCGATGGGCGCGCCATCAGCCGGCACGAGCAGCCTGGCACCCTCCCGACGGTAGGTCGAACCCCGGATCGCGACGATCGTCGCGAGTGCCATCCGTTCGCCGCGCGCCGCTCCGTCCTCGATCGCGCGCAGGACCTCCTGGAGTTCACTCATCGCCGGTCTAGGGTAGCGCCATCGGCGCACGTGGAACGACCGTCGCATCTCGCCTTGCGGGGGCAGCAGCGCCCCGCCGGGCCGTCGCCGTCGGTATCATCCGCGCATGCCGAACCCGGCCGGCACCGCGCTCATCGAGCTCAGGATCCTCGACGGGCCGAACCTGTACTTCACGCGTCCCGCCGTCAAGCTCACGCTCGCGGTCCCCGGCTGGCTGGGCGCCGGCGAGACGAGGATCGCGAACCGGGCCGCGACGTTCGGCATCTCCGGCAAGCCCGTGGACCACCGATCGAACGGCTCGAACCGCGTCCGTCTGCGCCCAGGTCAACCGTGGACCGAGCAGCGGGCGCGGTTCGTCGCGCGCCTCGCCGCGCACCTGACCAGGACGCTCGCCGACGCGACCCACACGGAGCTGGGCGTGCGCGCGAGGCCGGGGCCCGAAGCGGATCAGATCGTGATCGCGTTCCCGTGGCGCCGGCGAACCGCGGCGGAGGCGTTCGGCGGTGAGGTCGCGTCGCTGATCGACGTCGCACTCACGACGCGCAGGCGGTTCGAACGGCTGCTTTCGGACGCCGCCGATCGTCTATCGGCCGTCCCGCCAGGACCGCGCCCGACCGTCCCGGATCCGAGGATCCCGGTGATCGCGGTGACGGGGACGAACGGCAAGACGTCGTCCGTCCGGCTCCTCGCGCACATCGCTCGGGCGGCGGGAAAGGTCGTCGCGTATTCGTCCACCGACGGCGTCTACCTGAACGAAGGGCTGGTGGAGAAGGGGGATTACTCGGGGTTCGGCGGTGCCGCGAAGGCGATGTCGCAGCCGGGCGTGGAGATCGCGATCCTGGAGACGGCGCGCGGTGGGATCCTGCTGCGCGGGATCGGGGCGCTCCACAACGACGTGGCGCTCGTGACGAACATCTCCGCCGATCACCTGGATCTGCACGGCATCCACACGCTCGACCAACTGGCGGAGGTGAAGGCGACGATCACGCGCATCACGCGGCCGAACGGATGGGACGTCCTGAACGCGGACGATCCGCGCGTCCTCGCGATGCGCCGCGGAGGCCGAGGCCGCCCGTGGCTCGCGTCGCTCGACCGCGATCACCCGGCGCTTCGGCAGGTCCTGTCCGACGGCGGCCGCGGGATCACGGTGATCGACCGGCAGATCGCGGTGCTCGAGCCAGCCCGCGACCCGCGCCCGCTCCTCCCGCTGGAGGACGTGCCGATGACGCTCGCGGGGGTCTCCAGCCACAACGTGCAGAACGCGATGGGGGCCGCCGCCGCCGCCCTGGGCGCCGGGCTCCCGCAGGAAGCCGTCGTCCGCGGCCTGCGGACCTTCGTCCTCGATGCTGAGACCAACCCGGGCCGACTCAACCTGTTCGAACTCGATGGCCGCGTGATCGTCGTCGACTACGCGCACAACGAAGCCGGGATGAAAGGCTTGATCGAGACGTGCCGGGGCCTGTGCCCGGAACGCTCGCACGTCTGGATCGCGTTCGGCACGGCCGGCGACCGGAGCGATGAGATCCTCCACGCCCTCGGGTACGCGGCGGCGCGAGGCTCCGACCACGTGGCGATCGCCGAGATGACGCGCTACCTGCGAGGCCGGGAGCGGCAGGAGCTGGTCGACCGGCTCGTCACCGGGTGCGTGGACGGTGGCGCCTCGCGCGTCGCCGTCTATCCGAACGAGATCCGGGCGCTCGGCACGATGCTGCGCAGATCGGAGCGACGAGACGTCGTCGCCGTGACGGCCCTCGCGCAGCGCGTCGAGGTGTTCGCGTACCTGCGGTCGAAGGGCGCTCGCCGGGTCGGACCGTCGCGCGTGCGCCAACTGGTCCGCCGAGCTCGCCCCGCCTGAGGCGAAGAGCTCGAAGGCCAGATCCGACCGCTCGGCGAACAGGCCGCGCCGTCCACGATCACGGTGTCGATGAACGAGGCTGGCCCGTTCGTGGCGCCTGCCAATGCGCAGCTGCTCGCGCACGCCTGGCACGCTGCGAGGGACGGCTCCGTCGCCGTGATCGCTGCGGTGATCGTGGGCCTCGGCTACCTGA
Organism: uncultured Actinomycetota bacterium; assembly: GCA_963781595.1. GTDB lineage: Bacteria > Actinomycetota > UBA4738 > UBA4738 > UBA4738 > JBEDUK01. The sequence continues at coordinate 596,686 of CAWAGG010000001.1, read as the reverse complement.
TCCCCCTGGGCCTGCTCGCGCTCGCCGGCTGGCTCGGGTGGCGCGGGGCGGGATCCAGCGGCGCCGGGGAGCCCCCGCCGCCGCCGCTTCCTGACGCCAGGAGCGCCGTGTACGCGTTCCGCGCGGCAGGCGATTCAAGCGTCGGCTGAGGACCGCGACGGCAGGCGGACGATGAAGCGACATCCGGGGCCGACGTTGGAGACCGAGATGTCGCCGCGGTGAGCTCGAACGATGCCCCGCGCGATGGCAAGCCCGAGCCCGGCTCCGCCGGCGCCCTCCTCCCGCGGGGTGCGTGCGGGCTCGCCGCGGAACGCCGGTTCGAACACGCGATCCAGGTCCCCGGGTGGGATCCCGCCGCAGCCGTCCTCCACGGCGACGTACGCCGTTCCGTCGTCCACGCCGGCCTCGACGGAGACCGTCCCACCCGGCGGCGTGTGCCGGATCGCGTTGTCCAGGACGTTGGACAACGCCCGGGTCACCTCCGGCGTGGATGCGAGCAGATCCGTCGCCTCCCCCGACATCGTGCCATCGAGGCGCACCTGTTTCGCGGACGCGACGATCGACGCGGCGGCCAGGGAGTCGGACACGAGGTCCGTCAGCGACACGGGCTGCAGGTCCAGCCGGAGCGTCCCGGAGTTGATCCGCGACAGCTCGAAGAGGTCGTCGACGAGGTCGGCCAGCCGATCGGCTTCGGTCCGGAGCGCTCGGTGGTAGCGCGCGACCTCCTCCGGGTCCTCGATCAGATCGTCCTCGAGCGCCTCGGCCACCGCGCGGATCGCCGCCAGCGGGGTCCGGAGGTCGTGAGAGATCCACGTGATCAACTCACGCCGAGAGCGGTCTGCAGCACGCTCGTGCGTGATGGCCGCGTCGATGCGCGCGGTCATCGCGGTCAGCTCGTCGCCGATCTGAGCGAACTCGGCGGTGGGCGGCCGCGCCACCGGCGTCCGGAGGTCGCCCTCGCCGATGCGACGCGCCGCATCGCGCAAGGACCGCGCGGCGACGCCGGCCTGCCAGCCGTACGCGAGCACGATGAGGATCCCGACGGTCGTCGCGGCCGCGAGGATCACCGCGAGCGTTGCCAGGTCGTGCGGCGTGATGAACATCTCCTCGGCCGCGACGGCGGCGCCGACGGCGACGGCGCCGATCGAGGCCACCGCGACCACGGCCGTCTGGGTCGCGATCGACCGGCGGCGCAGCGCGAACATCGTGAACGCTCCGGCCGCGCCGACCACCAGTACGGAGACCGCGACGAGGCCGGTCAGACGCAGGGTGGTGGCCCGATCCATGCCGACGGCAGCGCCGAGCGCGATCGTCGTCGCGATGCCGGCGGCGCCCACGGCCAGGGCCACCCACAGGAGCATCGGTCGGCGCCGACGTTCGCCGCTCCGCGCGCGCGGACCGCGATCAGCCACCCGCCACCACCTCGGGACGGCCTGGTTGGGAGGACTCGGGGCGATCGAACCGGTATCCCACGCCCCACACCGTTCGGATCATCTGCGGGTCCGCGGGCTCGCGTTCGATCTTCTCCCGGAGCCGCCGGACGTGGACGGTGACGGTCGAGGTGTCACCGAAGGTGTACCCCCACACCTGCTCGAGGAGCTCCTCGCGCCGGAACGCCTGACCGGGATGGCGGAGCAAGAAGCTCAGCAGATCGAACTCACGCGCCGTGAGGGAGACCGGTCGTCCCCGCAGCCTGACCTCGTGGGCGCGGGGATCCAGCTCGACGTCGCCCGCGCGCAGGGGGGCCGTGGAGGTCGGGACCGCGAGGGGGGACCGGCTCCTGCGGAGCACCGTCCGGACCCGGGCGGTCAGCTCGCGCGGGGAGAAGGGCTTCGTGAGGTAGTCGTCGGCACCGAGCTCCAGTCCCAGGACCCGATCGTCCTCGTCGCCGCGCGCGGTCAGCATGATCGTCGGGACCGGTGCGCGCTCGCGCAACCGGCGGAACAGCTCCAATCCGTCGAGGCCGGGGAGCATCAGGTCGAGCACGAGCAGATCGGGCGGGTCGGCCAGTGCGCGCTCCAGCGCTCGTGCACCGTCCCGTTCGGACTCCACGCGGTAGGCGTCGCGTGACAGGTACCGAACGACGACGTCTGCCACGGTCGGGTCGTCCTCGACCACGAGGATGCGCGGTGCCGCCGGCTCGTCGTACGCGCTCATCGTCGCGAGCGTACGACGAGGGCGCATGATCGACGTTCCCACATGCGCCGATGCTATCGGGGCGCTCCCGGGCGGCTGACGCGTTCGATGCCGAGTTCAGCGAACCGTAACCCGTGTTTCGAGGATCGTAAGCGCCGCTCCGCTCGGCGCCGTCGTTGCCGGACGTAGATTCGACCGCATGACGCAGACGCGGATCGACGTGATCCTTCCGGTGCTCGACGAAGCCGCGGCGATCCCCTGGGTGCTGGCACGGATGCCGAACCGATTCCGGCCGGTCGTCGTGGACAACGGTTCGACGGACGGGTCCGGAGCGCTGGCGGCAGACCTGGGTGCGGACGTGGTCGTGGAGCCCCGAGCCGGGTTCGGGGCTGCGTGCTTCGCCGGCCTGTTGGCCGCGCGCAGCGACGTCGTGTGCTTCATGGACTGCGACCGCTCGCTCGATCCACGGGACCTCTGGATCGTCGCGGACCCGGTCGAACGAGATGAGGCGGACCTGGTCGTTGGCGAGCGCCATGCCGAGCGTGGCGCATGGCCTGCGCATGCCAGGGCGCTGAACCGCCTGCTCGCGGCGCAGGTCCACCGGCGGACGGGCTTCGCGTGCCGGGACCTCGGTCCGATGCGCGCCGCCCGGCGCGACGCGCTGCTGAGCCTCGATCTCCAGGATCGCCGGTTCGGCTGGCCGCTCGAGATGGTGCTCAAGGGGTTGGAAGCCGGCCTGCGCGTCCGGGCGGTTCGGGTCGCCTACCGGCCCCGGAGCGGTCGCTCCAAGGTGACGGGAACCGTGAAGGGGACGGCGCGCGCGATCAGCGACATGTCCAGGTGGCTCGGATGACGACGCGGCTGGTCGTGCTGGCGAAGAGCCCGGAGCCGGGACGCGTGAAGACTCGGCTCACGCCGCCACTGTCCCCGGTCGAGGCCGCGACCATCGCCCGCGCCGCGCTGGAAGATACCCTTCGCACCGTCGCACGGATCGCCGGACGAACGCCGCCGCTGCTGGTGCTCGACGGTGAGCCGGGCCCATGGCTCCCGCTTGGTTTCGAGGTCGTCGCACAGGGGCCGGGCGGACTCGACGAACGGATCGCCGGAGCGTTCGAGCGGGCTCGGGGCTCCGCGCTCCTCATCGGGATGGACACGCCACAGGTGCGGCCGAGGATCCTCCGCCGCGCCGTGCGCAAGCTGGAGCGGCCCGGCGTCGATGCCGTCCTGGGCCCCGCTCGCGACGGCGGGTGGTGGGCACTCGGACTGCGTGCGCCCGACGCGCGAGCGGTCCTCGGCGTGCCGATGAGCACCGGCTCGACCGGCATCGCCCAGCTCGAGCGCCTCCGTGAGCTGGGTCTCCGGACCCTTCGGCTGCCGATGCTCCGCGACGTGGACACGTTCGCTGACGCGGTCGCGGTGTCGAGGACCGCGCCGCGCAGCAGGTTCGCTCGGGCCATGGGCGAGCTCACGGCCGATCGGGCGCCGGCCGCGTCGGCGGCCACGATCCTCCGGTGCGCGGACGGGCACGCGATGCTCCTTCCGGTCCAGCGGTGGCTCGGCACGCCGAGCCCCGAGGAGCAGGTCCTGCTGGCGACGGCCAGGCCGCCTGTCTTGGACGTCGGGTGCGGGCCCGGCCGACACGTTGCCAGCCTGCTCGGCCGCGGGGTCCCGGCCCTCGGCATCGATCCGGCGCCGACAGCCGTCATGCTGGCCCGGAGCCGCGGGGCGACGGTGCTCCAGCGATCCGTGTTCGACCCCCTTCCCCGCGTGGGGGGCTGGGGGACCGCGTTGCTGTTGGACGGCAACGTCGGGATCGGCGGGGATCCGGCCCGGCTCCTCCGGCGGGTCCGGAGCCTGCTCCGCCGGGACGGCCGGATCCTCTTGGAGGCGGAGCCTCCCGGCATCGGCGTCCGGCGGACCCTCGCGCGGTTGGAGACCGAGGAGGGTCCTGGACCGTGGTTCGGGTGGGCGCGGGTCGGCGCCGGCGCGCTCCCCGGGCTGGCCCGGGACTGCGGCATGGTCGTACGCGAGCTGTGGGAGTCGGCGGGGCGGTGGTTCGCCTCTCTGGCGCCGGATCCGCGGCAAGGGGCCGGCCGATGACGAAGCTCAGGAGCTCCGCGCTGCTGCGACGGCTGGGCTTCGGACTGCTGGCCGGGGCGGTGGCCGGGTTGGCGCTCGCGCTGACGTCACTGCTGCTGAGGATCCTGGCCGGGGTGCCGCTGATCGCCGAGGTGGCAGGCGACCGGGTGATCCCGACGATCGACGTGCATACCTTCGTCCGCCTGCTCGGCCGGGTGGGAGGTCCGCTGCGCGGGAAGTCGCTGAGCTTCATGCTCTCGTTCGTCGGGGAGGTGGTCGTGGGCGCGGTCGTGGGCATGGTGTTCGCCGCGGTTGCGGGCCGCTCGTCCGGCGACCGGCGACCGTGGCGCCGGTGGGTCGCGGTCCTGATCGGCGCCACGCTGTTCGCGTGGCTCCTGGCGATCGTGCTCGTGGGGCCCGCGCTGTCGTCGAACTACATCGGGCTCCCGAGCCCGTGGGCAGCGTTCGCCGTGATCCTCGGGCTGGCGCTGGAACTGGGCGTCTTCGTCACCGTGCTGCTGCTCGCGACCCGGGGCACGCTCGAGACGGCCCCCGCGGCGGCCGAACCGGGCGACGAGGTCGAGGATCCTGCCGGCGAGCGCGCCGTGGCTCGATCGACGACGATCGGCCGCCGGGCCGTGCTGCTGGGTGGCGCCGGCGCGCTGGGGATCGCCGCCACGGCCTGGCTCGCTCGATCGCTCTACGATCGGGCCACGTTCGGCGATCACGGCTACGACGGCCTCATGGTTCGAGGCCCGCACACGTCGCCCATCACGTCGAACGAGGACTTCTACTGCGTGACGAAGAACCTGATCGATCCACGTGTGGCCCAGTCTCGCTGGCGCCTTCGGATCGACGGCTCGGTCGAGCGGCCCGCGACGTACGCGTTCAACGATCTGCGTGCGCTGCCGAGCGTCGAGCAGATCCAGACGCTCGAGTGCATCAGCAATGGCATCGGCTCGGGACTGATGAGCAACGCGAACTGGACCGGCGTGACGCTCGGGTCCTTGATCGAGACAGCCGGCCCGCGACCCAGCGTGGCGTGGGTCGTCCTGCATGCGGCCGACGGGTACGTGGCCGAGATGTCGCTGGACAAGGCGATGGAGCCGACCACGATCGTGGCGTACGCCATGAACGGCGTTCCGCTCCCCGATCGGCACGGAAGCCCAGCCCGGGTCCTGGTCCCCGGCACGTATGGCGAGGTCAGCGTGAAGTGGGTCGACGGGATCCGGCTCTCCGCGACGCCCACGAAGGGCTATTACGAGCGCCAGGGTTGGAGAGCGAACCTCGTGCAGACGACGTCGCGGTTCGACCGGCCGGTGCGCGGTCAGATCATCGCCCTCGGCCAGACGCCGGAGGTGGCGCTGGGCGGGGTCGCATTCGCGGGGGACCGGGGGATCTCCTCCGTCACATGGAGCGCTGACGGGGGCGTGTCGTGGCACGCGGCGCGTGTCACCTACGCGCCGTCGAAGATCGCATGGTCGCTGTGGGAGGCGACATGGTCGCCCCGAGCCCCGGGGACCTACCGGCTCTTGGTGCGAGCGGTGGACGGGGACGGCGAGCTCCAGACGGACGCTCGCCACGGCGTCGTGCCGGCCGGTGCCTCCGGGCTGCACGAGGTGGTGGTCACCGTCCGACCCTGATGGCTCCCGGTGAGCTTCGGTCTCCCCGCAGGGGCGCCGTCGCGAACCCCAGCATCCCCTCGTCGAACCCGATCTCGGCTCGGAAGCCCAGGACCCGTTCGGCTCGCTCCGGCGACGCGAACACGTGTCGAACGTCACCCGGCCGCACGGCGCCGGTGACGATGGGCCGGATCGTGCCGTCCCCGGTCGCCGCCGCGAGCGCAGCGGCCATCTCGCCGACGGAATGGGGCTCGCCGCTCGCCACGTTGAACGCCCCGCCGATGGACGGGTCCGCGGTGATCGCCAGGACGTTCGCTCGGGCCACGTCGTGGACATGAACGAAGTCCCGGCGCTGGCCCCCGTCCTCGAACACGGTCGGACGTTCCCCCCGGGCGAGCGCGCTGCGGAAGATGCTGGCGACACCGGCGTAGGGCGTATCTCTCGGCATCCGGGGGCCGTAGACGTTGTGGTAGCGCAGCGCGACGAAGCGAGCCCCGGTCTCCCGGGCGAACGCTTCGCAGAGGTGCTCCTGGTGGAGCTTCGTCGCCGCGTACACGCTCCTCGGATCGGTTCGGGCATCCTCGGGGACCGGCTCCGGCGTCAGGTCCCGTCCGCAGAGGGGGCACGGGGGTTCGAACCGGCCGGCGGCCACCCGGTCCGCGCTGCGCGTGCCCGGCGGGACCACGCCGTGATCGGGGCAGCGGTACCGCCCCTCGCCGTACACCACCATGCTGGAGGCCAGCACCAACCGTCCTCGGAAGCGCGAGCGATGCAGCGCGCACAGCAGGCTCGCGGTGCCCAGGTCGTTGTCCCATGCGTACTCGCGCACGTCACCCATATCCACGCCGAGCCCGACCTTTGCCGCGAGGTGACACACCGCCGTCGCTCCGCGAAGCGCCCGTTCCATCGCGTCCACGTCGTTGACCGAGGCGCGGATCAACTCGGCGTTCGGATCCAGCTCGGGGGCTCCAGCGTGGACCGTGGGTTTGAGGTCGTCGACGACCAGGACGTCGGAACCGGACGCGACCAGGGCCTCGACGGTGTGCATCCCGATGAAGCCGGCTCCGCCGGTGACTACGATCCGGCCGTCGCTCGCGTTCGGGATGGCGCGTCCGGACGCGACGGTGGCATCCATGCCCGCGACGATACGGCCGACGCGCGGCCTCCATCTCTCCGATCGACGGAGTTGAGCGGATCGTAAGCATCGTCGACCTGGCTGGAGGCACCGGATCGCGATGTCCGTGGCATGCTGGCCGGCAGGGCCCATGTCGATCTTCCCCAGCCACGATCCCGGCTCCGTCGGCTCCGATGCCGTGATCGAGCCCGCGGGCGTCCGGGTCGTCGTCCACGGGGTTCGACACTCCTACCGGTCGCGGCAGGGTTCGGTCCCCGTGCTCGATGGCCTGGATCTGACCGTCCCGGCGGGCGGCTACACCTCGCTCTCGGGGCCGTCCGGAGCGGGCAAGACGACCCTGCTCTCGCTGCTGGGTGGCCTCGAGCGACCGCGCTCCGGATCGGTGATCGTCGGGGATGTCGATCTGAAAGATCTGGACCGCGACGGCCTGGCCGCCTTCCGGAGCAGGACCGTCGGGTTCGTCTTCCAGCACTTCGGCCTGCTCGAGACCCTGTCGGCACGGGAGAACGTCGAGTTCGCCTGCATGCTGGGGGGCCTCGGGCACGCCGAACGCCGGCGCCGCTCGGACGGGCTCCTGGACGCGGTCCGGCTCGCCGACCGTGGGGACCACCGGCCTGCGGCGCTCTCCGGCGGGGAACGTCAGCGGGTGGCGATCGCGAGGGCGATGGCGAACGAACCGGCGCTGATCCTCGCCGACGAGCCCACGGGCAACCTGGATGAGGCCTCCGCGATCTCCGTGATCGAGTTGCTCGAGTCCCTCCGCCGCGACCGGGGCGTGACGCTCGTGGTCGTGACGCATCACCGTGAGCTGGCTGCCCGAGCGACCGATCGGTTCGTCCTGGAGGCGGGGAGGTTGCAGGCCCGGTGAGGTGGCGCGATGCGGGGTCGTTCGCCGCGCGGGGCATCCGGCGACGCTTCGCCCGCGCGCTCCTCACGATCGCCGCGGTCGCGTTGGCCGCGGCCCTCATGACGGCGCTGCTCACGATCGCGACGACGGCGCGCACCCGGGTCCTGACCGGGCTCTCGCGGGGAGGGCCTCTGGCCACGATCAAGGTCGCCGCTGCGGCGCCCGACCCCGCGACGATCGGAACGGACAACCCCAAGCCCGGACCGGCGAGGATGTTGGACGACGTCGCGTTCGAGCGCATCGGCCGGCTCCCGGATGTCGCGACCGTCCTTCCGGTCGTCGCGAACCGGTGGCTCGTCGTTCCACCGGCCAACGGCGACGTCGACCGGCACGGCGACCCGCAACCGGAGCCCTTCTACGACACGGTCGTCGGCGTCGACCTCTCCCGTCCGTCGAGCCTGCCGACGACGGTGATCGTTGGCCGGCTCCCCCTCGCTGGCTCGCTGACCGAGGTGGCCGTCACCCCGAGCTACCTCGAACGGGTCGGGATGGATCCGAAGGCTCCGCAGGCGGCGATCGGCGAACGGATCCAGCTCGGTGCCCCCCGAGCATTCGCGGGCCTCGGTGATCAGCCGATCCGCGGCCTGTGGGTCAAGGTGCTCGTCGTAGGCGTCGTCGCGCAGGACGCGGCGTCGGGGGACCTGCTCGCGCCGATCCAGCAGACCGAGCGAGCGGCCCGGTTCACGGCCGCCAGCGACGAACAGATCGGAGGCGTCGGCACGCCGGCGTCGCGCTACAGCGGGCTGCTCGTGGTCGCGCGGGACCTCGCCGAAATCGAGACGGTCCGTCGCCAGATCACGGCGATCGGGTACTCCACGAGCGCGCCGGAGAACCTGATCGCGTCCGTCTTGCGATACCTCCGGGTGGTGGAGATCGTCCTCGCCGGGATCGGCGTGATCGCGCTGGTCATCGCCGCGCTCGGGGTGGCCGACGCGCTGCTGGCGGCGATCCGCGAGCGCCGCAGGGAGATCGGCATCATGAAGGCCCTGGGCGCGCGGGACCGGGATGTCCTACGTGTGTTCGCCCTGGAGGCGTCCGCGATCGGACTCGTCGGAGGGGTGCTCGGCACGATCGTCGGCTGGACGGTCGCGCGGGCGGTCGCGGCCGTCGTGAACGGCTACCTCACCGCGCAGGGCGTGTCCGGGGTCGCGCTCGACGTGAACTGGATTCTCGTGGTCGGCGGGATCGTCGGCTCGGTCGCGTTGTCGCTCGCCGCCGGGACGATCCCGGCGCTGCGGGCCGCGCGGCTACCCGCTCGAGAGGCGGTGGATGCGGCGTGATCACGGCACGCTGGACTCCGTCCCGACCGACGAGCCTCATGACGCTGGCGATCGTGGTCATCGCCGGCGCGTGCGGTCCGGGAGCCTCGCCGCCACCCGTCCCGGTCCGGTCTCCGGGGGTGCACACCGTCTACGTCGCCCTCGGAGCGAGCGACTCGCTCGGGTTCGGCACTTCCGACCCGATCCGCCAGGCATGGCCGCAACGGTTCTTCGACTCGGCGTTGCCGCTCGGGGCGACCTTCATCGAGCTGGCCGTGGCGGGCTCGACGCTCGGGGAGGCGGCGGACGAGCAGCTCCCGTACGTCATGGCGCTGCGTCCAACCGTCGTGACCGTGTTCTTCGGCGTGAACGACATCCGCACCGGGTTGACCGCGGCAGCGTTCGGGAGCCGGCTGCTCACGCTGCTGACGGAGCTGCGGACGCCCGACGTGTCCGCTGGGGCTCGGCCCCCGACGGTCCTCGTGGCGAACGTCCCGCCGCTAGATCGCCTGCCCGCGTACCTCGCCTGCCGGCCGGACCCTCCAGCGGGTGCGCCGCCCTGCTCCATCGCTGGCCTCTTCCCACCGCCCGCGGGCCTGAACGCGCTGGTCGACGCGTACAACGCTGGGATCGCCGCGGCGGCAACGGCGACGGGCTCGACCGTCGTCGACCTGCACGCGGCGGGGCTCGCGGCACGCGCAGCCGGAACGGAGGCGGCCACCGTCTCCGCCGACGGGTTGCATCCGAGCGCCGCCGGTCACCGGCTCATCGCCGACGCGTTCACGGCCGCGTATCGGCGCCTGGCGACCACCGCCTGACGAGCCCCGCGGGCCGTCCACCAACGTGACGCGGCGATCCTCAGCGCCCGACGACCGCGGCGACGTTCGAGGTCGAGGGGAAGCTCGAACCGGCCGGTCCTGCACCGAACACGGCCAGGATGTTCTCGGTGATGCGCTCCAGGGTGCGCGCCGTGCGATCGCATCGGTCGTTCAACACACACCCGAGCCCGAGCCGGTAGATCCAGGCCGTCGTGCCAGTGTCGATGACGCCGCCGTGTCCGCGTGAACCGTAGTAGGTCATGTCGGAGGCGCTGGGCTCGTGGCCCCGGCACGTGACCGGCGAGTGCGCCAGGATCTGCAGGCCCGGCGGCTGGGGCGACCCCGGCTGCACGCGGTCGTACTCGGTGAAGCCGACGAGGTCCGGCAGGCGGCTCCCTGCATGCACGCCGGTATCCGCGAAGACCCACGCGCCTGGATCGGTCACGATCATGTCGGCGAACGCAGGGTTGCACTCGTACATCGCGCCGAGGAGGTCGCTCTCGGGCCGGGGATCAGGGCCGCTGCGCCAGTCCGACGTCACCTCCGCATCGTTCCGCCCGAGCAGCGGATCCTCGCTCGGGACCTTGTAGTCGATCACCCGCCGGTCGGGCCCGAGCGGCGAGGGCGCCAGCCGAACGTGCCGGAAGACGTCATTCGCCTCGAGGAACAGCAGGTTGACGCCGCGGTCGCGCGCGGCCGTCGCGGCTGCGCGCATCCTGCTCGACCAGTATTCGCCGTGACCGACGACGAGCAGCGCGCCGTGGCGCGTCAGCGTCGCCGGTTCGCGGTCGATGTCGAGGTCGGTGGTATAGGTGACGTCGAGCCCGAGCCGTTCGACCAGACCGATGATCGGCTGGTCGCCTCCCTGGAGCAGGTCGGCGGCTCCCCGGTTGCGGACGTACGGTCGGTCGAAGGACACGACGCGCGCGCGGTCGACGAAGCCGGTCCGACCCTGGTACAGGCTCGCGCCGCCCCAAACGTTGTACGCCTGCCACGTGATCGGGCTTTCCGCGAGCATCAGGGCCGCGCGGCTCCGGTCCTGCCTGATCACGAGCGGAACGTACGATCCACCGCCTTGACTCCCGACGAGCTTCAGGAGGAACACTCCCGGCGGCCACGCCGTCGAGATCGGGATGACCACGGACGGTCGCCACCCGGCCTCGACCACGTTCGTCGACGCCTTCGAGTTTGCCACCGGCTGCCACCGGCCCGGATACCACCGGGACCGCCAGACGAGCCGGCCCCCGAGGCCCTGGTAGTAGCCGAGCCGATACGCATCCACGCGGAAGCTGGGCTCACGGGTCGAGACGAAGAGGCGGACGGTGCTTCCCAGCTCGGCGCTCACGTGATCCGCGTACCCGCCGATGTCCCGCGCGGCGCCGGCGGGGATGCACCATGACGCCGTTCCCTTCTTCGCGTTCTCACGGACGATCCAGCCGGCCCTCCGGACGCACGAGCGGCGGCCGGCGATCGACAGGCACGCTCGATCGGGCGCGGCGTTCCGATGCGATCCGCGCGCCACGGCCGGGGGTGTCCACGGCGTGCCGAGCTCACACCTCGGCAAGGGCGCCGTCGCCGCGGGCGACGCCCCGCCCGACAGCGCCGCCAGGAGGCCGGCCAGCGCGAGCGCGGCGACGGAGGTTCGCCGAGCGCCGAAGCTCATGTCGGTCTCCTCACCAGGTCGTCAGCAGGAGGATCTGGATGGCGAGGCCGGTCGCGAGGGTCAGCCCGAGCCACGCCCTCGCGCCGCGCGTGTCGAACCGGTCGGGAAGGGTCGTGTCCCCGGGGGAGCTCAGCAGGGCCGACCCGGCCACGAGGATCCAGGGTGCGAACGGCAGCCAGATCCGCTCGACCTCCCCCTTCGCGAGTCCGGACACGTCGGCCACCGCCACCGCCGCGAGCCCCGCGGCAACGAGCAGCCAGGTCCGCCGGTCACGGAGCCTGACGAGGGCCACGGCCGCCGCCGGTCCCAGCGCGATCGCGAACGCTCCCAGGTTGCCCAGCCAGAAGTAGCTCTGCGGCCGAAGCCGCGCGACGCTCCTCCGGTACTGCGCGACCGTGGCCCGGAGGCCCCGGGGCCACCAGAATCCCGCCGCCCCGAACGCCAGCAGGACCGATCCCGCGCCGCAGGCGGCGATCACAAGGGGTCGGAGCCGCCGATCCCGGATCGCGACGAACGTGGGGATCACGGCCAGGACCGCGACGCCGTAGGAGAACATCAGGCCGGCGCCGAACAGGACGCCGGCGGCGAGCGCGATCGCGTCCGACCGTAGGCCCGTCCGCCGGATCGACACGATCGTCAGCGCGACCGCCCACGCGCTGACCCCGGCGATCAACGCGTCGCCGGACGTGGCGACCCATACAGCGACCGGCGCCATGGCGACGAACGGTGCCGCGGCTCGGGCGCGGGGCTCTCCGGCCATCTCTCGCAGGGCGATCAGCGCGGCCGGAACCATCGCCGCCCCTCCGGCGATCTGGACGGTCGCCTCCCACGGCGCTCCGCGGAGCCCGATCCGGTCCATGGACCAGAGGAGCAGGATCATGCCCGGAGGATGGGCCCGAACGTGCTGGTGATACGTCGCGATCCGCTGGACGAAGTGCGCCAGGAATGGTCCCGGGCTTCCGACGAGCGCGACGTCGCGCAGGTAGTCGCTGGGTCCCAGGAGCGGTCGGGTGAGTTCGCTCAGACCGTCCGAGAGCGCGAGCGAGACGGCCCACCCGCCCGCGAACGCGAACATGACGAACAGCAGCGGACGCCACCCCATCCTCGTCGAGAGCCGTCCGGCGAACGCCACCGCCAGCGCGGCAACGGCCAGCGGGAGGAGCACGCGGAGATCGAGGTGCGGGTCCACGCGCGCCACGAGCGGCGCTGCGAAGATCCGGGTCTTCGGAGCCCGGTCGACGAGCGCGATGCCCGTGACATGGGTGAGGAGGATGAGCCCCGCCCAGCCGGCGAGCGCGACCACGTCGAGGGCCCACCGTCGGCGGATGCGGTCCGATCGCTCAACCCGAGACGTCGACGCGGGGCCGTCCCGCTCGTCGCGTTCCCGCTCGCGCATCGAACCGCGGTCCGGCCGATGCCGGAGCCGCTCGGCGAGGTGCATCCGGCGATGATAGGAACGGTCGTCCGCCGCCCCGAGCCTCGGCGCCCGGAATTCTCAGGATCGTAAGTACCGGCTCGTCGGTTCGTGACGTTGGTCAGGAGGCGAGTGGGCGGCGCCAGCCGTTCGGGACCCGGCTCCCGATCTCGATCTCCTTCGCGCCCAGGAACGTGGCCAGGTCCTCGATGGATCCGCGGATCGCGCGGCCCGTCGCCGCGTCCGTGGGAGCCTCGGCTTGGGCGTACACCGCGTGGATGGTCAACCGACCTGACTTCCTGTCCATCAGCGGATCGATCCGGCCGATCAACCGGTCGCCGTGCAGGATCGGCATCACGTAGTAGCCGTAGCGACGTTTCGCCTTCGGCACGTAGATCTCGATCGTGAAGTCGAACCCGAACAGCCGCCGGGTCCTCGCACGGTCGCAGATCAGGTTGTCGAACGGGGAGAGCAGCGTCGTTCGTGGTTCGAACCCTTCGCCTCGCTCGAGCCTGTCCAGCCTCGACAGATCGTCCGCGTGCACGAACGCCGTGTCCGGCGTCGCATCGCCAAAGGCGGCGACCGTGACGCGATGGATCGTGCCGCGTCGTTCGAGGTCGCGGAGCACGCCGGGGAGGTCGTCGTACCAGTTCCGGAGGAAATGCTGCATCACGTCTCGCCGGGTCCCGACCCCCAGGGCCCGGATCGCCAGCTCGACCGCCCGCCGGTTGATGGCTCCTTCGGCCAGCCGCCGACGCGGCGTCCAGTCAGGCAGGCACCGTTCGGCGAGATCCCACAGCCGGCCCTGCCCATCTCTGCCGGCGACCATGATCCGGCCCTGGGTCATGAGCACGTCGAGCATCTGGGTCACGTCGTGCCCGCCGGTCCACCCGGACGACGCCCACCGCTCCGTCGCGGCGTGACCCTCGAACGCACGTGCCGGGAGCGGGCCCCGCCGGCGCAGTTCGACCAGGATCCGCCGACGGAGCGGTCCGTTCGCCTCGAGCCAAGCCTTCGTGCGCCTCGACCATCCGGTCCTGCCGCCCGGGAACGTGCGCATCCGCCCGTTGTGCAGCTGGTAATCCTCGGTCAGGACGATCGATGCCGCGTGCGCCCAGTACTCGAAGAGTGCCCGATCCTGCCAGAGGAGCCGGTCGAGCGCCGTCGGCTCGTAGGGGCCGACGCGGCTCCACAGGACGAGCAGATGCGTCCGGGCCACGGCGGAGATGGGGTCCAGCTGGAGGCACCGGAGCGCGCGAACGACATCGAGCAGCGCGGCCGCGTCCGGTTCGGTCGGCACCGGGCCCGCCAACCGCTGGGCCGTCGACGCGAGCCGTCGCGCGGTGACGGCCGAGATCGTCCGAGCGGGTCCAGAACCGCTCGCGGACATCGATGCGGTCCTGCCGGCTACGCGCGTTCGGTGGTCTCGTACTCGAACACGTCGGGGTCGCCGCCCACCGTCGACGCCTGTCCGTTCCCGCCGACCGCCGGAACCAGTGCCGGCTGCGCGAGCGAACGGCGTCGCTCGAGCTCCTTCCACACCTCGCTCGCGTAGTCCGCGCACAGGAGCACGACGTCACCGGGACGGCTTCGGTCCAGTGCCTTCCGCGTCGCGTCCATCTCGTCGAGGATCACTTCGGCGTTGCCCACGCGTGCACCGCCCGATCGCATCGCCTCCTGGAGACCCTCCATGACGTGCGCGGCGGTCTCGCCCCGTTCGCGGCCCCGCAGCTGGTGGTCCTCCCGGATGAACACCTCGTCGAAGTACTTCGCCGCGACCCGGCCGACATCGCGCATGTCCTCGTCGCGCCGATCGCCCGGCGTCGCGATCACGGCGACGCGAACGTTCGCCGACCACGGCGTGACGCCGGGCGGGGAGCCCGGCGCGACGTGCGTCATGCGCTCGACGAAGTCGCCGACGGTCTCGAGCCCGGCCGCGTTGTGCGCGTAGTCGATCAGCACCTTCACACCGTCGAGGTCGTAGAGGTTCAGCCTCCCAGGTGCCTGGTAGAAGGACGTGGAGAACGAACGCAGACCCTGCCGGATGTCGTGCAGATGCGCGCCCGCGGCGTGCGCCGCCGCGGCCGCGGCGAGCGCGTTCGCGATCATCATCCGTGCACGGCCCTCGAACGTCGAAGGGAGCTGGTGCACGTACGCGATCGGCATCGTGCGACGTCCCTCGCGGATCACCATCATCTCTCCGAGCGGTCCCCGCTGGAGCATCACGGCTTTCCCGCCCCGCCGGATCCAGCGTTCGACCAACGAGTTCCGGTTCGTGTCCTGCATCGTGAACAGGATCACGGAGCCGCTGCAGTGCTTGCGCATCTCCACCACGAGCGGGTCGTCGGCGTTCAGCACCGCGGAGCCGCTCCGGGGAACCGCCTCGACCACCACGCGTTTGACGGCGGCGAGCTGCTCGATCGTCTCGACATCGCGGAGCCCCAGGTGATCGCCCGTGACGTTCGTGACGACCGCCACGTCGTTGCGCCCGTAGCCGAGGCCCTCCCGGAGGATCCCGCCGCGCGCCACCTCGAACACCGCGAAGTCCACGCGCGGGTTCTGCAGGACCATCTGCGCCGACTTCGGGCCGCTCGCGTCGGAGCGCTTGACCAGGCGTTCGTCGATGTAGATGCCGTCCGTCGACGTCATCCCGACCTGCCGGCCCATCCCCTTGAAGATATGGGCGATCATCCGAACCGTCGTCGTCTTGCCGTTCGAGCCCGTGACCGCGACGATCGGGATGCGAGACGGCGTTCCCGGCGGGAACAGGAGGTCCAGGACGGGACGCGCGACGTACTGCGGCTCACCCTCCGTTGGGTTCGTGTGCATGCGGAACCCGGGCGCCGCGTTGACCTCGACGATCGCACCGCCTGTCTCGCGGACGGGCTTGGAGATGTCTGGCGTGATGAAGTCGATACCGGCGACGTCGAGACCGACGACGCGCGCGGCTTCCTCGGCGATCTCGACGTTCTCCTCGTGCGCCTCCCACGTCCGGTCGATCGAGATGCCGCCCGTCGACATGTTCCCGGTCGAGACGAGCTTGACGAACAGGTCCTTGGGTGGAACATCCGTTAGCTCGAACCCCTGCGTGCGTACCAGTGCGATCGCTTCGTCGTCGAGCTTGATCTTCGTCAGTACCTTCTCGTGCCCGATCCCACGACGAGGGTCGGCGTTCGCGATGTCGACCAACTCGGCGACCGTGCGCTCGCCGTCGCCGACGACGTGCGCGGGCACGCGCTGGGCGACCGCGACCATCTGACCGCCGACGACCAGCACGCGGTAGTCGTGCCCGGTGACGAACGACTCGATGACCACGACACCCCGGCGGGTCTCGGCCAAGGCCCGCCGGAACCCCGCCCGAACGCTCTCGTCGTCGTTCAGGTCCAGCCCGACGCCACGGCCATGGTTCCCGTCGAGCGGTTTCGTCACGACCGGGTGTCCGACCCTGCGCGCGGCGGCGACCGCGTCGTCCTCGGTGCGGACCATCTCGGCCTTCGGGACCGGCAGGCCGGCGGCTCCCAGCAACGACGTGGTGAGCTTCTTGTCTCCCGCGATGTCGACCGCCAACGACCCCGTCATCGAGGTCATCGTCGCGCGGATGCGCTTCTGGTACTTCCCCTGCCCGAGCTGGACGAGCGACGCTTCGTTGAGCCTGATCCACGGGATGTCGCGGCTCATCGCCTCGTCGATCAGGGCGGCGGTCGACGGTCCGAACGCGCGACGTTCGGCGAGCCTGATCAACGACTCGAGCTCAGCGTCGAAGTCGAACGCCGCCATGGGCTCGACGAGGTGGTTCACGATCCGAACCGCCAGACGCCCGGCTTCGAGCCCGACCTGCTCCTCGACGTAGCCGTAGATCACGTTGTACCTGCCCGGGTCGCCGGCGCTGCGTGTCTTCCCGCGGTAGATCTGGGCTCCGGTCTGGCGCTGCAGCTCGAGCGCGGTGTGCTCGGCGATGTGTCCGACCCACGTGCCGTCACGCAGGCGGGAGACGAAGCCACCCGCCCGGCCCAGCGAGCACGAGTGATCCTTCAGCCCCGGGAGCAGGCCGAGCAGCCCGTCGACGAAGCCAGGGATCGTGTTCGACGGCCAATGCTCGAGGGCGCCGAGGTCCACGAGCAACCGGATCGCGGGGTCGTACGACCAGTAGTTGGGCCCACGGAAGACCTGCGTGCTGACGATCGTCAGATCGGGCGCGAGCTTCGGCTTCTTGCCCGACCCCTCGGTCTTGGCTACCTCACGCTCTCGCTTGGTGCGCGTGCGGGAGACCTGCCCTTCGGGGGTCGACCGAGCCCTGCCGCGCTTGCCCTTGGCCTCGTCCTTCGCCGGTACCTTGCTGGTCTTCGAGGTCGATGGGGCCGCTCGCGCCGTGTCCTTCGCGCTCACTCCGACGCCTCCCGTTCCCGCTTCCGGGAACGGGGTTGTACCACGAAACGCTCGCCGCCTTCAGGGTCGAGGTCCTTCGCCAGGCGGCGGAACTGCCGTGCGGCGGCGGCCTTCGAGACCGCACGGCGCTCGCTCAGCATGTCGACGTTCGGCAGCAACGCGCGTGCGGCCATGTCGAAGCGCGCGCCGGCCGGGAGCGAGTGCAGCACGACGCCGGAGACCAGCATCGGCTTATGACCCTTCGCCACGTAGGAGTTCGTGACCATGTCCGAGCCGTCGACGATCGTGACCACGCCCCGGCCGATGACCTCCATCGTCTGGTCGGGGAAGACGATCGCGGCCGTGTCCTCGTCGACCCCGATGCCCAGGAGCGAGGGCGATTGCGCGACGACCGAGATCAACCGACCGATCCGCGTCCGCTGTTCGAAGTGCTGGTCGATGATCACGTTGTGGAGCAGGCCGAGGCCGGCCGCCATCTGTGCCATACGGTTCTTCGGGACCTCTCCGGACGAGCCGAACGCCATCATGTGCGTGCTCGCGGCGCTGGCTCCGGCCGACGTCCCGGCCACGACCGCGCCGCGACGGTTCGCGTCGTTGATCGCGCGGCCGAGCACGGTGCCGGCGACGACGGACGAGAGCCGGAGCTGGTTGCCTCCGGTCAGGAACACGCCCGTGGCGTCGGCGAGGAGTCCCACGGAGTCACCGTCGTTGGCCTCCTGTCGCGTGACCGGGCGCAGACCCGAGACCCGCGAGACGCCCAGGTCGGTGAAGAGCAGCCGGTAGAGCTCGGTGGCTTGATCGCCCAGGCTGGAGGCGGTGCTGACCACCACGATGTGTGCGTCCGGCCCGCCGGCCAGCTCGACGAACCGGCTGAGGATGGTCTTGTCGCGGAACTTGTCTTCGGCCCCGCCGATGATGATGACCGGCCCGGGCGATGGGATCGCTCCAGGCCCGGCGGCGTGTGGGTACGTATGGTCGGTCGGGTCCACGAGGGCCAGTCTACCTGCCGTTTCGGTGGGATTCGGCTCGAACCGCTCGGCGAGTCTCTGTCAAGGCGCACTGGCCGCCCGTCGCCGCTCTCGCGTGACGTGCGCATGGAAGGCCCGCGCCACCCGGCGTAGGGTGGCGCCGTGCTGCTCCTGGTCGGTGTCCTCGTCGTTGCTGCGGCCGTGGGCCTCCTGTTCGGCGGGAGCCTGCGAGCGCTCGGCGAGCTGAGCTTCCGCTGGTGGGGCCTAGCGCTGATCGGTCTGGCGATGCAGTTCATCCCGACGAACTCACGCGGGTGGGCGGTCGCCCTCCTGCTCGGTTCGTACGCCCTGCTCACCGCGTTCGTCATCGCGAACATCCGATTGCCCGGGATGCCGCTGCTCGCCGTTGGGTTCGTCCTGAACATCGTCGCGGTCGCCGCGAACGGCGGGATGCCCGTGAGCGACCACGCGCTGCACGTCGCGTACGGGAGCGGGTACGCGGAGCAGCGGCACGCGTTGGTGTCGAACGGCGGGGCAAAGCATCATCTGCTGACCCATGACGACGTCCTGGTCTTCCTCACGGACGTGGTGCCTGTGCCCTCACCGGCTCGCATCGTGATGTCCGTCGGAGACCTGCTTTCGCTCGCGGGCGCCGCGTGGGTGGTGGGAGCGGCAACGCTCGGGCACACCGTCGATTGGGTCCAGGTGGTCGGCGGCAAGCATCGCCGGAAGTACGTCAAGCGCGCGATGGAGCGGGCGTCGGCGAGCTGATCCGGTTCAGGCTGCGATGTGGTCGAGCCGCATCATGCTGATGCCGAGCGGCGAGGGCTCCCGGGCGGTTCGCTTCGGCGCGCCGGCGGCTGGTCCCCCACGTAGGGCTCGGTGTCTCCGATCGCGTTGGCGCCGGCGTCGCTGACGCCGTTGGAGGGAAGCCCGGACTGAACCGTCTCCGGCTGAGGTGCGTCCTCCGTCGGCCATCCACCGGCGGTGCCTTCCTGGACCCAGACCTCCGGGAAATGGGCCGTGACGCTCGTGCCGCGACCGGGTTCGCTCTCGACACTGAAGCTCCCGCCGGTCACGATCGCGCGCTCCCGCATCATGACTGACCCGAAGTGGCCTTCTGGTTGAGGCTGCTTCGTATCGAAGCCTTTGCCGTCGTCAGCGACGGTGAGATCGACCCCGTCGCCCGTCTGCCAGAGGGAGATCGTGATGTGGCGCGGATCGGCGTGCTTCATCGAGTTCATGACGGCTTCGCGAGCGATCTGGTAGATCAGCAGTTGGATCGGTGGCGGCAGCGGGACGTTGACGACCTCGACCTTGGTTCGAACCTGCGTGCCCTGGGTCATCTCGGCGGCCATGCTCTCGAGCGCGTCCGGTAGGCCGGCGCGACCGATCGGGGCGTGATGCAGATCCCTGACCAACGAGCGCACCATGTCGCCGGTGCGTTGCTTGATCTCAGCGATCTGGTCGAGGTCCTTGGAGACGGCTTCGATGTCGCCCTGGCTGAGGCGCTTCTTCGCCATCTCGAGCCGGAGCGTCAGCTGGAAGAGGGTCTGTGCGAGGTCGTCGTGTAGGTAGGCCGCGATGCGTAGGCGCTCGTCTTGGCGCTCCTCGGCCATCCGGTTGGAGAGGGCCCGCAGGACGCGTTCGCGGTCCTTGAGCTCTTCGGTCGCCTCCTCGAGGGCCATCGTGCGGAAGAACATCTGTCGAGCGAAGACGAGGGGAGCGATGAAGGCCACAACTCCCCACAAGCTGACTTCGTAGAGCTCAACAATCACAATCCCGATCAAGCTCAGTCCAAGGTAATTCAGGAGGAACTCGCGAAGCGCACCGACCCGGAGCGCGGAGAAGGCGGCACTGGCGCTCATCTGTCCCGATGCGCGAAGGGCAAGGACGACCAGGGTAACGTTCGTAATGTACGCGACGCACGTTGCGAGGATCAAGCAAGGGCCGAGCACCCAAAGGGGTGGGATGGCACCAACGGCGGTGTAGGGATCGGCGAGGGCGTGGAAGACTAGCCCCCCGAACAGCACCGAGAGGGCAATCTCGGAGCGGTTGAACAGGGCGCTTGAGACGGGCAGAGTGCGGTTGAACTCCTTGCGGTCGAATGTTCCGACGAACGCCACGGTTGCGGCGGTCATCGGCGAGTACAGGACGAGCGCACTCAGTAGCAGAGGAAAGCTGAGGCTGAGCTGTACCCCCCCGCGCGATGGAATCGGAAGTAGTTCCGTGATGGCGACGGCCACAATCCAGAACGGGACGCCCGTTCTGAACACCGAACTCGGGCTCGCGGCGGCGTTGATCAGCAGCGCGGCGGCCGTTGGAATCGATACCCCCAGCTTGAAGAGGGTGCCAGCCGATAGTCGAGGTGTCGATCGCTTCTTCTGCAACGGGCAACCAGGGTAGCGCTTCTGTGGTGGGTCGCTCGTAGGCAAGCGCGCTTCCCCGCGTTCAAGTACGCCTAATGGCCCTACAGCACCTACTGTAGGTGCTTCCGCTCCTTGCAGCGCCCAAAACGCCCGCCCAGACTTCCAAGTGACCGATGACCCGTGGGCGAAAGTACTAGAGTGACCGGTCTTGCGCCGGGGAAAGGGGTCTCAGTGGCTGGGCGCGTTCCCAAGAGGTTCCTCATGTCCCTTGCCTCTCTTATGGGGCTTCTGCTGGCAGGTGGTGCGTTCTGGAAGCTCGGAACCTAAGGATCTGCTCCTGAACTCCTCACCGTGAGGGGTGCACGGTGAGGAGTCAGTCAGACCCCCGTGATGCGCGGGAAGTGTGCCCGGACTGTCGACCCAGATCCGAGAACGCTGTCAACGTATATCTCCCCGCCGACTGAAGCAACGCGATCCTGCATAATAAGGATTCCGAAGTGGCCACTGCGGGACGTCCACGGATCGAAGCCGATGCCATCGTCCGCGATTTCGACAGATATTAGCTCCTCTCCCACTTCCATGGATACGGTCACGTTCTTCGCTTTGCTGTGACGTGCGGCGTTCGTGAGAGCCTCCCGAACAACTTGGTAGATTGCCAGATGCAAATCCGTAGGTAGGCCCTCCAGGGTCTCCGGGATATCGGCTTTGAGAACGGCTTCCGATTGAACACGCAGGTCCCTCAGGAGCTGCCCTATGGCGGATGTTAGACCACGGGCGCCGACGGGTGACTCTCGCAGCCCCTGAATCAGCGCGCGCATCTCGGCAGATGCACGATTGGCGGCTCCAGCCAACTCATCAAGGTTCGAGAGGATCTCACGCTGGTTCGGAGTGATCTCCGCAGTGCGTTTAATCACCTGGCAGAGCAGCGAAACCTCGAAGAGATAGGGGATGACCTCGTCGTGGAGTTCGCTCGCAACTCTAAGCCGTTCATCCCTTCGCTCTGCCGCGATGCGCTGCGAAAGCGCGCTGATGACCTGTCGCTGCCGGTCGACCTCGCGCGTTGCCATGACTGCGGACTCGCTGCGAAGTAGCGCTTGACGAAGCGGAAGAGCAATGACAAGAAGCAGAAGCAGTGCCCACAGCTGGAACGAGGCGTAGAGGAACACGATTAGGGCGGCGAGAAGGCACCACGCTGCGTTGATCACCGCGTAATCGACCAGGCTGCCCGGGCGAAGCAGTCCTAGTGCTTGTAGGAAACCAACGTCACGACGGATTGCAATGCTAGCCGCGGCCGCCAAGTAATTGCTGAGCGTCCACGTTAGCCAACCGGCACAAGTCGCAGCTAGAATCCACCCGACGCTCGGGCCTACCAGCAGGGCCCGAGCCACGAGGGACGCGGCGGCGACACCAAGCGCGGTGGTGGCTCGATTGTTTAGCGACAGAGCGAACTGGTCAATATTGCGAAATTCAGCGAGCGACGCGGACCCAACGAATGCTACAGCTGCGCCCACCGGTGGCGGAAAGATCAGCGCTATAGCAAGAAGAAGCGGCACATCCGGGACCAGAAGCTCCCCTGTCACGGTTGGTACCTCCAGGAGCGCGAGGAAGGTCAGACCCGATACCCAGGCGAGCAGGGTCCATCTTGCGTCCCACAACTCCGTGCCGTGGCCGAGGCCGTGCCTAACCACGATTATCAAGACGAGCAAGGCCAGGACGAGGGTCTCGATGGAGAACGGCCGTCGCAATCGGTCTCGGACAGGGCGTGTGGGATGGGACGATACCGACGTTCCCGTAGCCACCGCTTCCCCCTAGTCGACAGACATGGACGAGATGGATTGTGGAGCAACGAGGGAGGGCGGGTCAACGCCAAACCGTCCCCTCGGTGCCCTATTTTCACATCCCCTATGTGGGGGAGGTCCGGCGGCTCTTGGCAACGCGCCCAACGCCAAAAAGGTCTGGACATTTAGGTCTTTCGCGGATACCGTATGCGCGATGGTTCCGGGCCCGATCGGGCCGGAGAGGGAGGGGGCATGGGCAGGGGGGTGGCATCGCCTGCGGTCGGTCGACGCACTACTGCACAGCGCGGCCGCCCCGCCGGCTTTTGAGCAGGAGGGACACCGACGGCGGAGCATGAGCCGACCGCGGATCATGACCACGGCGCGGCCGACGTCGCCAAGTTCGGCTACGCGCAGGAGCCGAAGCCTTCGCTCGGCGTCTTCCGTTCGTTCGCCGTCGCCTTCACCTACATCTCGCGGTCGACGGGCGTCGTCGCCCGGTACTTCCTGGCCCTGTCGATCGGCGGAGTGATGGTCTGGACCTGGCCCGTCATTGCGTTCGGTCGATTCACGAACGATCCGGCCGAGGCCCAAGCTTCGGCTTGAGCCGGATACGGTGGGCAGCCGAGACACACGGGCGACGGACGCCAGCATGGGCAGCGTGACCGACGCCGATCGACCGACGGGCTCGTTCCGACGGAAGGGCCTGCGGAGCGTGCTGCGGTCCCTGGACCGGGGCGGTGCTCCCGCGTACGCGCAGATCGAGGATCGGCTGACCGAGGCGATCTCGTCGGGTGACCTTCGGACCGGCGACAGGCTCCCCGCCGAGCGCGATCTGGCCGAACAGCTCGGCGTCAGCCGGATGACGCTCCGTCAGGCTCTCCAGACGCTGGAGCGACGAGGGCTGGTCCGACGGACGGTCGGGCGCCAAGGAGGGACGTTCATCGCGGAGCCGAAGATCGAACGCGATGTCGCCGTCGCGGGCCTCACCGAGCTGCTCCGGCGCCAGGGGCACCGTGCCGGCGCGACCGTCCTCTCCGCGCACGAGGGCTCATCGTCCTCGCGAACCGCCGCCGCGCTCGGGCTGGACCGGGGTGCCCACGTCTTGGAGGTCGTTCGGCTCCGGCTCTCCGACGGCGAACCGCTTGCCCTGGAGCAGTCCCTGTTCCCGGCGGAGCGGTTCGCCGGCCTGCTCGATCTCCAGCTCGACGGATCGCTGTACGGACTGCTCGAGAGCACGTACCGGGTTCCGGTCCGCCGGGCCGTGGAGCGGCTCGAGCCGATCATCGCGGGAGCGCGTGAGGCACAGCTGCTCTCCGTCGGCGTGGGCTCGCCGCTGCTGCTGGTGGAGCGGACCGCCTTCGATGCGCACGGCGTTCCGGTCGAGTACGCGCGCGACCGGTTCCGCGGCGATCGAACCAGGGTGATCGTCGAATCGAACCTGGAGCCGGAGCGAACCCCTCGGGCGTGAGGGCACGGTCGGCAACGTTCGGTCCGGGACGAGAAGCGGCCCCTCCGGCGTGCCGGAGGGGCCGCTTCGTAGTTCGACCCTCGCGCCTAGCCCTGCTTGAAGGCCAGTGCGGCCTGCACCGCGGAGAGGGCGTTCAGGCGACCCTCACCGAAGTTGTTGTTGTCGTCCAGCGATCCGCCGCAACCCAGCGAGTTCACGTCGATCCCGGAGTTGTCCAGGATCGTTCGGATCGCGCTGATGTTGCCCCTCAGAGCCGAGTTCTTGCTGATGATCAGCGCGACGGTCCCCGCAACGTGCGGGCTGGCCATGGACGTGCCGCTCTCCACCATGTAGCCGCCGTTGTTCCAGCTGCTTCGGACGTTCACACCGGGAGCGGAGATGTTCGGCTTGATCTCGCTGCTGAAGAACGACGGCCCGCGGCTCGAGAACGACGCGATGTTGTTGTTGATGTCGTAGGCCCCCGCCGCGTACGCGTTGACGTACTCACCCGGGTCTCCCGCCGTGCTACAGGCCGGGCCGGCGTTGCCGTTGGCGAACTGCGGGAAGATGCCAGAGGCGACCCACGCGGTCACCGTCGCCTGGTACCAGGTGTCGCCCCTGCCGCCGCCCCACGAGTTGTTGACGACGTCCGGGCGCTTGGAAGCGTCCGGGTTGTTCCCGTTGACGTCTGTCGGGGCGAGGATCCACTGACCCGCGGACAGCAGCGCGTTCGACGAGCAGCTGCTCGTCTCGCAGCCCTTAGCGGCGATCCACTTGGCGTTCGGTGCCACGCCGATCTTGTTGCCGCCGGCGAGCCCGACCATCGTGCCCATCGTGTGGGTGCCGTGGCCATTGTTGTCGCACGGCACGTCACCGCTCGAGGGGCAGAGGTTCGTCGGGTCGAACCAGTTGTAGTTGTGGTTGAAGCTCCCGCCCAGATTGCCGCGGTAGGCGTTCACCAGCGCCGGGTGGTTGTACTGGACCCCGGTGTCGATCGAAGCCACGACGGTGCCCTCGCCGCGATCCTTGAACTTCTTCCAGACCTTCTTCGCCTTGATGTTCTTGATGCCCCACTCGACGCCATCGAGCCCGGTCGGGATCGCCGTGCCCTTGAACGCGACGACCTTGGCGCTCCAGTCCGGCGCGATACGCGAGACCTCGGGCCTGCTCGCCACCGCGTTCACCAGCGACGCGGCGCCTCCCGTGACCTTGATGCCGTTCTGGATCCAGAACGACTGGAACGAAGCGCCCCGGGCCGCCAGGAGCGACCGGACGGATCGCTGGCTCGAGTTCGCCGTCGCCTTCAGGTTGTTGACGACGTACCAGCCCCGGTCCGTCCAGTTCCGGATCCGGTAGGCCTTGGACAGGTTCGCCTTCTGCTTGAAGAGGATCCAGAAGTCGGCGGAACCATGGGCCTTGATCTGCTGTGCCACGCGGGCATCCACCTTCGACGGCTGCGTCGACGGGAAGGCGGACGGCGCGGAAGCGATCAGGAGCCCCATCGCCAGTGCGAGGACGCTCGCTACCACGAGGCGCCTGCTGGGACGGGCAGAGACCGCTCTGCTCATGCACAACCCCCTTCTGCTCGTGACCCGCGCTCGCTTCGAACCCGACCCCCGGGCCCGTGCGCGGATCGCTGTGGCCTCGGGGCTCACCCCCTCGCCCCGGCCGACCGGAATCGCATCATAAGCGACGAACCGGTCCGCACGCCAGCGTATCTGCGACCCGGTCCGGAGCCGTCTCGCCATCGCTGTTGCGTCGTCGGACGCATCGGCCGTAGCTTGGTCCAGACCAAATGAGGAACTCGGCCCGGGCCGTGGTGATCGGTGGGGGAGTGGGCGGTGCGTCCATCCTGTACTGGCTCACCAAGCTCGGGTGGCGTGACGTCGTCCTCGTCGAGCGGGCCGATCTGACGAGCGGTTCGACGTTCCATTCGGCCGGTCTGGTGGGTCAGCTCCGCGGTTCGCTGTCGCTCACGAAGATGATGATGCGCTCGGTCGATCTCTACCGGCGGCTGGAGGATGAGGTCGGCATGCCGACGGGCTGGCACGAGGTCGGCTCGCTCCGGCTCGCATCCAGCCCAGAGCGCATGGAGGAGCTGCAGCGCCAGGCGGGGTGGGCGAAGACGTTCGGCTTGCCGCTCGAGCTCGTGTCGGCCGAAGAGGCCGTTCGCCTGTTCCCACCGATGTCCGGCGACGGT
Organism: uncultured Actinomycetota bacterium; assembly: GCA_963781595.1. Lineage (GTDB taxonomy): Bacteria > Actinomycetota > UBA4738 > UBA4738 > UBA4738 > JBEDUK01. The sequence goes on along the minus strand of CAWAGG010000001.1, from coordinate 570,505 downwards.
GTGCTCGGCGCCGCCTATCTCCCCACCGACGGGTACATCGATCCGTCGCAGCTCACGTTCGCGCTGATCGAGGGCGCCAGGCGCGGCGGGGCCGAGGTGCACACGAACACACGCGTCTCGGCGATCTCCGTCGAACGCGAACGGGTCCGCGGCGTCGTCACGAACCAGGGCACGATCCACGCCGACGTCGTCGTGAACGCCGGTGGGATGTTCGCACGCGAGATCGGGGCCATGGCCGGCGTCAACGTCCCGATCGTCCCGATGGCGCACGAGTACCTGATCACGAAGCCGAGCGGCGTCCCCGGAGATCTGCCCACGATGCGCGACCCGTCGTTGTTGGTGTACTTCCGTCCCGACGCCGGGGGCCTGGTCGCCGGCGGATACGAGCGCCACCCCGCTCCGTGGTCGCTCGACGGCATCCCGGCGGACTTCAACGGCAAGCTGCTGGAGGAGGATTGGGACCGGTTCGGACCGCTGATGGAGAACGCGCTGGTTCGGGTCCCGTCGCTCGAACACGCGGAGATCGTCAAGCTGATCAACGGCCCTGAGGCGTTCACGCCGGACGGGGAATTCATCCTGGGTGAGTCCGACGTACGCGGGTTCTGGATCGCGGCCGGGTTCTGCGCGCACGGGCTCGCCGGCGCGGGAGGCATGGGCCAGCTGGTGGCCGAGTGGATCGTGGGGGGCCAGCCGGCGTTCGACGTGTGGCACATGGACTCTCGGCGGTTCGGGCGCCACTACGCGAGCCGGGACTACACGCTGGCCCGGACGGTCGAGGTCTATTCGACGTACTACGACATCCGGTATCCGGGACAGGAGCGCCTGGCGGGCAGGCCGTTGCGCGTCTCGCCGACGTTCGCGCGGCTGAACGAGCTCGGGGCCGAGTGGGGCGAGAAGTCCGGATGGGAGCGACCGAACTGGTTCGAACGCAACGCCGAGGGCGGCGATCCGGGCGCGCGGCCGCGGGGATGGGCGGGAGCGGTGTGGTCCCCGGCCATCGGCGCCGAGCACGTCGCATGCCGTGAGCGGGCCGCGCTGTTCGACGAGACGTCGTTCGCGAAGATCGAGGTCGCCGGCGCCGGCGCCGAGGGGTTCCTCCAGCGGATCTGCGCGAACGACGTCGCGAGACCGCCGGGATCCGTCGTCTACACGCAGGCGCTGAACGAACGCGGCGGCATCGAATGCGACTTCACCGTCACACGGCTCGACCAGGACCGTTTCCGCGTCGTGACCGGAACCGCGTTCGGTCAGCACGACCTGTCGTGGATCCGTTCGCACCTCGGCTCCGATCCGGCCGGAGGGACCGTGCAGGTCCGCGACGTGACGTCGGGGTACGCGTGCCTGGGGATGTGGGGCCCGAGCGCCCGCGAGATCTTGCAACCGTTGACCGGCTCCGACCTGTCGAACGACGGGTTCCCGTACCTGACGGCTCGCGAGATCAGCGTGGGCGCCGTGCCGTGCCTGGCGGTCAGGGTGACCTACGTCGGCGAACTGGGGTGGGAGCTGTACGCGCCCGTGGAGTTCGGCCTTCGGCTGTGGGACACCCTGTGGGAGGCCGGCGCCGAGCGCGGCCTCGTGGCGGGCGGATACCGGGCGATCGAGTCGCTGCGGCTGGAGAAGGGGTACCGCGCATGGGGGTCGGACATCACTCCCGACGAGTCCCCGTTCCAGGCGGGGCTCGGTTTCGCTGTGAAGCTCGACAAGCCGACCCCGTTCATCGGGCGTGAGGCGGCCTGGATCGCGCGCGAGCGCCCACCCGAGTCGAAGCTGACCTGCCTGGTGCTGGACGATCCACGCTCGGTCGCGCTCGGGTCCGAGCCGGTGCGCGTCGACGGCAAGGTCGTGGGGCGGGTCACGAGCGGCGGCTACGGGTTCACGGTCGGCAGATCGATCGCGTACGCGTACCTGCCACCCGCGGCCACGGATATCGGACGCCCGGTCGAGGTGGAGGTGTTCGGGCGATGGGTGCCGGGCGTGGTGGCGCCGGAACCGCTCTACGACCCGACCGGGGAGCGGATACGCTCGTGAGCGCGGAGGACGGCGCGTCGTGCGCATCCTGACCGACGCTTCGGTAAAGCTACCTTACTGTTACGTGATCACGACGGGTCGTGTCACCGGTGAGCCGCACGAGATCGAGATCTGGTTCGCGGTCGACGCTCCATCCGACCGGGTCTACCTGCTCTCGGGCGGCGCCGATCGAAGCGATTGGGTCAAGAACCTGATCGCGAACCCTTCCGTCCGGTTGCGGATCGGCGATCGTACGTGGGACGCACGGGCCGCGGTGGTGACCGACGGCGAGCAGGACGGTCGTGCTCGCCGTCTCTTGGCGACGAAGTATCAGGCGTGGCGCGAGGGACGGCCGATGAGCGAGTGGGCCCGAACCGCACTTCCGATCGCGATCGACCTCATCGACTGACGCGGGCGCCCCGGGTGCCGATGCCGCTGGCGTCGGTGAAGATACGGAGGTCACTCAGCGTTTGACGCCTAATGATTCGTCTGCTAATGATATGCTCGCTATGCGATACATCGGGCGCCTGTTGAAGTGGACCTCGAAGGAGGGTGGCGAGGTGATCGAGGGCCGGCTCCAGGCGGTCGGCGGCTCGCTCATGACCTGGATGGTCCTGCATTCGCTCGAGGAGCACGAGGGCGACTTCCAGCGCGAGCTGGCGGAGCGCCTGAACATCGAGGGCCCGACGATGACGAGGCACCTCGACCGCATGGAGGCGGATGGCTCCATCGAACGCCGTCCGGACCCCACCGACCGGCGAGCGACGCGGATCTACGCGACCGTGGCGGGCCGGGAACGGTTGCGGGCGATGTGGGACGTCATGGAGCGGGCCGAATCCGATCTGCTGCGTGGCCTCGCCGAGACCGAGGTCGACGACCTCGAGCGCCTCCTGACGCGGCTGCGCGAGAACATCCACCGCGCGGCGAGCGAGGACGCGGAGGCCGCCGGCCGGCCCGCGCCACGCCAGCGGACGCTGCACGAACACGACCACGACCACGAACACGACCGCCCTGCGGTCTGAAAGGGAGGCACGACGCGATGTTCAAGGAGAACGGCCGGACGAAGCTCCTCACGCTCCTGGCGATGTGCTTCGCCCTGTTCATGGCGATGCTCGACAACACGGTCGTCAACGTCGCGCTGCCCAAGATCCAGGAGAGCCTCGGTTCCGGCGTGAGCGGCTTGCAGTGGATCGTGGACGCGTACGTGTTGATGTTCGCATCGCTGCTGCTCACGGGCGGCACGCTCGGCGACATCTACGGTCGCAAGCGGCTCTTCCTGGGCGGGCTGACGGTGTTCACGGTGGCATCGTTCCTCTGCGGGATCGCGCCGAACCTCCTGTTCCTGATCCTCGCCCGCGGGCTGCAGGGGGTCGGTGCCGCGGCGCTGATGCCGGGGACCTTGTCGATCCTCACCACGACCTTCCCCGACCCGCGCGAACGCGCGCAGGCGATCGGCATCTGGGCCGGCGTGTCCGGGCTGGCGCTGGCGCTCGGCCCGATCGTCGGCGGCCTCCTGGTCGACACGCTCGGGTGGCAGTCGGTGTTCTTCCTGAACGTCCCGATCGGGATCCTGGCGTTCTTCGTCGTGGTGCGCGTGGTCGCGGAGTCGAAGCACCCCGAGGGCCGCAGCGTCGACCTCCCGGGTCAGATCCTCGCGATCGGGTGGCTCGGTGCGCTCACCTACGCGCTGATCGAGGGCAACACGAAGGGCTGGACCTCGCCGCTGATCCTGACGCTGCTGTTCGGGGCCGCGGCCGGCCTGATCGCCTTCCTCCTGGTCGAACGGTCGTCGAAGAGCCCGATGCTGCAGCTGTCCTTCTTCCGGAACCGGACCTTCACGGCGGCGAACACGGTCGCCGCGATGATCAGCTTCGGGATGTTCGGGATGTTCTTCTTCCTGTCGCTGTTCATGCAGGAGATCCTCGGGTACTCGGCCGTCGGCGCCGGCATCCGGTTCCTGCCGACGACCGCCTGCATCATCGTGACCGCACCGCTCGCCGGGCGACTGGCCGGGCGGGTCGGCTCGCGGGTCCCGATGACGATCGGTCTGGCCCTGTGCGGAACGGCGATGCTGATCCTGCATGGGATCACACCGACGTCGACCTACGGCGACTTCTGGTGGGCCCTGCCCCTGATGGGCATCGGGATGGGACTGACGATGACGCCGATGACCGCGGCCGTGATGGGGACGGTCCCGATGCAGCGCGCCGGCATGGCGAGCGCGACGACGAACACCTCCCGCGAGGTCGGAGGGGTGTTCGGCATCGCCCTCCTCGGCGCGATCCTGACCGCGAAGATGAAGGTAGCGCTGACGGCGTCCCTGGTCGCGCTCGACATCGCGCCGGCGTTGCGGGAGAAGCTGGTGTTCGCGGCGACGCACGGCGGCTCCTCGACCACGGGTGCTCCGCAGAACCCGGTCATCACGGCTGCGTTCCACGGCGCGTTCGTCGCCGGGATGCGCTCCGCGCTCCTGGTCTCCGCGATCGCCCTGTACGTGGGTTCGGTGCTCGCGTTCGCGTTCATCCGCTCGCATCGCGACGCGGTCGTCGTCTCGCCGCCCCAAACGGGGACGCAGGAAGAGGGTGCGGTCGCCGTCGCGTGACGGCGGCGGTCAGCGGCCGGCGACCGGCCGACGGTACCGCCGCACGTACGTGGGAGCCGCGATCCCGTCGGAGAGCCGTTCGTCCGGGATCGGGGGCGACGGCTCCTGGGCGAGGGGGACCACGCCGGCCCAGATCGGCAAGGCGTAGTCTTCCTCGTCGTCGTTCGGACCGCCGGTGCGGACCTTCGCGGACGCTTCGCGGAGCGGGATCTCGAGGACCAGCGTGGCCTTCAGCTCCTTCTCGCTGATGGGACGGAGGTCGTCCCACCGCCCGGGGATCAGCGTGTCGACGAGCGCGCGCATCGCGTGGAGCTTCCGCGGTCGGTCCGTCACCGGCGTCGCGGTCCCGAGGACCACGACCGACCGGTAGTTCATCGAGGAATGGAACGCCGAGCGCGCGACGACCATCCCGTCCAGCAGCGTCACCGTCACGCAGACGGGGACGCCGGTCGACAAGGTCCGAAGCATCCTGCTGGCCGGAGAGCCGTGGACGTAGAGCGTGTCACCGTCGCGGGCGAACCCGGTCGGTATCACGTACGGCTGGCCGTCGTGGACGAACCCGAGATGGCAGATCAGCGCCTCGTCGAGGATCGCGTGGACCGTGTCGCGGTCGTAGGTGCCTCGCTTCGGCAGTCGTTTGACCGTCGTTCGCGGCGTGCGGAGTGAGGCTCGTTCACCCGACATCCTCCGAAGATACAGCCGAAGACCCGACCCCCAGGTCCATCACGTATCGAACGATCTCGAGGTCGACGTCGCCGAACCGGTCCGCCTTGACGCCGCCATCGTGCCGCCAGCCCGCGGCCTCGTAGAACCGGCGGCCGCGTTCGTTCGACGCGAACGCCCAGAGCACGGCCCGTTCGAAGCTCCGCGCACGGAGGTCCTCGACGGCATGGGCCAGGAGCGTCTGGCCGACGCCCCGGCCGACCACCTCTGGCGCGAGGTAGATCGTGTAGACCTCGGCGGTCTCCGGCGTGGCGTCCTGGTCGTGCGAGCGGCCCGTTCCGGCGAATCCGATCACCTCACCGCTGCGCTCGATGACCCAGACGCGTGTCTCCGGTTCCGGCTCCCCGATCTCGTGGGCCCAGAACTCGGCGCGGCGGTCCACCTCCAGGCCGTCCAGGAATCGATCGGGGACATGGCCCCGATAGGCCGCCTGCCACGAACGGACGTGGATGCGCGCGATCGCGCCGGCGTCGTCGACCCTGGCCGCTCGGATCACGCCCGTCGCGCCCGGAGGCTGCATCGCTGCAGCGTACCCCTTGCGATCGGCACCGCGGATCGCTTTCCGGGAGGCGGCCCCATACCCTCGATCGGGGAGTTGGCCCGGACCTTCCGACGTGAGCGCTGGGCCGTTCGGCCTCGGACACGTGCTCCGGATCCCGCCGATCGGTACCTATCAAGTGACCAGCCGATGATGCCGATATGCCGATGGACGTGGTCGGACTCGGAGGAGGGTGGCGTGCGACTTACGGATGAGCAAGCGCAGGAGATGGAGCGGCAGCTCGTGCTCAGGATCCTGGGCGACGCGTGCCAGGAGTACGCGTACGCGGTCGGAGAGCTGGAGCGGTCCGATGGCTTCCGGCGGTACGTGATGCACCGGGCGAAGTCGTCCGGGTTCACGATCGAAGAGATCGCGGAGGCCACGGCGCTGAGCGCGTCGGTCGTCGAGGGGATCCTCTACGAGGATGGCGGAACGACGGCGGTCGCGAAGAGCTACACGGCCATCGCGACCGGCGACGCGTCGACGGCGAACGGTGATACGGGGACGGCGAACGGCGAAGGGGACGCAGATACGGGGACGGCGAACGGCGATACGGGGACGGCGAACGGCGATACGGGGACGGCGACCGGCGACCTGTCGACGGCGAGCGGCGGCGCGGCGGTCGCCAACGGCGACGGCGACCACCGGCCCGTTGTGGCCGGGATCGTGCTCAACGGTTCGGACGGGAGCGACTTCGACGATCTCGCCGACGCGATCGGGCACCTGAACATCCAGATCGGTGACGAGAGCGACGACCCGGTCGACGCCGTCGAGATGATCGAGCCCGAGACGGCCCCCGAACCGTCGCGCTTGCCCTGGTCCTGGAACCGCTCCTAACGCTCGCCCGCGCCGTGGTCGATCGAGACGCCGGCGCGTGACTCCGCGCGTCTCAGTGGAGCGTCAGGCCTCTGCGCAGCCGTAGCCGACGATCGACCAGGCCGAAGATCAGCAGGTCGACCACCATCCCGATCGCGATGATCACCGCGAGGATCGCCAGGACCTCGGCCGTGGAGTCCCGCAGCTGCGACCGGACCAGCTCCTGCCCGAGGCCGAACGCCTTCGCCGTGTTCGTGATCAACTCTCCTGCGAGCAGTGACCGCCAGCAGTAGCCCCACGCCAGCTGCATGCCGGACAGGTACCCGGGGAGCGCCGCGGGGAACACGACGTGCCGTTGCAGCCGCCAACCCCTGGCGCCGAGCGTCTGTCCCGCTCGGTAGAGCAGCGGCGACACCTGCCGGATGCTGTTCGATGTCGCGAGCGTCACGGCGGGGAATGCCCCGACGATCCCCACGAACACCACGGCGCGCTCGCTGAAGTTGAACCACACGACCGCGAGCGGGAGCCACGCGATCGGCGGCACCGCCTGGAGCGCCACGACCAGCGCGCCGATGCTGCGCCGCGCGAACGACGACGCGGAGAGGCCGTACCCGAGCAGTGTCCCTAGCACCAAGGCGATGCCGAACGCCACGATCAGCCGAACGATCGTCTTGCCCGCCGCCGTCGGGATCGTGCCGTCCTCGACCAGCCGCCAGAACGTCGCCCAGACGGTCGCCGGAGAGGGGAGCGACGTGGTGCTCACCAGGCCGGTCGCGGTGACGAACCACCACGCGAACAGGATCACGCCGACCGTCAGCAGGACCGGCCACGCCTGCCGCCACACCCACCGGGCGTTCGAGGCGCGTCGGGCATCCCTGGCGGGTGCTGCATGCGGTCCGCCGGGCGCGGGTGGCTCGGCCGACTGCGAGTCAGTCGCCGATCTCACGGGCCACTACCTTGTCGACCTCCTGGACCAGATGGTCGTGGATGTCTGCGACCACCTTCGCTATCAGCACGTCGTCGTAGCTCCGCGGCCGCGGCGTCCGGATCCGCTGCCCCTCCAGCAGCGTGCCCGGCGGCGCCGACATCAGCAGGACCCGGTCGGCGAGGAACACCGCCTCCCGGACGTTGTGCGTGACGAAGACGAACGTCTTGCGGTTCTCGGCCCACACGCGCTGCAGCTCGTCCTGCAGCAGCTCACGCGCCTGCGCATCGAGCGAGCCGAACGGTTCGTCCGCGAGGAGCACGTCCGGGTCGCACGCGAGGGCTCGCGCGAGGGCCGCCCGCTGGCGCATCCCGGCGGACAGCTCGTGCGGCTGCGCGTCCGCGAACCGGCTCAGGTGCACCTTCCGCAGCCAGGTCATCGTGCGATCGGCGCGTTCGTCCTGCGCGATGCCGATCAGCTTCAGGGCGAACTCGATGTTCCCGCGGATCGAGAGCCAGGGGAACAGCGCCGGCTCCTGGAAGAGCATCGCGCGGTCCGGCCCAGGGGGTGGGATCGGCCGTCCGTTCACCAGCGCGTCGCCCGTCGTCGGCTTGATCAGGCCGGCCAGGATGTTCAGGACGGTGGTCTTGCCGCAGCCGGACGGTCCCAGGATGCAGACGAACTCCCCCGGCGCGACGTCGAACGAGACGTCGGCGATCGCCTCGACCGGCTCGCCGCGCGCGTTCACGTACGTCTTGCCGACCCCGCGGAACGAGAGCTTCGGCGCCTGGTCCTCGGGGGGCAGCGGGTACAGGACGCCGGCCTTCCCGACGCGTCCCCAGCGCCGATGCGGCGCTTCGCGGAGCCGTTCCCGATCGCCGATCGTCCCCTCCGCACCCATCAGCGCAACCGGAACTTCTCGGCCATCTCGATCTGTACGACCTTGCCGTCCTGGATCACGAGGACCACCGTGCCGAACTGGATCCGCTTCAGGATCTCCGAGACCTTGAGCAGGACGTCCCGTTCGTCCTCGGGGAGCTTCGACCAGTCGGCCGTGGCGTCACGCCGCGCGGCATCCTCCGATCGGATCGGCTCCTCAGCCATCGACGCTCGCTCCCGATGAGGCGGCGACGTCGAGCCATCCATCGAACCGCGGGTCGTCGGCGGTCTCGCGGAGGCGTTCGAAGTGCTCGTCGGCGTAGGCGACGAAATCGAAGTCCAGCTCGGAGATGCCCTGCTGCACGACGCCCCACATCGCCTCGCGGAAGTCGGACATGAACCGCATGAGCCGGAGCGACGCGAGGTCCTCGTCCCGCGCTGATCCGCCGAAGTACGCGGACAGCAACTCGCGGTCGTGTTCTGGTTCGAACCCGTGGTTGATCGAGAAGTTCCCCAGGTCGAAGAACCGGTCGCCCATACCCGCGTACTCCCAGTCGACGATCCGGACGGAGAGGCCGTCCCGGCCGGCCGGGTCCATGACGTCCGAGCCGTCCAGGTCGTCCGCGTCGGCCGTCGTGGGACGGATGAAGTTCGCGTTCAGCAGATCGTTGTGGCAGGGGACGGGTGCCTGGGGGCCCCGCGCACGTTCGATCCGCTCCGAGAGCTCGTGAGCCCACCCGTACCGCTCGGGGATCCGCACACCGCGCCGCTCGGCCGTATCCGCGTAGGTCTCGACGACCCGATGGGCGTCGAAGCGACCCGGGATCGGTGGAGCGTCGTGGATCCGGCGCAGCGCGGCCGCGACCACCCCGATGGCGCCGCCGAGCCGCATGGCCTCGAGTGGGATCGGATCACCGTCGATGAACCTCGTGACCAGGTAGCCCTCGGGCCGGACCACGTCGACGACCTCGGGACCGACCCCGATGTCGGCGGCCATCCGCGCGGCGGCCTCCTCGACGGAACGTGAGATCCCGAGCAGCTCGGTGTCCTTCCCGCCGATCCGCAGCACGTAGCTCCCGCCGTCGGCGGTCACCTTGAAGTTGTGGTTCGTGATGCCGCCGCCCAGCGGTTCGACGACGACGTCCTCGCCCGGCCACAGCCGCTCGATGATGGCCCCGGGATCCACGGCGGCCCGATGGTATACCCCGAGGCCGAGCGCCACGACGGACGGACGCTTCAGTCGAACACGGTCTGGACGGTGACCGGCTCGAGTTCGATGTCGCGCTTGCTGCCCTCGGCCACGAGCCTGCGCCGGACGCTGCCGAAGTACGCGCAAGCCGCCGCGAACCCGATGCCGAACAGGGCGCCGGCCCATTGGACCCCGACCCAGGTCCGACGGCTGAGGCCGGTGTCCACCCACTCTTGCCTCGGTCGGCCGGCCGCGTCGACCGCGCCCCACAGCGGCAGGCCAACGATGATCATCGCCAGCAGGATCCAGGCGAGCGTGTCCGTCGGCACGCCGACCAGCTTCAACCCCGAGGCGAACAGCACGAATACGAGAGCCGGCCGGATCACGCCGTCGGGCGCACGAGAGGAGAGTCGCGCGCCGAGGTACACGCCCGGGATGCTGCCGATCAGGATCGACGAGGTCAGGGCCAACTCGAAGTCGTGGAGGATGAACACGTGCGCGAGGGCCGCGGCCGCGACCAGCGGGATCGCCTGTACCAGGTCGGTCCCGACCAGGTCCTTCCCCTTCAGTCGCGGGTACAGCAGCATCATCATGACGATGATCAAGGACCCCGAGCCCACCGAGGTCATGCCGACGACGGCGCCGCCGACGAACCCGATCAGGAGCGTGAGGAAGGGCTTCGTGACCAGCGGCTTCGACTCGACGTGACCGCCGGCGGCCAGGATCCGCTGCTCGCGCTGCGTCCGGCGGCCCGAGAGCCAGGCCCGCAGGATCATCGTCGCGGATGCCAGGATTAGGACCGAACCCAGGATGACCTTGAGGTCGGCCTCCACGTTCGCCGAGCTGTCCCGCAACGCCTTGACGATGAGCGTCCCGATGATCGCCCCGGGAACCGATCCGACACACAGCCACTTCACCAGGCTCCATTGCACCGTCTTGCGCGCCATGTGGACGCCGCCGCCGACCGGCTTCATCACGAGGGCCGCGACGAGGTCGCTCGTGACGGCCGTGCCGACGTCGACCTTGAACAGGAGGACCAGGATCGGGGTCATGAGGGCGCCACCGCCCATCCCCGTCATCCCGACGACGAACCCGACCATCAGTCCGGCGAGCGCGATGTACGGGTCGATGTGCACGAAAGCGTCCTCCTCCGGTCCGGTCTGTCCGGTCCCCTCGGCCCTGCTCCCGGAAAACGGAAGAAGCCGCGGCACGATGAATCACGCCGCGGCCTCCAGTCGTCTGGTCAGCTGCAGGTTCGGACGCTACAAGGCCCGACGGGCCTCGTCAACCGTTCGGACCTATCGGTTCGGCACGGGAACGGGCGCCGAGCGCCGCTGCCGCCGGAGGTGGCCCGGCGCCTCCGGTGGGCCGGTGTCGACGAGGGCGGTGGGGGTCCCGCCCTCGTCCACCCCGGTGGCCACGATCGGCTGGGTGATCGCGGCCTCGCCGCACGGTCCCGGAGGTCGCTCCGGCCCGTCCGGCGCCGCCCGCCCGACTGCCGGCTCGGGCGGGCGCTCGTGGGGACGTGAACCGGTCTACGGGGTCGAGAGCTCGCCCACCATGCCGATCGCCCTGTGGTACTTGCAGAAGAACTCGACGAACCCCGACTGCGGGATCGTGACCGTCACGTTCACGTCCTCCCCTGCCGTCACGTCCTCATCGATGCTCTGATCCGCGAGCGTGAAGTTGTGCAGCGCCGTCCCCTCGTTCTTGAGCTCGAGCTTGAGCGACTGACCCGGCGTGCCAGTCACGACGGTCGGCGAGAAGTAGAAGTCGTCCAGTTCGACCTCGAGGCTCGACATGCCCGAGGCGTCCTTCGAACCGTGGTCGTTCGCTTGATCGCTCCCTATCGTGATCTGCCCACCCCCCGACGACGACGCCGACGGGGACGGCTCCTCGGTCGGCGACGCCGACGTCGTTGGGGGCGCCGTCCCGCCCGTCGTCGAGCTCGCCGAGGATGAACCTCCGCACGCCGCGGTCACGATCGCCAGCGCGAACACTCCTGTCAGCAGCTTCATCGTTCGACCCACCATCCCCCGCCTCCTGACCCGTCGGCATCGGCCGCTCATCGCGCCGAGGCCGGCGCATGGCTGTACTACGGACGGGCGGAGCCGGCGGCTTGCGTCGTCGTCGGTGCCGGGGGCTACCATCGGGTCCATGGCCGACGGCCCCCTCTCCGGCTTCTCGAGCCTTGCCCAGACCTGGTTCGAGGGCGCGTTCGCGTCGCCGACTCCGGCGCAGGCGGGCGCGTGGGCGGCTGTCGCATCCGGTGGCGACGCCCTGGTGGTCGCCCCGACGGGCTCGGGCAAGACGCTCGCCGCGTTCCTGTGGGCGCTCGACCGGATGGCGTCGGCCCCGACACCGCCGAAGGCCGAACGCCTCCGGGTGGTCTACGTCTCGCCGCTCAAGGCCCTGGCCGTCGACATCGAACGGAACCTGCGTGGGCCGCTCGCCGGGATGACGCAGGCGGCTGCCGCGGCCGGTCTGCCAGCACCCCAGATCGCCACGGCGATCAGGACGGGAGACACGCCGGCTGAGGACCGCCGTCGTTTCGGCCGCGAGCCGCCGGACATCCTGATCACCACGCCCGAGTCGCTCTTCCTGGTGCTCACCTCCGCCGCACGGGAGGCGCTGCGCCACGTCGAGACCGTGATCATCGACGAGGTGCACGCGGTCGCGGGGACCAAACGCGGCGCGCACCTCGCCCTGTCGTTGGAGCGCCTCGACGAGCTGCTGGCGCGGCCGGCCCAGCGGATCGGGCTCTCGGCGACCGTCCGCCCCCACGAGGAGGTCGCTCGGTTCCTGGGCGGCGCCGGGCGGACCGTCCAGGTCGTCGCGCCGCTCGCGGTGAAGGAGTTCGACATCCGGGTGGTCGTGCCCGTCGAGGACATGACCGCGCCCGGGACGGTGACGTTCGACGAGGACGGACGGCTCGAGCCGGACCAACCGCCCCGGGAGCGCGCGAGCGTCTGGCCGGCCGTCGAGGAGCGCATCGTCGACCTGATCGAGGCGAACCGCTCGACGATCGTGTTCGCGAACTCGCGGCGGCTCGCGGAGCGCCTCTGCGCGCGACTGAACGAGATCGCCGTCGAACGCCGGACGGGCGAGGCGATGGCCGATCCCGACCGCGTCCCGGCCGAGTACATCGCGCAGGGCGGCCACGGCAAGGGCGCGCCGGTGGAGATCGCCCGCGCTCACCACGGCTCGGTCAGCCGCGAGCAGCGCCTGCTGATCGAGGAGGACCTGAAGTCCGGCCGCCTCCCGGCGGTGGTCGCCACATCGTCGCTCGAACTTGGCATCGACATGGGCGCGGTCGACCTGGTGATCCAGGTCGAATCGCCTCCCTCCGTCGCGAGCGGGCTCCAGCGGATCGGGCGCGGCGGGCATCACGTCGGCGCGGTGAGCACGGGCGTGCTGTTCCCGAAGTTCCGCGGCGACCTCGTGGAGACCGCGGTCGTCGTCGAACGGATGCGCGCCGGCCTGATCGAGGAAATCCGGTACCCGCGCAACCCCCTCGACGTCCTCGCCCAACAGGTCGTCGCGATGGTGGCGATGGACGAGTGGGCGGTCGAGGACCTCCGTGCGGTCGTCCGGCGGGCGGCGCCGTTCGCCGACATCCCGGACAGCGCCTTCCACGGGGTGCTCGACATGCTCGCCGGGCGCTATCCCTCCGACGGGTTCGCCGAGCTCCGGCCCCGGCTGAACTGGGACCGTGGCGACCGACCGGTTGACGCCGAGGGCGGGCGCGCACGGCTGGCGGTGACGAGCGGCGGGACGATCCCCGACCGGGGCCTGTTCGGCGTCCACCTCGCCGGCGAGAAGGGCACTCGGGTCGGCGAGCTGGACGAGGAGATGGTCTACGAGTCCCGCGTCGGGGACATGTTCGTCCTCGGGGCGACGACGTGGAGGATCGAGGACATCACGCGCGATCGGGTGCTCGTGACGCCCGCGCCCGGGCAGCCGGGCCGCATGCCGTTCTGGCACGGCGACGCCCCGGGGCGTCCGGTGGAGCTGGGCCGCGCGCTGGGCGCCACGCTCCGCGAGCTCGGCGGGCTGCGGGACGAAGCCCGGCTGGAGCGACTGCGCGCCGCCGGCCTCGACGAGAACGCCGCGGCGAACCTCGTCGCCTACCTGGACGAGCAGCGCGAGGCGACCGGCGTGCTGCCCGACGACCGCACGATCGTCGTCGAACGCTTCCGCGACGAGATCGGCGACTGGCGCGTCTGCATCCTTTCGCCGTTCGGTGCGCCGGTGCACGCGCCGTGGGCGCAGGCGATCGAGACGCGGGTCACCGAACGCCTGGGCCTTGGAGGTCCAGACGATGTACTCGGACGACGGGATCGTGGTCCGGCTGCCCGAGGCCGACGAGGCGCCGCCGGCCGATTCGATCCTGTTCGGGCCAGAGGAGGTCGAGGACCTCGTCCTGGCCCGGGTGGGCTCGTCCGCGCTCTTCGCCGGGAGGTTCCGGGAGGCCGCGGCCCGGGCGCTGCTCCTGCCACGCCGCCGGCCCGATCGCCGGACGCCGCTGTGGCAGCAGCGTCAGCGTTCGGCGACCCTGCAGCAGGTCGCGTCGCAGTTCCCGGCGTTCCCGATCGTCCTCGAGACGTACCGCGAGTGCCTCCAGGACGTGTTCGACCTGCCGGCGCTGGTCGAGCTGATGGCGTCCGTGCAGCGGCGCGAGGTGCGGGTCGTCGAGGTGGACACCCCGTCGGCCTCGCCATTCGCGTCGTCGCTGCTTTTCGGCTATATCGCGGCGTTCATGTACGAGGGCGACGCGCCGATCGCCGAGCGCCGCGCGCAGGCGCTCACGCTGGACCGGGCGGTCCTGGCCGAGCTGCTCGGGCGCGAACAGCTCCGCGACCTTATCGATCACGAGGCGCTCGGACGGCTCGAGCTCGAACTCCAACTCCTGGTCGACGATCGGAACGTAACGTCACCTGACCAACTGCACGACGCGCTCCGGCGCTTGGGCGACCTGTCGGAGCAGGAGATCGGTGCGCGCTCCGGCGATCCGTCCCGGGTCGAGGCGTGGCTCCGGGAGCTCGCGGCCTCGCGCCGCGCGATGCGTGTTCGGGTGGCCGGCGAGGAGCGGTGGGCGGCGATGGAGGACGCCGCCCGGCTCCGCGACGCGCTGGGGGTCGCCCTGCCCGTCGGGATACCGGCGGTGTTCCTGGAGCCCGTCCCGGATCCGGTCGGCGACCTGGTGGCGCGGTTCGCCCGGACCCACGGCCCGTTCACGGCCGACGCCCCGGCCCGCAGGCTCGGCCTCGGGACCGCAGTTGTCGGATCAGACCCTCCGACGACTCGAGGCGGACGCCCGCGTGATTCGAGGGAGAGTTCCGCCCCGACGGCACCGGCCGGGAGTGGGTGGACGCCGAGGTCCTGCGCCGGCTCCGGAGCCGTTCGCTCGCGGCGTACCGGCGGGAGGTCGAACCGGCGCCTCCCGTCGCGCTGGCCCGGTTCCTCACGGCATGGCAGGGCGTGGGTCCGGCCGGTCCACGCCGAACCGACGCCGACGCCCTCTATCGAGCGATCGAGCGCCTGCAGGGCGCGCCGGTCCCGGCGTCCGCGCTGGAACGGCTGGTGCTGAGCGGGCGGCTCCCCGGCTACGCGCGGGCCACGCTGGACGAGCTCTGCGCCTCCGGCGAGGTGGTGTGGGCAGGGGGTGGCGCCCTCGGCGCCGACGACGGATGGGTCGTCCTCTCGACGGCGGACGCGGCGCCGTTCCTGCTGCCCGAGCCGGTACCGGTCGAACCCTCGGAGGTCGCCGTCGCGGTCCGCGACGCGCTCGCCGAGCGTGGGGCGATGTTCTTCCGCCAGCTCTCCGACGTCCTCGGGCGCGACGTCCTCGACGAGGACGTGGTCCTCGGCATCTGGGAGCTCGTCTGGGCCGGCATGGCGACGAACGACACGCTCGGGGCTCTGCGGGCGCTGACGGGCGGTGCGGGACGTCGGCGCTCCCCCGCCGCCGCCGCGCGTCGCCGTCGCGGCCCCGCCTTCCCGTCGCGACTCGGGCCGCCCATCGCGGCGGGTCGGTGGAGCCTGCTTCCCTCCCGCGAGCCCGATGCGACGCGCCGGCTCCACGCGCAGGCCGAACAACTGTTGGAGCGCCACGGCATCGTCACCCGTGGAGCGGTCGTCGCCGAGCGGGTACCCGGCGGGTTCGCGTCGACGTACGCGATCCTCAAGGCGTTCGAGGAGTCCGGCCGATGCCGCCGGGGGTACTTCGTCGAAGGGTTGGGCGGCGCGCAGTTCGCGGTGCCCGGCGCCGTCGATCGGATGCGGGGACTCGCCGAGGTCCCGCGGGAGCGCGTGACGCTCGTCCTCGCGGCCCCGGACCCGGCCAACCCCTATGGGGCCGCGCTGCCGTGGCCCGATCGCGACACCGATCGCACGGGCCATCGAGCCGGACGCAAGGCCGGCGCGGTCGTGGTGCTCGTCGACGGCGACCTCGTCGTCTACGTCGAGAAGGGCGGCCGCACGCTGCTGACCTACTCCGACGACCTCGACGTGCTGCGGCCCGCCGTCGACGCGCTCGCGCTCTCGGTCCGCGACGGCGCGCTCGGGAGACTCGACGTCGAACGCGCGGACGGCGAAGCCGTGTTCGACACGCCGCTCGCCGTCGCGCTCGCCGATGCCGGCTTCCGTCCGTCGAGCAGGGGCCTGCGCCTGCGGGCCTGACGTGACCGGTGTCGGGGGACCCGAACACGTGCGAGCGTTACCGGCGGCCGTTGCGCGCGGGCGCTCGACGTGGGTACGAAGGTGTCCGGCCGGACAGGAAGGGGTATCGGATGATCAAGGGCTTCCTCCAGTTCGTCCTGGCTGGGGACCGTGCCTGAGGGCGACACGGTCCTCGTAGCGGCGGTGCGTCTGCACGCCGCGCTCGCTGGCGAGCGCCTGGTGCGCACCGACTTCCGTGTGCCGGCGTTCGCCACGACCGACCTCTCGGGACAGGTGGTGCGCGAGGTGGTCGCGCGCGGGAAGCACCTGCTGCTCCGGAGCGACGGCGGATCGACGCTGCACACGCACCTGCGGATGGACGGTCGTTGGGAACTTCGGCACCCGCAAGAGCGCCTCGGGGGGCGGCAGCACGAGATCCGGTGCGTGCTGATCACCGAGCCGTGGACGGCGATCGGCCGGCGGCTCCCGGTCGTCGGGGTGCTCCCCACGGCGGACGAGCACACGATCGTCGGGCACCTCGGGCCGGACGTCCTCGGCGCGGATTGGGACGCGAGCGAAGCCGTGCGGCGACTCGCCGCGGATCCGGCGCGCCCGATCGGTGAGGCGCTGATCGACCAGCGGGTCATGGCGGGCCCCGGCAACGTCTACCGGTGCGAGATCTGCTTCCTCCGTGGCATCGATCCGTGGACGCCGGTAGGCACCGTCCCCGACCTCGACGCGGTCGTGGCCCTGACGAAGCGCGTGATGGAGGCGAACCGCACCACCGGCGCGCAGGTCACGACCGGAGACACGCGACCGGGCCGTTCGCGCTGGGTCTACGGTCGGGCGGGCGAGGCGTGCCGGCGATGCGGCACGACCATCCTCGAGGCTGACCAGGGGATCCCCGGCGAGGAGCGCGTCACGTACTGGTGCCCGTCGTGTCAGCCGCGCTGAGATGGGAATGAGGGCTCTCGTTAGAGGCGGCGGATCGAGCGCAGCGTCGACCTCGGGCCGTACCGGGGGGCGGTGATCCCCGCGGCTTCGAGCAACCGGATCACGCGGCCCCGGTGACCGGCGAACGGTTGGAGCAGCTCCAGCATGCGTTCGTCGGTTCCGCGCGGCTCACCCGCGAGCGCCCACGACACGGTGTTCGGGATGTGGAAGTCACCCACGGAGACGGCGTCCGCGTCGCCGAACGCGATCAGCGCGACCTCCGCGGCTGTCCAGGCCCCGACGCCCGGGAACGCCATCAGGAGGCGATGGGCCTCTACCGCGGACAGTTCCGTCGCCCGCTCGAGCCGGTCCGCCCGCGCTGCCAGCCCCCTGATCGTGTTCGCGCGCCGCATCTCCACGCCGAACGGGTGGTACGCGTGGTACGGCAGCGCCGCGAGCGCCTCCGGGCTCGGCGGGAGCCGGAGCCTCGGACCACCGCCGGGCGGCTGCGGCGCGGTCGCCCCGAACGCGCGCACGAGCCCCGCCCATGAGCGCCCGGCCTCCACCCCGGCGACCTTCTGCGCGAGCACGGTCGGGACGATCGACTCGAACACCGCTCGGGAGCGACCGATCCGGAGCCCAGGCGTCCGCCGGTGCAGGTCCCGCACGATGCCCGGCGGTGGGTCGAACCCATCGAGCGAATCGCGCCCGCCGAGCAGGTCGGGCGCGGCCTCGATCGCCATCACGGCGCCGGGCCCCCACGCTCGAACGCCGATCCCGTCCCGTTCGTGCGCGATGCGCATCGTCACCGGTCCGTGCGGTGTTCGCGTGGTCCTCCACACGGCTCCGTCACGCCCACGGGGGCGCGCCGTGCCGGCACCGGTGCGCAGCAGCGGCCCGAGTGACAGCGCGAGGTCGACGGGGAGTTTCGGCCGAACGATCGTCGATGCGAAGGTTCGCCCGGCGGCCGGCTCGCGTTCCACGCCCTGGCTCATGTCTGCTGATAGCATGCGGCATCGTTCGCTCGACCACGGAGGCCGCCCGCTTGCGTGAGGTCCACGCGCTCGCTCTGCTCGCTGCGAAGTCCAGCACCAGCAGCTACGCGTCGCATCGATCACTGGTGCTCGGCATCGGTCTCGCGGCGGGCATCCTCATCCTCGTCATCGGGATCGCGCTGGCCCTCAAGAAGGTGAAGCCCAACCGGATGATCGGCCTGAGGGCGGCACTCACGTACGGATCGGCGACGAAGTGGTACCGGGCGAACCGGATCCTCGGCCGGGGGCTGATCGTCGCCGGCCTCGTCACGATCGCGGGCACGGCGGCGATCTGGCTCGCGAAGCCGAAGGCTCTGTCCGGTTCGAACAAGACCCTCGCGCTGGTCGAGCTCGTCATCGTCGTCGTCCCGGCCGTCGTCGCGTACGTCTACGCCTACGCACGACTGCGCGCGGCGTAGTCCGCCACCCGAACGCGCATGGACCGCGCTGCCGCGCGGGCGATAGGCTCCGGCGTGCACCGGTCGGTTCGCCGGCCGGATCGCGGGCCGGAACGCCGTCGGGTGCGAACCAACTCCGGGAGGTGGGATGCAGATCCAGAACGACTTCGAGGTCGACGCTCCGATCGATCGGGTCTGGCAGTACGTCCTGGACGTCACGAAGGTGGCGCCGTGCATGCCGGGCGCAGAGCTCACCGAGACCGTCGACGACACGACGTGGAAGGGGAAGGTCGGGGTCAAGCTTGGGCCGGTGAGCATGTCGTTCGCTGGCTCGGTCACGATGGCCGAGCGTGACGACGCCACGCACCACGTCGTGCTGAAGGCCGACGGCCGCGAGCAGCGCGGGCGCGGCGCCGCCTCGGCGCTGGTGACCGCCGACATGATGCCGGTGGACGGCGACAGGACGAAGGTCGCGTTCGCGACCGAGCTGACGATCACCGGGGCGGCGGCGCAGTACGGACGCGGGATGATCCAGGACATCTCGTCGAAGCTGACCGGCGAGTTCGCTTCGTGCCTGCAGGAGAACATCGCCGCCGAAGCGGATGCCGCGCGGGCCGCGTCCGGGGCGGCCTCGGCCACCGCTGGGAGCGCGGTCGGTGAGGCGAGCCCCGAACCGCAGCCGGCGACCCCGGTGCAGTACGTGACGGCGAAGCCGGTGAAGGGGGTGCGCCTCGGCCTGTGGGCGATGTGGCAGGCGGTCGTCCGGTTCTTCAAGCGGCTGTTCGGCGGCGGCACGTCCGGCGGGTGAGCGTCCGGGAGGCGGCCCAGCGGAACGGCGTCCGTCACGAGGTGCCCTTGTAGTTCGCGATCCCTCTGAGCTCGTACAGGACCGCGACCAGGTCGGCCTGGTCCGACATCACGACGTCGATCGGCTTGTAGGCATCCGGGTGTTCGTCGAGGAGCTGTTCCGCGGCCGCATGCTGCCACGCGCGCCCGGCCATCGCCTCCTGCAGGGACTCGATCGACAGCGACTTCCGTGCCGCCGACCGGCTCAAGCGCCGACCCGCCCCGTGCGCGCACGACTCGTACGACAGCGGGTTGCCCAAGCCCCTGACCACGTACGACCGTGCGCCCATCGACCCCGGGATCAATCCGAGGTCGTCCTCGCCGGCCCGGATCGCGCCCTTGCGCGTGACCCAGACCTCCAGGCCGTCGTGCGATTCGCGCTGGGTGAAGTTGTGATGGCAGTCGATCCGCTGCAGCTCGGCGCCCGCCTCCAGCCAGTCGAAGAACCACGCCAGCGCCGCGTCCATCATGAGGCGCCGGTTCTCCTTCGCGTAGGCCTGCGCCCACAGCATGTCGGCGATGTAGGTATCGAAATCCGGCGTCCCCTCGGCCAGCCACGCCAGGTCGTCGTCCTGCTTCGAGCCGCGGAGCGATACGAAGTCGTAGTCGCAGACGCTCTTCGCCACGTCCATGTGGTGCGTCGCCAGCTGGTTCCCGACGCCGCGCGAGCCAGAGTGCATCAGGATCCACACGCCCTCGTCGCCGTCGAGCGCCAGCTCGAAGAAATGATTGCCGCTGCCCATCGTGCCCAGCTGGACGACCGCACGCTGCTCCTGCTGCGCGGTGATACGGGGGTTCGGATGCGCCGCGTACCAGGCGAGCGCCCCGTCCTTCGGCTCCCGGTGCCAGCGCCCGAGTCCGGCGGGGACGACGGCTTCGAGCGCGGCCACGAACGGGTCCAACGAGTCCGGCAGCGCGGCCGCTCGCAGATCGGTGCGCGCCGCGATCATCCCGCAGCCGATGTCGACGCCGATCGCGGCGGGGATCACGGCGCCGGCCGTCGGGATGACGCTGCCGACGGTCGAACCCCAGCCGAGGTGCGCGTCCGGCATCAGCGCGACGTGGCCCGAGATGATCGGGAGGTGGCTCAGGGCTTCGGCCTGTTCGAGCGTGTTCGGCTCCAACAGCGAGGCCCAGCTGTAGAGGCGATCCGAGATGATCTCCATGCGTCCCTCTCTCCCCGTGCCGGCCGATCCGATCCAGCGAAGGCCACGCGAACCCGGACCCCGACTTGCGCGTATTCCCGTCTCGGCAGTAGAAAACTCCTACCGCTGCCGCGGGCAGCGTCGTTCGAGCGTACCTGCTCACCTTGGAGGGGAAGGAGGCACGGGTGCTCCCTGCTCGGTTCGACTACCATCGCGCCCAGACCGTCGCCGATGCGCTGTCGCTGCTCGATGAGCACGGCGAGGGCGCGAAGGTCCTCGCGGGCGGCATGAGCCTGATCCCGCTGATGAAGCTCCGGTTCGCGATGCCGGAACATCTCGTCGACGTCAACGGCGTCGAGGAACTGCGCGGCATGTCCGAAGCGGACGGCTGGCTGCGCATCGGAGCGCTGACCCGGCACCACCAGATCGAGACCTCGGACGTCGTCGCCGCGCGGTACCCGACGCTCGCCGCCGCGGCGCCGCTGATCTCCGATCCGCTGATCCGCAACCGCGGCACCGTCGCCGGCTCGCTCGCGCACGCCGACCCTGCCGGAGACTGGGGCGCGGTGATGATCGCGGTCGGCGCCCAGGTCGTCGCGCGGAGCTCGTCCGGCGAGCGCACGATCCCGATCGACGAGTTCCTGGTGGATACGTTCACCACGTCGCTGCAGCCGAACGAAGTCGTGACCGAGGTTCGCGTCCCGACGCCGACCGCCAGGACCGGGGGTGCCTACCTGAAGATGGAACGCAAGGTCGGCGACTTCGCCACGGTCGCCGCGGGTGTGCGCGTGACGATGGACGACGGCCACATCGGCTCAGCGGGCATCGGATTGACGGCGGTCGGCCCGAAGAACATCCGAGCGTCCGACGCCGAGGCGTCCCTGGCGGGCGCCGAGCCGACCGGGGAGGCGTTCGCCGAGGCCGGCCGGCTGGCCGCCGAGGCCGCCGATCCCGTTTCGGATCTGCGGGGGAGCGCGGCGTACAAGAAGAACGTCGTCGCGGTCTTCGTGCGCCGGGGCCTCGCGCAGGCGGCGGCGTCGGCCGGCGGGTCGAACGCCTGAGACCCGGGATCGTAAGGGGGGTTGACGATATGGAGATCACGATCAACGTCAACGGGGCCGAGCGCACGGCGGACGTCGAACCCCGCCAGCTGTTGGTCCACGTGATCCGAGAGGACTTCGGCCTCACCGGCACCCATATCGGGTGCGACACGTCGAACTGCGGGGCGTGCACCGTCCTGCTGGACGGGCTCCCGGTGAAGTCGTGCACGATGTTCGGCGTGCAGGCCGACGGTCACGAGGTGACGACCGTCGAGGGCCTTCCCGCGATGGCCGGCGCCGCGCTGCACCCGGTGCAGGCGGCGTTCAAGGAGGAACACGGTCTGCAGTGCGGCTACTGCACCCCCGGGATGATGCTGGTCGGCGCGGCGCTGCTCGAGGAGAACCCGAGCCCGTCCGACGACGAGGTCCGGTGGGCGATCTCCGGCAACATCTGCCGCTGCACCGGATATATGAACATCGTGAAGGCGATCCAGGCCGCGGGCGCGACGATGGCAGCCGAGAGCGCTCCGGCCGCGGCGACCTCCTAGGGCGAGGCGAGAGGGAGCGAGACGATGGCGACCGACGCATCCGAGATCCGTGGCCTCGGCCACAGCGTCAAGCGCAAGGAGGATGACCGGTTCATCCGCGGCCGGGGTACCTACGTCGACGACGTGAATCTTCCCGGGATGCTCCACATGGTGATCCTGCGGAGCCCGTTCGCGCACGCGAAGATCAACGGGATCGACACGTCGAAGGCCGCCGCCGTACCCGGCGTGATCGCCGTGGTGACCGGCGAGCTGATGGCGCAGCACAACCTGGCCTGGATGCCCACGCTCTCCTACGACACCCAGGCGGTACTGGCGACGGACAAGGTGCGGTTCCAGGGGCAGGAGGTCGCGGCCGTGGTCGCGACGGACGCCTACATCGCCAAGGACGCGCTCGAGCTGATCGACGTCGACTACGAACCGCTCGACGCGATCACGACGCCGCAGCAGGCGCTCGAGGACGGCGCACCGATCATCCGCACCGACAAGGAAGACCAGAAGGACAACCATATCTTCCACTGGGAGGCCGGCGACAAGGACGCTACCGACGAGGCGTTCGCCGACGCCGAGGTCGTCGTGTCGCTCGACACGCATTACCCGCGTTCGCACCCCTCGCCCCTGGAGACGTGCGGCTGCGTGGCCGACGTCGACCCGGCGACGGGCCAGACGACGATCTGGATGACGTCGCAGGCGCCGCACGCGATCCGGACGGTGTTCGCCCTGGTCGCGGGCCTGCCCGAGGAGAACATCCGGATCATCTCGCCGGACATCGGGGGCGGGTTCGGCAACAAGGTCCCCGTCTATCCCGGCTACGTGATCGCCACGGCCGCGTCGCTCCTGCTCGGCCATCCGGTCAAGTGGATCGAGGACCGCACGGAGAACCTGATCTCCACGGGGTTCGCGCGCGACTTCTACATGCACGGCGAGCTCGCGCTGAAGAAGGACGGCACGATGCTCGGTTTGCGGGCGTCGCTGCTCGCCGACGAGGGCGCGTTCCACGCGGACGCGCAGCCGTCGAAGTTCAAGGTCGGGCTGTTCCACATCGTGAGCGGTTCCTACGACCTCCCCGCGGCGCACGTCGTCGCGGACGGCGCGTACACGAACAAGGCGCCCGGCGGCGTCGCGTACCGGTGTTCGTTCCGCGTCACCGAGGCCTCGTACCTGATCGAACGACTGGTCCAGAACGCCGCCTACGAGCTGGGCATGGACCCGGTGGACATCCGACGGAAGAACTTCATCGACAAGGACCAGTTCCCCTACACGAGCGCGACGGGGTTCGTCTACGACTCTGGTGACTACCACGCGGCATTGGAGCTGGCGCTGCAGAAGGCCGGCTACGACGACTTCCGCAAGGAGCAGGAAGCGAAGCGCGCCGAAGGCAAGCTCTGGGGGATCGGCTTGGCGTCGTTCACGGAGATCGTCGGCGCCGGACCGCACAAGGACTACGACATCCTGGGCCTGTCGATGAACGACGGCGCCGAGCTGCGGATCCACCCGACCGGCAAGGCGATCCTGAAGATCAGCGTCCAGACGCAGGGTCAAGGGCACGAGACGACGTTCGCGCAGATCGTCGCCGAGGAGCTCGGGATCCAGCCTGAGGACGTCAAGGTGATGCACGGCGACACGGACAACACGCCGTACGGGCTCGGGACGTACGCGTCCCGGTCCACGCCGGTCTCGGGCGCGGCGACCGCCATGGTCGCGCGCCGCGTGCGCGAGAAGGCGCGCAAGCTCGCCGCCCACCTCCTGGAGGTCTCCGAGGAGGACATCGAATGGGAGGCGCCGAAGTTCTTCGTCAAGGGCGCGCCCGACAACGCGAAGACGATCCAGGAGGTGGCGTTCGCGGCGTACACGAACGTCCCCGACGGGATGGAGACGGGCCTGGAGGGCGTGTACTACTACGACCCGCCGAACCTGACGTTCCCGTTCGGGACGTACGTCGTCGCGGTCGAGGTGGACGAGGAGACCGGCGAGTGGGACGTGAAGCGGATGGTCGCGGTCGACGACTGCGGCGTCCGGATCAACCCGATGATCGTCGAGGGCCAGATCCACGGCGGCCTGACCGAGGGGTTCGGCATCGCGAAGATGGAGCTGATCACGTTCGACGAGGCCGGGAACTGCATCGGGTCGAACTTCATGGACTACCTGCTGCCGACCGCGTGGGAGACGCCGAGGTTCGAGCTGGGCGAGACGGTCACGCCCTCGCCGCACCACCCGATCGGGGCGAAGGGCGTCGGCGAGTCCGCGACGGTCGGCTCGCCGGCCGCGTACGTGAACGCCGTGATCGACGCGCTCCGGCCATACGGCGTGAAGAACATCGACATGCCGGTGACGTCGGCGAAGGTCTGGGAGGCGATCCAGGCTGCGAAGAGCTCCGGCGGGGGAGCGACTCCATAGGAACGAGGTCGTCCGAGGGGACGTAGGGCCGCGCGCCTCCGATCGCATCGGAGGTCCCCGCGCGCGGCGCGGATCGTGGGGTTCGTCCGGCACGATCTGGTCCGTCGCGGTCGTCGCGCTCGTGACGGCGATCGTGTTCGTGACGTCGGTCGCGCCGTCACCGGCGCCCGCCACCATCGTTGCCGGCGGCCGACGCGCGGTGATCTTCGGCGCCTACGTCGAGCCGGTCCACGGGCAGGACACGGTGGACGCGATCACGGCGCTCGAGGGCTCGATCGACCGCACGCTCGCTGGCATCCGCGTCTTCGACGTCTGGGACTCCCGGTTCCCGAACGCGGACACGACGTGGATGCGGGACTCCGGACACGCCATCTTCCTGTCGGTCCGCGCCAAGCGGTCGAACGGCGCGATCATCCGGTTCCGCGACATCGCGAACGCGAAGCCAGGCTCGGCGCTCTACGACCAGATCGTCGGGTGGGCGGACGCCATCAAGGGGTTCGGCGCGCACCTGTACTTCACGTTCAACCACGAACCGGATGCGGCTGCGAGCGAACCGAACGGTTCGGCCGCGGACTTCGTGGCGGGATGGCGCCGCATCGTCGACGTGTTCCGCGCGCGGAAGGTGACGAATGCCGAGTACGTCTGGATCGTGACGGACTACGCGTTCCGGCGGAAGGGGAAGAAGCAGGCGAGGGACTACTACCCGGGCGACCACTGGGTCGACGACATCGCCGAGGACGCCTACAACTGGAACGGCTGCCGCCCTGGCATCGACGACGGGTGGAGGTCGCTCGAGGAGCTGGCGAAGCCGATGCGGCGGTTCGGCCGGGCGCATCCGGGCAAGCACCTGATGCTCACGGAATGGGGAAGCGTGGAGGACCCGAACTCGGCCGGGCGGAAGGCCCGCTGGATCGAGGACGCCGCCGCGACCCTGAAGTCCCCCGGGTGGGGGTCGTTCTCCGCCGCGCTGTACTTCGACTCGACCGATCCCGAGGGCAGGGTTCGATGCAACTGGAGGCTCGACACGAGTGGATCCGCGATGGCGGCGTTCGCGGCGATGGGCAAGGATCGATACTTCCAGGCACGACCGCATCCATCGGCGCGATAGCCGGCCGTGGCGCTGTTGTCGGGGTCCGAACGCGTGGGAGACTCAGGATGGCAACTCCGGCAGTGGGTTGAACGGGAGCGGGAGCGAGGAGCCATGGCGGAGGACCTGGATCGGATCGCCCGTGAGTTGACGGCTCGCGGTGAGCCGTACGTCGCGGCGACCGTGGTCTGGCGACGTTCGCCGTCATCGGGCCAGCTCGGTTCGAAGGCCGTCGTGACGCCGGACGGCCACGTGCGCGGGTGGGTCGGCGGGGCGTGCGCCGAGCCGGCCGTGGTGCGTGAGTCGCGCAAGGCGCTCGAGGAAGGGACGCCTCGGCTGTTGTTCCTGGGTCCGGAGGACGAGGTCGCCCTGCACCATCGCGACGGCGTCGTCGCGATCCCGGTCTCGTGCACGAGCGAGGGCGCGCTAGAGGTCTACGTCGAGCCGGTCCTGCCGCCGCCGCACCTCGTCGTGATCGGCCGATCGCCCGCCGTCGACACGCTCGCTCGGATGGCGGACGCGCTCGGCTGGAGGACCGCGGTCGTCGACGATCGAGGCTCGACCGCGGACCACCCGGGGGTCGAGCACGTGTTCACGTCGCTCGACCTGCGCGCTGCGGGCGTCGACGAACGGTCGTTCGTCGTGGTGGCGACCCAGGGCCACTACGACGAGGACGCCCTCGAGCGGGCGCTCGAGAAGCCCACCGCGTACGTCGGACTCGTCGCATCCCGCCGTCGGTCCGAGGCCGTTCTCGCGTTCCTTCGCGACCGCGGGGTCTCCGAGACCGACCTCGCGCGCGTGCACGCGCCGGCGGGGATGGACCTGGGGCACGTGACGCCGTCGGAGATCGCGGTGGCCGTTCTGGCCGACCTCGTTCGGCTCCGGGCGGCCGGCGAGCTGGCGCCCGTCGCGGCGATCGCCGAGGTGCCGACGTCCGAGGCGCACGAGGAGCTCGATCCCGTGTGCGGGATGACGGTGGCCGTCGCCGACGCGAGGTACCGCGCGGTGCACGCCGGCCGAACCTTCTACTTCTGCTCGGCGGGTTGCCAGGCAGCGTTCGAGGCGAACCCGGAGGCGTTCGCCACCGCCGGCGCCGGCGGGTCGTAGGGAAGCGAGGGAGGCGAGCGCGCTGACGGCCGACGACGAACGCCTCCTGCGGCAGGCCGAGAAGGCGTTGACGGAGATCAAGGTCGCCCAGGGGCTGTCCGACGGGCACGCGTCGGTGCTCGCGGCCCTGCGGATGCGACTGACCGGGGATCCGGGCACGTCGCTCGAGGAGATGCTGGAGGCCGCGGGGGACCTCGGCGGGCCGAAGCTCGATCAGCTGCTCGAGGCCGGTCCCCCGCCGTCGAAGCCGGCGCGGTCGTTCGACGACGTCCTGGCGCGGGAGCCGAAGAAGAAGCGGTCGCTCGACGATCTCCTGCAGGACGGCTGACGGCTCCTCGCGCGCCCGGCTCGATCGCCGGCCCTGGCTCGACGTATCTGACGTTCGTTGCGAAGCTCGCGTCGACGTGCGGGGTACGCTCGCGGCCGAGATGAGCGAGGCGTCCACGGCAGCCCGCGGGTCGACGCTGGCGCGGCTCGGCGGCCAGCGGCGCACGCTCCCCGAGCTCCAGGACCAGCTCTTCTTCGACATCGGGGACGTCGCGGCGAAGCAGTCCCGCTTCTGGGTCCTGCTCCTGCTGTCCACCGCGATCGCGACCGCCGGGGTGCTGTCCGATTCCACGGCGACCGTGATCGGGGCCATGATCGTCGCGCCGCTGGGGACCCCGATCATGGCCGTCGGCCTCGGGGTCGTCGTCGGGGACGCGCGCCGCATCGCGACGTCCGTGGCGATCGTCGCGGGCGGCGTGGGCCTCGTCGTGGTGGTGTCGGCCGTGATGGCCTGGATCCTCCCGCAGCTGGTGCCGCTCGTGAAGAACAGCCAGGTCACGGGGCGCACCTCACCGCAGATCATCGACCTCGTCGCGGCGGTCGCCACCGGCTTCGCGGGCGCTTACGGCCTCGCGCGCAAGGACGTCTCGGACGTGATGCCGGGCGTCGCGATCGCGATCTCGCTCGTGCCGCCCCTGGCCGTGGTCGGGGTCACCGCTCAGGCCGGTGCGTGGGGGAGCGCCTGGGGGGCGTTCCTACTGTTCGCGTCGAACGCCGTCGCGATGGTGCTCGCGGGAACCGTCCTGTTCACGATGTACGGCTATCACGGCGAGGCGGTCGCGACGCCGGGCTTCCGCCGTCGGAGGGCGTACGTCGCGATCGCGGTCGCAATCCTGGCGATCCTGGTGCCGCTGGTCATCGCCACCCGGGAGACCGTCCGCGAGGAGCGATGGAAGAGCCGTGCGGCGAAGGCCGCGACCACATGGGCCGGGTCGGGCGGGTACCGACTGATCCAGGTCGACTACGAAGGCCAGGACCTGGTGGTGCTGATCGAAGGCGATGGGGCCGCACCCGACCCGGCCGCGCTGCTGAGCGATCTGATCGGCCAGGTGCCGGGCGGCACGCCGCTGATCGTCAACAGCGTCTCCGGCAACCGGATCGAAGCCGGCCGGGTCCCGCCCACCTGACCATCGATCGCCGACCGGCCGGAACCGGGCACGTCAGCCGCTCGACACGGCGGCCGCGAGCGCCTCGAGGCTCTCGAGGTTGTGCCCGGGCAGGAAGGTGTCGATGTGCGGGAGCGCCGCGGCCATGCCCCGCGCCAGCGGCTCGTAGCGCGGCGAACCCTTGAGCGGGTTGATCCACACGAGCCGGTGCACCAGGCGCGAGAGCCGGGCGATCTGCGTCGCGAGCACCTCGGGATCGCCGCGCTCGAGCCCGTCGGAGGCGAGGATCACCACGCTTCCACGCAGCGCCGATCGCGTCGACCATCCGTCCAGGAGCTGCTTCAGCGACTCGCCGATCCGTGTGCCGCCCTCCCAATCCACGACCGTGTCCCCGATCGCGTCCAACGCCGCGTCGGGGTCCCTCGACCGGATCAGCCGCGTGATGCGCGTGAGCCGTGTGCCGAACACGAACACCTCGACCCGGCGCCCGGCGGCGGCCGCCGCGTGCGCGAACTCCAGCAGCGGCCGGCTGTACGGCGCCATCGAACCCGACACGTCCAGCAGCAGCACCAGCGGGCGGGGCCGCGTCCGCCGGTCGCGCCACGCCCGTTCGAACGGCTCGCCCTCGGTCCGCAACGACCGGCGGAGGGTCCGACGCATGTCGAACCGCGCCCCGCGAGACGACGGGCGGTACCGTCGCGACCAGCGGTGCGGCGCCTCCATCACGAGCCGCCGGACCGAGCGCAGCATCGCCCGGCGCTCGTCAGGGGTCAGCTTCGCGAAGTCCTTCTTCCGGAGGACCTCGGTCGGGCTGGCCACGATCCGGATCGCCGCTTCCTCGTCCGTCTCCTCGTCGTCGGCGGCCGGTGACCACGACGCGGACGACTGACTGATCGTGACCTCCGGCTCGCCCTCGGCGAGCGGCTCCTCGCCCTTCGTGCCGCGCTGGACGGAGCCGAGGTCCGCGGCGGCGTCCTCCTCGACGGCGAGCCCGGCTCCGAAGTAGCGATCGAACAGCGCGTCGAGCTTCGGGAAGTCCTCGGGCCGCGACACGAGCGAGGCGCGGGCCGCGGCTCGAAGCTGGTCGCGATCGAACGGATCGAGCGCGGTCGCGGCCCGGACGAACGTGAGGTTTCGACCGGTGCCCACGTTCATCCCGTTCGCTCGGAGGTAGCGGCCGAACCCGACGAGCCGATCCAGGAGCTCCGTGGCGTCGCCCGCTGGCTCCGGTAGCGTGGTCACCCGGCGCGCCCTACGCGGGTGCTTCGCCCGGCTCGACGACCTCGGCGATCGACGCCCGAGCCAGCTCCAGGTCGTCGTGGTCCTTCAGCACCGCGCCGAGCGTGTCTGCGGCGATGTCCGCGTCGAGGCGTTCGGTTCCCAGGAACACGAGCGCGTTCGCCCAGTCGATCGCTTCCGCGACGCCGGGGCGCTTCGCCACGTCCATGGACCGCAGCCTCGCGACCGCCTCCGCGACCTGTCGCGCGAGCGCCGCGGGCACCTCCGGCGCGCGGACCGAGATGATCTCGACCTCGCGCTCGAGCGTGGGGTGGTCGATCCAGTGGTAGAGGCAGCGGCGCTTCAGCGCGTCGTGCAGCTCGCGGGTCCGGTTCGACGTGATGACGACGGCCGGCGGGCGGACCGCCGCGATCCGACCGACCTCCGGGATCGTGACGGCGAACTCCGAGAGCACCTCCAGGAGGAACGCCTCGAACTCGTCGTCGGCGCGGTCGAGCTCGTCGACCAGCAGGACGGCTCCCTCGCCGGCGCGGAGCGCAGCCAGGAGGGGGCGTTCGACGAGGAACTCCTCGGCGAACAGGTCGTCAACATGCTTGACCACCTCGCCGTCGCGCATCGCGCGTACGGCGAGGAGCTGGCGCGAGTAGTTCCACTCGTAGAGCGCCTGGCTGGCGTCGATCCCCTCGTAGCACTGCAGCCGGATCAGGTCGCGATCGAGGGTCGAGGCCAGCGCCTTCGCGACCTCAGTCTTCCCGACCCCGGCCTCGCCCTCCAGGAGCAACGGCCTGTCGAGCGCCGTCGACAGGTAGATCGCGGTCGCCAGCGCGTGGTCCGGCAGGTACGCCTGCCCGCGGAGCCGTTCGATCAGGTCGTCGACGGAGTCGAACGGCGCGCTCGGGCGCACCGGTGTATCGGCGAGACGTTCCGTCATGGTGCTCATCATCCCAGACGGCGAACGTGCGATGGCTCCGGGGTTCGGCTCAGGTGCAGGTGTTGACGACGGGGGTGGCCGGCGGGCCGAGCGGCACGTCGTGTCGGTGCAGGATCCTCGCCAACTTCGCGCGGAAGACCTGCATGTCGGCGTGGTTCCAGTCCGCATGCGTCTGGCAGCGCCAGGGCGGATAGAGCTCCCTCCGGTACGGGCTCGTCAGGCTCTCGTTGTGCCCGATCACGTTCCGAAGCTCGATCCCGTACCGCGCCGCGACCCACGCCGTCAGGTCGAGGGCCGAACCGAGCTGGTCCGCGTTCGCCAGTATCTGCCGATCCGAGGTGCCGACCATCTCGATGCCGATGGCCGTGTCGTTGAGGCCGGTCGTGTGGCGGCACATCACGTCGAGGGGCACCAACTGGTAGATCGTGCCGTCGGTATCGACGATGAAGTGCGAACAGACGCCGGGCAGCTCGCCGAGACCTGGGTCCGGCGAGTCGGCGGCGAACGTGTTCCACGCGGACGAGAAGCTCGGTCCTGCGGTGTAGTGCTCGACGATGACCTTCGGGTGGATCAGCCGCCACGTGTGGATCCCGTAGTGCCGTTCCGCGTAGGCCGCCATCTCGTCCTTCCGCTGCTGGCCGAACGGGATCGGCATCCAGGTGATCGGCGGCTTCGGGACGGAGAACGTCGACGGGACCGCGGATGACGTCGGGGTGCGTCGGGCCGACGGCACGGAGGAAGGAGGGGTCTGCGAGCCTCCGTTAGACGCTGCCCCCACCTGCGTGCCGGTGCACGCGGCGAGCACGGCGGAGGCGATCGAGAGCGCACCGACCGACAGCACCCGACGCGCTCCTGCGCGGCGGCTCGACGCCACTAGAAGAGGTAGTTCGACGGCACCGCAGGCGGTGGGTCCTCCACGCCCGTGCGCAGCTGATCGTAGAGTGCGTCGAAGTCGAACTTCGCGACGTGCACGGTGTTCGTCTCGTACGCGCTCGCCGAG
Source organism: uncultured Actinomycetota bacterium (assembly GCA_963781595.1). Classification (GTDB taxonomy): domain Bacteria; phylum Actinomycetota; class UBA4738; order UBA4738; family UBA4738; genus JBEDUK01. Next base: position 539,031 of record CAWAGG010000001.1, on the reverse strand, counting down.
CCGTAGCTGCGGGTCCCGTTCGCGTACTCGATCCAGTAGCCGTCGGCGATGACCGCGTCTCGGAATGCCCGGGCGAGTGCGTCGTTGAGCGCCCGGGCCGCGCCCGGCACCTGCCAGCCCTGGACGGTGCCGAGGAGGTCTCGCCGGCGCTGCTGCAGGACCTCGAGCGCCTGGGCATCCTTGTTGCTGATCGCCTGGCGGATCTGGGTCCGCTGGTCCTGCGAGCGCTGCAGCAGCCGGTAGACGTTCCACAGGTAGTCGTGGAGCGCAGCATCCGCAGCATCCGCCGCGCTCGCTCCGCTTGCTCCAACCGCGCCGTTCGCTTCACCCTTCGTGGCGCCGGACACTTCGGCCGGGTGCCGGGTCGAGGCCACGAGCACGATGCCGCCTGCGATCAAGCCGAGGATCACGAGCGCCACGACGATCGCTACCGCCGGACCTCGGCCCTTGCGTTCCTCGGGATGCAGAGGGGGTACCGCCGTCGGCTCCTTCGATCCCGTCGGCTCCTTCGGTCCCGTCGGATCGGCCTCGGGGATGAGGACCGGTGGGCTCGCCGGGTCGCCCGTCGACCGGTCGGCGAGCTCGGCCGCCCTGGATGACGTCGGACCCGATGCCTCGGCCACATGGGTTCCGTCTGGAGGAACCTGCGTGAGCTCGCCGGCCGCGGCCGACCGCTTCTCCTCCACGATCCGGTCCAGCGTCGAAACCAGCTTCGTGACTCCGGCGTCCCAATCGTCCGTGATCGGCAGCGCCTGGATCCCGGGCAACCCGGAGAGCGTCTCCGGCAGCTTCTCCTTCGGGGGCACCCTCGCTCCCTGCAGGAGGATCGGGATCACCATCAGCTCCTCTCTGAGGCCCGCCTCGATCTCGAGACGGACCGGATCGTCAGGGTTCGCCAACCGATGATTGCCAGCGTCGTCGCTGATCGTGAGCCAACGCGGCCCGATCAACGCGATCAAGCGCGTCACAGCCACTGACCGCCCTGTTGACGACCGCTTCCCAGCGTTCGCCCGGCGCGATGCTGTCGAGGTCCATGAAGACGCGGTCCTTGCCGTACCGCTCGCCCAGCACCGTCTTGAGCGCGCGGGCGAAGCCGGCGGTGTCCTCGCGCCGGTAGCAGACGAAGACGCTCAAGCCCGTCGCTCGATCGCCTGCGGCGACCGCGCCGATCGACCCCGAGGCTCCTACCACGCCGACCTCCCGACCGGCAGACAGGATGCCCCCCCTCGCGCTCTCGCGCCGGGGTCAGTCTGCACCCAGTCGGACCGGGTCCGCAAGGTTTCCTCGCAACCTGTTCCATCACCTACGCCTGCCGGCGGATGAACGCCGCCATCCCGGGGACGGTGAACGCGACGGCGCCCCGGTCGGGGGCGTACACGAGGCCCTTGCGGATCAGCTGGTCGCGCGCCACGGACACGTCGCTGGGCCGCCGGCCGAGCCTGCGGGCCACCTCGGCCGTCGAGCTCGGATCGTCCGGATCCTCGGCCATCGCGCGGAGGTACGCGCGCTGGGCGGGCGTGGCGCGTTCCCAGCGCGATCCGTAGAAGCCGAGTTCGAGGTCCCGTCGCGCGACCTCGATGCCGGCCCGCGCATCGTCGAGCGAGAACGGGCTCCCGGCCGCGTAGTCCCACGTGCACTTGCCGTACGCCTGGAGGAAGTACGGATATCCCTGCGCCTCGGCGATGACCAGCTCGAGAGCCGGGGCCGACCACGTGACGTCGAGGGCCTCGGCCGGCACCGTGAGCGCCGTCGTCGCGTCGCCGGCCGCCAGCGGTCCGAGCGATCGGTACGTGAAGAGACGCTCGGCGTAGGACTTCGCCTCCGTCAGATCGGCCGGCAGGCTGGGCAGCCCAGCGCCGATGACCGCGACCGGGAGGTTCCGCTGGCCGGTCTCGTGGCACGCCCCGGAGATCCCGGCGAGGTCGCCGCCCTCCAGATCCTGCATCTCGTCGACGAACAGCGCCATCCCCACCTGGAGCTGCCCGGCCGCCTCGCCGACGTCGATGAACAGCTCGGTCAGGTCGGTCTCGAGGTCACCGGTGTCCGCGCGGCCGCGCTCGGGCTCGACGTCGATCCCCACGGCGAAGCTCCCGTCCGGCGAGGTTCGCAGCGAGAAGGACTTGAACACCCGCAGCGCGCGTTCGAGCCGGTCCTTGCCCTTGCCGCGGCCGTGCGCGGCGCGCATCGCCTGGTTCAGGGACTGCGAGGCGAGCCGTCGGAACGGCGCGTCGCTGCGCGCCTCGACCTTCGCGGCGATCCAGCCGCGGCGTTCGGCAATCCCGCGGAACTCGTTGATCAGCACCGTCTTGCCGACGCCGCGCAGGCCAGTGAGGATCGATCCGCGTTCCGGGAGACGGCGTTCGAGTCGCTCCATCAGGATCTCGAACGACCGCACCTCCTCGTCGCGGCCGGCGAGCTCCGGGGGCCGCTGTCCCGCGCCCGGCGCGTAGGGGTTGATGGCCGCGTCCATCGTGTCTGCGACCCTATCACGGTCTATCAGCTCGCACGAGATACGCCGGCAGAGGCGTTGAGAGACCGGTCTGGGGGATTTGTCCCCATTGCTGTTCCGCCCGGTACCGGGTTATCAAGCGGCGGTCGGGTAGGCTCGGGACGGGTACCCGGGCTGCGCGGAGGGGGGTCGGGGGAGATGGAGCCACACGCTCGTACGTCCTGCGAGCCTTCGCGCGCACGTGCCCGGATCGCCCTGACGCTCGCCCTGAGCGTCGCGCTCGCGATCCCGTTCGCGTTGATCCGACAAGGCCCCGCGATGGCGTCCGGGGACGGTCCGCGGAACGCGTTCGCGTGGGGCGCCAACGCCGACGGCCAGCTCGGCGACGGCACGAACGTCGGCCGCGGCGTCCCCAGGAAGGTCCGATCGATCGGTCACGTCATCGCGGTCGTGGCCGGCTGGAAGCACAGCCTCGCCCTGCGCTCTGACGGCACGGCGTGGTCCTGGGGCTACAACATGGACGGCGAGCTGGGGAACGGCTCGGTCGGGCCCAGCGCGGTGCCGGTTCCCGTCAGCGGCCTCACGGCTGCGGTCGCGCTCGCCGCGGGCTCGGTCCACAGCCTCGCGCTCCGATCCGATGGCACCGTGTGGGCGTGGGGATCGAACTTCCGCGGTCAGCTCGGCGACGGGACGAAGGAGCACCGAACCGTGCCGGTCCGCGTGAGCGGCCTCACCGCCGCGATCGCAATCTCAGCCGGAGACCTCTACAGCCTCGCCCTCAGGTCCGACGGCACCGTCTGGGCGTGGGGCTACAACGGATCCGGCCAGCTCGGCGACGGCACGAAGAAGGAGCGGGACGCGCCGGTCCAGGTGGCGGGTCTGGGTGGGGTGATCGCCGTCGCGGCCGGCGGATCGCATAGCCTCGCCCTGCGGTCCGACGGCACGGTGTGGGCGTGGGGTGCGAACTCTTACGGTCAACTGGGCGACGGCACGAACACCGACAGCACCGTGCCCGTCCAGGTGAGCGGGCTGATCGATGCGATCGCGGTCGCGGGAGGCGGTGGGCACAGCCTCGCGCTCAGGTCCGACGGCACGGTCAGCGCGTGGGGCTACAACGCGGACGGCGAGCTGGGCGACGGCACGGATGCGAACAGCGCCGTTCCGGTGCAGGTGCTCGGGCTCGGTGGTGCGACGAAGATCGCCGCCGGTACCTACACGAGCCTGGCGATCGGTTCGCATGGAGCCGTGTGGGCCTGGGGCAAGAACGGATTCGGCCAACTGGGTGACGGCACCGATGCCAACAGCAACGTGCCGGTGAAGGCGAAGAAGCTCAACCACGTCGTCGCCATCGCGGCCGGCACCTACCATAGCCTCGCGGTCAAGCCCGGCGGCTCGAGCTAGCGCGCCGTCGCCTACTTCGCCAGGGCGTCCTCCAGCGCGCGCCTGGTCAGGACCTTCGCGAGGTGCTGACGGAACTCCGCGCTCGCGTTCGTGTCGCTGACCGGGTCGGTCCCCTCCGCGGCATGCTCGGCGGCCGCGGCCAGGCTGTCGGCGTTCGCCGCGGCCCCCGCGAGAGCTCCCTCGACGCCTGAGGCCTTGATCGGCTTCGAGCCCATGTTCGTCAGCGCGACCGAAGCGCTGGACACGTTCCCGTCGTCGCGGTTCACCAGCGCCGAGACGCCGACGATCGCCCAGTCGATCGCGCGGCGATGGAACTTCTGGTAGGACCATCCGGCCGAACCCGTCTTCGGCACGCGGATCGCGGTCAGCACGTCCTGCGGGCCGAGGTCCGTCTCGAAGATACCCTTGAAGAAGTCTGACGCGCCCACGACGCGCTCACCGGACGGACCGCGCATCACCAGCGACGCACCGAGCGCGACGAGCGTCGTCGGCGGATCCGATGCGGGATCGCCGTGCGCCGCGCAGCCGCCGATCGTGCCGCGGTGCCGAACCTGCGGGTCGCCGACCAGGCCGCATGTGTACGCCATCAAGGGCGACTCGGAGCGCAGCAGGGGGTTCGACGCCAGGTCGCCCATCCGGCTGTTCGCCCCGATCTCGACGTGGTCGCCCGCGTCGCTGACGTACTCCAGGTCGGACAGCCGGTCGATGTCGACCAATAGCGCCGGCCGGGCGAACCGAAGGCGCATCAACGGCAGGAGCGAATGCCCACCGGCGATCACCTTCGCGTCCTCGTTCGAACCGAGCAGCTGGATCGCTTCGTCGACGGACCCTGCCCGCGCGTACTCGAACGGTGCCGGGATCACTGCTGGCCTCCCTTCGCCTGCTGGATCGTTCGCCAGACGTTCTCGGGGCTCGCCGGCCGAGGCACGTCGGTCACGCCGAGGTGCGACAGCGCGTCGATCACCGCGTTGATGACCGCCGGCGGGGACGCGATCGTGCCCGTCTCGCCGACGCCCTTGAACCCCATCTCGTTCGTGGTCGACGCCGTCTCGAACCGGCCGAGCGTGAGGTTCGGGACCTCGCTCGCGGCGGGCACCTCGTAGTTCGTCATCGAGGCGCTCATCAGCGTGCCGTGCTCGTCGTAGACGGCCTCCTCGTACAGCGCCTCGGCTATCCCCTGGATCACGCCGCCCTGGACCTGGCCGTCGACGATCTGCGGGTTCACCTGGATGCCGACGTCGTCGACCGCGACGTACTTCACGATCTCGACCTGGCCCGTGTCCGTGTCCACCTCGGCGACGCAGATGTGCGTCCCGTACGGCCAGACGAAGTTCGCCGCGTCATAGACCGCGGTCGAATCGAGGCCAGGCTCCATGCCGTCGGGCAGGGCGTGCGCCGTCCACGCCGACCACGCGAGCGCCGGGATCGTCCGTGCTTGGTCGGGGGCGCCCTTTACCGAGAAGGTGCCCGCGTCGAAGTCGAGGTCGTCCTCGGAGACCTCCAGCTCGTGGGCCGCGATCGTCCGCGCCTTCGCGACGACCTTCTCCGCCGCGCGGTGGACGGCGATGCCGCCCATCGCGAGGCTGCGGCTGCCGTAGGTGTCCATGCCGAGCGGAGCGAGCTGCGTGTCACCGGTCACGACCTCGATGTCGTCGATCGGGACGCCGAGGTCGTCGGCGACGATCTGGGAGAATGTCGTCGCGTGGCCCTGGCCGTGCGGCGACGTGCCCGCGACGATCGTGACCTTCCCGGTCGCGCTGATGCGGATCGTGGCGGCCTCCCAGCCGCCGGCCGCGTAGTTCAGCGCCTTCAGGATCCGTGACGGCGCGAGCCCGCACATCTCGAGATAGGTGGAGAACCCGATCCCGAGCTGCTTGGTGTCGCCGCGATCGCGCCGAGCCTTCTGGTCGGCAAGCAGCGCGTCGTACCCGGCCAGCTCGAGCGCCTGGTCGAGCACGGCGCCGTAGTGGCCGGAGTCGATCGTGAGGCCCGCCGGCATCTCGAACGCCTCGTCGGAGCCCGCCAGGAAGTTCCGCCTCCGGATCTCGACGCTGGACACCCCGACCGCGCGCGCGAGCGCGTCCATCGCCCGCTCGATCGCGTACGTCGCCTCGGGGCGACCGGCGCCACGGTACGCGTCCGTCGGCGTGGTGTTCGTGAACACGCCGGTGCATTCGAACGAATACGCCTCGCCGCCGTAGCACCCGCAGTAGACGAACGCGCCGAGCAGCGGCGTGCCGGGCGTGATGATCTGCAGGTAGGCGCCCATGTTCGCCAGGATCCTCATGCGGTAGCCCTTGATCTTGCCGTCGGCGTCCGCGGCGAGCTCGACGTCCTGGATCTGATCGCGCCCGTGGTGCGTCGCGAGGTAGTTCTCCGACCGCTCCTCGACCCACTTCACGGGCCGGCCGAGCTTCTTCGCCACCAGCAGGCTGAGGGCCTCCTCGGCGTAGACCTGGAGCTTCGCGCCGAAGCCTCCGCCGACGCGCGGCGCGACGATCCGGAGCTTCGACTCGGCGATCCCGGTGGCGACGACCATCGCCACCTTGACGATGTGCGGGATCTGCGTCGAGGTCCACATCGTGTAGTCGCCCATGGCGGGGTTCGGCTGGACGAGGATCGCGCGAGGCTCCATCGCGTTCGGGATCGAGCGCTGGATCACGTAGCGCTCCTTGACGACGACGGGGGCCGCGGAGAACACGGCGTCGGCGTCGCCGACGTTGTGGGCCCAGGTGTAGGACGCGTTCGAATCGAACTCGTCGTGGACGAGCGGGGCGCCGTCGGCGAGCGCGGCCTCCATGTCGACGACGACGGGCAGCTGCTCGAAGTCGACATGTACCGCCTCTGCGGCATCCTTGGCGACTGCGCGCGACTCGGCGATCACGACCGCCACCCCGTCTCCCTGATGGCGAGCTTTGTCCTTCGCGAGCGGCCAGTGCGACGGGTTCTTGATGTCCGGCGTGACGGCCCACGCCATGAGCAGCGGTCCCGCCCAGTCGTCGGCCAGGTCCTGGCCCGAGTAGGCGGCGACGACGCCGTCCATCGCGAGCGCCTTGCTCAGGTCGACGCCGTTGATCTTCGCGTGGGCGAACGGACTCCGGACGACGACCATGTGCAGCATGCCGGGGACGGCGAGGTCGTCGGCGTACTTCGCCTCTCCCGTGAGGAACTCGGGATCCTCCTTGCGGAGGACCTCGGAACCGACGTACTTCGTTGCGGTCTGCGCCATCATCGGCCCCCTGTCACGTCATCTCGCCGGCAGCGGCGAGGACCGACTTCACGATGTTCTGGTAGCCGGTGCACCGGCAGAGATTGCCCTCGAGGCCGAGTCGAACGTCCGCCTCCGTGAGATCGCCCTCGTGCTCGCGGATCAGGCTGTCGGCGGCCATGATCATGCCCGGGGTGCAGTACCCGCACTGGAGGCCGTGGTTCTCGTGGAACGCCTTCTGCAGCGGATGCAGCTCGTCGTCCGCGGCCAGGCCCTCGATCGTCGTGATCGCGCGCCCGTCGGCCTGCACCGCCAGCATCGTGCAGGACTTCACCGACTTCCCGTCGACGAGCACGGTGCACGAGCCGCATGTGCTCGTGTCGCACCCGACGTTCGTCCCGGTGAGGCCCGCCTGCTCGCGGATGAAGTACACGAGCAACGTCCGTGCTTCGATGTCCGCGTCGTGCGTCGCACCGTTGATGGTGACCGAAACGTGCGTCACGCCACGCCCTCCTCTCGCGGTCGTCAGGGAGCCGCAGTGTATCCCGGGCGCACGGCGCGCGCGAAACGACCGGGCGAGTGGAGGCGGCAGCCGCGACGCTATGCCGCGATGGCGGAGATCGCGCCGGCCGCCTTCGTGACCGACTCGTCGATCTCGGCGTCTGAGATGACGAACGGCGGCCCGAGCATCACCAGGTCGCCGTTCGTGCCGTCGGCACACCCGGTCGAGGAATAGAGCAGGAGCCCGTCATCCTTCGCGGCGGCCACGACCCGCTCGGTGACGCGTTCGGCCCTCGCGAACGGCTCCTTCGAGTTCCTGTCCTTCACCAGCTCGACCGCGAGCATCAAGCCGCGTCCTCGAACGTTGCCCACGTGCGGCTGATCCGCGAGCGCTTCGGCCATGGACTTCATCAGGCGCTCGCCCTTGTCGCGGCTGGCCGCCACCAGATCCTCGTCGCGCAGGATGCGGAGCACCTCGAGGCCGACGGCGGCGCCGGTGACGTTGTGCGAATAGGTGAACCCGTGGACGAACCCACCCTCCGCGAGGCGTTCGTACACGCGTCCGCTGGCGGCCGCGAACCCGAGGGGCCAGTACCCGGAAGAGGCGCCCTTCGCGCTGACCAGGATGTCCGGTCGAAGGCCCCAGTGGTCGCAGGCGAACCACGTCCCCGTCCGGCCGAAGCCCGTCATCACCTCGTCGGCGATCAGCAGGACGCCGTGCCGTCGGCAGACCTCGGCCACCGCCGGCCAGTAGTCGTCGGGCGGGACCGCGGCACCGAGCGCCGCGCCGGCGATCGGCTCCGCGATGAAGGCCGCGACGTTGGCGGGTCCGGCGCGCAGGATCGCGCGTTCGAGCTGGGCGGCGTGCTCCGCTCCGCACGCGTCGGGATGGGTCGGCCAGGGGCATCGGTACTCGTAGGTGGCGGGCACGTGCACGACGCGGCCCAGCCATGGCTCGTACGGCTTGCGGAGGGGCTCCCGGCCGGAGGCATCCAGCGCGCCGAGCGTGTTCCCGTGGTACGAACCCCACCGGCCGATCACGACGTGACGGGACGGTTCGCCGTTCGCCAGGTGGTACGCGCGCGCCATCTTGAGCGCCGTCTCGATCGCCTCGCTCCCGCCCGAGACCTGGTACACGCGGGCGTCGTCCACCGGCAGGACGGCGGCCAGTGCGTCCGCGTACGCCTCGAGCGGCTCGCTGGTGAAGGCGGTCCCGTGCGCGTAGGCGACCGTTCGAGCCTGCCGTGCGAGGAGGTCGGCGATCTCCGCGCGCCCGTGACCGATCCCGACCACGATGGCCCCGCCGGCGGCATCGAGGTAGCGCTTGCCGTCCCTGTCCCAGATCGAACAGCCCTCGGCCCTGGCGACGACCGGAAGCGTTCGCCCCGGCGTCCGGGGGAAGACGTGACTCATCGCCCGAACAGCTCCTCGGGGGTCACGACGAGACCCAGGCGATCGGCGCCGCGCCGGAGTCGGAGATCGAGGGTGACGACGACCGAACCCAGCAGATGGGCGAGCGCGAGGTACTCCGCGTCGTACGTCTTCGCCCACCCGAGTTCCTCCGCGATCCGCCAGGACTCGCGCCCCAACCGCTGATGGGTCCTGGTCCGGATCGGGGACCGGTCCAGCCGCTCGAGGACCGTCTCCGCGAGTGTCCGCTCGATCTCTCCGCGCCACATCGCCTCATGGAGGCCCGAACGAGCCTCCGCCCACATCGACGGGGGGGCGGTCAGCGGCTCGCTCCCGAACCGAGCGAACCCGTCGCTCGCCGCGCATACCTCGAGGGCGACGTTCGCGTCGAGGACGACCATTCAGTGCCCCTCGCGCGACCGGCGGACGATCTTGACCCAGTTCGGCTGGGGGGTTCCATCGGGGAACGTGCGCCACTCGGGGGGGATCCACGCGACGTCGTCGCCGTCTTCGAACGCCACGAGATCCTGCTCGTCGATCAGGTGCTGGGTCCCGAACTTCGTCGAACGGAGCCTTCCCGCCCGGATCCATCTGCGGACCGTCTCGGGATCCTTCCCCACGCGCTTGGCAGCCTCGGGCACTGTGAGCATCGTAGTAGCATACTACGACACCGATCCGTGGCGCCCGGAAGCAGCGCTCCACCGCTCGAGCGCGGCGGCGGCTTCCAGCAACGACTCGATCCGGACGTCGGCCCGCCCGACCTCCGGCCGCGAGGCGTGGATGAACCCCCACGGGCCGCGCCGGATGAAGACGCTCACCAACCCCGCGTCGGCCGCGGGGACGACGTCGTTGTCCACGCGATCACCGACGTACGCGATCTCTCGCGGCACGAGTCCGGCTTCTCGGACCAGCCGATCGAAGAACCCGAGGGACGGCTTCTCGACGCCCCACGCCTCGGACGACGCCACGAACTCGACCGGCAGGTTCGCGTCGCGCAGGGTTCGCTCGGCTCGCTTCGGTTGGTTCCCGGCGATCGCCAATCGGAACCCGAGGGCGGCCAACTCCGACAGCGCGGGCTCGACGTCGGGGTACAGGTCCGTCGCTTCGAACCGACCCGGCCCGTCGGTCTCGTCGAGCGCCGCACGGACGTCGAAGCCCGGCGCGACGATATCGAATACCTCGAGGTGATGCCCGCCGCGGTCGATCACCGAGCCGAGGGCAGCGAAGAACGTCAACCGCGGGATGCCCAGCCGATCGGCCCATGAGCCCCAGACCTCGGTCTCGTCCACGAGCGTCTCGCCCACGTCGAAGCACACCATCCGGATCGCCATCGTGTGCGCGTCACTCTACGGGCCGCTCACGGCAACCCGCCGGCCCGATCGCGTCCGTATCCCATGGTGGATGGACCCGAACCGTATGCTGTGCCGGTGACCGAACCGGCCTCCGGCCGCGATCTCTTCGATGCGCTCGCCGACCGCGTCGAGGTGCGTCTGTTCGGCGTCCGTGAGCCGCTCCTGCTGCTGCTGACCGGCATCCTGTCCGACGCGCACGTGCTGCTCGACGACGTGCCCGGCGTCGGGAAGACGACGCTCGTTCGAACGGTCGCTGCGCTCCTCGGGCTGCAGTTCCAGCGGGTCCAGTTCACCCCGGACCTCATGCCGTCGGACATCACCGGGACGTCGGTCCTGAACATGAAGACACAGGAGTTCGAGTTCCGCCCGGGCCCGATCTTCACGCAGGTCCTCCTCGCCGACGAGATCAACCGTGCGACGCCGAAGACCCAGGCCGCGCTGCTGGAGGCGATGCAGGAACGACAGGTCACGGTCGACGGCGTGAGCTACCCGCTGCCGGATCCGTTCTTCGTGCTGGCGACCCAGAACCCGGTCGAGCTCGAGGGGACGTTCCCGCTGCCCGAGGCGCAGCTGGACCGGTTCCTGCTCCGCGTGCGGATCGGGTACCCGAGCGAGCAGGACGAGGAGCACATCCTCGAGAGCCCGCGGGCGCGGAGGGCGACGAGGCCGGCGGCGCTCCCGGACGTGCCGGACCTGGCACGGCTCTTCGAGGACGTCGACGGTGTTCGGATCGAGGAACCGGTCCGCGCGTACATCGTGGCGCTGGCGCGCGCGACCCGGGAGCACCCCGACCTGCGGCTTGGGGCCAGCCCGAGAGCGATCGAGCACATGGGGGACGCGTGCCGTGCCCGGGCGCTGCTCGCCGGGCGGAGCTACGTGCTGCCGGACGACGTCAAGGCGCTCGCCGGAACCGTCTGGGGCCACCGGCTCGTGCTCACGACCGACGCGAGGATCCGCGACCGCAGCTCCGATGAGGCGCTCGCCGACGTCCTCGAGAGCGTGCCGGTCCCCGCCGAGTTCCAGAGCGCCTGACGTGCCGATCGCGCTTCCCCGCAGGGGCGAGCGTCAAGGAACCGGCGGCGTCGTCGCCACGCAGCAGGAGCGCCGGGTCGTCATCGCGCTCCTCGCCTGCGTCCTGCTGATCGCCGCGGCGCTCGGTGGCGCGGTGGCGCTCGCGATGTGGGGCGCGAGCGTGGCGGCGATCGCCGCGATCGCCGCTTTCTGGGGCCGGGAGGCGTGGAAGGGCGTCACCGTCGACGTGTCGTTCGCCCCGCCGCGCGTCTTCGCGGGGGAGCCCGTCACGCTCTCGGTTCGGATCGCGAACGCGAAGCGCCTCGCGCTCCCGGTCGTCAGGATCGCGGTGCCGCTGCCCGAGGGCCTGAAGCCGGAACGCGACGCCGCAGGTGCGTCGCTGCGAGGCTTCCGCCGAACCGTTGCGCTGCCGGGCCACTCGGAGGTGAAGATCACGCTGCCCGTGAGCGCCGCGCGCCGCGGCGAGTACCGCATCGACAGGATCAGCGTCGAGCTGGCCGATCCCTTCGACCTGTCGCCGATCGGAAGGGATGAGCGGCCCGAGGCCGATCTGCTGGTCATGCCGGACCCGCGCGTCCGAGTGCCCGTCGACGTGCTCCGGCGCCTGCCGTTCGGCGTCCCCACGCGCGCGGCGCAGATATTCGAGGAACGCGAACGCTTCGCCGGCGTCCGGGCGTACGAGCAGGGCGACCCGCTGAACCGGATCCATTGGCGGCTGACGGCGCACGCGGGGCGTTTGCAGACGAAGCTGTTCGAACCGACCCGGAGCGCCGACGTGCTGCTGGCGCTCGACCTGTCCGTGGGAGAGCCGTTCTGGGACGCGATCTACCCCGACATCGCGGAGGACGTGATCTCGTGGGCATCGTTCCTGGCCCGGCGCGCGCTCCTGGCCGGATGGCGGGTCGGGCTCGTGGCGAACACCCACCTGCGTCGCGGGCGGGGCCCGTTGCGCGTCCCGTCCTCGGCCGCGGTCGGGCACGAGGCGGCGCTGTTCGCCGCGCTCGCGCGGATGCCGAACGAGCCCACGTCCGACCTGGCGCCGGTCCTGCGGGAGGCGGCACGGCCGCTCGGGCGCGGGACGGTCGTGGTGGCACTCAGCCCGCAGCCCGGCTCGGCGCTGCGGCACGAGCTCACCGCGCTCCGCCGCCGGGGCGTGTCCATCGAGGCGCCGGCGGTGTTCGAGGCGACCGAACGTCGGGGGATCGGGGCATGACGGCGTCCGAGCCGAACGGCCGACCCATCGGCGAGGTGAGCTCCGCCACCCTCGATCGAGCGAGCGTCGCTCCCGCCTGCTTCGCCGCGCTCGCCGAGTCGGGCGTGCTGTTCCTTCCGCTGCAGGAGGTCGTGCGGGAGCTGACCTTCGCTCGCGGCGGGCCGCTCGTCCGTTGGCCGGTGTTCGTCCTGGCGTTCGTCGGCGGCGTCGGGCTCGCGACCGCGTTCCGACGCTCCCGTCGCAGCACGGCCGCTGCTATCGGCGCCGCCGTCGCGATCGGCGTCGTCCAGACGGTCTGGTGGGGACGCGGCGGGCCGTTCGCGGGGGCGGGGGTCGTGATCCTGTCGCTCGCGGTGACCCTTCGGGTCGTGACGCTCGCCGCGCGCGACTGGCGTGAGCCGATCGGCACCTCGGTCCTGATCGGCGCCGTGGCGCTGCTGATCGAAGTCGCGATCGCCGGAGGCGCGACCGAGCCGTGGCCGACCCTGATGGGGCCCGTCGTGGCGGTGTTCTTCGTGGCCTCGCTCGCGTCGCGCGCCGCGAGCGTGCGGATCGACGAGGTGGGCGTGCCGCGGCAGCGCCTCGGACCCGAGATGGGTGAGCGGGGAACCGCGGTCCGGATGGCCGCACCGGCGCTGGCGACGGTCGCCGGCGTGCTCGTGCTGGTCGCGGCGAGCGGAGGTCGGGGTGGGGCGCTGCATTGGCTCGGGTTCGGGATCGCGACGGGCCTGGGATGGATCGTGCTCGCCGGCATCTGGATCATGTCGCCGCTGGTGGTGCCACTGGCGTGGCTCGCGAACCTGATCAACATCGATCTGTTCGCGGCGCTCCGGCGGGTGGCCGAACATCTGAGCGTCCCGCAGGCGGCTGCCAGGCATGCGGGCCACGATCCGTTCTTCGAACGCGCCGTGTCCGCGGCGATCCTCGCGGCGGTGATCGCTCTGCTGGTGTGGATGATCCGCAGACGACGGCGGCTGCGGCCCGGTCCGATCGCGCGCCGCCCGGCACCGACCCAGGAGACGCCGGTCAGCATCTCCGTGTCGCCCGGGGAACGGCTCCGTCACGTGTTCCGGCCACGCCGCGAGCTCCCGGAGGTTACCGTCCGCCGCTGGTACGCCGAAGCGCTCCTGGCGCTCGAGCGGCGGGGGCTGTCGCGGCCGGACCATCGCACGCCGGCCGAGTTCGTCCCGGCCGTCGGTCGCGCGTTCCCCGCCGTCCGATCGTCGTTCGAGGATCTGACGCACGCGTACGAGGACGTCCGCTACGGCGACCGTGAGGTCACGTCCGTGCGGCTCGCGCATCTCGGCGCGCGACGGGCGGCGCTCCTCGACACGATCCGTTCGGCGGCGCGGGCCGACGAGGCGGACGTATCCGACCACGCCGACGACGGGGAGCCGGCCGGCGCGTGACGTCGGCGGACGACGCGCTCCGCGAGCTCCGCTCCTACGCGAACCCGGGAGGCGTCGCGGGGAAGGCCCGGTTCGGCATCCGGCCGTCGACCGAGGTGCTCGGCGGGCCGAACCTCCCGACGATCCGGCGGATCGGCAAGCGCCTCGGTCGCGATCCGGCCCTCGCGGAGGCGCTGTGGACGAGCGGGGTGCACGAAGCGCGGATCCTCGCGACGCTCGTCGCGGACCCCGCGACCTTCACCCGCCGGCACGCCGACCGGTGGGTCCGGAGCCTCGACTCGTGGGACGTCTGCGATCAGTTCTGTTCGAACCTCGTGGCGCGGACGCCGTTCGCCGACGGCGCGGTCCGTGCGTGGGCCGCACGGGACGAGGAGTTCGTCAAGCGGGCAGGCTTCGCGCTGATCGCGGCGCTCGCGGTTCACGACGCGGCCGCGGACGACGAGCGGTTCCTCTCGTACCTGCCGCTGATCGAACGCGAAGCGGGCGACCGCAGGAACTTCGTGCGGAAGGCCGTCAACTGGGCGCTCCGGCAGATCGGCAAGCGGAACGCCTCGCTGAACGCCGCGGCGATCGCGTGCGCGCGCGGGATCCTCGCGAACGGTCCGCGCGAGGCCCGGTGGGTCGCCTCCGATGCGCTCCGCGAGCTGACGAGTGCGAAGGTGCGGAACCGCTTCACTCCCGGCACTCGTAACGCTACCTGACCATCCGGCGCGGACCCGGCCCCGTTCCGACGTGTCGACGGACGACGTCATCTCGTGTACGCGCCCTCCGGGTCCAGCTCCTCGCGGATCACCCGGAGCTCCTCATCGGTCGGACGCGGCGTCTCCCCGACCGCGGCGGGCACGCGAAGGTCCCAGCCGCTGTTCTCCCTGACCTGGTCCAGCGTCACGCCGGGGTGGAGGCTCCGCAGCTCCATCTCGCCGCTCGCCTGGTCGAAGCCGTAGACGCCGAGGCCGGTGACCACGACGGTCGGCCCCGCGCCCCAGTGGGGCGGCCGGGAGCCCGCGCCCGCGAGGTGCCCCGGCGACGTCCGGAAGTCGAGCCGATCGACGAACGAGCGCTTCGACTGCGGCATCATCACGAAGATCTTCTTCGCGTTGATCGCGATCTCGCAGGCGCCGCCCGAGCCGGGCAGTCGGACCTTGGGCGTCGCGTAGTCGCCGATCACGGTCGTGTTCAGGTTCCCGTACCGATCGATCTGCGCGCCGGCCAGGAACCCGACGTCGATCAGCCCGCGCTGCAGGTAGTAGGCGAACAGCTCGAACATGCTCGTAACGGACAACGAGCCGGTGACCAACGTGGGATCGCCGATCGACAGCGGGAGCCGTTGCGGCGCGGCGCCGAACACACCCGCCTCGTAGACGAGCTGGAGGTCGGGCGAGACGGTTCGCTTCGCGAGGTTGCACGCGATGTTCGGCGGCCCGACGCCGACGAAGCAGACCCGCTCGCCGGCCAGCTGGCGCGCAGAGACGACGATCATCATCTCCGTCGGCGAGTAGTCGCTGTGTCCGCTCGACGCGCCGTCGGCCATGGCCGCGCCAGGATAGCCGCACCGGAGGCGTGCCGTCGTTCGCCCTTGCACGCGGACGCTCGGTAGGATAGGGGCGTGGTGCCGGAACGGCAGGGCCAGGGGGATCCACTGGACTCCGAGCGCGAGCGCCTGCGCGAGGCCGCGTACGAGGCCGAACTCGAGACCGGACATCGCGAGGAGACCGAAGCCGAAGCGCGCGCAAGCATCCGCCGTCGCATCGGTCGGATGACGCTCGGGTTCACGCTCCTGCTGATCGGCGTTGTGCTGCTCGTCCTCCCGGGACCCGGGTGGCTGTGCATCGCGGCCGGGCTCGCGATCCTGTCCAGGGACGTCGCCTGGGCTGAGCGCGCGCTCGACCGGGTCCGCAACCGTCTGCCGAAGGACGCCGACGGACAGATCCCGAAGTCGGTACTGGTCGGATCCGCCGCGCTGATGCTCGCCGGTGTCGCCGTGAGCGTGTGGTTCTGGCTGACCTGACCGGCTCAGCCGTACGGGGGCGGAGCGCCAACGCACGGGGAGGGAGAGGTCGTGTTCGTCCACATGGCGGTGCTGACGCCGAATGAGGGCCAGGAGGGCGCGCTGCTCGGTTCGATGCGCGCGATGGGCGCGCCGGCCGACGAGCACCCCGGGCTCCGGCAGCACCTGATCTGCCGCGACCGGGCGACCGGCAGGTTCGTCGGGATCACCATCTGGGACCGCGAAGAGGATCAGGCCCAAGCGATCGCCGCCGGCCGCGCGGCGCAGGAGGCAGGCGGGTTCGACATGGACGCGATCCTCGCGGCGGGCGATGGGTTCCGGCTGGACGTGATCGACGCCGTGGACCGGATCGGTGGGCAAGTCGCCCGCGACGAGATGGGGATCACGGACTGAGGTCCTCGCGCCGGACCGGGTCTGGAAACGGCGGCGGCCGGCTCCACCGAGGGAGCCGGCCGCCGATCCGTTCGGGTGCGATCCGCGATCAGAAGTCGCCGATGCCGTTCGGCGTTCCCAGGCCCGTCGGTCCGTCGTAGCCGACGCCCGCGGTGCACAGGTACGTCGGCGAGCACGTCCCGTTCGACCCGCTCGTCACGTCGAACAGCTTCTTCGGGTTCATATAGACGCGCGATCCATACTGCACGTTCGCGCCGGCCAGCGCGTACACGGACGCGATGATCGGGGACGACGCGCTGGTGCCGCCCACGACGTGCCACCCACCGCTCGGGTAGGAGTCGTAGACCGCGACGCCGGTGCCAGGGGACGCCACGGCCGCCACGTCGGTGTATGCACGCATGGCGCAGCCCGTGTCGGTCTGCCATGCGGGCTTCGGCGCGAACGGCCCGCACCCGCTGCCCGTCCCGTTCCACGCGGTCTCCGTCCAGCCGCGACCGCCCTGGCTCCTGGTGAGCGCCGTTCCGCCGACCGACGTCACGTACTGGGACTGGGCCGGGAAGTTGTGGTAGTTGTTGTAGCCCCAGTCGCCCGACGCGGCGGTGATCGCGATGCCGGGATGGTTCCAGTACTTCTCGTTCAGCTTCTCGTTGCGCGACTTGTCGCGGTTGCCGTAGGAGTTGCTGATCGCGTCGGCTCCCAGCTTGACCGCGGTCGCGACCGCCTTCGAGAGGTTGCCCAGCTGTCCACCGTCGGCCTCGACCAACAGGATGTTGCAGTTCGGGCAGATCGCCGAGACCATGTCCAGGTCGAGCGCGATCTCGAGTCCCCAGCCGGCGTTCGGCTTCGGCAGGTTCGGGCCGCCGCGCTGTCCGACCTTCCTGAAGCACCCGTTCGTCGTCGTGCAGGCGGGCAGGCCGAACGTGCTCCGGTAGACGGCGAGGTCCGCCTCAGCGTTCGGGTTGTCGTATGCGTCGACCAGCGCGACCGTCATGCCCGCGCCCTTCTTGGCCGACGGCAGCTTGTACGCGTCCTGCAGATCCGCCGGACCGTAGCCGGCGGGCGCGGCGCTCGTGAACATCCGCCCGTGCGCGTCGACCAGCACGAACGACATGCAGTGCGCCTGTCCGGACGGAACCCTCGCGCAGACCGCCCTCGCGTGCAGGCCGGGCGGGATCGGCGTCGTCTGATGGATCGCGGGGTGCCTCGATGCGGCGCCCGCGAGCGCACCGGTCGCACCGACCATGCCCCCGGATACGAGGAACGCTGCGGCGAACATCGCGATCACAGCTCTCTTCATACGGTCGACTCCTCCATCGGTCTGGGTACATGGACGGGACGGTGCATGCCGCGGTGGCCGCGGCGGTCAGTGGCCAGCCTCGTCGACCCCCTTTCGACATCTGCATGCGGCCGTTCGGCCCGTCAGGGTACGTCGCGCGGCCCCGCAGTGCGAATCGGTCGGCGGGGCCGCCCAGGCATGGTCAGGCGTACTCCCCGTAGTTGACCTCGCCGGACATCGCGGTGCCCGGCGCCAACGACGTCCAGCGCTCGTCGCCGAGCTTCTCGACGTACTCCGCGTGCGACGTGAGGCCGTACACCCACTCGTCCAGCCACGCGTCGAGCGTGGCCGCCTCGCGCGCGACCGCGTCCCAATCGAGGTAGAAGCGGTTGTCGCGGTCGTAGTACCCCTGCGCGTAGCTCGGGTGGCACGCCTTCGGTTCGACGACCACCGCGTCGACGATCAACCCGGGGATGACGGTCCGGTTCGGGTCGGCACGGATCACGCGTTCGTCGACCAGCTCCTCGCAGACGACGATCACGCGGCCGGCGGCGAACGCGGCCTCCTTCTGGCATCCGAGCAGCCCCCAGATGTGCGCGTCGCCGTCGGCGTCCGCGCGCTGCGCGTGGACGATGGCGACGTCCGGGTGCAGCGGCGGCACGACGTACACCTCGTCGCTCGGATCGAACGGCGACGCCAGTGGACGGATCGACGGGTTCACGTTCGGCAGGTCGCTCTCGTAATAGGAACGCAGCGGCATGAACGGGAGGTTCGACGCGGCCGCGACGTAGCGCGAGACCATGCCGAAGTGGCTGTACTCCTCGATCTCCAGGGTTGCGGGGTCGGCCTTCTCGATGCGGCGGCGGATCGCGTGCAGCGAACCGACGCCCGGGTTCCCGAGCCACGAGAAGATCAGCTTCGACGCGACGCCGCCGGCGATCATCTGGTCGTAGATCACGTCCGGGGTCATGCGCGCGAGCGTCAGGTCACGCCGGCGCTGGCGGATGATCTCGTGGCCGGCGGCGAAGCAGATCAGGTGCGTGAAGCCCTCGATCGCGACCGTGTCGCCGTCGCGGACGAGTTCGGCGATCGCGTCGTGCATCGAGGTGACCTTGCCTTCGGCCATGGCGCGGGTCAGCCTACCGGGTGGTCGGAGCGAACCGCAGCGCTCGCGCGATCACCTGGCGCGTGCGATCCGTTCGAGCTCAGCGGCGCGCCGGAGGTCCTTCGGCCTGCCGCCCACGAGGCGCATCGTGATCAGGTCCTCGATCCTCAGGTACCTGACGGTCGCGCCGCCGATCCGCGTCGACGCGGCGTGCTCGATGGATGCGGCAACGTCCAGGTCCCCCCACGGGAGCCGCGGCGTGCAGCAGTCGCCGGCAGCGGTTGGCGTTCGGAACAGGACCTTCGGTATGACGAACGCGTCGCCAGCGTCGACCGACACGCCGTCGTCGTCCGTGAGCGTCGCGTCGAGCGCGCCGAACGCGGCTGCCATCGCCGCTGCGTCGCGTTCGGCGCCGGACCACAACAGGTCGAGATCGCCTGTCAGCTCCAACGATCCGTGGAGGATCCCGGCCACCTGACCCATCACCACGGCCGGCGCGTCGTTCGAGGAGAGTGCCTCGAGGACGGGCCTCGGGTCGAACCCACTCGCGTCGTCGGTGTCGATCGTGCCAATGATGTCGTCTGCGTCTGGATGCGCCAGGCCGGACGGACGGCGTCCTCGAGTGGCCCGGGCGGTGCGTGCGACGGCCGCCGCGAGGCGGTCCGCCGGCGACCCCGCCACGGTGCTCAGGTACGACCGCTCAGTTCGAACGTTCCGCCGCTGAGCGTTCGACACAGAACTCGTTTCCCTCGGGGTCGAGCATCACCACGAACCCCGCGCCCGTGTCCGGGTTCCGGAAGTCCGCGTAGACGGTCGCCCCGAGGCCCTCGAGCCGCATGACCTCCTCGTCGCGTGTCGTCGACGGCGTCAGGTCGAAGTGCACCCGGTTCTTCGCCGACTTCGCCTCGGGCACCGAGACGAACAGCAGGCCGCGCTCACCGTCGGTCCTTGGCTCCGCGAACCAGGCGCTGTCCTCGTCGGTCTCGATCGAGCCGTCGAAGCCGAGCACCGCGGCCCAGAACGTCGCGATCGCGAGCGGATCACGGCAATCGAACGTGGTGTTCCGAACGACCGACGTCACCGCGACGCGACCTCCGCGCACGCCTCCTCGAAGATCCGAAGCCCGGTCGCGGCCTGTTCTCGGTTCAGCACGAGCGGCGGGGACATCCTGATCGTGGAGTCACCGGCGCGCAGGACCAGCAAGCCCCGCCGGAAGCACGCGAGCTCGACCGCGTCGGCCGTGGGCCCGTCAGCGAACTCGATGCCGATCATCAGGCCGACGCCGCGGACCTCGCGGATGATCGGGTGCGCGCCCTGCATCGCGCGCAGCCCGTCCCGGATCAGTTCGCCGATGGTCTGGCTGTTCGTCAACAGTCCGCCTCGGATCAGCTCGATCGTCGCGAGCGCCGCCGCGCACGACACCGGGTTGCCGCCGTACGTCGAACCGTGCGCGCCCGAGCCCCATGACATGAGGTCCTCGCGGGCGACGATCGCGCCGAGCGGCATGCCGCTCGCCAGGCCCTTGCCCGCGAGCAGGATGTCCGGCGCGATCCCCCAGTGGTCGACGGCCCACATGTGACCCGCCCGGCCCATGCCGCTCTGGATCTCGTCGGCGATGAAGATGATCCCGTGCTCGTCGCACAGGTCCTCCAGGTCTGGAGCCATCCGTCGGGTGGAACGACGTACCCGCCCTCGCCCTGGATCGGTTCGACGACGATCGCGGCGACCTCGTTCGGCTTCACCAGCCGTTTGAAGATGACCCGTTCGATGTAGCGGTCGGTGTCGTCGGCGCCGAACGGCGCGTGCAGCACGCCCGGCAACAGCGGCGCGAAGCCCTCGTGGTACTTCGCGTTCGACGCCGTCAGCGTGACGCTCCCGTACGAGCGCCCGTGGAAGCCGCCCAGGAACGCGATCACGTACTGCCTGCCGGTGTTGTGGCGGGCGAGCTTGATCGCGCCCTCGACCGCCTCGGTGCCGGAGTTCGTCAGGAACGAACGCGCGGGCCCGCCGACCGTCGTGATCTCGTCGAGGACGGCGCAGACCTCGGCGTAGATCGGCAGGTAGAAGTCGCTCGCCGAGTAGTGCAGCAGGCGCTCGGACTGCCGGTGGATCGCCTCGACCACCCTCGGGTGCGCGTGGCCGGTCGAACAGACGGCGATCCCGGCGTTGAAGTCGAGGAACACGTTGCCGTCGACGTCCTCGACCGCCGACCCGGCGCCGCGCGCGGGCGCGAAGGCGTACGCGCGGGGGAGCGAGGGGCTCGTGACGCGGCCGTCGGCCGCGATGACCGCACGGGCGGCCGGGCCAGGTGGCTCGACCAGGATCCGAGGTTCCGTGAAGCCGGCGAGCTCGTCGTAGGACAGGACGTCGGGCTCGTGCGCCCCGTGCAGGAGGTGCTCGGCCTCCAGCACCTCGCGCTCGACGACGCGCGGGTCGTCGACGGCATTCTCGGCCTCCATCTGCGTCAGTCCTCGATCACCGTCTGGCTCTGTTCGCGCAGGTACTGCTGCACGTAGTGCAGGCCACCGCCCGCCTTGCCGGTCGTGCCCGAGCCCTTCCAGCCGCCGAATGGCTGCATCCCCGGCCAAGCGCCGGTGGTCGCCCCGGCGCGGCGGTTCACGTAGACGACGCCTGCCTCGATCGTGTTCAGGAACCGATGCTCTCGCCCCGGTCCTCGCAGTAGAAGCCGGCGGTGAGGCCGTACTCGGTGTCGTTCGCCAGGCCGATCGCTTCGTCGATCGAGTCGACCGGACGCGACGGCGACGAACGGCACGAACAGCTCGTCCTTCCACACCGGGCTGCTCGAGCGGGGCCGCGACGATCGTCGGCTGGACGAAGTTCCCGCGTGCGAGGTCGCCCTCGGTGATCCGCTGCCCGCCGAGGAGCACCTGCCCGCCGCCGACCACCACGTCCTTGACGGCTTGCTCGAACGTCTCGACAGCCTTCGCGTTGATGACCGGGCCCGTGTAGGTGTCCCGGTCCCGCGGGTCACCGACCTTCAGCTTCGACGCCTTCTCGACCAGCTGCGCGACGAACTCGTCGTAGGAGGCGCGTTCGACGTACACGCGCGAGCACGCGCTAGCACTTCTGGCCGCCGAAGCCGAAGGCGCTGCGCATGCACGCCGTCGGTCGCCTTGTCGAGGTCGGCCTTCGCGCTCACGATCGCTGGGTTCTTCCCGCCCATCTCGCAGATCGCCGGCTTCGGGTAGTCCTTCGCGAAGTTCCTGTAGATCTGCATCCCGACGGCGTACGACCCCGTGAACGTCAGGCCGTCGACGTCGGGGTTGCTGTACAACTCGTCGCCGACCGTCGAACCCGGCCCGGTCAGCACGTGGAACGCCTACTTCGGCACGCCGCCCTCGATCATCGCCTCGTACAGCTTGATCCCGGTCAGGTAGCCCTGGTGGGAGGGCTTGAACACGACGCTGTTCCCGGCCACCAGCGCCCCGCCGGCCGGCCCGCCGGCCAGCGCCATCGGGAAGTTGAACGGGCTGAGACCACGGCCCACACGCCGTAGGGACGCAGGAGGCTCCGGGTATGTTCGTTGGTGACAGCGACCCATCGGGAACGAGAAGCCGTCGTTGCTCCTCCATCTGTTGGACGTAGTAGCGGATCAGGTCCGCCGTCTCCTCGACGTCGCCGAGCGCCTCGAGCCTGCTCTTGCCGACCTCGATCGCCATCAGCGCCGAAAGCTCGTTGCGCGCTCGGAGATCAGTGTCCGCCGCCCGGCCGCATGATCTTGCTCCGCGCTCCTGCCAGGGCATGTACCCCATTCGGGCGCGAACGCCCTTGGCCGACCGCGATCGGCGTCCTTCGCGTCCTGGCGGGGGCCTTCGAGAACTCGCCGATCACCAGATCGCTGTCGATCGGGGACCGTTCCATGTCGGCGTCCTTGTCCCAGCGCGCCTCGCCGTCAACGTAGAAGGGGTGGCTCTGGCCGAGCCACCCGGTGGCGATCTGCAGTCCGTCGTCGAAGGCCTTATGCAGCTCCTCGCTGTCCGCGGCCATCGTCTGGTAGGTGACCCTGAAGCCCTGTGTCATCGCCCCGACCTCCGTGTGTGGGACCGTCCCCCCGCCGATGCGGCGCCCGGCCGGATACGCTCACGCGCGCCGTCGGCGCATTTCACGGCCCATGCTATCCGTTCGCTCGGGAGCCTGGCATGGGCGGCGAGCTGCCCCGCTCGCGGGTGTTCACCTCGGCTCGGGCGACGTACCGCAATCCCAAGACCGGCACCGTTCGTAAGCCCCGCGACCGGTCCACCAGGTCCCGGTCCGCCCCCGGCTGCACGCGGGCGAGCGCAGCGGATCCATCGCACGCGGTGGTCCCCTGCACCGCCCCTCGGAGGCACGGCGGAACGGAGAACGTGGTTCGATCGGAGCGGCCAGGGGGATCCGGTCCGGCCCACCCGATGGGCCGGGGGAGGAGGAGCTGCATGAGACGGTGGACCACCACGGCGGCGTCGGTGCTCGTCGCCGGGCTGTTGCTCGGCGCGGTGCCCGCGTCGGCGCATCAGCCGAGCCCGAGCGCGACCGTGATGAAGAAGAAGGCGAAGGTCAGCATCGTCAGCTTCGCTTTCAAGCCGGCCTCGATCACCGTCAAAGAAGGCACGACCGTGATCTGGCGGAACAAGGCCGCGATGTCGAGCCACACCACCACGTCGGACACCGGCCTCTGGGACAGCGGCGCGCTGGCGCCGGGCAAGAAGTTCAAGTTCAAGTTCAAGACCGCCGGCGTCTTCACGTACCACTGCTCGATCCATCCGCAGATGACGGGGACGATCACCGTCACCACCGGCTAGGCATCACCCGGGTATGGACGGCCCGCCACGCCGGCGGGCCGTCCCGATCCGGTCGCCCCCATCGCCGGTGTGCGACGATGCGGCGCGTGAACGCTGGCGGCTCGCCCACGTCAGCCATGCGCGAGGAGCGGCGCGTCATCACCGCGTTGTTCGCCGACATCGTCGGTTCGACCGCGCTCGGCGAACGGCTGGATCCGGAGGAGGTCCGGATCATCGTCGGCGAGGCGATCGCCCGGATCGCGTCGGCCGTCGAGTCGTTCGGCGGGACGATCAAGGACCTCGCCGGCGACGGGGTCCTTGCCCTGTTCGGTGCCCCCGTCGCCCATGAGGACGATGCCGAGCGCGCGGTGCGGGCCGGCCTGCTCGTCATGGACGAGGTCGGCTCCTACGCCGAGGAGGTGGCGGCCGCCTGGAGCCTGCCCGGGTTCTCCGTGCGCGTCGGGATCGAGACCGGTCCGGTGGTGCTCGGGCCCGTCGGCGGAGGCAGCCGGATCGAGTACGGCGCGACCGGGGACGTCGTGAACACGGCCGCACGGTTGCAGTCTCACGCCGAAGCAGGGACCGTGCTGGTCGGTGGCGCGACCGTCCGGATCGTCGAGCCGATCTTCGTGTGGGGCCACGAACGCGCGCTCGAGGTGAAGGGCAAGGCCGAGCCCGTCGCCGCCAGACAGGTCGTGGCGGTCGTCGCCGACGCGGTCCGGCGCCGCGGTCTCGATTCGATGCAGACGAACCTCGTGGGGCGGGAGCGCGAGCTCGAGACGGCACGCGGCGTCCTCGATGCGCTCGTCGAGGGCGCCGGCGGGATCGTCTTCGTCACCGGCGAACCCGGGATCGGCAAGAGCCGACTCCTGGCCGAGCTTCGCGAGACGCTCGAGGGGCTGGCCTCGCCACACGGGACCCCGAGGTGGATCGAGGGCCGCTGCGTGTCGTTCGGGGAATCGATCCCGTACTGGCCGTTCCGCGACCTCGTCCGCGACTGGCTCGGGATCGGCGCCGACGAGCCGGAGCTGCGGGCCCGGGTGACGCTCCGTCGGGCCGTCGAACGCCTCTTCGGCGAGCGCGACCTGGAGGTCTACCCCTACCTCGGCGCGATGCTGGGTCTGTCGCTCGAGCCCGACGCCGCGGCGCGCCTGGCCGAGCTGTCCCCGGAGGCCCTGCAGTACCGCACGTTCGAGGTCGTTCGGACGCTGGTGGAGCGCCTGGCCGCCGACCGGCCGGTCGCCCTCGCGCTCGAGGATCTCCACTGGGCGGACCCGACCTCGGTGCAGCTCGTCGAACGGCTCCTCCCGGCGGCGGAGGATGCCGCCGTGCTGCTCGTCCTCACGGAACGGATCGAACGCGACCACCCCGCGTGGGCGATCCGCGACACGGCCGCGCGCGAGTTCCCGCATCGAACCATCGAGATCGCGCTGGACGCGCTCTCGGGGGAGGCCGACCGCCAGCTGCTCGATGGGCTCGTCGGGCGGGGCACGCTGCCCGACGACGTCGCCGAGCGCGTCCTGGGGAGCGCCGAGGGGAACCCGTTCTTCCTGGAGGAGATGGTCCGGTCCCTCGTCGACGCCGGCGCCCTGGTTCCGGAGGACGGCGGGTGGCGCTACGACCACTACACGGCGGTCGAGGTGCCGGCAACCGTCGAGCATGTGATCCTGGCGCGCATCGATCGCCTGGGCGCCTCCTGCCGGAACGTGATAACGGCCGCGTCGGTGCTGGGACGCCAGTTCGGCCTGTCGCTCCTCGAGGGCGTCGTTGGAGGCGCCGACGGCTCCGACGAGGTCCGTCCGGCTCTGCACGAGCTCCAGCGACTGGACCTGGTCCGCGAGGGCCGCCGCTGGCCGACGCCCGAGTACCGGTTCAAGCACGCACTGATCCAGGAGGCCGCGTACCGGACGCTCCTGGGCGAACAACGGCGCGACCTGCACCGGCGCGCCGCGGAATGGCTCGAACGCGAGTACGCGGGGCGCGAGGACGAGGTCGCTGGTGTCCTGGCGCACCACTGGCTCGCCGCCGCCGACGAGGACAAGGCGATCACGTACCTCACCCGGGCCGCGGATCGCGCGCGCCAGGAGTACGCGCTCGACGAGGCGATCAGCCGGTACCGGGAGTTGGTCCCGCTGATGGAGCGCCGAGGCGATTCGCACGGGGTCGCGCTGGCGCTGTTCAAGCTGGCGCTCGCCCAGCACGTGTCGATGCGGTTCGCCGAGGCGAACGCGACGTACCAGCGGGCGTTCGAACACTGGGCGCGGCCCGAGCCGTGGCCCGGCGAACCCACGGCCGTCCTGCGCGTCGCCACGAGCTTCCTGCCGAACGACCCCGACCCGAAATCGGCGATCGCGTGGCCGAACATCCAGCTCTGCATGCAGCTGTTCGACCGCCTGGTCGAGGCGTGGCCGGAGCGGACGATCGTGCCTTCGCTCGCCGAACGCTGGGAGATCTCCGACGACGGCCTCCGGTACGTGTTCCATCTCCGAGAGGGCGTGCGCTGGTCCGACGGCGAGCCCCTGACCGCGCACGACGTCGAGTTCGGCATCAAACGGGTGCTGAACCCCGAGTCCCCCGGGTCGTCCGTCGCGATCTACTTCGTGCTGGAGAACGGCCAGGACTACTACCTCGAACGCAACCGCGACGCGGACCGCATCGGGGTCCGCGCGCTGGACGACCGGACCGTCGAGTTCCGACTCGCGGCGCCCGCCCCCTACTTCATGAGCGTGATGAACCGGCCGGACGGTGGGCCACAGCCTCGGCATGCGATCGAGCGAGAGGGCTCCGGCTGGACCGAGCCCGACCGGCAGGTGGTGAGCGGCCCCTACAGGATCACGGGCCGCACGGACGATCGGCTGGTGCTGGATCGACAGGACGGCTTCACGGGCGCCCGGCCCGGCAACGTGCGCCGGGTCGAGTTCGTCGCGTCCAGCGTCGCCGAGGCGGCGGCGCCCTACGCGGAGGACCGCCTCGACATGATCATGGTCCGGTACACGCCGCGCCTCGCCGACTTCGTACCCGTGGACCTGGTTGACGCCAGGCCGGGGCCGGCGGCGTGGTCCGGGTACCTCGCATTCGACCACCACCATCCGGCGACATCGAACGCCGACCTCCGGCGCGCCCTCGCTCACGCGATCGACCGATCGGTCATCGCCGCGGTCGCGCCGCCCAACGTGGTCGTGGCCACGGGCGGCGTCGTGCCGCCCGCGCTGCAGGGCCACACGCCCGACATCGTCCCGCGGTTCGATCCCGACCTCGCCCGCGGGTACCTGGCGCGCTCCGGGTTCGACGGAACCCTCACGGTGGCCGGCGCCGACGTCTGGCAGGCCGTGCTGGATCCCGTGATCGACACCTGGAGGGACGTGCTCGGCATCCGGCCGGAGGTGGTGACGTGGAACCCGGAGGCGGCGATCGGCCAGTTCCGTCCCTGGGACTTCGCGCAGGTCGTGATCACGGGCTGGCTCCCGGGCTACCCGGATCCCGAGTACTACCTGCGCCTGCTGTTCCAGTCGGACAGCAAGACGAACGAGGGCGGCTTCTCCTCCGCCGCGTTCGACGAGCTGATCGAACGCGCCCGGCAGGAGCGCCGCGACCGGGAGCGTCTCGAGCTGTTCCACGAGGCCGACCGGCTGGCCGTGGCCGATCAGGTCGCGCTGATCCCGCTGGTCTACGGACGGAGCCTCGCGTTCGTCAAGCCACGGGTGCACGGCTGGTGGGAGTTCGGCAAGTCCTCGGCGTCGTTCGCCGACCTGACCGTGGACGAGCGGCACGGCGACGGATCGCCTGAGGGAGGGATGTCATGAGCCACCGATCGATCCGCGACCGCCTCCGGGTACCGCCCGGCGCGCAGCTCTCGATCCACGACGTCGACGCGCGTTCGACCCCAGGCGTGAAGCACCGCCGCGCCGCCGAACGCCAGATCGAGGAGAACCTCGCCCGCCTGGACGGGCTCCAGGAACGTCTCTACGCGGAAGGGGCGCGCTCGGTCCTGGTCGTGCTCCAGGGCATGGACACCGGCGGCAAGGACGGCACGATCCGGCACGTGTTCCGCGGCGTGAACCCCGCCGGCGTCCGCGTGACCGGCTTCAAAGCTCCGACGGCTGAGGAACGCCGCCACTCGTTCCTCTGGCGCATCCGCCGGGCGCTGCCGCGTCCCGGCGAGATCGGGATCTTCAACCGGTCCCAGTACGAGGACGTCCTGATCGTCCGCGTCCACGAGCTGGTGCCGGAGGACGTCTGGCGTGCACGCTACGACCGGATCAACCGGTTCGAAGCGGAGGTCGCCGCGGCCGGCACGGTGATCGTGAAGTGCTTCACCCACATCTCCTACGACGAGCAGCGCTCGCGGCTCCTGGCCAGGCTGGAGGACCCGACGAAGCGGTGGAAGTTCAAGGAGGGGGACATCGACGAGCGACGGCGCTGGGCCGATTACCAGGCCGCCTATCAGGCCGTGCTCGACCGCTGTTCGACCGACGTCGCGCCGTGGTACCTGGTTCCCTCCGACCGCAAGTGGTACCGGAACTGGGCGATCGCGGGGATGCTCGCCGAAACGCTGGAGGAGATGGACCCGAGGTATCCCGAGCCGGACCTCGACATCCCACGGCTGAAGGCCCGGCTGGCTCCGCCGAACTGAGGCGTCGTCACCGTCGCAGGTCGATCGCGTCGTAACCGGCCGAGCCCTGAGGGAACGGTTCGGCCTCGCGCGAGGCTTGCACGGCACCGGTCCCGTCGAACGCGCGCACGACCACGGTCCGGCCGGGCCGGAGCTGGGTCGGGTCGGGTTCGAACCGCCACAGCCGCCACGTGTCCGGTGAGAGCGCGGTCTTCAGCTCGGCCTCGTGCCACGTGGTCCCGGCGTCGAGCGAGACCTCGACCTTCGAGATGCCCCGGTCGCCGGCGAAGGCGATCCCGGCGATCGTGCGCACGTCGGCGATCCGGGTCCCCGACTCGGGCACGTCGACCCGCGAGTTCGTCCGAACCGTCGCGGCCTTCGACCACCCGCGCTTCTCCCAGAACCCTTGGTAAGGTTGCCTTACGACTTCGATCGACGTCAGCCACTTCGGGTTCTTCATGCCATAGTTCCCCAGCGCGAGGATCCGCGCGGGGAAGCCGTGCTCGATGGGCAACTCGTGGTCGTCCAGCCCGATCACAACCAGCGTCGACGGGTCCATCGCGACCCCCACCGGCAGGCTGTCCGCGTAGCCGCTCACCGCGCCGAACACGACCTCGACCGCACCCGGACGAACGCCGGCCCGGTCGAGCAGATGCCGGACCGGGACGCCGGTGAACTTCGCCGTGGAGATGTACGGGCCGCCCACCTCGTTGCTGATGCATTCGAGCGTCTGGAACCGCTCGACCGCGGGGAACGCCTTCAGGTCGTCGAACGTCAGCTCGAACGGTCGATCGACCCAGCCGCGGACCGGGAGGCGCCAGGACGCCACGTCGATCCGGGGCGAGACGAGCTCCTCGTTCACGACGTAGAAGCGGCTGACCGGCGTGATCTCCGGCGTCAGTCCGGGGATCGACGCGAACGCCTCGTCCCCGGGTTTCGCGGGCGGCGGCGACGCGCGTTCGACGTTCTGCAGATGGAGCACCCGCAGTCCCGGATCGACGGGGCCGCGGAACAGGCGGCCCAGGTCGATGGCGCCGGCGGCCGCGGCCACGCCCGCGACGGCGACCGACGCCAGGAAATACCTGCGCGAGGGGTCCGGAGCGCCGGACGGCCGAGGCTCGGTCATCCGGGCGTATGCGAGGCCGCCGCACGCCCCACCGACGAGATAGACCGCGAGCGCGACCACGGCGAACGCGCCACGCGATACGTACTGGGGGGCGACCGGATAGATCACGACCGACGCGACCCAGAGCGGGAGCAACGACGACGCGCCGGCCACGGCGGCGGCCGAGGCGGCGGGCGGACCCGCGGCCGACCGCGAACCCGTGCGACCGCGGCGGGCGAGCGGTTCGATCACCCGACCGAGGAAGCCGCCCACGAGGAAGAACACGAGGCACGTTCCGGCCAGCGCGAGGCGCGATGCCCAATGTCCGAGGCGGTCGATGAAGAAGCTGTCGACGCCGCCCGACGTCGCCCCGACGAGCACCTGGGCGATCGCCACGGGCAGGAACGGGACGCGCGGCGCCGCCAGGTGCACGATGGCGGCGAGCGCCATGGCGACGGCGGTTCCCACCAGGCCGGCGACGAACGCGGGCGATGATCGGCCGCGGTCCGGCTCTGGAGCGGGAGGCTCCCCCGTCCCACCGTCGGCGGGAGACGCGCTCCGGGCGGTGCGATCGGTTCGGGCCACGGACCCATTGTCGGTCACGCCGCCGCGAAAGGTTCGCGTCATGGGAGCTCGGGCGCGCGAGCCGGCGTGGGACCGCTCGCTGAGGGAGGGTCAGCCCGTGGGGGTCGCCTCGAAGGTCCGGAGTCGCTTGGCGGTCCCGCGGAGGATCCGCACCGCCACCTCGGGTTCGGCGGTCAGCAGGTCGCGGAACTCCTTGCGCAGGAGCACGAGCGTCGTGAGGGCTCCGTCGGCGACGACGGTGGCGGTCCGCGGGCCGCCGTCCAGCAGCCCGATCTCGCCGAAGAAGTCACCGGAGCCCATGCGGCGGATCGTGCGTCCGGCCCGCATCACCTTCGCCTTGCCGTCGAGGATCACGAAGAACCCGTCGCTCGGGGTGTTCTCCCGGACCACCGCCGCGCCGTCGGGGAACGTGTAGACCTCCGTCGCCTTCGCGACCCTGCGGAGGTCCCGCTGGGAGAGGTCGGCGAACAGGGGAGAGCGAGCCAGTGCCTCGGTCTCACGTCGGGCCATCTTCGAGATCCCCCTCCTCGTGGTGTCCGCGGCGGACGGGCGACGCGGTCCGTCGCGTTCCGGCCAGCGCATCATACGCCGCGCGTCCGCCGGAACCTCAGCGGCGATGCCTGCGAGGGTGCATCGGCGCGTGGACCCCGAGGGCATGCGCGCGACCCGTCGAGCACGTGTGGCAAGGTGTCACGGTGGAAGATGGCTCCGCGGCCGGATCCCAGGCACCCCGGCCCCGAACCGTGCACGCGCGCCGGCTCTTCTCCGGGATCCCGTCGAACTACGACACGGTCGCCGAGATGCTCTCCTTCGGGCAGAACGGCCGGTGGCGCCGGGCGATGGTTCAGCGCGTCCGCGCGGGGCTCGCCCTGACGCCGGCGACGGACCCGATCGTCCTCGACGTGGCGACCGGCCCGGCCGCCGTCGCGGTCGAGCTCGCCCTCCGAGCGCCCGCCGTGACGATCGTCGGCCTCGACCAGAGCCCCGAGATGTTGGGGGCCGGCGCGTCGAAGGTCCACGACCTCGGCCTCGACTCCCGGATCCGGTTCGTCCTGGGAGAGGGCCAACGCCTGCCGTTCCCGGACCGCTCGTTCGACGCCGTGATGTTCACCTACCTGCTCCGGTACGTGGACGATCCGGCCACGACGCTGCGCGAGCTCACCAGGGTGCTTCGCGCAGGCGGGGTGCTGGCGAACCTGGAGTTCGACGTCCCGGGGAACGCCGTGTGGCGTGGGCTGTGGCTCGCGTACACGCGCGTGGCGCTACCACTCCTCGGCCGGCTGATCTCGCCACCGTGGTACGAGGTCGGGCGGTTCCTCGGGCCGAACATCTCGAGCTTCTACGCGGCGCACCCGCTGGACGAGCAGCTCGCGATGTGGCGCGCCGCGGGGGTCCCCGCGGTGCGGGCGCGGGAGATGAGCCTCGGCGGCGGCGTGGTGATCTGGGGGACGGCGGTGGGAACCGATGGCTGAACACGCTCCCGACCGGGCCACCGCCGACGGGGACGGCGCCGACACGGATCGGCCGGCGTTCTACGCCCTGTCGCCGGGCGGATGGCGCGACTATGTGACGCTGCTGCACCCCCCGTACACGATCTGGCACCTCTCCTACGTGGCGATGGGCGCGGCGATCGCGTCGTCGTTCGACCTGGGCAGGCTCGGGGCGACGATGCTCGCGTTCTTCCTCGGCGTCGGCGTCACCGCGCACGCCTTCGACGAGCTCGCCGGACACCCGCTTCGGACGCGGATCCCGGATGCGGTCCTGCGCGCGATCGGGTTCGTCGCCCTCGCGGGCGCCGTCGCGCTCGGCGTGCTCGGGGCGGTCGAGGTCTCGTGGTGGCTGCTCGCGTTCGTCGCGTTCGGCGCGTTCATCGTGCTCGCGTACAACCTGGAGCTGTTCGGCGGGATGTTCCACACGGACGCCTGGTTCGCGGTGTCGTGGGGCGCGTTCCCGGCCCTGACCGCGTCGTTCGCACAGACGGGGACCGTGACGCTCGCCGCGGTCGGCGTCGCCCTCGCGTGCCTGCTCCTGTCCGTCGCGCAGCGGACGCTCTCGACGCCGGTGCGCCGGATGCGCCGAGGTGGGGCCGTCGTCGAGGGCCGGATCGTGATGGGTGACGGCACCGAGCGCGCCGTGGACGAACGGATGCTGCGATCGGCGCCGGAGGCGGCCCTGCGGGTGATGTGGCTGGCGATGGCGCTCCTCGGCGCTGGTCTGGTGGCCGCCCGGCTGATGTGAACGACGTGACCGGCGAACGACGGCACGTCCGCACGCCGGCAGGTCCGCACGCCGGCACGTCGGGTTCGGTCCTCGTGTACGCTCCGGCCCGCATGCCCGCATCGATGACCATCCAGGGTTCGCCCGCCGACCTGATCCTCACCGGCGGCAGGGTCCATCTCGGAGGCGCGACGCCCGGTCCCGCCGATTGGGTCGCGGTGGCCGACGGCTGGATCGTGGGCGTGGGGTCGGGTCCGGTTCCGCCCGAGATCGTCGCGACGGGGACGCGGGTCGTCGACGTGCGCGGGGGTCTCGTGGTCCCGGGCTTCCAGGATGCGCACGTGCACCCGATCCACGGCGGGATGGCCGAGCTGACCTGCGAGCTCCATGGCCTCGCGGGCGTCGCCGCCTACGAGGCGGCCGTCGCGGCCTACGCCGCATCGCACCCCGACGTGGCCTGGATCACGGGCTCGGGGTGGGCGATGGCCGAGTTCCCCGGGGGAACGCCGCGGAAGGAGACCCTCGATGCGATCGTGCGCAGCCGCCCTGTGTTCCTGACGAACCGGGACGGTCACGGCGCGTGGGTGAACTCGAAGGCGCTCGAGCTCGCAGGGGTGACGGCCGCCACCGCCGATCCGGCGGACGGCCGGATCGAACGCGATCCGGACGGCTCACCGACCGGCACCCTGCACGAAGGCGCGATGGATCTGGTCGCGGCGCTCACCCCCCGGCCGACCCAGGCCGACCTGCAGCAGGCGATCCTCCTCGGCCAGCGGCGGCTGCATGCGTTCGGCATCACGGCCTGGCAGGACGCCTGGGTGGAGCCGCCCGAGCTGGACGCGTACGTCACGCTCGCATCCCGCGGCGCGTTGACCGCGCGCGTCGTCGCGGCGCTCTGGTGGGAGCGCGGGCGGGGCTTGGAACAGATCGACCGGTTGCTGGGTTCGCGCGAGCGCGGGGCCGTCGGACGCCTCCGCACCACGGCGGTGAAGATCATGCAGGACGGCGTCTGCGAGAACTTCACAGCCGGGATGCTCTCGCCCTACCTCGACGCCGGCGGCACGCCGACCGCGAACGCCGGGATCAGCATGGTCGAACCCTCCCTGCTGAACGCGGCGGTCACGAGGCTCGACGCCGAAGGCTTCCAGGTGCATTTCCACGCGATCGGCGACCGGGCCGTTCGCGAGGCCCTCGACGCCTTCGAGGCCGCCCGCGCGGCGAACGGCCCGCGGGACGCGCGGCACCATATCGCCCACATCCAGTTCGTGCACCCGGACGACGTGCCGCGGTTCCGCGAGCTCAGGGTCGTGGCGAACGGCCAGCCCCTCTGGGCGTGTCACGAGCCACAGATGGACGACCTGACCTTGCCGTTCGTCGGTGACGCCGCGGCGTGGCAGTACCCGTTCGGGAGCCTCCGCCGAGCGGGGGCGACGCTGGCGTTCGGCAGCGACTGGCCGGTGTCGACGCCGAACCCGCTCCTGGAGATGGAGGTGGCCGTGAACCGGATCGCGCCGGAGACGCGCGAGGCGCCGCCGCTGCCTCCGGACGAGCGGGTCGATCTGGCGACCGCGCTCGACGCGTTCACGATGGGCTCCGCCTACGTCAACGGGCTCGAGGAGCTGACCGGATCGATCGCCGTGGGGAAGCTCGCGGATCTGGCGGTGATCGACCGGGATCCCTTCGCGCCCGACGCCGGCCCGATCGGCGACGCGAGGGTCGTGCTCACGATCGTGGAGGGCGAGACGGTCTTCGCGGACCCAGCGTTCGCGTGATCGGGGCGACGCGCGGCGGGTCGGACGGCGTCAGCGAACCGCCCGGGGACCGCGGTTCGCGTTGCTCGGATGACGCCGCATCGCTTCCTTCACGCGCAGCACCTCGGGGTCACGCGGATCGAGCGGCTGCACGGGGGACGGGTCGAACCTGAGACTCCGGATCTTCCTCTGCACCTTGATCCGCTGCATCGCTCGTCCTCCTTCCGCTCCTCCGCGACCGTCGCCTTCGACGGTAGCTGCCTGCGACGCCCGTTCCCGTGTCGCTGGTCACACCATCGGCGTGAAGGTCGACACGCTTGATGCGGCCTTTCGGCCGACCCCCTCAGACGAGGAGGCAGGCGGCCTCGTGGCCCTCGGCCGCCCCGACGGGGGGATGCAGGGCCGGGTCCTCCCTCGCGCAGCGCTCCTCGGCGATCGGGCATCGAGGGTGGAAGCGGCAGCCGCTCGGGATCTGGACGGCGTTCGGCGTCTCGCCCTGGAGGATCTGCGGCGTGGTGCGGTCCCTCGGGTCGCGCTTCGGCACGACCGAGATCAACGCCTTCGTGTAGGGGTGCTTCGGATCGCCGACGATCTCCCGCGCGGGGCCCTGCTCGACGACCCTGCCGAGGTACATCACGGCGATCCGGTCTGCGTAGCGGGCCGCTGTCGAGAGGTCGTGGGTGATCATCAGGATGCCCACGCCCGTCTCGCGCAGCCCGTCCAGGAGCGACAGGATCCCGGCGCGGACCGAGACGTCGAGCATCGAGACGGGCTCGTCGGCCACCAGCAGCTCCGGCTCCAACGCGAGCGCCGCCGCGATCGCCACGCGTTGCCGTTGGCCTCCGGACAGCTCGTGCGGGAAGCGGTTGAGGTAGAGGTCCGCAGGCGCCAGGCCGGCGCGCTCCAGCGCGTGGACCGTGCGTTCGTGACGATCGGCCTTCGTGCCGAGGTCGTGAACCTGGAGCGCCTCCGCCACGGCGTCCTTCACGCGGAACCGCGGGTCCAGCGAGTCGTACGGGTCCTGGTAGATGACCTGCATCCGGCGCCGCAGGGGCTGCATGTCCTTGTTCGACAGCTTCGTGATGTCCTGACCCTTGAACCGGATCGTTCCGGAGACGGGCTCCACGAGTCGCATCGCGGCCTGCGCGGTCGTCGTCTTGCCGCACCCCGACTCGCCGACCAGGGCCAGCAGCTCGCCCTCGGACACGGAGAACGAGACGCCCTCCACGGCGTGGGCGACGAGCTTCGGCTGGCGCGTGATCGCCCCGGCGATCCCGCGGGCGATCGGGTACTGAACGACCAGGTCCTCGACCTCCAGGAGCGGACCCTCAGCGGTGGCGGCGTTCCCCGATGGCCCGGTGCGGTCGGCCAGCCCCGCGCTCACGAGGCGCTCCGCATCGACGGGTCGTTCCAGTGGCACGCCGCGGCGTGCGCCGGTCCCACGTCCAGGCTCTGGGGCATCACGGTGGCGCATGGACCGAACGCGACGTCGCACCGCGGAGCGAACGAGCACCCGGCGATCTCGCGGTCCAGCCGTGGAGGCGCACCGGGGATCGAGGTCACCTGGCCCAGGCCGCTCAGGTCGGGCGTGGCGGCGAAGAGCAGGCGTGTGTACGGGTGGCGCGGGTCGTGGTAGAGGCTCTCCATCGGGCCGGACTCGGCGATCTTCCCCGCGTACATGACCGCGGCCCGATCGCAGACCTGGGCGACAACCGGCAGGTCGTGGGTCACCAGGACCAGCGCGAGCCCGAGTTCGTCCGTCAGCGAGACGAGCAGCTCGAGCACCTGCGCCTGGATCATCACGTCGAGCGCGGTCGTCGGCTCGTCGGCCAGCAGCACCTTCGGGCTGCAGGCCAGCGCCATCGCGATGGCCGCGCGCTGGCGCATCCCGCCCGAGAACTCGTGCGGGTAGCGGTCGCCCTGCGAGGCCGGGATGCCCACGAGCTCGAGCAAGCGGCCCGCCGCGCCGCGCGCGGCCTTGCCCTCGGCGATCTGGTAGAGCTCCATCGGCTCGGCGATCTGGTCGCCCACGCGCCGGACCGGGTTGAACGCGTTCATCGCACCCTGGAACACCATCGCGATGTCGCGCCACCGATGGGGCCGCATCGTGTCCTCGCCCCCCGCGAGGATGTCCTCGCCCTCGAGCAGCACGCTGCCCGAGACGCTCGCCGACGGCGGCAGCAGCCCCATCAGGGCGAGGATCGCCGTGGTCTTCCCGCATCCGGACTCTCCGACGAGCCCCAGCCGATCGCCGCTGCCGAGTTCGAACCCGACCCCCTGCACCGCGTGGAGCTCGCGCCCGCCCTCCAGGTCGAACCACACGTGGAGGTCTTCGACCTGCAGGACCGGCGCGCTCACTCGGCGTCCAGGTTGCCGTGGAGCGGCCGGAGCGCGGAACCGGCGGACGGAGAGGTGCCCGACCCGCAGGCGCGGGTTGAGGGCATCCTCCATCGCCTGCCCGATCATCGTGCAAGCGAGGATCACGAGCGTCACGCACACGCCGGGCGGGACGATCGCCCACCAGGCGTTGTTCAGCACGGCGTCGCCCTTGAACGCGTTCTCGATCAGCTTGCCCCAGGAGATCAGGCCGGGATCGCCGAGGCCGAGGAACGTGATGTAGGTCTCCGCGAAGATCGCCAGGGCGACCATCAGGACGGTGTTCGCGATCAGCAGTGGCGCCACCTGGGGCAGCACGTGCTTGCGCATGAGCCGCCAGTTGCCCGCGCCGAGCGCCCGGACGCGCTTGACGTACGTCCGCTCCCGGACGCTCTTCACCTGCGCGCGGACCAGCCGGGCGGTGCTGGTCCAGTAGATGATCCCGATGATGATGATGATGTTCCGCAGCTGCGCCCGAAGAGCGCCGCGATGATGATCATCAGCGGGATGTCGGGGATCACCAGGACGTAGTCGGTGATCCGCATCAGGACCTGGTCGGTCTTGCCGCCGAAGAAGCCGGAGAACAGCCCGACGGCCCCCCCGATCACCATCGCGACGAACGCCGCCGCGAAGCCGACGATCAGCGAGACGCGCGCGCCGGCGATCACCAGCGAGAGCATGTCGGCCCCGGCGTCGTCGGTGCCCAGCCAGTGGGCCGAGGACGGTGGCGCGTAGACGGCGCCGGTCTTCGACCTCGGGTTGTACGGCTCGAGCTGCGGCGCGAAGATCGCGATCAGGACGAAGAGCAGGATGATCGCGAGGCCGACGAGCGTCGCGGGCTTGCGGAACACCGACGAGCGCAGGAACGCCAGGCGCGGGCGCTCGGGCACGCCCTTGTCGCCGGGCGGCGGCCTCCTGTCGAGGGTGGTCGGCGGCGTGACGCTCATGCTTCCACCACCCGCGGGTCGAGCTTCACGTAGAGCAGGTCCGCGATGAGGTTGAAGAAGATCACCGAGAAGCGTCAGCAGCAGGAAGATCGCCTGCAGCAGCGGCCAGTCGCGCTGGTCGATCGCCTCGACCGTCGCCAGTCCGATCCCCGGGTACGAGAACACGTACTCGATCGTGATCGCCCCGCCGATGATGAACCCGAGCGACAGCGCGATCAGGGTGACGATCGGCAGCAGCGCGTTGCGGAACCCGTGCTTGCGGACGATGCCGAAGTTCCTCAGCCCCTTCGCCCGGGCGGTCAGCACGTAGTCCTCGCCGAGCGTCTCGAGCATCGCCGAGCGCATGATCAGCGCGTAGTCGCCGTACAGCACCAGCCCGAGCGTGAGGGCCGGCAGGATCATGTGCTTGAGCCGGTCGACGGCGACCGTGGTGCACGACGGCTCGCTCAGGATCCCCAGCGTCGGGTCGCGGATGCCGGAGGTCGGCAGGCCGAGCCACCCGGCCACGAACAGGACCATCAGGAGACCGAGCCACTGCGTCGGCATCGAGTAGAAGCCGAGCGCCGTGTACAGCCCGGTCTTGTCCAGCGCGGTGTCCCGCCTCCACGCCGACAGCACGCCCGTGATGGTCCCGAAGACGATCGAGAACAGCGTGCCCAGCGCGATCATCGGGCATCGTGTTCCTGATCGGTTCCCAGAGTTCGCCCAACGACCGGCTGCTCCGAACGCAGGGAGCGACCCATGTCGCCATGGGAGAGGTTCACGAGGTAGAGCCAGTACTGCTGTATGAGCGGCTTGTCGAGCCCCAGCTCCTTCCGCTGGATCTCCTTGAACGCGCGCCGTGCACTGCCGGCAGCGCAGCGCCGAGACCGCGTCGCCCGGCACGGCGCGGAACAGGACGAAGTTCAGCGTGATCGCGACGAAGATCGTCACGAAGGCGAACAGGACCCGCTTGACGATGTAGTCAGCCGACCCCATCGCGTCCCGGCCTCCTGGCGTCGTCGGGTTCCGCTACCCGGTCTGGTAGGGCGCCGTGTAGTACTTCTTCGAGTAGGCGTTCAGGTTCGCCTCGATCCCGGTCCACGTCTTGGCGTGCGCGTCGATGTACTCCTCGTTCGACCAGCTGTGTGTAGACGAAGTTGTCGTAGATCATCTGCTGCATCTCGCTAGACGATCTGCTTGCGCTGCTCCGGGTCGACCGCGGTGCCCCTGCTGCGCGTAGAGCTTGTCGTAGGCGGGGTTGTCCCAGCCCGTGTCGCTCCACGAGCACCACTGGCCCTTCGTCACCACCGAGAGCATGAAGTCCGGGTCGATGTAGCCGGCCCAGTCCCACATCGCGATGTCGAACGTCGTGTAGCCGGTGGAGGTCGCCGCGTCGCAGTTGTCGTCGGTCTCGATCGCGTAGGTGGCGGTCGAGTCGCCGCCGACCTTCTGCGTCACCTCGACGCCGGCTTCGCGCGAAGCCCTCCTTCACGATCTCGAACTCGCGGTCGACGTTGAAGTCCGTCGAGGTCGGGGTGACGATCTCGTACTTCATCGGATGCGCCGGCTGGGCGTACTCGCCCGGTCGTCGCCGGGGCGACGCGGATGCCGTCCGGAGCCCTTCGTGTAGCCGAGCTGGTCGAGCATCTGGTTGCCCGGCGTCGCAGTCGTACTCGAGCGGCCCGAGATTCGGGTTCTCGAGCGGCGAGATGTGGCCGACGAGGCTCTCGACCGTGTCCGCGTAGCCGCTGAAGACGACCTCGATGATCTGCTGGCGGTCGACGCACATCGAGAGCGCCTTCTTGACCTGCGGGTCGAGCAGCTCGCGGTTCTTCGGCTTGCGCGGGTTCGAGTTCCAGGTGATGTTGGTGGTCTCCGAGCCCGGCACCTTGTCGACGACGACGCCGGCGTCCTTCTTCACGACGTCGACGGCGTTGAACGGGACCTGGTCGACCCAGTCGAGCTGGCCCCCCTTGAGGTCGGCGATCATCGAGTCGGCGTTCGTGTAGTAGGTGAGCGCGACGGCCTCGGCGTTCGACGGCGTCCCGTAGTAGCCCGGGTTCGGGATGAACACCGTCGTGCCCTTCTTCTCGTACGACTTGATCGGTGTACGCGCCGCCGGCGACCATCGGCAGGTGCTGCTCGGGGCGGTAGGTCTTGAGGCCCTTGCCGTTCGATGCCGACCAGCGGCTCCCAGACGTGCTGCGGGAGGACGAAGAACTGCTCGAGCTGCGCCAGGACGTTGCCGACCGGGGCGTCGTAGTGGATGACGAGCGTCGTGTCGTCGGTCGCCTCGGCGCTCTCCACGTTGGCCAACGCGGCCGCGGCCACCGGCCGTCGGCCCGTTCGCGTACTTGACGTCGTGTTGATCGTCCAGGCGGCGTCGCTCGCGGTCAGCGGCTGGCCGTCCGACCACTTGCCGTCCGGCCATGAGGTGGAACGTCCAGTCCTTGCCGTCCGCGGAGGTCGTCCAGGACTTCGCCCAGTCGCCCTCGATCTCGTACCCGTCCGGCCCGTACGCGTACTGCACGAGCTGGGGATAGATCATGATCATGGCCTGGTAGCCCGTGCGTCTCGATGTAGTTGAACGGGTTGAGCGAGTCGATGTAGTTGATCGTCCCGATCCGCAGGATGCCGCCCTGCTCCGGCCCGCCGCTCGTCCCGGATGACTGCGTCCCTCCGCTTCGCCGCCGCCGCCGCATGCGGCGGCCGTCATGCTCAACACCGCCAGCGCCGTCATACAGAGCCGGATCCGTCCGGAACCTCATCGCACCCTCCATCCTCTGTCCATGCCGTCCTCCGTCAATCCACGTTCCCATCCGACCGCTCCGGCCGGGCGAGCGCCGGCCCATCGATCGCAAGCGTCCGCGCGTCCGCGTCGAGCGTCGCGGTCACCCCGAGCGGGAGGGTCGCGAGGTGCTTCCCGTGGCCGAGCGGCAGCTTGTACAGGACCGGCACGCCCAGCGGCTCGAGCCGCTCCTCCAGCACGTCCTCCATGCGACTTCGTCCGCGGCCACTCGGGACGTTCCTCGCGCCAGTCGCACTTCTCCATGTCGCCCACGACGACGCCGACGACGCCGTCGAGCTTCCCGGCGTGGGCGAGCTGGACCAGGAACCCGTCGATGTACCACGGCGGGCAGTCGCCAGTCCTCGAAGAAGAAGATGCAACCGTCGAGCTCGATCTCCCACGGCGTGCCCATCGTCTGGACCAGCAGCCAGAGGCAGCCGCCGACCAGCGGCGCCGTGACCTTCCGCCGCGGATCGACCGCGACGTACGGGTCGTCGGGGTCCGTCGGCACCTCGCCGGTCCGCCGTCGCCGGTCAGCACCTGCAGGAGCCGGTCCGTGCTGAACGCGCTCGTCTCGGGGTCCCCGACGCCCATGAGCCCGTGGCCCGTAGAACGTGGCGAGCCCCGCGCGCTGGCGCAGCGCCATGTGCAGCGCGGTGATGTCGCGAGAAGCCGACGAGCGCCTTCGGGTTGCGCGGCGATCAGTCGAAGTCGAGGTGGGGGATCAGCTGCGCCGAACCGAACCCGCCCTGCAGGCACTGGACCACGTCGACCTCGGGGTCGGCGAACATCGCCATCAGGTCGCGAGCCCGGGCTTTCGCGTCGACCGGCGACGTAGTCGTCCCGGTCGAAGATGCCGTCGGCGAGCTTCACGCGGTAGCCCCTCGCCTCCCACCACTCGACACCTCGGAGTACGTCGGAGCGGTTGAAGTAGGCGCTGGCCGGGGCCGGAACGCCGATGCAGCCGCCGGCGCGCAGCGGACGGCCGAAGATGTCGGCGCGGGTCACGGCGTCTCCCGCGGCGGCTCGCGCTCCGGGAGCGGCATCGCCTTCATCTCGCGCACGTACTGGACGCACTCCTCGACGGCGGCGTCCAGGAGCGACTTGCCCTTCTCCGCCGTCGCCAACGTCGGCCGACCCGTGGACGCCCGTGCGGCTGAACGACGACCACCACGGCATGCACTTCAGCGAGCCGTCGGACCAGTCCATCCAGGCGTGTTCGGTCTCCGGGTAGCTCTGCTCGTCGACCGCCTTCGACA
Source organism: uncultured Actinomycetota bacterium (assembly GCA_963781595.1). Taxonomy (GTDB): domain Bacteria; phylum Actinomycetota; class UBA4738; order UBA4738; family UBA4738; genus JBEDUK01. Next base: position 497,874 of record CAWAGG010000001.1, on the reverse strand, counting down.
TGTCGACGGCATCCGGATCGATCGCGAGGTAGAGGGACGTCTCCAGCTCGCAGGCGTGGGCCAGGCCGCCGCGTTCGGAGTCCCGGACCTCGGCGATCACGGCCATCCCCTCCGGCGACGACAGGTAGAACGACGCGGCCGCCAGGACCTCGGGATGTTCGACCATCGTCAGCCGGGCGGCCATCTCGACGAGGTTCTGGTTCGAACCGTGCCCGTTCAGGAACAGCATCCGGTGGAACCCGTGATGGGCCAGCGACGTGCCGACGTCGGTGCAGTACCTCGTGAACGTGTCCCAGCCGATCGTGATCGGACCGGGGAAGTCCATGTGGTGCGGGTCGTAGCCGTGGGGGATCGCCGGGAGCAGGACGGCGTCGTCGGCCGCCGCCTCCGCGGCGCGGCGGCAGATCTCGGAGGTGATCCGCAGGTCCGTGTCGATCGGCAGGTGGGGGCCGTGGTCCTCGAGCGTGGCGACCGGGATCACGGCGACGCGGTCCTCGGCGGCAGCGCGCCGGACCTCGGGCCACGTCAGCCGCTCGTACAGCAAAGGCTGCGACCACATTCCCTCGGATGCTCCCTCTCTCGGTGCTCGTCCCCGGGCATCGGACGGCTGGCGAAGCCTACCCTCCCCGCAGCCCGTTCCGGAACCCTGATTCGCGGTTCAGGATTCGCCCATCATTGGCCGCGGGGCGCGTGCGGTGCAAACGCGGATCGAACCACCCGGGGCCGGATACGGATACGACAGTGACCTGAGCGGGAGATGAGAGCGGCCCCGGCACCCGTTCCGAAGGAAGCCGGCTAGCCTTGGCGTCATGGACGCATCCGACACGACACGACGCCCCACCACGCTCGGCGAGCTGCGGGCCTCCGGTCACCGCGACCGGCCCCTGAAGGAGGAGCTGCGGGAGAACCTCCTCGCCGGCATGAGCCGCGGCGAACAGCTGTTCCCCACGATCGTCGGCTACGAGGATTCCGTCATCCCGACGCTGGAGCGCGGGATCCTCGCCGGTCACGACCTGATCCTGCTCGGCGAACGCGGGCAGGCGAAGACCCGCCTGATCCGCGCGATGGTCAACCTGCTTGACGATTCGACGCCCGCGATCGCCGGCTGCGAGGTCAACGACCATCCCTACCGGCCGATCTGCGCCTCGTGCCGGGTGCTCGTGGCCGGCGAAGGCGATGCGACGCCGATCGCCTGGCTCCCGCGCGACCGGCGATACGCCGAGAAGCTGGCGACGCCCGACGCGAGCGTGGCCGACCTGGTCGGCGACGTCGATCCGATCCGCGTCGCCGAGGGGCGCTACCTGTCCGACGAGCTGACGATCCACTACGGACTGATCCCCCGGACCCATCGCGGGATCGTCGCGATCAACGAGCTGCCCGACCTCCCCGAGCGGATCCAGGTGGCGCTGTTCAACATCCTGGAGGAACGCGACGTTCAGATCCGCGGCTACCAGGTTCGGCTCCCGCTCGACCTGTTGCTCGTCGCCACCGCGAACCCCGAGGACTACACGCATCGCGGACGCATCGTGTCGCCGCTGAAGGATCGGTTCGGCACGCAGGTCCGGACCCACTATCCGGAGACGCTCGGCGACGAGGTTCGGATCATGGAGCAGGAGGCGCGCCGCCCCGCCGAGGTGCCCGACCGCCAGATCCCCGTGCGGGTTCCCGCGTTCATGAAGGAGATCCTGGCGGCGCTCACGGCCGAGCTCCGGCGCTCGCCGCAGGTCAACCACCGCAGCGGCGTCTCGGTCCGGTATTCGATCGGGAACCTCGAGACGCTGGTCGCGGCCGCCGTGCGGCGTGCCGCGCGGACCGGCGAGGCCGAGGCGGTGCCGCGGATCGTGGACCTTCCCGCCGTGCTGGCCGGGTCCCTCGGGCGGGTCGAGTTCGACGCGATCGAGGAGGGCCGCGAGGAGGAGATCCTGTTGCGGGCCCAGCGCGGGGCGCTCCTGGAGGTCTTCCGCCGGCGCCTGTCGGGGTTCGACTTCGCGTCGATCCTCGGACGGTTCGACGAGGCTGGGTTCGCGGCGGAGACGTCGGACCTGATGACCGCGCAGGCGTTCCTCGCGCAGTTCGGAGACGTGCCGGGGCTCGGGAAACTGCTCGGTCGCCTGGGGATCGAGGAGGAGTCCCCGGGGGTCGCGGCCAGCGCCCTGGAGCTCGCGCTCGAGGGGTTGCACCTGTCGCGCCGGCTGAACAAGGACTCCGCGGGGAGGATCGGCGCGTTCCGGTACGAATCCCCGGAGCGCGACGGCTGATCGGGGGTCCTCGCCTCAGGAGGTCGTCAGCACGGGCCGCCGAGGATCGGTTCGGCCCGTGGCCCGAGCGGTGTCCGATACGCTGGTGCGCCGCAGATGTCACACGTCCACGAGGCCATCGGGTTCGTCATCGTCGGGGGCTGGTTCGTCCTCACCGTGTGGGGAGCGATCTCCTGGCTGATGAAGCGCGAACCCAACCTGTGGTTCTGGCGGCTCCTCGGCGTGCTGCAGGGAGTGCTGGTCCTGCAGGTCGTCCTGGGGCTGATCCTGTGGACCGCGAACCCGCTGCCGCAGTTCCTGCACCCCTTCTACGGCGCGCTGTTCCCGTTGATCGTGCTGGTCGTCGCGCACGTCCTCGCACGCGGGATGGACGACGAACGGGAGCGCTGGAAGGTGTTCGCCGTCGCATCGTTCTTCGTGTTCGGATTGACGCTGCGGGCACTGATGACTGGCCTCGGGAACGCGTAAGAGGCTCCGCCTGGATGGCGCACCGGAGCGACCGGCGTCCTCGGATCCCCGCGGCGGCCCTGGTCGTGGTGCTGCTCCTGGTGGGCGCCGTCGCCTGCACCGGCCCCGGGGGGTCGGCCCCGCCGCCGGCGTCGAGCGCACAGCGCGCGACCGTCACCTACCGGGTCACCGGCGACGCCGCGAGCGTCACGGTCCGGTACGGCAACAAGCACCACATCGCGCGGATCGAGGCGCCGCTGCCGTGGAGCCACGTGGGATCCGCCTTCGAGGGCACGACCGTGCTCCTGCGGGCCGACCAGCCGAAGAGCAAGTACGGCTACCGGCTCGTCTGCACGCTTTCGATGACGATCACCGGCCACGACCCCCTCGTCAGCCGGGATTCGAGCCACATCGTCGGCATCAAGGCGGAGGGCGGCTCGCAGGACGTCCTCTACGACGGGACGTGCAACACGAGCCAGGTGGTCTCGCTGACCGGCCTGTGACCCGCCCGGGTCAGTAGAGGCCGCTGCAGTCGTTCATCGGCAGGACGAGCTTGCTCGCCTCGAAGTCCGGCGTCTGCGTGTAGTCCATCGCGCCGAGGAGCGGGTTCGACTTCGCGTCCCGGTCCGTCATCGCCGGGATATGGAAGGCGAGCTCCATCAGGCGCAGGACCGAGGAGAACTCGTACGTCGTGTGGTCGATCGACCCCCCGAGCGGGTTGTCCCCGTGCTTCGTCCACGGCGAGATGATCAGCGCCGGTGTCCGCGGGCCCATGCCCATGATGTCCGGACGCGGCGGCGCGACGTGGTCGTAGAAGCCGCCGAAGTCGTCCCAGGCAACCACGATCGCGGTGTCCTTCCAGTACTTGCTGTTCATCACCGCGTTGATCTGCTGGACGGTCCAGTTCTCGCCTGCGCAGAGGCTCGGGCCACCGGGATGCTCGTTGTACGGCTCGGGCGGGATGAGCCAGACCGCGGACGGCAGCGTTCCATTCTTGAGGTCGGTCAGGAAGTTGTCCTGCGACTGGACCTCCTTGCGGAGCGGGCCGAACCAGATGTGCCGGATCGCCTGCAGGGCGTTCATCCAGTGGTCGGGCGTCTCGTAGTACTTCCAGGACACGCCGGCCGAGTGCAGCTCGTCGGGCAGGACCTTGATGTTGAAGCAGGACTGGATGCTCCGCCAGTACCCGGCGATCCGGTAGACGTTCTTCGGGTCGTCGAGGATGTGGACCTCGGCGTTCATGATCTTCGCGATGTCCTGCTTCGTGAGCCCGTCGCGGAAGCGCGGGACCAGCTCGTCCGGGTCGTCGCAGTAGCTGTGCGAGCCACCCAGGCGCGACTTGTTCCCGACGATCTGGTACGACTGCGCCGCGACCGCGTACAGGTGCTCGGGGAACGTCGGCCCGAACATCGACGTGAAGAAGTGGTCGGCCAGCGTGTACTTGTCGGCGTACTTCCAGTACGAGGGCATCTGGTCGCGCGAGTACTGGGTGAACGAACCCTTGTCCGCGTAACAGATCTTGTCGTACCCGTCCATCTTGCCGCCGTCGATCGCCTTCAGTCCGGAGATGAAGTCGTGGCACAGGTCGTGGGGGACGACGTTGTGCGCCTTCGCCAGCGGCACCTTCGTCCCGTCGGACATCGTGGCCACCGTCGCGCCGTCGGCTCCCGGGTACTTGCCGAAGTAGTTATCGAACGAGCGGTTCTCCTTGAGGATGAAGATCACGTGCTTGATGGGGTTTCCGGGTTGGCCGGGCGCGTTCGAGGACGCCGACGGCGAGCCGGCGCCGCCACCCGAGCCTCCTGAGCCGCCGTTCGATCCGCCCGCCGCGGAGGTCGAGGATCCCGCGCCGCCCCCCGATGCGGACGAGGACAGGCCGCCGCGGACCCAGACGATGGCGCCGATCACCAGGACCATCACGGCGACGAACACGACGAACCCGCCGGGCCCCGGGCGCCTGCCGCCGGACGAACGGGTCGCCCCCGCCGGGGTGGTGGGTGGACCTGCCTGGCTCGCCATGGCGCCCAGTATGCCGGAGGGCCGGCGGCTTTGAGGCAGAACGGCTCATCGAAGTTGTGCGAGATGGCAGCCGGGCCGCGACCAACCGCCCGGATCCGCGGCCAGCGCGCCCGAACGATCGATCCCGCGTAGGGTTGGTTCGATGCGCACCCGCTATTCGCGCTGGGACGGCTCGCAGGATCCGCTGGGTCCCGACCTCTCCGCCGGCGATCTCCTCGAGGCGATGTCCGAGGACCTGCTGTCGGGAGAAGGCGTCGAACGCGCCATGTCGCGGCTGATGCGGGGCGGGATCAGCGGGCGCTTCGGCGGGCTCGACGCGATCCGCCGGCGGCTCCGGGAGCAGCGCCGGAGCGAGCAGGAGCGGCTGAACCTCGAGGGGCCCCTCGAGGAGGTCCGCGAGCGCCTGGAGCGGATCCTCGAGACCGAACGCCGCGCGCTCTCGTTCCGGGCCGAGGACGACGCGCGCCTGCGCGAGGCGATGTTGGACTCGCTCCCACCGGACCCGGCGAGCCAGATCAAGGAACTGCAGGACTACCGGTTCATCGACCCGGAGGCGCAGCGGGCGTTCGACGAGCTGATGTCCTGGCTCCGCGAACAGGTGCTGGGGTCGTACTTCAAGAACATGGCCGAGGGGATGCGGTCGCTCTCGCCGGAGGATCTCCAGCGGTTCAAGGACATGCTCGCGGAGCTGAACCGGATGATCGAGGACCGCGAACAGGGCCGGCACACGCAGGAGGACTTCCGGCGGTTCATGCAGGCGTACGGGGACTTCTTCCCGGACGGACCGCGCACCCTCGACGAGCTGCTGCAGGGGATGGCCCGGCGCATGGCCGCGATGTCTCGGCTGCTCGCGTCGATGTCACCGGAGCAACGGGCGGAGCTCCAGGCGCTCGCCGAGCAGGTCATGCAGGACATGGACCTGTCGTTCCAGGTCTCGCAGCTGGCGAACGCGCTCGCCGACATGTACCCGCAGATGCCCTGGGACGACCCTGCGATGGCCGGCGGGGACGATCCGATGCCGATGGAGGCGACGGTCGACGCCCTGGAGCGCATCTCGGACCACGAGGAGCTCGATCGTTCGATGCGCGGGGACTACGCGGGCGCGTCGGTCGACGACATCGACGAGGACAAGCTCCGCCGGACGCTCGGCGAGGATGCGGTCCGTGACGTCCGACGGCTGAAGGAGATCGAACGCGCTCTGGAGCAGGCGGGCCTGATCTCTCGCGCCGGAGGGCGTCTGCAGGTGACGGCCCGAGGCGCGAGGAGGATGGGCGAGCGCGCGCTGATCCGGGTGTTCGAAGCGCTCCGGCGCGACCGCGAGGGGACGCACGAGATCCGCCAGGCGGGCGGGGAGGCCGAACCGACCGGCCAGACCCGGCCGTGGAGGTTCGGCGACACGGGCCAGATCGCGGTCCAGCGTTCGGTGTTCAACGCGGTCGTCCGAGGGGAGCGCAGCGACGAAGGTCGCGTTCGGCTGTCGGCCGAGGACTTCGAGCTGATCGAGGCCGAATCGCGGACGGAGGCGGCCACGGCGCTCCTCCTGGACCTCTCGTTCTCGATGCCGCTGCGTGGCCACTGGGTGCCGGCGAAGCGGATGGCGCTGGCGCTCCATGCCCTGATCGAGGGCCGCTACCCGCACGACACCCTCTACCTGGTCGGGTTCAGCGACTACGCGCGACGCATGCAGCCCGAGGACCTGGCCGCGACCGGCTTCGAGCGCGTCTACGGCACGAACATGCAGCACGCGTTCCACCTGGCCGGACGGCTGCTCGCGCAGCACCCGCGTGCGACCAAGCAGGTCATCATGGTGACCGACGGCGAGCCGACCGCGCACCTGGTCGGGGAGTACGCCGAGTTCCACTGGCCCCCCGTGCCCGAGACGATCCGCACGACGCTCCGCGAGGCGATGCGCCTGGCGAAGCAGGACGTGACGATCAACGTCTTCATGCTGGAGGACACGCCGGGCCTCACGCGGTTCATGGAGCGGCTCGCCGCGCTCACGGGCGGCCGGGTGTTCGAGGCCGCCGGACACGACGACGCGCTGGGTCGCTTCGTCGTCCGGGACTACGTCCGCCGCCGCGCCTCCTAGGCACTTCGACCGAGCCACCACCGAGGTCGGGACCAGGCCGAACGCTCGCCTGCGCTTCGGGCTGCCCGTTGCCGATAGGGAGATAGGAGGAACGGCACGGTCGCCATGGCGGCCGACCCTGGAGGCGACCACGATGGAGCGACGAGGGCGACGGGACGGCACGCGCTTCGCGGGGCCGCGGCTCGCCGCCGCGCTGTCGCTCCTGATCGCAGCGACCGCCCTGGCCCTGCCCACGACCGCCGCCTACGCGAACAAGAACCGGCCGTGCGGCAGCCGGTCGCCCTCGGCCGACGGCGCGACCGCCTCGGTCGCGACGGCCCCCGCTGTGCCGGTCCGTTCGGCGACGCCACACGCGGAGCCGCTCACGACGAACGACTGGCCGCGGTTCCACTTCGGCCCGTCGAACGGAGGCCGGAACTACGTCGAGCACACGATCGACTACCTGAACGTCCCCTCAGTGGTCCGCAAGTGGCGGGCGCAGACGGGTGGCGCGATCGAGTCGTCTCCGGTCGTCGTCGGGGGAACCGTGTTCGTCGGCTCGAACGACCACTCCCTCTACGCGTTCGACCGCACCACGGGCCATCAGCTGTGGAGGTTCGGCACCGGCGGATCCGTCAGGTCGACGCCGGCCGCCGGGGGCGGGGTCGTCTACGTCGGTTCCGAGGACGGGAACGTCTACGCGGTGAACGCCAACTCGGGCAAGCTGGTCTGGAAGCACTCGACCGGCGGTGGCGTGTATTCGTCGCCGAACGTCTCGAACGGGGTCGTCTACGTCGGCTCCCGTGACAGCAAGCTGTACGCGCTGAAGGCGTCCGACGGCTCCCAGGTTTGGGCGTTCGACACGGGCGGCCCGGTCACGTCCTCGCCGGCGGTGTTCACCCAGATCAACGGGACGGTGGCGGTGTATGTGGGGTCGGGCGACAGGTACGTGTATGCGCTGAAGGCGTCGACGGGCGCGAAGCTCTGGGCGTTCAAGACCGGCGGCGCGGTCGAGTCCTCGCCGGCCGTGGCGAAGTGGAACGGCTCGGACATCCTGGTGATCGGCTCCGACGACTTCAGCTACTACGGACTGAACGCGGACACAGGCGCGCGCAAGTGGGCCTGCGCGACGACGAACGTGGAGGTCTCGTCACCGGCGCTCAACCCGGAGCTCGGCCGCGCGTACTGGGGCACCCACGGCTGGGACATCCAGGGCCACAACCTGATCGACGGCCTGACCCAGTGGAGCTACACGTGCGGCGCGGGCGTGCCGAACGCCCCTGCGGTCGCGAACGGCGTCGTGTACTCCGCGTGCGGCAAGGACCGCCACATCTACGCGCTCCGCGAGACGCTGAAGGACCCGAAGTTCGGCGCACAGGAAGCGCGCGGACGGAGCCCGGAGAACCGCGTCTACCGCATGGTGTGGAACTACGACACCGGCGCCCAGATGCTCGGTTCGCCCGCGATCTCCTACGGGATGATCTTCATCGGGAACGGCGCGGGCTACCTGTACGCGTTCGGCCTCCCGTAGGCCGAAGCGCGCTCACCTCACTGAAGTCACTCGGTCGTGATCGCGCGCAGGACGTCGAGCTTCGCCGCGTGCCGGGCCGGCAGGATCGCGGCCACGACGCCGGCCAGCCCCGCGATCACCACGTAGAGCACCAGCTGCCCGACCGGGAACGCCAGCGCCGAGAAGCCCTGATCCTTCAGCGCCTGGGCCATCGCCCACCCGAAGAAGATCCCGACCGCGGTGCCCAGCACCGCGCCGAACACCGCGATGATCACCGCCTCCAGCCGGATCATCCGACGGGTCTGCTTCCGGGACATGCCGATCGCCCGGAGCAGCCCGATCTCGCGCGTCCGCTCGTACACGGACAGGGCGAGGGTGTTCACGATGCCGAACAGCGCGATGATCAGTGCGAGCGCCAGCAGGGCGGTCACGATCCCGAGGAGCACGTTCACCTGCCCGGCGAACGTGTCGCGGTACTGGGCCTGGTCCTGGATCTGGACGTTCGGGAACTCCTTCGTCACGGCCGCGATCGCGGACTTCGCCTGCGCCGGCGAGACGCCCGGCGCGGTCGTCAGCAGCACGACCGTGTCGAGCTGGAGCGGGACCGCGAAGTTCGGCTCGAACGTGTCGAGCGAGACGAGGTAGCTCCCCAACAGCTGGTTCTCCTTGAAGATCCCGACCAGCCGGAGCTCCTGCGTGCCGGTGCGTGAGAACTCCACGGGGATCGTGTCGCCGACGTGCCATCCGTGGTCGGTGGCCGTCCGCTCGTCGACGAGCAGCTCGCCATCGGCGAGGTTCGTGGAACGGCCCGCCGTCATCTCGAGGTTCATCACGTCGGCGAGCGTCCCGGCGGTCACACCGCTCATGTCCTGGGCGGTGCCGTTCACCCCGAAGACCCCGTCTCGGATCTCGGCGACCGCGCTGAAGCTCCCCTCGGCCGCGAGGCGCGTCGCGACGTCGGGGCTGAACCCCTGGAACTGCTGGTTCGTCACGATGTAGTCGGCACGCAGCGTCCGATCGAGCGTCGCCGACGCCGAGGCCTTCAGCGAGGCGGCGAAGATGCTGACGAACGCGACCAGCGCCAGGCCGATCATCAGGGCCGCCGCGGTGGAGGCCGTACGTCGGGGGTTCCGCGAGGCGTTCTCCCGTCCGAGCCGGCTCGAGGCGCCGAGCCGTGCGAACGGCGCGCCGAGGGCGCGCGAGAGCGGCCGGGCGACCAGCGGAGACAGGACCGCGACGCCGAAGAAGAACAGCGCCGCCCCGAGCCCGACCACGGAGGCTGCGTTCGACGGGCTGCCGAACAGGCCGAAGGCCAGCGCCGCGCTCCCCACGGCCAGCACGACCAGGCCGATGACGGTGCGCCGGACCGAGAACACCGAGGCGGTCGGCACCGCGTCGCGCAGCGCCGCGATCGGCGGAACCTTCGACGCGCGCAGGGCCGGACCGATCGATGCGACGAGGGTCGTGAGCGTACCGACGACCATGCCAACGACGATCGTCCTGGGCAGGAACTGCATCGCGGTGTTGGGCAGGTCGGCCCCGACCAGCTTGAGCAGCCATCGCAGGAACAGCGCGATGCCGAACCCGGCGACGACGCCGATCGCGGATGCGACGAGCCCGACGATCGCGGCTTCGATCACCACCGAGCGCCGCACCTGCGCGGGCGTCGCGCCCAGCGCGCGGAGCAGCGCCAGCTCGCGAGTGCGCTGCGCGATCAGGATCGAGAACGTGTTGAAGATGATGAACGCGCCGACGAACAGCGAGATCCCGGCGAAGATCAGCAGCCCGATCGTGAGGAACTGCAGCGCGTCCTTGATCTGCTGCGAGTCGGTCGCGGCCTGCTGCTGTCCGGTCGTCGCCCGGAACCCGGGAGGCAGGACCGCCTGGATCCGGTCGCGCAGCGTCGCCGGCGCCACGCCGGGTTCCGCCGCAACCCGGATCGAGTCGTACTTCCCGCCGCCCTTGAGGACCACCTGCGCCGTCGCGGGATCGAACGCGACGAACGTCGCCCCGCCGAGCGAATCGTCCTGGCCGTTCGTGCCGTAGCCGAAGATGCCGACGACCGTCGCGTGGATCGGTTCGACCTGCGTGAGCACCTCGACCCGGTCGCCGAGCCCGACCTGCGCCTTGGTCGCCGTCCTCGCGTCCATCGCGATCTGGTCGGGTCCCTCTGGTGCGTGCCCCTGGCGCAGGACCGCGGCGGCCAGCGCGGGATCGGAGATCCACGACCCGCCGAACGTCGGGGCGCCGCCGGTGCCGACCGGCTTCCCGTCCGTGCCGACGACCTGCGCGTAGCCGATCAGCGATCCCTCGGCCGCCTTCACGCCCGGTACCGTGCGCACGCCGTCGAGCACCGACGCCGGGACCCGCTCGCCCGGGCCGGCGGCGAGCCCGCCCTGTCCCGTCCCGACGAACTTCTGTTCGCCTTGGACCACGACCGCGACGCCCTCGTTCACCGTCTGGAACAGCGAGTCGAAGGCCTTGCTCATCGTGTCCGTGAGGATGTAGGTCCCCGAGACGAACGCGACGCCCAGCACGACGGCGAGCGCCGTGAGGGCCAGGCGAACCTTATGGGCGAGGAGCCCCTTGATCGTCGCGCGCCACATCGAGCTACGCGCTCCCGAGCGACTTCATCCGGTCCAGGACGCGGTCCGCGGAGGGCGCGTCCATCTCGTCGACCGCCCGGCCGTCGGAGAGGAACACGACCCGGTCCGCGTACGAGGCGGCGTTCGGGTCGTGGGTGACCATGACGATCGTCTGGCCGAACTCGTCGACGGCCTTGCGCATGAACCCCAGCAGCTCGGCGCCCGACCTCGAGTCCAGGTTGCCGGTCGGTTCGTCGGCGAAGACGATCTCCGGCCTGCTCGCGAGCGCCCGGGCGGCGGCGACGCGCTGCTGCTGGCCGCCCGAGAGCTCGGTCGGCTTGTGGTCGAGCCGGTCCCGCAGGCGCGTCGTCTGGATGACCGTCTCCAGCCACGACGCGTCGGGCTTGCGGCCCGCCAGGTCCATCGGCAGCGTGATGTTCTCCTCGGCGTCGAGGGTCGGGATCAGGTTGTACGCCTGGAAGACGAAGCCGACCTTGTCACGCCGAAGGAGCGTCAGCTGCTTCTCCTTCAGGGTCGTGAGGTCGGTTTCGCCGATGAAGACCTGCCCGGAGCTGAGGCTGTCCAGGCCGGCCAGCACATGCAGGAGCGTCGACTTGCCCGAACCCGACGGGCCCATCACCGCGGAGTAGACGCCGGACGGGAAGTCGACCGTGACGCCGTCCAGCGCGCGAACCGCGGCGTCGCCCTGGCCGTAGATCTTCACGGCGTCGAGGGCCCTCGCGGCGACGCTCCTCGGCTCGGGTTCCCGCGTTCCAGCGATGGCGGCATCCATCCCTCGATCCCTCCTCGTCGGTCGCATACCGGGGGCTGCGCCCCACGGCGTCAAGTCGCGTTCCCTACCCTACGGAGCGGATGTGAACACGTTGTGAAGCGGCGGGTGGGGCCGCCCAGCGCCAGGCCGGGCCGTTATGGCGCCGGCGTCGGGATCGGCGGACCGGGGATCGGGGAGCCCGCGCCGAGGCGGTGGAAGAAGTTCACCACCGCACCGCAACGCTGGCTGTGGTTCAGGCACGCCTGGGTGAGCTTCGCCATCGCCTGGGGCTCCCAAGCGTTGATGAACCCGACGTGGAACGTGGATGGTTGACCGGTCGAGAACGCGATGTTCCGTCCATCGAGGATCCCTGGCCACGAGACCTGGACGGACAGGTACGGCAGCCGCTGAGTGTGGTCCGCGGGACATCGGTGGTCGACGGGGTACACGACGTCGTTCCCGGCGCCGCTCCAGCAGGAGGGGAAGTAGACCCACGCGTCCACGAAGTGGTCGGAGCCGTACGACGTGCAGTCGAACGGCTCGGGTCGCTTCGGGGCGCCGCCCCACAGGCAGCTCCACCGGACCGATGTCCCGTCCATGGCGAAGCCGGGCGGGAACGCGTGGATCGACATGGGGTCGGCGTCCCGTGGTTGCTCGTAATAGGCGAACAACCCGTCCGTGGGGACCGCGTGCCCGTCCTGGGCGACCATCTGCGGCGCCCAGTAGACCGACGAGTCCCGCCTGGTCGCGCACGTGGAGCGAACGCCGGCGAGCGTGTCGAACGTCGAGGACGCCCCGGCGTTCTCCGCGCCCCAGAAGTCGTTCACCGGCGACGCTCCGGGTCGTCCGAAGTACCGGATCGGGTCGTCCGGGCGCGAGCCGGCCGGAGCGCAATGGTTCGCCCAGCCCACCGGTGTGAACGGCTTGTTGCGGTTCGTCGGCGACGGCGCGGATCCATGCGCCGACGTCACCCTCGGGACCGAGGGCGGGACCGAGCCGGACGACGTGCACGAGGCCACCAGGCCCGCGACCACGACGGCCTGGGCGGCTCCGGCCAGCCTTCGTCGGTTCGTCGTGCCGGTCATGGAGCGGCCGATCCGTCCCACCAGAGCGTCACGACCGGCCTCGGGCCGGTCGTGACGCGGCCGTCGCGTTCGGTCAGGCGATCGGCGATCGCGGCCTCCACGTCCGCGTCACGGTCCGCCGGCAGGCAGAGGCGGCGGCGGATCCACGCCACCATCTGCGCGCGCGGGAGGCTCCCGGCGGGCGGGGCGGTCCAGTCCTCGCGACGAGGCTCGATCCCGAGCGTCTCGCGGATCACCGCCTCGGCGTCGTCGGCGGTCGGGCCGGTCGGCCGCACGAGGCCGTGGAACCGGAGCCACAGCGGGTTCAGGTCCGACGTCGGGTGGCTCGGCGTGAGCTCGACCACGACGCGCCGCCGGGCATGCGCGGTGAGCGCGTCGACGAACACGTCCAACCGCTGGACGTTGTAGAAGACGTGGTTGCACACCACCACGTCGGCGACCGGCGTCCGCTCGGCCGCGTCGTCCGGCCATCGACCGAGCACGGTGTCGAACGCGACGCCGGCGCCGGCGGCGCGTTCGGCGAACGCCGACAGCATGTCCTCGTTCGTATCGACCGCCGTGATGCGACCGGCCCTCGACGCGAGCGGGAGCGACGCAGCGCCGGCGCCGGCGCCCACGTCCACGACCGAGCCATCCTCCGGTAGCGCCTCGAGCGCACGGAGGTTCGTCGGCGTCGGTTCGCGGACGGCGGCGTCGGCGCGCGTCGCGAACAGCTCGACGGGGAACGTCCAGGGCGACTCCGGCGCGGCGTCGAGGATGGGTTGCGGGATCGCCCAGGCTTCGAGCTGCTCGCGCCACCTCGTGGCGGCCGTTCCCCCGGCGGTCATCGACCGTCGCCGACGACGATCAGCTCGGATGCCTGCGGGCCGCCCGTCTCGAACCGCTCCCGCATCTCGTCCGGCCACGGCTGCGGCGTCCCACCGATGCGGTCGAGCAGCACCGCGACGAGCTTCCCGCGTGCGCAGAGCTCCCCTTCGCGGTCGATCGCGACCTCGTAGGTCACGCTGGTTCGGCCCACGGCGGCCACGCGGATCCGGACGTCGACCAGGTCACGGAAGAACAGCGGCCGCAGGAAGTCGGCCTCCACGTGTGCCCGAGGGTGCCGGCCGTAGACGTCGTCCAGGAACCCGAGGCGGTCGACCAGCGCGGTCTCCGCCGCCTCCATCAGCCGGAAGGCCGCGGTGTTGTGGTGGGCGCCGGATGCGTCGGTGTCGCTCCAGTCGATCCGCCGCTGGATGTGCATCGACGCCGGTCGGCGTTCGGGCTCGGCCATGGCGCGGATAGAGTACGCGTCACCCATGCGCGTCGGGATCGGCCTGCCCACGACCACGCCGGGCGCGACCGGCCCGCTCCTGCTGGAGTGGGCGCGCCGTGCCGACGAAGGTCCGTTCGCGAGCCTCGGCACGCTCGATCGGGTCGTCCACGCGAGCTTCGACCCCTTCGCCGCCCTCGCGGCCGCGGCCGCCGTGACGCGGCGCGTCGAACTGGTGACGATGATCGTGATCGCGCCGATCCGGAGCACCGCGCTCCTGGCGAAGCAGGCTGCAACGGTGCATTCGCTGTCCTCCGGGCGGTTGACCCTCGGTCTGGCGACGGGCGCGCGAGCCGACGACTACGCGGCGACCGGCGCCGACGGACGGACGCGAGGCGCGCGGTTCGACGAGATCCTCGGCGCGATCCGCGACGTGTGGGAGGACGCCGCGATCGTGCCGGCCGCGACCGGCGCCACGGCACCGCCCGCGATCCTGGTTGGTGGCCTGTCCGGCCGTGCGTTCGCGCGGATGGCCCGAACCGCGGACGGCTACGTGCACGGTGGTGGTCCGCCGCGCGCGTTCGCGAGCGCCGCGGCGAAGGCGCTCTCCGCGTGGGTCGACCTCGGGCGGCCCGGCCGGCCGCGGCTCTACGGCCAGGCGTACTTCGCGCTGGGCTCCGACGACCTGACCGAGCGCGGCGCCGCGTACCTCCGCGACTACTACGCGTTCACCGGTCCGTTCGCGGAGAAGGTCGCCGCGGCGAACCTGACGACGCCCGCGGCGGTCACGGACTTCGTCCGCGGATACGAAGAAGCCGGCTGCGACGAGCTCGTGCTCCTCCCGACGGTGAGCGAGCTCGATCAGCTGGATCGCCTCGCGGACGTCATCCGGTGAACGGGCCGCGGAGGATCGGCATACTGGGGGCCGGCCCGGCCGGGCTGTACCTCGCGCTGCTGGTGAAGAAGTCCGATCCGTCACGGCAGGTCGTCGTCGTCGAACGCAACCCGCCCGACGCGACGTTCGGTTGGGGTGTCGTGTTCAGCGACGAGACGATGGGGTCGCTGCGCGACGCGGACCGCGAGACGTACCAGCGGATCCTCGATTCGTTCGCGCGCTGGGGCGCGATCGACGTCCGCTACCGGGGCGAGACGGTTCGTTCGCGCGGCCACGTGTTCTCGGGCACCCCGCGTCGCGGCCTGCTGATGATCCTGCAGGACCGCTGCCGCGAGCTCGGCGTCGAGCTGGAGTTCCATCGCGAGGTCCCGTCGCTGGACGCGTTCGATCCGCCGGGGGGCGGGGCGTTCGACCTGATCGTCGCAGCGGACGGCGTGAACTCCACCGTGCGCCGGCAGCATCCGGAGTGGTTCTCGCCGGCCGAGGACGTCCACCGGACGAAGTACGTCTGGTACGGCACGGATCTCGTGTTCGACGCGTTCACGTTCGTGTTCCGCGACACGCCGCACGGGATGTTCCAGGTGCACGCCTACCCGTTCGACGCGGGGACCTCGACGTTCATCGTCGAGACGCTGACCTCGACCTGGGAGCGGGCCGGGCTGGCCGGCGCGAGCGAGCAGGAGTCGATGGCGTTCTGCGAGGAGCTGTTCGCCCCGGAGCTGGCCGGCCACAAGCTCATGTCGAACCGCTCGCTGTGGACGTCGTTCGTCACGCTTCGCTGCGAGAGCTGGCACCACGGCAACATCGTGCTCGTCGGCGACGCGTGCGCGACGGCCCATTTCACGATCGGCTCGGGGACGAAGCTCGCGATGGAGGACGCGATCACGCTGGCCGGCTCGCTGGATCTGCACGGCGACGATCTGGAACGCGCGCTCACCGACTACGAGCTCGAACGGCAACCGGCCGTCGAACGGCTCCAGGAGGCCGCGCGGGAGAGCGCGACGTACTTCGAGAGCGTGGGGCGCTACGCGTCGTTCGAACCGCTCGCGTTCGCGTTCAACTTGCTGACGCGGAGCGGCCGGATCACGCACCTCGAACTGGAGAAGCGCGATCCTGGGTTCGTCCGGCGCGTCGACGCGGCGTTCGTGTCGGAGCGTCCGTCGGCACGTTCCGCCCCCGATCAGGCCGTGATGGTCGGCGCCGAACTGGTCCCGCCGCCGCCGCTCCTCGCGGCGTTCGCGATCGGCGAACGGAGCCTGTCGAACCGTATCGCGGTCGCGATGCCGCCGAGCGACGACGCCGTCGACGGATCGATGTCCGAGCGAACACGGGACGCGCTGGCCGGCGCGCTCGCGACGGGCGCCGGCCTCGTGCTCACCGAGCCGATCGCGGTCTCGCCGGAGGGGCGGGTCACGTCCGGGTCGCCGGGCCTCTGGCGGGACGGCCATCTCGAGCAGTGGTCGGACGTCGTCGGCGCCTCGCGCGCGCCGTCGGCGAGCGGCGCCGTCGCGCTGGTGCTCGGCCACGCCGGCCGGCGCGGGTCCTCGCGTCCCCGGCTGGAGGGCTCGGACCGGCCGCTCCGCGACGGTGCGTGGGATACGGTCGCGCCCTCGCCGCTGCCGTACGCGCCGTGGCGCCCGGCGCCGCTGGCGCTCGACGGGCGCGGGTTGGTAAGGTTGGTTGACGAGTTTCGGCGCGCCGCCTCCCTGGTCCAGGCGACCGCGGCCCCGATGCTGCTCCTGGACATGGCCCACGGCTATCTGCTGGCGTCGTTCCTCTCACCGCTCACGAACGTGCGCCAGGACGGCTACGGCGGGGCGCCCGAGGCAAGGATGCGATTCCCGCTCGAGGTGTTCGATGGGGTGCGCGGCGAGTGGCCGACGGATCGCCTGCTGGGTGTTCGGCTGAACTGCGCGGACTGGGCGCGCGGGGGGTTCGACATCGGGGACGCGATCGTCGTCGCGCGGGAGCTGGTGCGGCGCGGCTGTGATCTGATCGAAGTCGCTGCAGGACAGACGGTGCCGCGGGGGGAACCGGACTACCGACGGCTGTTCCTGGTGCCGTTCGCCGACAGGATCCGCAACGAGGCGGACGTCCCGGTCATGGTCGGCGGGAACATCTCGAGACCCGACGACGCGAACACCGTCCTCGCCGCGGGCCGGGCCGACATCTGCGCGATCGATCCGCGGCTGTATGCGACGTGACGGCGAGGGGATGGCCGGTGCCAGGGCAGGCCTCCGCGTTGCCGACGGGTGGCTCGACCCACACGACCCCGCCCGACGATCGCCTCCACGACGTACGCTTGTCTGATGTCTGAGGTTGATGCGGCGAACGCGCTCGCGACGGGGAAGGGTTTCGTCGATCTCACCTCCTGGCGGAAGGTCGGCGTGTCCGGCTCTGACTCGATCGCGTGGCTGAACGACCTGCTCACGGCCGATCTCTCCCATCTCGGCCCGAACCGGGCGACCCGTTCGCTCCTGCTGTCCCCGACGGGAGGGATCCGTGCGGACGTCACCGTGGCGATCGCCGGGGGGTCGGTCCTGGTGCTGCAGGATCCGGAGCAGCCCGACGCGATCGATCGCCTCCTGGCACCCTACGTCCTGTCGTCCGATGTCGAGCTGGACGACCGAACCCGCGAGCTGTGCCTGTTCGCGATCCCGAACCGCTCCGCGCCGCCGAGCGCACCCGGCACCGCGTTCACGGCGCCCTCGTGCCTCGGTCCCGGCGTCGACCTCACGGCCCTCGAGGAGGACCGCGATCGTCTCGTGTCCTCACTGTCGAGAGCGATGACGCCGGCGACGTACGCGGATGCCGAGGCCTGGCGGATCGCGGCCGGCATCCCCCGGTTCGGGCTCGACGCGCTGGCCGGCGATCTGCCGCAGGAGGCCGGCCTTGCCGGGACCGTGTCGTTCGAGAAGGGCTGCTACCTGGGCCAGGAGGCCGTGGCGAAGGTCCAGAACCTCGGGCATCCGCGGCGGGTCATCCTGCACCTGGTCACGGACGGTCGGGTGCGGGCCGGTGATCTGCTGATGAACGACGGCGCCGAGGCCGGTTCGATCACCAGCGCGACCTCGAACGGATCCGGCGCGATCGCGCTCGCCAGGGTTCGCTGGGACGCGCGCGAGGGTCCGCTGTCCACGCCGTCCGGCGCCGTGTTGCACGCGGCCCGCGACGCCTGAGGTCCGACCCCGTAAGCGCACGATGGAGGCGGCCGTCCGCACCCGCGTCCGCGTCGGGGGGATCGTGCAGGGCGTTGGGTTCCGTCCGTTCGTCCATTCGCTCGCGACGTCGCTCGGCCTGGCCGGGTTCGTCGGCAATGACGCTCAGGGCGTGTTCGCGGAGGTCGAAGGTCCGCCCGAGGCCGTCGGCCGATTCATCGAGGCGTTGACCGCCGAAGCGCCGCCGCTGGCGGTCGTAGAGCACGTGCAGGCCGAAGCGATGCGGCCGGCCGGCGGCGCGGCGTTCACGATCGTGGAGAGCCCGCGCGGGGGCGAACGGCAGACGCTGATCTCGCCAGACACGGCGACGTGCGACGACTGCGTGCGAGAGCTGTTCGATCCGGCCGACCGGCGGTACCGCTATCCCTTCGTGAACTGCACGAACTGCGGGCCGAGGTTCACGATCGTCCGGGATGTGCCGTACGACCGCCCGTTCACCACGATGGCGGGCTTCGCGATGTGCGCCGCGTGCGCGCAGGAGTACGAGGACTCCGCCGACCGGAGGTTCCATGCGCAACCGACGTGCTGTCCCGCGTGCGGGCCCTCCCTCCGCCTGGCGCGCGCCCCCGAGCCGGACCGGGCGATCGCTCGCGGCGACGACGCGCTCGTCGCTGCCGTCGCGATGCTGGGCCGCGGCGCCGTCGTCGCGATCAAGGGCATCGGTGGCTACCACGTGGCGGCGGACGCGAGCTCCGAGGAGGCGGTCGCTGCGCTCCGGGCCAGGAAGCATCGTGAGGACAAGGCGTTCGCGCTCCTGGTCCCCGACGTCGGCGCGGCACGAGCGCTGTGCCGTCTGAGCTCCGACGAGGAGATGATCCTCACCGGCCGCCGTCGTCCGATCGTCCTGCTCGAGCGACGAGGTGATCCGACCGTCGAGGTCGCACCATCGGTCGCACCCGAGAACCGATCCCTCGGCGTGATGCTCCCGTACGCGCCGCTGCACCACCTGCTCGCCCACGACGCCGCGCGGGCGCTGGTGCTCACGAGCGGCAACGTGTCGGACGAGCCGATCGCCTACCGGGACGAGGACGCGGTCGAGCGCTTGGCGCGGATCGCCGACGCGTTCCTGTCGCACGACCGTCCGATCCACATCAGGACCGACGACTCCGTGCTGCGCGTGGTGCGCGGGCGCGAGCGGCCGATCCGTCGCTCCCGCGGATACGTGCCGGAACCGATCACCGTCCCGTGGACGTTCGACCGCCCCGTGCTCGCGTGCGGCGCCGAGCTGAAGAACACGTTCGCGGTCGCGAAGGACCGCAGGGTATTCGTATCCCATCACATCGGCGACCTCGAGAACGCGGAGACGCTGCGTTCGTTCACGCAAGGGATCGCCCACTTCCGGCGGATCTTCGACGTGACGCCGGAGGTGGTCGCGCACGACCTCCATCCCGAGTACCTCTCGACGAAGTTCGCCATGGACCTGGAGGGCGTCGAGCTGATCGGCGTGCAGCACCATCATGCGCACATCGCATCGTGTCTCGCGGACAACGGTGAGACGGGCCCGGTGATCGGTGTGGCGTTCGACGGAACCGGCTTCGGCACCGACGGAACGATCTGGGGCGGAGAGTTCCTCGTCGCCGACCTGGCCGGGTGGGAACGCGCGGGGCACCTCGAACGGATCCCGCTCCCCGGCGGCGAGGCCGCGATCCGCGAGCCGTGGAGGATGGCAGCCGCGTACGTCGATGCCGCGCTCGGCCCCGACGCGCCGAGCGACCTCGCGGTGGCCGAGCGCAACCGCGGGCGATGGGACGACGTGATCGCCGTCGGACGCGCGGGCCTGAACTCACCCCTCACGTCGAGCGCCGGACGGCTGTTCGACGCCGTCGCTGCCCTGGTGGGCGTCCGCGACACGATCAACTACGAGGGGCAGGCCGCGATCGAACTGGAGCAACTCGCGGATCCGTTCGAACCAGGGGAGTACGACGTCCGCGTGCTCGCCGAACACGGACGACCGCTCGAGGTCCGGGGCACGGACCTCGTCCACGCCGTCGTCGCCGACCTCGGAGCCGGCACGTCCGCTCGGTTGGTCGCCGCGCGGTTCCACGGCGGCGTCCGGCGCGCGATCGTGACCACCGCCGCCGCGATCCGCGATCGGACGGGCCTCGAGACGGTCGCGTTGTCCGGCGGCGTGTTCCAGAACCTGCTGCTCGAGACCACGACGGTCGCGGCGCTCGAGGATCTCGGCTTCCGCGTCCTCACCCATGCGCGCGTCCCGCCGAACGACGGCGGGATCAGCCTCGGACAGGCCGCCGTCGCGGGCGCGCGATCCGTCGTAGCGGGCGGCGGTCTCGGATAGGGTCGCACCGTACCGGCCGACCGGGCCGAGAGGGAGGCGATCGCGATGAAGTTCCTCGTCCTGTGGCGGCTCGAGATCTCCACCCTCTCGAGCGAGATGGTCCGGGCCGTGCTGAAGATGCCCGATTACGCCGAACCGCTCGAGGCGCAGGGCAAGGTCACCGCCCGGTACCACGTGGTCGGGCGCCACGGCGGCGCCTGGATCTACGACGTCGGATCGAACGAGGAGCTGGACCTGCTCCTGGCGCGGTCGCCCGTTTACAACTTCGCGCACTTCGAGGTGCTGCCGCTCGCGGACATGGGCGCGGGACTCCCGGCCCAGGTCGAGGAAGGTTAGTCGCGGCTCGGACCGCCGCCGTCAGCAGATCCGCGGCAGCGGGTCACCGATCAACATGTCCACGATCCGTGTCCCGCCGAACTCGGTCTTCAACAGGACCAGCGTGGGTGGGTCGTCTTTCACTCGCCCGACGATCGCGGCGCCGGCACCGAGGGGATGCGTCCGCATCGCCGCCAGGGCGGCGTCGGCGTCCTCGCCCGCGACGATCGCGACCAACCGGCCCTCGCAGGCCACGTACATCGGGTCGATGCCGAGGATCTCGCAGGCACCCCGCACCTCCGGCCGGACCGGCAGCGCATCCTCCTCGACGACGAGCGCGACGTTCGACGCCCGCGCGACCTCGTTGAGGATCGTCGCCACCCCGCCCCGGGTCGCGTCCCGGAGGCACCGGACGCCGGGAGCGGCGTCCAGCAGGGTCGCGACGAGCCCGTGCAGCGGCGCCGTGTCCGACTCCACGTCGGATTCGATGTCCAGCCCTCCACGGGCGAGCATGATCGTGATGCCGTGATCGCCGATCGGCCCGGAGACGAGGACGACATCGCCGGGTCGGGCGTTCGACGCGCCCAGGGACAGATCACGTTCGAAGACGCCCACCCCGGCGGTGTTGATGTAGCAGCCGTCCGCCTTGCCCTTCTGTACGACCTTGGTGTCGCCCGTGACGATCGCCACGCCGGCGGCGGCTGCGGCCGCCGCCATGGACGCCGCGATGCGCTGCAGCTCGTCGACGGCGAACCCCTCCTCGAGGATGAACCCAGCCGACAGGTACAGGGGCCTGGCCCCGGTCACCGCCAGATCGTTGACCGTCCCGTTCACCGCCAGGTCGCCGATGTCGCCACCGGGGAAGAACAGTGGGGAGACGACGAACGAGTCCGTCGTCAGGGCCATCCGCGGGGCGCCGGGCTCGGCGTTCACCGGGAAGACGGCGCCGTCCTCCAGCGGCTCGAGCAGGGGGTTGCGGAAGGCCTCCAGGAACACCGCCTCGATCAGGGTGTGGGTCGCCTTCCCGCCGGCTCCGTGGGCGAGCGTGATCCGCTCCTCGTTGATCTTCGCGCGGCGCCGCCTCGCCTTGTCGATCCGCTCGAGGACCTGCTCCTCCTTCGACAGCAGCGCCGAGCCCGCCGCGGCGTGCTCGGCGTGCTCGGCGTGCTCGGCGTGCTCGGCGTGCTCGGCGTGCTCGGCGTGCTCGGCTCCCCATCCTCCGCTTCCCGCAGCGCCTCTTCCGCCCAGTCGGCGGAGCGGGGCTCGGCCTCGGAGACCATCCCTTCGCCCTTCATGCGAGCGTCGCCTCCTTGACCCGTTCACGGGTGAACCGACCGAAGTTGTAGTACGCGGCGCAGGCGCCCTCCGGCGAGACCATGCACGTCCCGATCGGGGTCTCCGGCGTGCACGCGGTCCCGAACACCTTGCACTCCCACGGCTTGATGACGCCCTTCAGGACCTCGCCGCATTGGCAGGCTTTCGGATCGGCGATGCGCAGGCCGGGGAGCTCGTAGATCAGCTCGGCGTCGAACGCGGCGTAAGCATCGCGCACTCGCAGCGCCGAGTGGGAGATGAACCCGAGGCCGCGCCACTCGAAGTACGGGCGCAATCCCATGACTTCGTTGATAACGTCGAGCGCCTTGCGGTTGCCGTCCCACGGCACCACGCGCGTGTACTGGTTCTCCACCTCGCAGCGGCCGTCTCGCAGCTGCTTGAGCAACATGTAGATCGAGGTCAGGATGTCCAGCGGCTCGAACCCGGCGCAGACCAGCGGCTTGCCGTGATCCCGCGCGATGAACCCGTATGGCCGGCAGCCGATCACCGTCGAGACGTGACCCGGGCCGATGAAGCCGTCCAGGCGCATGTCGGGGGAGTCGAGGATCGCCTTGATCGCCGGGATGATCGTGACGTGGTTGCAGAACACCGAGAAGTTCTCCAGCCCCTCCAGCTTCGCGCGCAGCACGGTCATCGCCGTGGAGGGCGCCGTGGTCTCGAACCCGATCGCCATGAACACGACCCGTTTCTCGGGGTTCTCCCGCGCGATCTTCAGGGAATCGAGCGGGGAGTACACCATCCGGATGTCGGCGCCCTGCGCCTTCGAGTCGAGGAACGAACCACGCCCGCCCGGCACGCGCATCATGTCGCCGAACGACGTCATGATCGTGTCCGGCTGCTCCGCGATCCAGATCGCGTCGTCCACCCGCCCCATCGGGATCACGCAGACCGGACAGCCCGGGCCGTGGACCAGCTCGACGCTCTCGGGGAGATAGTCCTCCAGTCCGTGCTTGTAGATCGTGTGCGTGTGGCCGCCGCACACCTCCATGAACTTGTATCGCCGTCCCGGCTCGCATAGCTCGGCGATGCTCGCGGCCAGCGCCTGCGCCTTGGCGGCGTCACGGAATTCGTCAACATACTTCACTATCGAACCTCCCGTGGCGCCGTCATTCGATCCGGGACTCGGCGAGCGCGTTCAGCTCGTCGGTGTACGACTGCCCGATGCCCTCGAGGAACGCGAGCGCCGCGTTCGCTTCGCCCTCGTCGATCTTGGAGAGCGCGAACCCGACGTGGATCAGGACCCAGTCGCCGGGCTCGACCCGTTCGTTCTCCAGCAACCCGATGTTGATCGCCCGGCGCACGCCGCTGACATTCACGCGGGCCAGATCCGGGCGGTCGTCCAGGATCTCGATCACCTCTCCCGGTATCCCTAGGCACATGGCGTTCCTCCCGTGCGTCGGTCTGACCTCCTGCGCCGTCGGCCGCCTGATGTCCGACCGTCTCCAGCCCCATCCGGGTCAGCCTCGACCGCGATCCGCGCCGTGACCTCCGGCATCGCTCTGAGCATCAGCACCTTCGGCGGGTCGAGCCCGAAGTCCCGGATGTCGAACACGTGCTCGCCCTCGACCCGTAGCCCACGATCGCCGAGGACCGCGACGGTGACCTCGCCGCCCACCGTCCTGGTCACACCGTGGAAGGTGAGATCGCCCTCGACCGCGTACCGCCCCGGCGTGCGGGTCTCGCGCGTCATCCTGAGCTCGCCGACGATCGTCGGATACCGTCGCGCGTCGACCCGACGCTGCAGCTCACGCTCGAACATCGTGTTGCCCGATCGTAGGCGGTCGACGGCGAACTCCACATGCGCCCTCGGCTGGGAGGAGACGTCGACGCGCCCCTCCGCGATCGCCGCGTCGATCCACCCCTGCGGACCGTCTGCCTCGGCGCGCACGGGATGGAGGTTCGTGGAGCCGTGGATCTCCACGCGAGAGCGCTCCGGCGCGATGCGGAACCGCATCACGCCCCCCTCGCCGTCACGCAACGGCTCGATCGCATCTCACCCGGCCCTCCACCCCCGGCGTCGCCGGGCGGTCGCCACCTTACCCCGTCGCTGCCTCCGCCATCGCCGCGTGCGTGAGTTCCCACAGCACGTGATAGGTCGTCGTCTGCGCCTCCTGGATCCGATGGACCGACGAGGACGGCACGACGAACAGGTGGTCGATCGTATCGACCTCAGCCATCCTGCCGCCCTCGTATCCGGCCAGCCCGATCGTGAGCAGTCCCCGCCGCGACGCTTCGTCGAACGCTCGGATCAGGTTCTCCGAGTTGCCGCTCGTGGACAGTCCGAGCGCGATGTCCCCCTTCCTGCCGAACGCGGAGATCTGCCGCGCGTACACGACGTCGAAACTGATGTCATTCGACAGCGCCGTCACCACGGCGATGTCGCTCGTCAGCGACACCGCCGGGAGCGGACGGGAGCCGCCCCCAGGCGCCAGGAACATCGTTACGACGTCCTGGGCGTCGGTGCTGCTTCCGCCGTTCCCGAACGCGAAGAGCTTCCCTCCTGCTAGGAAGCTCTCGGCCATGGCCCGCGCGCACGAAACCAGGCGCTCACGGTCGCGCTCGAGGACCCGCTCCCGGAGCTTGACCACCTCGTTCGCCTTCTCGACCGTCGAACGGCGCACCTCCTCCATGACCGCCGCGAGGTTCGACCCTTCTTCGTAGAGGAACGGGTAGAGCGAACCCAGGCCGTCGTCCGTGCGGCCGGCCGGCGCACCCGGGTCCCGCGGCTCGCTCACGGGTCCCTCACGATCGCGATCGCTTCCTTCGCATGGACCAGGACGGTGTCGCCAACCGTCGCCTCCACGAGCGCCACGCTGACCTCCTCCACGCTCACGCCCGTGTCCACCCTCGCCAGGCCGTCCGGGAGGAGCTCCACCACGCGAACGGAGACGGCTTCGTCCGAGCACGTGATGCAGACGTCGTCGAAGCACCCGGGGACCGCCGGGCGGGGTGGAGTGGGGTCGAGCGGGATCGAGGCGGGCGTCACCGGACCACCTCGGGTCCCAGCATGCCCGGCTGTTCGAAGAACACGTGAACGAGCTCCCAGAGGACGTGGTAGATGGTGACGTGGACCTCCTTGACGATCGCCGGGTCCTCCGATCTCACGACGAACACGTGATCGACGGCCGGGCTGGCGGCGATCGGCCCACCGTCACCTCCGGTGAGCGCGACGGTGAGCAGCCCCTTGTCCCTCGCCACCTCCAGGCCCCGAAGGACGCCGGGCGATCCGCCGTCCGCCGAGACACCGAACGCGATGTCCGGCTCGTCTGCCAGGCACCGGATCTGGTGCGCGAAGATCTCGGCGGGTCCCGAGCGCTCGGCGACGCCGGTGACGGTCGCGATGTCGTTCGTGAGCGAGATCGCCGGGAAGGCTCGCTTCCCGACGATCACCGGATGGACGAACTCGACGGAGATGTGCTGCGCGTCCGTGGATGGAGCCCCGGCGCCGAACACGACCAGCTTGCCGCCCCGGTGGAACCGCAGGGCCATCGCGTGGCAGGCCTCGGCGACAGCCTCCGCGTGCTCGGCGAGGGCCATCGCGGGTCCGATGCGGCGTGCGAATGCCGCGTCCACCGACGCAACGCCCGCCTCGCTGAGCGGCTGGGTCATCCCCTCGCCTCCTCGTCGCAGCTATCAGTTGATGCGCCTGTCGTGCCCCGCCCACTCCTTCTCGCGGAGCACGTACTTCTGCACCTTGCCGGTGGACGTCTTCGGCAGGTCGCCGAACTCGATCGCGTCCGGGCACTTGAAGTGCGCGATGTGCTCGCGGCAGAACGCGATCAGTTCGACCTCGGTCACCGTCTGGTCCGGCTTCAGCGTGACGAACGCCTTCGGGCGTTCGCCCCACCGCTCCGACGGGATCGCGATGACCGAGCATTCCAGGACGGCGGGGTGCCGCTGGATCGCCTGTTCGACCTCGATCGTCGAGATGTTCTCGCCGCCGGAGATGATGATGTCCTTCTTCCGGTCACGGAGCTCGACGTACCCGTCGGGGTGCATCACGCCGATGTCGCCCGAGTGGAACCATCCACCCGCGAACGCCGTCTCGGTCGCCTCCGGCTGGTCGAAGTACCCCTTCATCACGTTGTTCCCGCGCATGCAGACCTCGCCCATCGTCGAAGCGTCGCGCGGCACGTCGTCGCCGGCGTCGTCGACCACGCGCGCGCGGTCGGCGGTCACGTACCCCTGGCCCTGCCGCGCGAGGAGCCGAGCCTGATCGTCCGACGGCAGGTCGTCCCACGCGCGGTGCCACGCGCAGACCGTGTACGGGCCGTACGTCTCGGTCAGGCCGTACACGTGCACGGGCCGGAGGTTCAGCTCGTGCATGCGGCCCAAGAGCGTCGGCGAGGGTGGCGCGCCCGCCACCGTCACCGTGATCGGCCGCTCCAACCGCTTCGCGCTGGGGTGGTTCACGATCCCGATCTGCACGGTCGGCGCGCCGTTGTAGTGCGTCACGCCTTCGCTCTCGAACAGCTCCCAGATCCGTTCCGGTTCGACCTTGCGCAGGCAGACCTGCTTCGCGGAGATCGCGACGTTCGCCCACGTGAAGCACCAGCCGTTGCAGTGGAACATCGGCAGCGTCCACAGGTACACGGAATCGCGCGTGAGCCCGGCCTCGATCACCTCGCCCAGCGCGTTCAGGTACGCGCCGCGGTGGGTGTACATCACGCCCTTCGGCCGGCCGGTCGTCCCCGAGGTGTAGTTGATCGAGATCGTCTCCTCTTCGTCCTCGAGCCAGCTCTCGACCGGCTCGGGCGATCCCGTCGCCAGGAACGCCTCGTACGGGTCGTCGGGGAGGCCGGTGTCGTCGATCCGCGTCACCTCCAGCGCCGAGAGATCGATCGGATCCAGCACCGGTTGGAGCTCGGCGTCGACGAACAGGAACCGCGAGCCCGAGTGCTCGAGGATGTACGCGATCTCCTCGGCCGAGAGGCGCGTGTTGATCGCGACCAGGATCCCGCCAGCTGCGGGCACGCCGAAGTGCGCCTCCAGCAGCGCGGGCGCGTTCGGGCTGAGGAACGCCACGCGGTCGTGCTTCTCCATGCCCGCTGCGCGGAGCGCCGACGCCAGGCGGTCCACACGTTCCTCCAGCTGCCGGTACGTCGAACGCCGTTCGCCGTGCACGACGGCGGTCTCGTCCGGGAACACGAGCGCGCTGTGTCGCAGGAAGCTGACCGGCGTGAGCTCGGTCCGGTAGACCGTCATCGACCCCTCCACTCGGGTTCGCGCTTCTCCAGGAAGGCGCCGACACCTTCCTGCGCGTCATCGGCCATCATGTTCGTGGCCATCACGTGCTTCGTGTGCTCGTACGCGCCGTGTTCGTCCAGGTCGACCTGCGCGTAGAACGCGCGCTTCCCGATCGCGACCGTCAGCGGGCTCGACCGCACGATCTTCGCCGCCAGCGCCTCGACGGCGTCGTCCAGTTCGTCCGCAGGCACGGCGTCGTTGATCAGGCCCCACGCCGCCGCCGTCGGCGCGTCGATCATGTCCCCGGTCAGGAGCATCTGCATCGCGCGCTTCCGGCCCACCGCGCGCGAGACCGGGACCATCGGGGTCGAACAGAACAGCCCGATCCTCACGCCGGGGGTGGCGAAGCGCGCGTCCTCGGATGCGATCGCGAGGTCACAGGACGCGACCAGCTGGCACCCGGCGGCGGTCGCCAGCCCCTGGACCTTCGCGATCACGGGCTGCGGGATCCGGTGGATCGTCTCCATCATCACGGTGCACACGTCGAACAGTCGCTCGTAGAACACGAGATCCTTGCCGACCATCTCCGAGAGGTCGTGGCCGGCCGAGAAGACGGACCCGGTCGCGTCCATGATCACGACCTGCATGCTCGGGTCCTCGCCGATCGACCCGAGCGTGGCGACCACCTCGTCCATCAGCTCGAGGCTGAGCGCGTTGCGCACCTCCGGTCGGTTCAGCGTGACGCGCGCGATCGGCGCTTCGAGCTTGACGATGAGGTTCCCGCCGGTCACGGGCCTCACGCCCCGACGTCGTAGAGCTGACGCGGGTCCATGTCCAGCCCGTTCATGACCTGCCACAGCGCCGCGAGCGCCTTCAGCCCGTTGCGCAGCTGGCGACGGCGCCAGCTCGTCCCCGTGCATCTCGAGCGCGCGCGTTCAGATGGCGGTAGCATGTCGACGAGTTCCTCCTCCGCCGCGTTCAGCTCGTCGCCGGCGAGGTTGCGTCATCGCCATCGGCGTCCTCCGTCTCGCCTTCGGTCCCGATCACGATCCGCTCGTCCATCAGCCGCTTCGCCTTCAGCTCGAACCGCGGCAGCGTGCCGTTCTCGACCTGCCGCGACGCCGAACCGCAGGCCCTCGTGGGCGTCGGCCAGCTCCTGGGCCAGCTGCGCCAGCAGCGCCGCCGGCGTCGGCGTTCGGATCGGGGATCTCCACCAGGATCTCGATCTCGTCGCGGATCCCCTCGGCCGTGTACAGGTGGATCTGGAACTCGTCGATCTCCGCGTGCTCGCGGACCAGCGCCTCGACGGCACGCGGGTAGACGTTGGTCCCGCGCACCAGCTTCATGTCGTCGACGCGCCCGCGGATCCCACCGTCGTAGATGTCGAACGTCCGCCCGCACCGACACGTCGAACCCGGCACCTTCACCACCAGGTCGCGCGTTCGGTACCGGAGCACCGGGATGAACCCGCGGCCGAAGCGACGTCACCACCCGCTCGCCGAACTCGCCGTAGCCGACGGGTTCGTCCGTGATCGGGATCGATGCACCTCTTCGATGTAGTGGTCCTCGATGATGTGCGTGCCGCCGGGCTGCTCCGCGCACTCGAAGATCATGATCGTGCCCAGCTCGGTCATCCCCGCCGTGTCGGCCGGCCTTCGCCCCCCACAGCTCCTCGATCAGCCGCTTGGTCGCGGGGATCGAGCCCGGCCGGCTCGCCGGAGAGGATCAACCGTTCCACCGGGCTCGCCGCCAGGTCGACCCCGAGCGCCTTCGCCTCCTGGGCCATCCGCAGCGCGTACGTCGGCGTCGACGCGACGACGGTCGCGCCCATGTCCGATCAGCGTCTTCACGCGGACGTCGGTGCGTCATCGCGCCGCCCGGCAGGACCAGGCACCCCATCTTCTCGCCCGGCGTAATGCAGGCCCCAGAAGCCGATGAACGTCGCGTAGCCGAACGCGACGAACATCGTGTCCGGCGGTCGGACCCCGAACCCCACAGGCCGTAGCACCACATCTCGGCGATCCACTCCCAGTCCTTCATCGAATCGAGGACGCGGATCGGCGTCTTGCCCGTGGTGCCCGGACGTCATGTGGTACCGGATGGCCTTCTCGGCCGGCGCCGCGAGCACGTGCCGAAGGGCGGCTCCTCCAGCTGACCCTGCATCCACTCGTCCCGGGTCATGAACGGGATGCGCCGCAGGTCGTCCAGGGTCTGTACCGATCGGGCGTCACGCCGGCGTCGCGCAGCCGCTTCGCCTGCCAGGGGACGTTCGTATCGGCCCGTGTCCACCAGGTTCCGGAGCTTGCGGACCTGCAGGGCCTCCAGTCGCTCGCGCGGCATCGTCTCGTGCCGCGGGTTCCAGTAGGGAGTGTCGGTCATGGGTCGGGCCGCCCCCTCTCGTGGATCGACGGGTGGTGGGACGGTGCGAATCGTATACCGACCCGCTCAGAGGGGGCCCGCCGGGCCGTCGTTCGTGCTACGCGTCCTTGATCGTTCCGGTCCAGGTCTCGATCGAGGGGAACGTCGACACGCGATCGCCCCACAGGCGCTCGCCGGGCCGGAGCACGACCGTGTGGGTGATGTTCTTCCAGCTCATGAACGATTCGCCGTTCACGTCCTGGCGGTGCACCGGTCGCCAGGTGCCCGTGTTGATGTACATGCGCTCGCGTTCCTTCGCGCCCTCGCCGACCACACCGATCGCGCGCTGGTCGGGGTGGTGCGTGTGTCCGTAGATCACGTACAGGATGCCCTCGGCGAGGTCGGGGTCCGCGTCGATCCGCTTGAACTCCTCGGCGGCCTTCAGCGCGTACGTCGCGTCGTGGGAGACCTCCGCGCGGTCCGCGCGCGTCAGCGAGACCTCCAGATGGGTGAACCGGACCCGCTTCAGGATGAACATCAGCATCTGGAGGCTGTCCGCCCGGTCGAACGGGTTCCACCGCTTGTCGTGCCGGTCGATCCAGCCCTCGACGTACGGGAGCTCCTGGAACCCCTCGATCGTGTCCTGGACCGCGTCGTTCACGTACCTCTGGAGCGTCTCGCCCTGGTGCTGCGCCTGGTAGGTGATCCACTCCCGCATCGCGATCAGGGGGCGGACGTCGAACAGGTCCTTGAACCGTTCGTAGAGGTGGGTCGCGTCGGGGCCGTCCGGGCCGCCGGGCACGCTGCTGCGCACGACGCCCGGGAGCCGCGCCGCGAACTCGCACGCGATCAGGTCCCCGATCGGCGTCAGCATGTAGTCGTCGAACGGGATGTCGATCGATCCGGCCTTGCTGAACGCGTCGCTGCCTTCGAAGTTGAACGGATCCCACTCCTGGCCGTGGCGCCCGTACACGCCGTGGTCCAGGTCGATGAAAACGTGGTCGAACGGCTCGTCGGTGGGCGGTTGCCCCAGGGTCTCCCGGACCCGTCGACGCAGCGACGGGTACCTGTCGGTGAGGCGGTCGTGGTTCCCGGGGATGAACACGCGCTCCGGTTCGACCGGGAAGCCGAACGCGTCGGCGAGCGAGCCCGAGAGCAGGTCGAACAGCTCCTGGTTCTTCGTAACGAGGGCCTCAAAGACCTCATGGGCGGCCTCCTCCGACGGGTGGGTCCCCCACGGCCGGTCATCGGGCGCGTAGCCGAACCAGGCCTCGGTGCGGATCATGTCGTAGATGTCGCCCAGGAACACGACCTTGATGTCCTTGGCTCCGGCATCCTTCGCGCGGTCGGCGAGGCCTTCGAACACACGACGGAACGCGTCCGCCGAGAGGTGATGGACGCCCGCGGTGCCGTCCGTCAGGTGAAGGTCGCTCAGGAGGATCAGCATGGTCGGTCCTTCGCCCCCGTCGTCATGGATCCGTCCGTTCGAGATGCCGCAGGATCGTCGGGTAGACGTCGCGCGCGGCGTTCGTCCCGATCAGGCAGTCCATGTGGCCGTGGTTCGGCACGACCGTCCGCTCGTACAGGCCCGCGCCGTTCGCCGCTGCGAGCTCCTCGATCGTGAGCTCTGTGCTCCGCGGCAGGAACGTCGCGTTCTCCTCCCCATGGATGAAGGCGATCGGGATCGCCATGCGGTCCAGGTGCGTGAGGTACCGGTCCTCGCCGTCGGCCGAGAGGATCCGTTCGCGCCGGATCATGAGCGCGAGATGGTCGAGGATCGACATGTTCACGACCCCGAACTGCTCGTGCAGCGTCTGATGCGTCAGCGGGTTCAGTTGATCGTGCTCGTAGAGCATGCCGTAGATGAACGTGAGCCGGTGGCACGCCGCGCTCTTGCACCGCTCCTCGCGTTCGATCGGGTAGAAGCGGAGCGCCGTGTCGAGCAGCCGGTCCTGCCAGTCGGCGTTCGCGTCGACGTAGCCGGTCAGCGAATCGACCCCCAACGTGTCCAGGGCGCCCGCCGCGTGCAGCCCCGACTTCACGCGGTTCGCGGTCGATCCCACCGGGTGCGTCGAGACCTGCGCGCACACGGCCGACCGGACGCCCTGCATCCCGCTCAGCATCGCCATCGCGAACGAGATCGAACCGACGCAGTGCGCGACGACCTGGACCGAGTCGGAGCCCGTGAGCTCGCGCACGCGGGCGACCGCGGCCGGGTGGTCGTTCGCCGCGACGTCGTCCGCGGTGAACCGGGCGCTCGACGAGGGCAGGTCCGTGCTCCCCCGCCAGTCCACGCCCCATACGTCGTAGCCCTGCGCCGTGAGGTACTCGACGAGGTTCGTCTCGATCGTGTCGAGCGAGAACATCCGGCTCGAGATGCCGACGCCGTGCAGCGTGAGCACGGGGCCCTTGGGCCCGCCCCGGTAACGCGTGAGTCGCAGCTCGGTCCCGTCCTCCGCGCGCAGCGGGTACACCTCGGGCGCCGGTGTCCGGAGCGGGCGGCGCTTCCGGGGCGGGGCCTCGGGGTCGAAACGCTTCGGTCCGGCGAACACGCCCCCGTAGGTCTCGAACAGGTTCCCGGCGAACGCCAGGCCGAACTTCGCCTGCGCCTCCAGCCGCTCGCGCACGCCGGTCGCGTTCGTCACACGCATCGTGCTGAGCTGCGTCAGGAAATCGGTGGGACGGATCTTCAGGATCCCCTTCGCGACCACCGCGCCGTCGTCCGAAGCCGTGGCCTCACGCAGGGTGATGAACAGCGTCGTCGTGTCCGCCCATTCGTCGAACGCCTCGTCGTGACGGATCGCCTTGAACCCGTCGAAACGCCACGACCGCCCGTCCTCGGCGGTTAGCGTCATCGAGTAGCGCATCTGCTTCGCGTCCGGCTGATCGGGATCGTCCACGAACAGGTTGAACGTGCCGTCCGAGACCGTGAGCGGCTGATCGGACAGGGCCTTCGCGTGGACGGTGCCCAACATGTGCGCCAGGTGCTCGGGGTCCGCGAGGAACCGATCCAGGTCGTCGACCTCGATCGTCAGCGTGAAGTCGAACGCCGAACCGTCCCGCTCGCCGCGTTCGGCTCCGGCCGCGAAGTCGTCGTTGGCCTCGGTCGATACGAACCCGCGCATCGTCTCGGTGAACTCGATGCCGACGGCCGGCGGCCCGGAGTCCGACGCGGCCAACGGCTTCGCAGCGAAGTCGATCGTCCAGCTCCGGTCCTTCGCGATCAACGCCGCGGTGCGTTCGGCGAGCGCCGTGATCGTGAGGAGCGGGTTGACCCCGAGCGACCTCGGCATGATCGAGCCGTCGGCCACGTACAGGCCCTCGTGGACGTCGGTGCCGGCGGGCCCGGCGAACACCTGGCCCTTGTGGTTCACGACGCCGTCCGCCGCGTCCCCGGCCATCGGGCAGCCCCCGAGCGGGTGGACCGTGATCAGGTCGTTGCCGAAGACCTTCGTCGAGATCGGGTTCCGCAGGTAGGTGCCGCCCAGCGGCTCGGTGGCGCGGATCAGGTTCGCCCGGACGTCCCCGTAGATCGGCAGGTCGCCCGCGCCGGGCCAGCTGACGCGCAGCCGATCGTCCTCGAGCTGCAGCGTCCCGCCGGCGCCGTCGTGGGTCATGACCAGGTACGTCTGCGTGTTGCGGATCGCGCCCCGGTACGCACCCAGGAAGACGCTCTCGACCTCGCGGCCGTGTTCGCTGGCCTCGTCTGCGAAGCCCGCGTCGGTGTCGTCGCCGAGCCCGGAGCCGATCGTCGCGAACGTCTCGGGCATGAACCTCGAGATCGCGCCGGGGACCGACCCCTCCTCGATCACCATGCCCTTGTCCAGCTCGGGCGTGCCGCGGAGGTCGATCACGCCCGTGATGCACGGGCCGACGGGGCCGGCGTCGTCCTCGTGGGTGGCGCCCCAACCGACCCCGTTCACCTCCTGCTCGCCGTTGTAGCTGAACCCGAGCACGTCGCCGTTACCGCTGAACCGCTGCCCGAGCCGCGTCGAGAGCGACAGCCCGTTGGCCGCTGAACGGAGCAGGATCTCGGTCGAGCCGAGCGTGCCGGCCGAGACCACGACGAGGTCCGCACGGACGAACAGCGTCGGTGCGTCGAACCGCTCGCGTCCCGTGCCGAGCGGCTGGTAGTGCACGAGCCACCCGTCGTCCTGCCGCTCGAGGAACCTGACCGAGACCTGCGTGAAGATCTCCGCCCCGTGGTTCTTCGCGTCGGGGAGGTAGTTCATCAGCACCGTGTTCTTGGCCCCGTAGTTGCATCCGGACACGCAGTCGCCGCACATCGTGCAGGCGGCCTGGTGCACACCGGCATGGTTCGGACCGTCTTCGAACGTCACGTTGATCCGCGGTCGGACGATCGGCGCACCCATGGCCTTCGCCGAATCGCTCAGCCTCCGGAGCTTCGTCGTGCGCTTCGCGAACGCGTCCGGGATCGGGTTCGAACCGAGCATCTCCCGGGCCTTCGCGTACCCGTCTTCGACGAGCGTCGTGAGATCGTCGCGGAGCTCCTTCGGCCAGCTCGGGTCGTCGAACACGCGTGGGTCGGCCTCGATCGCCACGTTCGCGTTGATCAGCGAGGTGCCGCCCAAGCCGCAGCCGACCAGGACGTTCATCTCACGGTTCTGCCGGATGTCGAACAGCGCGGTCCGCGAGCCCACGTGCCGGTCGATCGCGTCGACCTGGAGCTCGCGCGAGGCCTCCAGGACCGTGTCCGGGTACTCGCCGGGCAGGAACTCGCGGCCGCGCTCCAGCACGCAGACCTGCCTGCCGGCGCGCGCGAGCCGGGACGCGAGGGCCCCGCCACCGTAGCCCGAGCCGATGATCACGACCTCGTAGCGGTCCTTGATCGTCGGCGTTGGTGAAGAGAGCCGTTCCACCGTCATCTCCTGATGACTGGACGCGACGGGTGCGCGACCGGGCCTGGAACCTAGCCCGCGGGGTCCCGCTCGTCAACGTCAGGGCGGGGCGCGGATCGCGGCGACGGCGCCCTGCCGCCCACCGAGCCGGGGCTCGGAGGTAAGCTCCGACTCATGCCCAGCCTGAAGCCGCTCGACCACTGGACCGCATCGGCCGATCGGCTCGAACCTCGAACCGACGCCTTCATCGACGGCGCCTACGTTCCCGCCGCGTCGGGCGAGACGTTCGACGCCGTCAGCCCGCGCGACGGGCGGGTACTGGCGAAGGTCGCCGCCTGCGATGCGGAGGACGTCGACCGGGCGGTCGCGGCCGCCCGGCGTGCGTTCGACGACCGCCGGTGGGCCGGCATAGCGCCGGCGAAGCGCAAGCGAACCCTCACGCGGTTCGCCGACCTGCTTCGGGCGAACGCCGAGGAGATCGCGCTCCTGACGTCGCTGGAGATGGGCAAGCCGATCGCGGATTCGGTGAACATCGACGTGCCGGCGACGGCGAACAACATCCAGTGGTACGGCGAAGCCGTCGACAAGCTGCTGGACGAGATGCCGTTCGTCGACCCCTCCTCGCTCGCGCTGGTGACGCGAGAGCCCGCGGGGGTCGTCGGCGCCGTCGTCCCTTGGAACTTCCCCCTGATCATGGCGTCGTGGAAGCTCGGCCCGTCGCTGGCCGCCGGGAACAGCGTCATCCTCAAGCCGGCCGAGCAGTCGCCGCTGTCCGCCCTCCGCGTCGCGGAGCTGGCGACCGAGGCGGGGATCCCCGACGGGGTGTTCAACGTCGTGCCTGGCCTGGGACCGACCGCGGGCCAGGCGATCGGTCGCCACATGGACATCGACGTGGTCGCGTTCACGGGATCGACGGAGGTCGGCCGGATGTTCATGACCTACGCGGCCGAGTCGAACATGAAGCGCGTCTTCCTGGAGCTGGGCGGGAAGACGGCCAACATCGTGTTCCCGGACGCGTACGACCTGGCGACGACCGCGGCCGTCAGCGCGTGGGGCATCTTCTACAACCAGGGCGAGATGTGCACGGCTGCGTCGCGCTTGCTCGTCCACGCCGACGTGCACGACGAGGTGATGGAGACGGTCCTGCGACGCGCGGCGAAGATGCAGCCGGGCGATCCGCTCGATCCCGACACGAAGATGGGCGCGATCGTCGACGCGAACCAGCTGGACCGGGTGCTGGGCTACATCCAGGTGGGTCAGGACGAGGGCGCCTCGCTCGTGACCGGGGGGCGCCGCGCTCGCGAGGAGAGCGGCGGCCTCTACGCGGAGCCCACCGTGTTCGACGGCGTCACGCCCGACATGCGGATCGCCCAGGAGGAGATCTTCGGGCCGGTGCTGTCCACGCTGACGTTCTCCTCGTGGGAGGAGGCGGTCGATATCGCGAACGGCACGATGTACGGGCTCGCCGCGTCGATCTGGACCCGCGACCTCTCAGTGGCGCACAAGACCGCGCGGGCGTTGCGGGCCGGCACGGTCTGGGTGAACTGCTTCGAGGAGGGCGACATCACGGTCCCGTTCGGCGGCGTGAAGGCCTCCGGCTTCGGGCGCGACAAGAGCCTGCACGCGTTCGACAAGTTCATGGACCTGAAGACGACCTGGATCAAGCTGGACCCGTAGCCGCGACGATGGGGGACCGGCTGGCGGGGAAGCGAGCGCTGATCACGGGCGCGTCGTCCGGGATCGGGGAGGCCGCCGCACGAGCCTTCGCCCGCGAGGGCGTCGCGTCGCTCGCCCTGGTCGCGCGCCGCGCCGAGGCGCTGGACACACTCGCGACGGAGCTGGGCGAGGTCGCGTTCGCGTTGCCGTGCGACGTCTCGGACGACGCCGCGGTGAGCGCGATGGTCGCCGAGGCGTGGGAACGGGTGGGCGAAATCGACGTGCTGGTCCACAGCGCCGGCGTGTCGAACCTGGCCGTCCTGGACGAACTGACCCCCGCGCACTTCCGTTCGGTGATCGACGTCAACCTCTCGGGCGCGTTCTACGTCTGTCGCGAGGTCGGTCTGCGGATGCATGCGACGGAGAGTGGCGGTTCGATCGTGACGGTCGCGTCGGACTCGGCGTTGCTGGGCGAAGCGGCGTTCGTCGCCTACTGCGCGTCGAAGGGCGGCCTGGTCGCGATGACGCGGGCGCTGGCCGCGGAGCTGCTGCCGAACGTTCGCGTGAACGCGGTACTCCCCGGCGCGATCGACACACCCATGGTCCGCCGGGACCTTGCCGAGCTGGACGACCCGGAGGGCGCGTTCGCCGAGATCGAAGCGCGGATCCCGCTGGGACGGCTGGGTCGCGCCGACGAGGTCGCCGACGCGATCCTGTTCCTGGCGGCCGAGGGGACGTACGCGACCGGGTCGGCGCTCAGCCTGGACGGCGGGACGACGTCGATCATCGCGGCGTTCGCCGACTGAGGAGGTACGTGGTGAACCTGAAGGAGCTCCAGGCGCCGCTGCGCGCCCGGTACACGGAGGACCCAGACAGCGCGCGCGTCACGCTGACGGTCCGGAGCGGGTCGAGGGCGATTGGGACGTACGCTGCGCCGGTGAGCCTGCTCATCCGGAACGTGCTGTTCACGATCGTAGTGCCCGGTGCGGGGGCGGTCTGGATCCCCCGTTCGATCCTCCTTCGTACCGACGGGACGATCGACCCGCGCGCGTGGTACGCGGTCGTCCTGATCGCCGCCGGGTTCGGCCTGTACCTCTGGTGCGTCTCGCTGTTCGGGAGGGTGGGACGAGGGACGCCGGGCCCGTGGGACGCGCCACGCCGCTTCGTCGTCGTCGGTCCGTACCGGTGGGTGCGCAACCCGATGTACGTGGCGGTCCTCACGGTCGTCCTGGGTGAGGCGTGGCTCTTCCTGTCGTCGCCGCTCGTCGTGTACGCGGGCGTGCTGGCCGTCGGCTTCCACCTGTTCGTGACCGGCTACGAGGAGCGAACGCTCCGCCGCAGGTTCGGCGAGGAGTACGTGGCGTACCTTCGGACGGTGCCGCGCTGGATCCCTCGCGCGCCGGGCCGGGTCAGCCCTGAACGTGGCGGTGGCTCACGGCGGTCCTTCGCCCGAGGCCTCGACGGCGACGAACACCTTGGGTCGATCCCGACGATCGGGGGCTCGTGCGCCTCCACGCGTCCCAAGAGGACGGGAACCACGGCTAGCGCACAGATCATCCGTGCCTCGCCAGGCAGAAGATGTCCAACGGCCGGCGCGTTCACGAAGCGGGTCAAGACGAGGCGTGAAGGCCCCCCTTCTTTCGGCCTAATGGCCCTACCAACGCGGATCGCGAAACCGGAGTCTGCGCGGGGAGAGGTGGCTCAAACAGCAGACCCGCTAGAACGTCGCGGCTTACGAGTCGCAGAGTTGGGGCAGAGAGGGGGTGGCGGATGCTTGCACAAGGACGGATGGCCGTGAGGGACGCGGCCAGGTACTGGTGGGTGTTCCTGGTGTCGGGGATCGCGTGGCTGCTCATCGCGTGGATCGTGCTTCGCTTGGACCAGACCTCGGCGGCGGCCGTGGGCGTCCTGCTCGGGGTGGTGTTCCTGTTCGCCGGGATCAACGAGGTCGGCGCCGCCCTGATGACCCCGGGGGGCTGGAGGGTCTGGCACTGGATCATGGCCGTCATCTTCTTCCTGGGGGCCCTGTGGGGGTTCATCGAGCCGGTCGACACGTTCTTCGCCCTGGCCTCAGTGCTCGGGCTCATCCTCATCCTGTACGGAAGCTTCGAGATCGTCCTTGCGATCTCCTCGCACGGGGTGAACCCCTACTGGTGGCTGAACCTCATCGTCGGATCCTGCTCATCCTGCTGGCGTTCTGGGTGTCGGGATCCGACCGCGTCTACGCTCTGGCCCAGCGCGCGTATCTGATCCTCTTCTGGGTGGGATTCTTCGCCCTGTTCAAGGGCTTCTCGCAGATCTTCCTGGCCTTCAACATCCGTCACGCCGGCAGGAGGCGGCAGCTGGTTTCCTCGCCTGACGTCCTGCGTGATGTCTCTTCTCGTGGCGGTCGGAAGGCGGCGATCATCCCGGATTCCTAGACGAGGAGGTGATGCCTATGTGCCGTTCGGTTCCGGAGTGTCCAGGAGCGGCCGAACGATCGATCCTGTTGCAGGAGGGTGAGCGGCTATGGCGCTGTCAGATCGATTGACCAAGTTGGCGGAGCAGGCAAAGAAGATCGAAGACGAGGCCGCAGAAGGTGGCGATGAGGCAAGGAGCGAGCTTCAGGCCCGCGTCCAGCAGGCGTCTGAAGCAGCCAGTCGGAAGGCCCAGGATCTGTCCAAGAAGAGCCAAGAGACGAAGGAAAAGGCCTCAGACAAGTGGATGCAGGTCCGATCGACTGGGCGAAACACGTCGCAAAGGTCCGCCAAGACATCGCGACCCAGAAGGTGAAGGCCGATGCCGCGGACGCGAAGTTCAACGCGAGCTCGCCGAGGCGACGCATATGACGCGATCGACTTCGCCTCCGCAGCCCTGGAGGAAGCCGAATACGCGTGCTGGACGCGATCCTGGCGCGGAAGGAGGCCGACGAGTTCGCAGCCAGCCGTTAGCGGCTTCGGACAACCTGTGGCGTCGCGCGCCGCTGCATCGGCTCGGTATCGAATCTCGTTCCGGCCACCGTGGCCGGGGGGTTTCTTCGGCTCGCTCTTTGCTAGGACGCGTGGCGCACCGAGCGCTGTGGGGGCGACCTGCGACTGTCATCCGCTGAAGCTGGAAGTTGCCCTCGCTGGAGACCGCCACCCTTCTTCTTGACGGCTCCAACAAGAGGATCTCCGGGAGCAGCGGCTGCGTCTCAGATGTCGTAGGTTTCGGGTGATCGAGCGTGTCGATGCCTGTCGTCAGGGGGTAGTCCGGTATGACGCAGTCCGCTGTCGTTCTGGTCATCGGGATTCCCGGCGCCGGCAAGACCGTGCTGATCGATCGCGCGGCGAGCTCGCCGCCTTGGACCGTGCTCGACCCGGACCGGTTCCGGCGCCAGCTTTCGCCTGCGCTGCGCAGATTGCCTATCCCCTATCCGCTCTTCGTCCTCGCGATCATCGTGGCGATCGCGAAGGACCCGCAGGTGGTCGTGGAGTCCCGTGGATCCAACGCCTGGCTACGACGACTGATCGCGGTATGTGCTCGCGTCCGCGGCCGTAAGGCGGTCCTCATCTTGCTCGACGCGCCGTCCGAGGAGGCGGTCGCCGGCCAGAGGAGCCGCGGGCGCGTCGCACCGGAACCCGTTATGCGCTGGAACGCCACCGAGTGGAGCCGGGTGCTGGATGCCGCCAGCAGCGGTGCGCTCGCTACCGAGGGGTGGACCAAAGTCCTGGCGCTGGATCGCGCCCAGGCGTCCACCATCGAGGATCTCGGTGAGTTCTTGGGGAAGCCACCGTCAGTCGGTCGCCCAGAGCCGCTTGATGGGGATCGGCATGACGAGGTGCGAGGCGCCGACCGACCGGGGTGAGTCGGCGATACGAGAGCCCCGCCCCGAGCCCGAACGACTTCATGGACATCAAGACCACCTGGATCAAGCTGGATCCGTGACACCCATGCGCCGGCCAAACCCGGCGCAGGCTCCGGCTCACGGCTCACGGCGACCTCGCCGACGGGGCCGCATTGGACGACCACTCGGGAGGCACCCTGAACAGAGCCACGTCACCGGCCCGGATCGGAGGCCCCATGAGTTCCTCGAGCGCAACCTCGACGTCGGTCATCCCTGGGGCAACGAGCACCGCGCCGACGTCGTGATCGGCGACGAACCGCCGGAGCTGCGCGGCGTCGGCCGTGCCGAAGTCCCCGGCGGCGAGCCGCTGCTCGAAGGGCGCGTCGACGAAGTCGGGCGGGATGCCGCCCACGTAGCCCCCGGCGAGCCGGAAGTAGAGGTCGGCGTCCGCCTGCCAGTACATCTGCTGCTGGCGGCCGGGCGCGATCACGACGGCCGTCTCGCCGGGCTCCAGGTATCTGGTGAACGTGCCGGCCCGGATGAACGCCGGGATCGAGAACCCGGACGTCCAGATGTGTGCGCCCGTATCCGGAAGGATCGACAGAACGGCCACGGCGACGAGCGCCCAGCGGATCCATCGATGCGTCCGCCCAGCGGCCCACACGCCACCGCGACGGACGCGATCAGGAAACCGAACATGATGAGACGGCTCGCCACGACCCTGTTCAACAAGGCAGTCGCCCGAGCGCGGACCAGGGGAGCGCGACGATCGTGGAGCCGAACCGCTGATACGCGCCCAGTGACAGCAGGCAGATCGCGCCGAACGCGACCGCGAGCGTCCGAACCGCCGGGCTCTTCCATCGCGAGACCGTGACGAGGGCGAGGATCGCCAGCAGCGGGAT
This sequence comes from uncultured Actinomycetota bacterium, assembly GCA_963781595.1. Classification (GTDB taxonomy): domain Bacteria; phylum Actinomycetota; class UBA4738; order UBA4738; family UBA4738; genus JBEDUK01. Next base: position 457,052 of record CAWAGG010000001.1, on the reverse strand, counting down.
CCCCAGGTAGAGGCCGTTCTTTGGGATGGATGCGTGGAACACGGCGCCGCGACCGAACCGCGTCATCGTCGCGGGGAACAAGAAGCTCTCCAGCGTCCTGTTCACGTTCGGCGCGTTCGCCCCCGTCGCGTGCACGAACACCTTCGCGGGCACCGGGTTCGCGAACGCCGCGTAGAAGAACGGCAGGAGGGCGAGGCCGGCGACGCCGAAGGCGACCAGGGCGAACGCACCCGTGCGCACCAGCGTCCGCCGCGATCGTCCGGTGAATACGATCCCGATGGACACCGTGAGCGCGCCGAGCAGCGTCATGGTCGCGAACACCTCGGTCGAGACCAGGAACTGGCCCGCCAGGGTGGCGGCCATCAGCAAGACGAACGCCCGGTCGTGGAGCGAGCCGTGGAGGTGTCGGACGAACAGGTAGGTGCACACGGGGACCATGAGCGCCAGGCTGAGGTTGAGATGCCCCGCGGAGACGACGAGCGATCCGTAGGTCGAGAAGCCGAAGATGCCCCCCCCGGCGAACGACGCTAGGCCCGATCCGTCACCCGGCAACAGAGCAGATAGGTGGTCCACGCCGCCGTCGTCGGAGCGAGCAACGCGACGATGTTGAACGCGACGAAGGGCCCGAAGACCAGCGTCACCGGGGCCATCACGACGCCGGGCAGCGGGATCGCGGTCGCCCACGCGAGGTTGAACCCGGTCGGCGCGAAGACGGCGTGCGTGTGCAGGGGCTGGAGGCCGTGCACGAGGGCGTGGGGCCACCACCGGAACGACCAGACGAAGAACGACGCGTCGGCCGGCGTCGAGGAGAGGAGGCGATCGGTGAAGTGACCGCGGAGCCGCAGGCCGAAGAGCACGAGCACGATGACCCAGTACGCGTACAGCGCGAACAGGTGTTGGAGGGCAGTCGGTGCGGACCCGGTGGCTCGGGCGGCGGTCGCGGCGAACCCGGAGCCCCGTCACGGTTGACGGCAAAGCTTCGAGCCGGCGGCCTTGCGGGCGGCGCGTCGGCAGCGCGATAGTCGAGCCCGCATCGGTGACGAGGTGTCGCAGGTGGGTGACCCAGGTGGTGGTCGGCTCGCGGGGAAGCGCGCCCTCATCACCGGGGCATCGTCCGGGATCGGCGAGGCGGCGTCCCGGGCCTTCGGCCACGAGGGCGTGGACTCGCTCGGCATGGTGGCCCGCGGGCGGCGGGCGCGGGCGGTCCCGGCGGATCAGGGCAGGTGGCGTTCACCCTGCCGTGCGACGTGTCGGACGACGCGGCCGTGACCGCGATGGTGGCCGAGGCCTGGGACCGGATGGGCGGGATCGACGTGCTCGTTCACAGCGCGGGCGTGTCAAACCTCGCGGTGCTGGACGAGCTCACGCTCGCGCGCTGCCGGTCGGTGATCGACATCAACCTGTCGGGCGCGTTCTACGTGTGCCGCGAGGTGGGCCTGCGGATGCGCGAAGCGGGAGGCGGTTCGATCGTGACCGGCGCATCCGATTCGGCGCTCCTCGGGAAGCGGCCTTCGTCGCGTACTGCGCGTCGAAGGGTGGTCTGGTCGCGATGACGCGGGCACTCGCCGCGGAGTTGCTGCCGAACGTCCGCGTGAACGCGGGGCTCCCCGGGGCGATCGATACGCCGATGGTGCGGCGCGACCTCGCCGGGCTGGACGATCCGGAAGGGGCGTTCCGGGAGATCGAGGCGCGGATCCCGATGGGGCGGCTCGGGCGTGCGGAGGAGGTGGCCGACGCGATCGTGTTCCTGGCTGCGGAGGGGACCTACGCCACGGGTTCGGCGCTCAGCCTCGACGGCGGGACGACGTCGATCATCGCGCCGTTCGCCGACTGACGCGGGCCGTCACGGCCACCGTCACGGCGACAGGGGCGCCGATCCCGGGCGCGCGATCATGGCGGCCACGCGCGAGCCGGGTCCCGCGCCATCAGCGCGTAGGCCAACACGACCTCGATCAGCGCGACGGACGCGCCCACGCTGAGGATCAGCACGACCTCGACGAGGATCTCCCCGAGCAGGCCCAGTCCGTCCCATGCGGTGATCAGGACCGCGTGCACGGCGACCTCGACGAGCAGGACCGGCACGAGCGCGCCGATCGTGATCCAGGCGTGCGGCCACGTGAGGCGGAGCGATCGCCGGACGGCCCGGAACGGGCCCAGCCCCTCGATGTTGACGACCGGTCCGATGATCCCGATGAGCGCGCCGACGATCAGGCCCGGCATCGCGCCGACGGCCGACGCGACGGAGATCAGCACCGTCACCAAGATGTCAGCGGCCACCAGCCGGCCGAGGGGGAGCGCCCTGACCGCCTGTGTCACCGCGGGCATCGGCGTTCCGCGGATCCCCGCACCGACGAGTTCGTCCATCACGCCGCCCAGGAGCACCAGGCCGAGGATCGCGACGAACCCGGAGAGCGCGGGGAGCACCGAGAGCAGGACGACTGGGTCGTTCGCGCCGAGCGCCTCGGTCGCCGAGGCGTGGATCGCATGGATCCCGGCGCTGATCAGTACCGCGGGGAACAGGATCAGGAGCGACGCTCCGGCGACCCGCCGCGGCTCGAGCCGGTACAGGCGTGCGGCGCCTCGGTAGATCGACCGCAGGTGGAGGCTCGCGACGTGGGGTTGGCGGTCTGCTCGCATCGGCCCGGCAGAATCTAGCGGGGCGGGGCAGGCCGGCCGCTCGTGGCCCCCGGCTATCGTTCGAGGCATGACCGCGTCCGCCGGATCCGATCCCCAGGTGCGGTGGCTCGTGTCGTCGGCCGACCCGTCGGTCGAGTTCGTCGCCCGCACGGAGATCCTGGGTCAGTCACCACGTCGCCCGCCGTTCGCTCCGTCCGCCGAAGGATCCCCGACGGGCCGCGGGTGCGCGCGCTCCTCGACGGGCAGCAGGACGATGGCGGGTTCGGCTGCCATCCCTACCGCAAGTGGACGGGCGCGCACTGGCGGCTGGTTTCGCTCGTCGAACTGGGGTTGCCCGCGGGGGATCCGCGCGGGCTGGCCGCGGCCGAACAGGAGCTCGCCTGGCTTCTGGGGGACGAACACCTCCCATCCATCCCGACGATCAAGGGACTCGTTCGGCGCCACGCGTCCCAGGAGGGCAACGCCGTCGCCGTGTGCAGCAGGCTCGGCATGGCCGGCGACGATCGCGTCCGCCGGCTCGCCCAAGACCTGATCGCCTCTCAGTGGCCGGACGGCGGCTGGAACTGCGACCGGCGACCGGCCGCCCGTCATTCCTCGTTCAACGAGAGCCTGCCGCCGATGTGGGGGCTCACGGAGTTCTCGCGCGCGACCGGCGACGAGGACGCGCTGACGGCGGCACGCAGGACGGCCGAGCTGTTCCTCCAGCATCGGATCCTGTTCTCGCACCGAACCGGGAAGGTCGGGAACCCTGCCTGGCTGCGCTTCCGGTACCCGGCGTATTGGCATTACGACGTGGTCCAGTCGTTGCTGAAGCTCGGTGGGCTCGGCCTGCTCGGCGATCCGCGGGCATCGGAGGCGCTGGACCTGGTGGAGTCGAAGCGCCGGCCCGACAGCGCGTGGTCCGTGGACGGGACCTACTGGCGCCGCGGCCGGACGGGCAGCGGCATCGAGGTCGTGAACTGGGGGAGCAGCGGGCCGAACGAAATCCTCACGCTGAACGCCACGAGGGTGCTGGTCGCGGCCGGTCGGGCGAAGAACCCGTGACATCTCGCTCCGCTCAACCAACGCGTTGCCCCGGCCGCCTAACGCCGGCTGGTTGCTGCGCTGGAGGCCGGATGGCCTGGTTCTTAGCGACCGGGGCGGTGCTCGTGGCCGCGTACATGGCGGCCTTCCCTCTCCGGCCCACGGGGCGGCCGGAGTTGCAGTCTGACGGGCGCCGAATCACAACGCTGCAAGTGACACGGACCTTGCGGTTCGTGGCTGAGAAGGTCGACTTTGCAGCTAGCGCACGGACTCCGGCTTTGGGCGACAGCCAGTATTGGCTCAGCGTCAGCTTCCGTTGCCGCTCACGGAGAGAAGACGCCCTCCTCGAAGGATTCGAGGCCACTCGATATTGCAGTTCCGCAACCCGGCCGACCTTCGTTGCAGTTGACAGGTCACACTTGGCGTCCCTAGCGTCGTGGGTGTTGGGAGGCGCCTCTACCGCGACTGAGCGCGAATTCGAACCGTGTCGAGCTCTACCAGCGTTGCCGGCATCGAGATCCCCACCGACCACTGGATCGGCGGCGAACGCCGGCCATCGCGCGATGGGTCGACGTTCGACGACGTCTCGCCGATCGACGATACGGTGATCGCCCGGGTCGCGCGCGGCGGCAGCGCCGACGCGACCGCCGCGGTCGCCGCCGCGCGCGAAGCCTTCCCGGACTGGGCCGCGACCTCGCCCGCCGACCGCGCGGCCGCCCTTCAGGCCGTCGCCGATGGTGTCGAGAAGCGCGTCGAGGACCTGGCGATCGTAGAGACCACCGACAACGGTTCGCTCCTGCGTTCGCACCTCCGCAGCGTGATGCCGCGCGTCGCGCACAACTTCCGGTTCTTCGCCGAACAGCTGGTCGACCTGCACCACGACGACTTCGACACGCGTGGGCACACGAACCGCGTCAGCTGGGGCGGCAGCGGCGTCACGGTCGTGATCACGCCGTGGAACGCACCGCTGATGCTCGCGACTTGGCGCGTCGCGCCGGCGCTGGCGGCCGGCGACACGGTCGTGCTGAAGCCGCCGGAGTGGGCGCCGCTCACGGCATCGCTCCTGGCCGACATCGCGCACGAGGCCGGCCTGCCCGACGGCGTGTTCAACGTGGTCCAGGGCATCGGCGAGGAGGCCGGTGCGGCGCTGGTCGCGAACCCCGACATCGCCCGGGTCGCGTTCACGGGGAGCGTGGCGACGGGCAAGCTGGTGGCCGCTGCCGCGGGAGCGAACCTCACGCCCGTCTCGCTGGAGCTGGGCGGTAAGTCCCCCATGATCGTGTTCGCGGACGCCGACCTCGACGCCGCCGTCGAGCAGGCTTCCGGGCAGTTCGATAACGCGGGCCAGGTCTGCCTGGCGGGAACCCGGCTCCTGGTGGAAGCGACGATCCACGACACATTCGTCGAGCGCCTTACCGAGCGCGCGGCCAGGATCCGGCAAGGTGACCCGCGCGACGAGGCCACCGACATCGGCCCGCAGATCACGCGCGAGCACTTCGAACGGATCGACGGGTTCGTCCGCCGTGCTCGCGAGACCGGCGCCCGTGTGGTCTTCGGCGGTGGGCCGAACGATGACCTCGGCGGCCTCTATTACCGCCCGACGCTGTTCGCGAACGCACCGGAGGGCTCGGAGATCCTGACGCAGGAGGTGTTCGGCCCGGTCCTGACGGTCCAGCCGTTCGCCGACGAGGACGAGGACGAGGCTATCGCGCTGGCGAATGGAACCGACTACGGCCTGGCCGCGATCGTCTACACGGGCGATCGCGAAAGGGCCGAACGCGTGAGCGCGGCGCTCGTTGCCGGCACGGTGTGGGTGAACTGCTTCTTCGTCCGCGACCTCCGAGCGCCGTTCGGCGGCTCGCGCGACAGCGGGATCGGGCGCGAGGGCGGCGAGTGGTCGCTTCGACTTCTACGCCGACGTGAAGAACGTGTGCTCGGCGCCGACCGGATGGACGGATAGTAAAGGAGATTGACCATCATGGGCGAAGTGGTTGGTGCGGCGCTCGTCGCGCACGTCCCGACGATCATGCTCCCGTCGGAGACCAGACTGGAGATCAACGAGGGGAAGGAGATCTCGCTCGTCCCCGGCCTCCACCGGATGCGGTCGGAGTGCATCGGCCGACTGAAGCCGGATACGGTCGTGGTGTTCGACACGCACTGGGAATCGACGTTCGAGCACATCGTGACCGCGCACGAGCGGCGGAAGGGGCTCTTCACGTCGCACGAGCTGCCGCGGGGGATGAGCCAGATCCCATTCGACATGCCGGGTGACCCCGAACTGGCGAACCTGATCGCGAAGCAGGCCGAGGGCCGGGACGACTGCTGGATCCTCGCGTGCGACGACCCGTACCTGCCGATCTTCTACGGGACGGTGAACATCTGGACGTTCCTGGGCGACCCGGCCACGCGGTGGATCAGCGTCGCGCTGAACCAGTGCTGCACGACCGAGGACTTCCTGCTGTTCGGCGAGCTGATACGGAACGCGATCTCCGCGTCGGACCGGCGCGTCGTGTTGCTCGCCAGCGGCGGGATGACGCACCGGTTCTTCCCGTTCCGGGAACTACGCGAGCGCGAGAGCCAGCGCGCGCCGGACAACATCTACGACATGGCGTCCTACGAGGCGGACCAGCGCGTGCTGAAGATGCTGCAGGACGGCGACCACGCAGGCGTGATCGACGGCATGCCCGAGTACAGGCGGGCCGCGCCCGAAGGACATTTCGGCCATTACCTGATGATGTCCGCGGCGATCGGCGGGAGGCGCTGCCAGGCGCCCGGTGCGCTCTTCAGCGAGTACGAGGCGTCGGTCGGGACGGGTCAGGTGCACGTCTGGTTCGAACGCCCGGCCGATGGGTGGACCGGCCGCGGCGTGGAGATGTGAGCGCGGGTCGCCCCGACGCGCGGGACCCCGTCCCCGAGCAGGAGGCCTTCGGCGGCGCGTTGCGGGCGCTGGTCCGGGCGGTGGAGGAGGATCGCGCTTGGATCCGCGCTCTGGTCGGCACCGCCCTGCCCCGGTAGGATGTGCGACCCATGGTCAGGACCAGGTGTTTCGGCGAGGTCGCGAAGATGATTCCGGCGCGCCTGTGCTGTCGCCGGTAGCCGCGTCCTCACCATCGTTCTTCACCGCGTTCCGCACCGTTCCTGAAGGAGGTCCCAGATGTCCCTGTACGTGGTCGAACACCAGCACTCCGCCGAGACCTGCCCCGCAGGCGACGCCCAGATGGCGCCTATGCTCTTGCAGATCCTGTCCGAGCCGAATGCCGCCCAGCACGGCATCACGATCCACGGCGAAGGCGTCGTCGACGGCGCACACCGTCTCGTGCTGATCCTCGACGCGCCGGACGACCAGGCCGTCGAGACGTTCATGGCGCCGTTCGCCATGGCCGGCAGTGTGAAGGTCGAGGCGGCCAACCGGTGCGAGTTGGTCGTCGCCCGCGCGGGGTGCTGACGAGGGATCGCGGCGTCAGGCAGGAGCCCTGATCCGGAGCCCCGGCACGCGCTCGAAGTGGCGCCGGTTCCGGGTGACGACCGGCACGCCGAACTCGACCGCGCTCGCAGCGACGATCGCATCGGGCAGCGGGATCCCGGCCGACCGCCGGATCTTCCCGGCCGCCTCGGCCACGGTTCGATCGAGGCCGATCTCGGCGAAGGCGCCGAGGAGCCGGCGGACCGCGTCTTCGTCGACGCTGCTGCCGGCGAAGAGCTCGCAGCGCGTGATGACCGAGTAGAAGATCCTGTTCTTCCTCGCGCGGAAGGCGCTGTGACCGCGGAGATGATCGATGAAGACGTCCGTGTCGACGAGGAGGTCAGCCATAGCCGCGATCCCACTCGCCGCGGTCGGGGACCTTCAGGTCCGGTAGCGCGCCGAAGGTTGCCTCGAGGACCTCGTCCGGATCGCCGACCTCGCTCTCCAGGTATCGATCGACGGCCTCACGGATCAGCTGCGCGAGCGTCTTGTCTTCGCGACGCCCACGTACGTCGAGCTTCTTGCGCTGTTCGTTGGTCAGGTAGATCTGCGTGCGCGTCGAACCGGACATACAGCGCAGTATACAGCACACGCCAGACCCCCATCTCGCACCCGTGAGGTCCGTGTCCGCTTGGCCCGGAAGTTCCGCCTCGCGTCGAGACCGTTTCCGATGCGATGATTCGCCGGCGGTGATGGTTCGCCGAAACGAAGCTCGGATGCCGGAGAGGCTCATGCGGTGAGCACGGAGGATGAGAAGGCGGCTCCGGACCCGTCGCGCTCTGCGCCTCCATGGCTCCACGCCGCGGTTCGGAGCAGCGTCTGGACGCTGATCGGCGCGATCCTCATCGTCCTCGCGCTGCTGTGGTTCGCCCGTCAGGCGCGGAACCTCATCCAGATGCTCGTACTGGCCCAGCTGTTCGCGTTCGCCCTCGAGCCGGGGGTCATGTGGTTCCACGAGAAGCGGGGGTGGCGCCGCGGCAGCGCGACAGCGTTGATCCTCTTCGGCGCGATGGCCGTCTTCATCGTGCTGGGCATCCTGATGGTCCCCGTCCTGGTGAACGGCCTGAACGGGATCGTCGGATCGGTCCCGCACTGGATCGACGAGCTGAACGCGTTCACGCGGGAGCATTTCCATATCGAGGTCGTGTCGAAGTCTGCCGAAGCCGGCTCCTCGTCGGGGCTCGGCCACGTGAGCGCATACCTGAAGGATCACACGGGCGACATCCTGGGCGCCGCGGGCGGCGCCGTCGGGACCGTGTTCAGCATCTTCACGATCGCGCTGTTCACTTTCTACCTGGCCGCCGACGGGCCGAAGGTTCGCCGGGCGTTGCTCTCACGGATGCCGAAGGAACGCCAGGAGAAGGTGCTCTGGACCATCAACGAGGCGATCCGCAAGACGGGCGGCTATCTCTACTCGCGCGGCCTCCTCGCGGCGATCAACGGCAGCCTGCTGTTCGTCACGCTGCTGATCGTCGGCTGCCCCTACCCGCTCCCGATCTCGCTGTTCGCCGGCGTCGTGGCCGAGTTCATCCCGATCGTCGGCACCTACATCGCCGGCACGGTGCCCGTCATCGTGACGCTGTCCGCCGTGGGGGTCGGCCCGGCGTTGGTCGTCGTCGCGGAGATCCTCGTCTACCAGTCCGTTGAGAACTACTTCCTCAGCCCGCGCCTGAGCCAGAAGACGATGGAGCTGAATGCCGGGGTCGCGTTCGGCGCCGCGATGGCCGGCGGCGCGGTCGGCGGGTTCATCGGCGCGTTCTTCGCGCTCCCGGTCGCCGCCGTGATCCAGTCGTACCTCTCGACCTATCCGAAGCACTACGACGTGGTCGAGTCCGATCTGACGAAGCTCCAGGAGCCGAAGCCTTCGAAGCCGCCCCGTGAGCATCGGTTGCTGCGACGGCAGCACGATGGCTCGGCGGAGAGTACCCGTCCAGGTGCCCCCTCGCCGGGCGCCGACGGGTAGCCGTCACCCGAGCCGCCGCCGGCAGCGGAAGTCGTCTTACGGGAGCGTTCGATGAGTGCCCAGGATCTCCTCGAGTAGTTCCTTGAGGGAGCGCTCTTTGACTTCACTTCGCGTCACTCGAAGAAGGGTGGGCGGCTTGTCCTTCAAGCGACGCACGATCCTGAGGGAGTGCTGAGCCAAGATGCTCAGCTGCACTTCTGGCGTCAGCGTCTCTCTGCCGGGCCGGACCACGACGACCGAGATGCCGTTCTCCAGGAGCGTTTGGTAGAGGGGGAGGCGCGCGCCGAAATCGCTGACGTTCGCCGTGACGATGACGTCGAATCCGTGTTCTCGGCAGAACTCGGGGATGACCGGGTCCTTGGTACCGGGAGCGAGGGTCCGGAGCGACTCGAAGCTCATCCCGTGTCGGCGGCTCAGTGCGTTGAGAGCGGCCGCAACAGCGTCGTCGAGATCCTCGTCGAGCAGAAGTCTCAGGCCGCGATCCCTTCGAACGCGAGAGCTTGCTCGAGCGCATCACGTGGTACGTGTTCGAACAGTAACTCAAGTTCCTCGAGGTCGGTCTCACGGGCGATGTGCGCGATGAATCTCGTCTCGATCCGCGTCCCGGCGATGACCGGCGCGCCCGCCATGATGTCGACGTCAGAGACGATGAGGTCGAAGCCCCTGATCGCGACCACGCCCGACTCCCATTGCTCCCTGATCGACAGTACGTACTGGGTCAGGGATCGGGGGATCGTTTCCGCGAACACGAACTGACCCCCTATGGCGAACGTCGTACCAACACGATCACGGACGCCGATGTCGCCCGTACCCGTTCGGTAGAAGTGAAGGTCGCCCCAGTCCTCTTCTACCAGCTCGTCGAGCAGCCAAGCCAGTGCCGCGCGGACGCGCTGGAGTGAGAAGGAGAGGTCGTCCCGGAGCCGCTGAAGCACGGCGATCTTCATCAGCTGGTCGAACGACAGCAGCGTCGGTTGTCCGCGGACCTCGCGGCGGATCGGTTCGCCCAAGAGGCCCGTGTGGAGCCAGTAGTGGACCTTGCGAGGCGTCATCCCAGGCCGAAGGATCCTGCAGACTTCGTTGACTGAGTAGAACGCACGTGCTCGGTGGCGGCTCACGGCGGGAGGATACCCGACGACACCGACGGAACCTGGCAGCCGATCGATACGTGGTGGGTAGCCGGTCAGCGTCGCGTATCCGCCGCGCGCACCCCGTTCATGGCCTCTGAGCTGCGCTTTCGACCTGCACCGGCATGTGCTTGATGCCGTTGATGAAGTTCGACCGCAGCCGGCTGACCGGGCCCGTCAGCTCGATGTCGCGCAGGCGCGGCAGCAGCTCCTCGAACATCACCCGGATCTCCATCCGCGCGAGGGGAGCGCCCAGACAGAAGTGCGGCCCGCCGCTGCCGAAGGCGACCTCCGGGTTCGGCGCGCGCGTGATGTCGAACGCGTCCGGGTCATCGAAGACCTCGTCGTCGCGGTCCGCCGAGATGTACCACACGACCACCTTGTCGCCCTCGCGGATCCGCTGACCCCCGAGCTCGACGTCGCGCGTCGCGGTGCGGCGGAAGTTCATCGTCACCGAGGAGTACCGGAGGATCTCCTCGACGGCTACGGGGATCAGCGACGGATCGTCGGCCATCCGTCGCCACGCATCGCGGTGCTCCATCAGCGTGAGCATGCCGTGGGTGATCGTGTGCCGCGTGGTCTCGTTCCCGGCGACGACCAGCAGCGAGAAGAAATTGTCGAACTCCGGCGTCGTCAGCTTCTGCCCTTCGACCTCGGCATGCACGAGCTTCGAAACCAGGTCGTTCCGGGGATCGTCGCGCCGGAACCCCGCCATCCTGTGCCCGTACGCGGTGAGCTCCGCGGCCGCCGGCGAGCGGAACGGCAGCAAGCGGTACGCGCTCGTGTCGACCTGTCCGACGACCGCGTCGGTGAACTCGGGATCCATGTTGCCGATCATCCGGTCGCCCCAGTCGATCAGCTGGTCCGTGTCCTCGTCCGGCACACCGAGGATCCGGGCGAGCACGCGGATCGGGAGCTGGCGCGACACATCCTCGACGAAGTCGAATCCGCCCCGCGGCAGCGCGCGGTCCAGGACCTGGCGGGCGAGGTCGCGGCAGAAGGGTTCGTACTCGCGGATCGCGCGGGGCGTGAACAGCGGGCTCACGATGCGGCGCATGCGCGTGTGCCGTGGCGGATCCGTCTCCATCATCGAGCGCCGCGCCTCGAGCGCGTCGGGTTCCATCTCCTCGAACGTGATCCCGTACCCGCTGCAGAACGTCGCCGGCTCGTTCATCACACGGTCGACGTCCCGGTACCGCATCACCGACCAGAAGCCGCGGTTCGGCGACTCCTCCGGGTGCCAGAAGACCGGGTGCTCGCGGCGGAGGTAGGCGAACCAGTCCCAGGGAACGCGCTCCGCGAACACGTCCGGGTCGGTCAGGTCGATCTGCGAGAGCTCGAACGTCGGGGCGGTCGCCATGTCGACGAGTCTGGGGCCGGACGACCGAACCGGTCAAGCGAGGTCACGGCGACGCCTGGGCCGAGCGTTCGAGCCAGCCGATCGCGAGCGCGGCATATAGGGCGACCCCCGCGGCCATCGCGCCCTCGTCGAAGACCATCCGATTCGAGTGCAGCGGCGCGGGCTCCTCCACGCCCGGTGGCTGGGCGCCGAGGAAGACCATCGCGCCAGGGACGCGCTGCAGCACGTACGCGAAGTCCTCGCTCGCGAGGACCGGCAGCGCCATCTCCATGCTTCCCTCGCGCCCGAGCGTTCCGGCCGCGACGTCCAGCGCGAACCCCGCGGCGTCCGCGTCGTTCTCGACGACCGGGTAGCCCTCCTCCCATCCGACCTCCGCGCCCAGCCCGTGGGCCTGGATCAGGGCCCCGAGCAGCGCGGCGACCTCACGCTTGACGGTCCGGCGCGTGTCCTCCGACAGCGTCCGCAGCGTGCCGAGCAGCGACGCGGTCTCGGGGATCACGTTGCTGGTCGTCCCGGCGCTCAACTGCCCGATGGTCAGCACGACGGGTTCGAGCGGATCGGTCCGTCGCGCCACGTACGTCTGCAGCGCCAGGACGGCCTCGGCGGCGACCGGCACCGGGTCGAGCGCACGGTGCGGCGCGGACGCGTGCCCGCCGCGCCCGATCAGCTCAGCGCGGAGGATGTCCGAGGAACCCATCAGCGGGCCGCCGCGCGTGTACGCGATCCCGGATCCGTCCGTGGGGAACAGGTGCAGCGCGAACGCCGCCGACACGGGATCGCCCGCCGCGTCCAGGACCCCCTCGTCGAGCATCAGGCGCGCGCCGCCGAAGCTCTCTTCGCCCGGCTGGAACATGAACACGATGGTGCCGGCGAGGCGGTCACGGCGTTCGGCCAGCAGCCGCGCGGCGCAGACGAGCATCGCCATGTGACCGTCGTGGCCGCACGCATGCATCGCACCGGGCACCTCGGAGGCGTATGGGAGGCCGGTCTCCTCGTGCACCGGGAGGGCGTCCATGTCGGCGCGAAGCAGGACGGTCGGACCGGGCCGGGTGCCACGGAGCACGGCCGTCACGGACGAGAGGCCGTCGCCGGACCTGACTTCCAGCCCCAGCCCGTCGAGCGCGTCGAGCACGGTCGCTTGGGTCCTCGGGAGCTCGATGCCGACCTCGGGCGTGCGATGGAGCCGCCGACGGATCCCGGACGCCTCCGGCAGGAGCTCGCGCGCGGCTCTGGCCAGGTCCTCATCCATGGGGCTGCGACAGTATGGGCCGGGACCGGTCCGCGCAAGGATGCGGCCGGCGCCGCTCGTCGTGCGGAACGAAGCCGATCGAAGGGAGCCGATCGCGATGGCGAACATGGAACCGCTCCGTCGGGAGGACCACCCGGAGCTCGAGACGTTGTTCCAGCTCTACGACGACACCCTGTCGTTCGTCCCGAACAGCCTCTTCACGATGGCGCGCAGGCCGGAGATCCTCGTCGCGTTCAGCGAGCTGATCACGCGGATCTGGCGGACGGGCACGCTCCCCCAGTACCTCAAGCCGCTCATCGGGATCGTCTCGAGCATCGCCGCAGGCTGCCGCTACTGCCAGGCGCACGAGGCGGTGGACGCGCGGATGCGCGGCGTCGACGACGAGAAGATCGCCGCGATCTGGGACTTCGAACGCTCACCGCTCTACGACGACGCCGAGCGGACGGCGCTGCGCTTCGCCCGCGACGCGTCGCTGGTGCCGAACGAGGTGACGACCGACGGCTTCGAGGCGATGCGGGCGCACTGGGACGATGGTCAGATCGTCGAGGTCCTCGCCGTCGTCGGGTTGTTCGGATTCCTCAATCGATGGAACGACACGATGGCCACGGACCTCGAGGACGTGCCCCGTGCCTTCGCTCGTGACCGGTACGGGGGGAGATGGTCATCGGGCAAGCATCAGTAGAACGGCAGGTAGTACCCGAGCTCCCAGTCGGTCACCTCGGTCGTCGCCGGATCCGGGACCGCCGCGACGTAGCGCTCCCACTCGGCGCGCTTGAGCATCGTGAAGGTGGTGACCAGCCAGTCGCCGAGCGCCGCGGTCAGCTGTGTGTCCGCCGCCAACGCCTGCAGCGCGAGCTCGAGGTTCCCCGGGATCCGGACGGTGCTGTTCGGATCCTCGCCCGTCGGCTGGGGCGGCGGCAGCTCGAGGTTCCCCTCGACGCCGAAGCGGGCCGCGTGCAGGATCGCCGCTGCGGCGAGGTACGGATTGGCGGCGGCGTCCGACGTCCGCTGCTCGAGGCGCGTCCCGGCGCCGCGGGCGGGCGGGACCCGGACCGCGACCCCACGGTCGTCGAAGCCCCACGTGGCCCAGTACCCGTTCAGCATCTCGGGCTGCAGGCGCTTGTAGGCGTTGACGTGCGGCGCCAGGATCGCGGCCATCCCCTCGTGGTGCGCCAGGACGCCCGCGATACAGCGCCGAGCCAGGTCGGAGATCCCCTCGGGGTCGTTCGGGTCGTGGAACGCGTTCGACCCGTCCTCCCGCCGGAACGAGAAGTTCACATGCAGCCCGCTGCCCTCACGGTCGCCGAGCGGACGTCCCAGGAACGTCGCGAGCTTGCCGCGCCGATGGGCCGCCTCCTTGACCAGCAGGCGGAACAGGAACGCCTCGTCCGCGGCCGGCATCGCGTCGGCGTAGCGGACGTTGACCTCGTAGGCGGCAGGGCTGAACTCGCTCCCCCACGACTCGACCGGGAACCCACACGCCACCGCCGTCCGGACGATGTCGTCGACGGTGCCGTCCGGGTCGATCGCGGCGCCTGTCCCGTAGACCCGGTGCGCGGGGAGCGACACCGGGCGCCATCGACCGCCGGCGTCGTCGGGCTCCAGCAGGTAGAACTCCAGCTCGAACGCGACCTGCGGTTCGAGTCCCATCGCGCGCCAGGGCTCGACCGCCTGACGGAGCGCCTGGCGAGGGTCGACGGCGATCGGCTCGCCGTGCAGTGACAGGTCGGCGACGCCGAGGAGCGTGTCCGGCTCCCACGAGGGCCGCAGGGTCGACGGGTCGAGCTGCGCTTCGACGTCGTGGAACCCGACGTCGGCCTGCATGCCAGGGATCGGGAGGATCTCACGATCGTGCGTGAGCGGGTACACACCGATGCAGAACGCGCACGCACCGCCGGCCCAATCGCCCAGGAGGTACTTCCCGCGCTCCAAGCCGTGCACGTCCGGATAGAGGAGCCGCAGCCGCTTGTCGGTCGATTCCATCGACGCTCCCTGGCACTCCGGCGCCACCGGTCGGCCTCGCTGGTACGTGCTGCGCAGGATAGTCGATGCGGCGGCCGGCCCGGGAGCCCGGCGGCCTCAGGGCCGGGGCTGCGCGCTCGGGACCGGGCTGGCCGGCGTCGGGGAGCCTGCCTCCGCCAGGCGAACGCACGCGGCCGTGACGTCCTTGCTGGTGTCGTGCGTGTGTTGCGCGAACCGCGCGTCCTCGGCCTTGTGATCGCCTCGCGGCGGCGGAGCCGACGGGTCGACGAGGAACGCCCGAACCACGGCGTGATACGGGTCGACGAAGTACCGTCGGTAGGCGGGCCCACGCGAACAGAAGTCGTGCAGCACCGGGAACACGTGTGGGTCCTGGAGGAGGGCCCAGGCGCGACCGCTCGACCTCGGCACGCCGGCCCTCGCCCGCGGGTCGGTCGCCCGCTCGCCGTCCGCGGCGACGTCGGCATCTGGGGCGCTCGCCAAGACGGGAACGTCGGTCGTGGCGGCCCCGCCGGGCCCGTCCGCGCCGGCTTGCATCATCCTGAGCTTCTCCGCGGCGACGCGCCGGAAGTCCTGGTCCGTCAGCTCATCGTCGAACCGCTGCGCGTCCGACGCGTCCTTGTAGTGGTGGCGGTACTCGTCGTGCAGCGCCTGGAGGTAGCCGACCATCTCGCTGAACGCGTCGGCCATGGCGGGGTCCCAGCGTCCCTTCGGCTCGGCGGCGAGGCTCCGCCGGATGTCGAGGAGCGTGACCTGGCCGTCGATCAGATCGCGCATCAGCTCCCCGTAGGTCTCGGCCGAACGATGCGCCGGGATCAGCAGGCGAGCCCCCTCGACCCGGTCGTGCACGGTCCGCAGGCCCATCAGCTGATCCGCCCGGCGTGCCGTCGCCCGGTCCCGCGCCCCGCGCGCGTCGGTGTGGCTGTCCAGCACGAACTTCAGCGCCCCTCCGAGGACGAGGCCCGTCCCGATCGTCAGGGCCGACTTCGCCGCGTCGAGCCGGAAGGCCGCCGAGAGCGTCGCGGACCGCATGACGAGGAACCAGCCGAAGCTCGCGATGAGGATCGCCGCGACCACGAACACGAGCGGCAACACCCATCGGGTTCGGGTGACGCGCTGGAACCAAGCACCGATCCCCATGGCACGGACCGTAACCGAGTCAGGGGCCTCCGTCGAGCAACGCCGGAGCTCAGCGCACGTCGCCGGGCGTGACGAACGACGAGAGTTCGGCCACCGCGGACTTGAGCCGCGACCACGCGACCGGCACGGTCAGCACGGCGAGCGCGCCGGTCGGGAACTTCGACCCGACCCGCGTGAGGTCCGCCCCCGAGCCCGCCAGCCGGAGCGTCAGGTCCTGCATCGCGGGGTTGTGCCCGACCAGCATCAGCGAGGTCACGGAGGCGGGCACCTGCTTCAGGCGAGCGAACAGCGGCTCGTCGTCGAACGTGTACAGGCCCTCCTCGACCTCGAGGGTGACGTCGTCGCCGAGCGACGGCAACACGCGCTCCAGCGTCTGGCGGGCACGCTTCGCTGACGAACAGAGCACCAGTTCCGGATGGATGGCCTCGTGCCGCAGGTATCGCGCCATCGCCTTCATCGCCTTGCGCCCGCGAGCCGCGAGCGGTCGATCCTTGTCGGCCAGCTTCGGGTCGTCCCAGTCGGACTTCGCGTGCCGAAGGAGGTAAAGGTACCTGACCATCTCGCGTGCTCACCCCCAGAGGCGGTCCGCTACGCGGGCCACCAGTTCGAGCTTGCGCCACTGCGTCCGCTCGTCGATCTCGTTGCCCTCCATCACCGACGCGAACCCGCACTGCGGCGAGAGCGCCAGCCGGTCCAGTGGAAGGTACCTCGCCGCGGTCTCCATGCGTCGGAGGATCCGGTCCTCGGGTTCGACCTCCGCGGTCTTCGAGCTGATCACGCCCATGACCATCGTTCGACCAGGAGGCACGAACCGGATCGGCTCGTACGTGCCGTCGCGGCGCGTGTCGTCCCACTCGATCAGGAACGTGTCGTAGCGGTCCAGCTCACCGAACATGCGCTCGGCGACGCCCTCGAGCGACCCCTCGCACAGCCAGCGCGAACGGTAGTTGCCCCGGCAGACGTGGAGCCCGACCGTCACGCCGTCGGGGATCGCCTCGATCACCGCATTGTCCGCCGCGATCGCCCTCGACAGCAGCGTGCCGACGTCGTGGCCCTCCGCCTCGAACCGCGCCGACCACGTCGGGTCGACCAGGTACGGGTACAGCGGGAAGTCCAGCTGGACGTAGCCGGCGCCGGCGGCGATCGCGTCGGCGATCAGCCCGCGTTCGATGCGGATGCAGTGGTCGACCAGCGCGTCCAGGTCCCCGTACGCCTCCTGCGGCCGGAACGTGAACGGGTGGGCGAACAGCGACGCGGCCGGGAACGTCACCTTGAACGGATAGCCGTCGGTGACGCGCCGGAGGAACGCGGCCTCGCGGGCGGCCGGCGAGCCGACCTGCGTCAGGCGCCGTTCGATCCGCTGGACGTGCCACGTCACGGTCCCGCCGTGTTCGTCGCGGAACTCGACCGGGTTGGCGTCGGTGGTGAACCCGTCGACCGCGTCCCAGAACGAGTTCAGGAACATGTAGCGGCGGAACTCGCCGTCCGAGACGACGTCGAGCCCGAGGTCGATCTGCCGACGCACGGCATCCTCGATCGTGGCGTCCTCCACCGCGTGCAGGTCCGCCAGATCCTTCGAGCGCTCCTCGGCGAGCAGCGCGCGGTGGCCCGGTTCGTATACGGCGTCGATCGCCGCGCGGAGGCTCGCGGGTCGAAGGAGGCTCCCGACGGCCTCGGCCCGCGCCGGGCGCCGCGGGCGAACGCGGTCGGTGCTTCGGGCGGCGGCGCTCGCGTCGTCATTCACGGCCGGAAGCGTCGCAGCGCCGGGCTCCCGGCGCAAGGATTCAGGAGCCGCCGGACATGCCGCCGCGCGGGTCCGGCGCCAGCAGCCCCGCCGCGCCCTCCCTCAGCAGCGTGAGATCGCTCGAGACGATCCCGTACCGGGCGCCCTCCGCCAAGCCCGCCGGCGCCGGCGCGTACGCACCGAACCGGATGCCCGCGGCGGTGGCCGCGTGCCGCACCTCGGCGACGCGGACGGCCAGCAGGTCGGCGTCGAACCTGAGGTCGGTCGCGAGGTCGACCGTGCCGGCGAACAGCACGTCGAGCCCCGCGCTCGCGATCGCGCCGAGCGGATCCTCCGTGGCCGCCGTCTCGATCTGTCCGACGAGCAGGGGCGGCTCCGGCCGCGCGGCCTCGGCCAGGGGGATCGACCCGTACCCGGCCACCGCGTGCCCGAGCGCGATGGATCGTCGACCCTCCGGCGCGTAGCATGTCGCCGCGACCAGGTCCTCGACCTGCTGGACCCGGCGGATCGTCGAGATCTGGATCCCGCTCGCACCCGCCTCCAGCAGCCGGTTGACGAGCCTGCGGTCGACGTCCGCGAGCCGCGGGACGGTCGGGAACCCCAGCGCGAACCCGTGGCGGACGAGCCCGAGCGCGTCGCCCTCGGCCAGCTGCGAGTGCTCCAGGTCGACCATCGCGAAGTCGAACCCGGCGCCGGCGACGATGTCGATCACCGCGTCGCTCGGGATCGCCACGACGATCCCGAGCACCCGGTCGCCGGCGAGGATGCGCTCGCGGAACGCATGACGCACCGCGAGACGCCGCGCGAGGGGGTCGTTCGACATCGACGAGGTCATCTCACATCTCCGCGCGCCACCGCAAGCTCATGCGCTTTACGGCGCACGTCGGGCTCGCGTAGCATCCGCGGGAACGTACGGGTACGAACGACCCGGTCGAGGGGGGTGCTGGAGTGGCTTCGGAAGGCAAGCCGCAGATCGAGTACGAGAAGCTCGGCGAGACGAAGCTCACGTTCGTCGACGTCATCGCGCAGGCGTTCGGATTCATGGGGCCGGTGTTCGGCGCGATCCTGCTGCTCGTCACGGTGGTCGGGGCGAACAACGCGGGCAAGGGCGCCGGCCTCGCCACCCCGGTCGCGATCATCATCGCCGCGATCGGGCTCGGTGCCCTGGGATGGATCATCGCGCAGTTCGCGAAGCGGATCCATGCGGCGGGAGCTCTGTACGACTACATCTCCGCCGGGTTCGGCGAGCGGGCGGGGTTCGTCTTCGGGTGGATCTACCTGGGCGGTTTGATCGTCCTGGCGGTCGCGATCCCGCTGTTGATCGGCGGGCTCGTGCAGGGCTGGCTCGTCTCCCCGCCGCACAACGTGGGCGTTCCGTACTGGACCTGGGACCTCATCTACTGCGCGATCCTGTTCTGCGTCCTGTATTTCGGCGTCAAGATCTCGACCCGCGTCCAGCTCTCGCTCGTGCTCGTGTCGGCCACCGTGGTCACGATCTTCATGATCTACGTGATCTTCAAGTCGGGCAGCGCGAGCTCGAAGCCGTTCAACCCGTCCGAGGCTGGTGGTCTGAACAACCTGTTCTACGGCGTGCTGTACGCGATCCTGCTCTTCGTCGGGTTCGAGTCTGCGGCGAACCTCGCGGAGGAGACCGGCGACCCGAAGCGCAACATCCCGCGTGCGGTGCTGTGGTCCGTCGGACTCGTCACGGTGTACTTCGTCCTGGTCTCGTACGCGCAGGCGGTGGGGTTCCACCTCGACGTCGGGGCGTGGAGGGACAGCGGGGCGCCGGTCCTGGTGCTGGCGTTGCCGAAGGAGGCGGGTGGGTACGGCTCGCAGTTCCTGTTCGACCTCATGAACGTGATCCTGATCCTCGACGTGGCCGCGGTCGGGATCGGCGCCGCCACGGCCGCCAGCAGGCTTCTGTTCTCGCTCGCCCGCGACCGGCGGATCCCGGGTGTCTTCGCGAAGGTCTCGACCCGCTACGGCACGCCGTACGTCTCGATCATCACGATCGTCGTGATCGCGGTCGCCGAGATCCTGTGGGTCCGCCTGTCGCACGGAGTCCTGCCGCTGAACGGGCAGCCCGAATTCTTCGTCTTCTTCCTCTGGATGGCGCAGTACGGGTCGCTCTCGCTCGCGGTGCTCTACGCCGTCGTGAGCATCGCGGGACTGTTCGGTCTTTGGAACGACGCGAACCGCAGCGCGTTGATCGTGGCGGTGGTCGTCGCGCTCGTGGTCACCGGCCTCGCGATCTTCAGCGCCATCTACAAGGTGCCCGAGCCGTTCAACACGGCGATCTACTGGTTCCTCGGATGGGCCGTCGTGGGCGTGATCATCCTCGTCTACCTCGTGGCGACCGGCCGGTTCCGCCAGTCGGCCCAGGCCGCCGGCGCGTTGGATGCGCACCACGCCCCCGAAGAACAGGTCCACCCCGAGTTCTAGACGAGCGTTGGAGCTCCGACGGATCCTGCTGGACGGGGCCGTGACGACCGTCGTGCGCGAGGACGACGAGCTGGTCGCCGGCGACGGTCGCCGGGTCGGTGCGTCCGCAGCGGTCCACCTACCGCCGTGCGAGCCGACGAAGATCGTCTGCGTCCACCTGAACTACGAGAGCCGGCGCGCGGAGTTCCAGGCGCGGCTGGGCCCGGCGCCGACGTACTTCCATAAGCCCGTGTCGGCGCTCAACGCCCACGGCGGCGCGGTGGTCCGGCCACCGCGGTGCCGGTACCTGAACTACGAGGGCGAGATCGCGATCGTGATCGGGCGCGTCTGCCGCGGGGTCGCGCCGTCCGACGCGGGCGGCCACATCGGCGGATACACGGTCGCGAACGACTTCGGGTTGCACGACTTCCGCGACACGGACGCGGGTTCGATGCTTCGGGTGAAGGGCGCGGACACGCTCTGTCCCCTGGGTCCGGGGCTCGTCGATGACTGGGACTTCCACGCGAAGCGGCTGGTCACGCGCGTGAACGGCGAGGTCGTCCAGGACGGGACCACCGACGAGATGATCTGGGACATGCACTACCTGGTCGCCGACATCGCGCGGACGATCACGTTGATGCCGGGCGACGTGATCCTGTCCGGAACGCCGGCGAACTCCCGGCCGGTCCAGCCGGGCGACGTCGTCGAGGTCGAGGCCGAGGGGCTGGGCGTGCTGCGCAACCGCATCGTCGAGGGCGTCACGCCGATCCGTGACGACGTCGGCGCGCAGCCGTCGGAGTCCGAGGAGGTGGTCTCGACCGCGTTCGGCGGCGATTGGGAGTTCCGCGGCATCCGCCCGCCGAAGCGCGACTGACGCGTGGCGACCGTTCGCTACATCGTGCGCGACGTCGGTGGAGCCGTCGACTCCGACGCGGGTCTGTTCGGGTTCGTCGTCGTGCGATGGGTCCCCGGTACGCTACGCGTGTCATGGCCGAACTGAAGGGGTTCACGCCGCCGCTGTCCGCGACCGGGAAGTCGTCGCTCGTCCCCACGCCGCCGTGGCATTACTCGGGCGAGATGCTGACCATCGAGTACCGGACGGACCCCGATCGCGTGATCGAGCTGTTGCCCGATCCCCTGGAGCCCGCCGAGGATCCCGGGGCCGTAGCGATCGTGTTCGCCGACTGGCAGACGTGCCGGGACGATCGGCAGGAGCTCCTGGACCCGGTGCGGCTCCAGTACAAGGAGGCGTTCTTCGTCGTCGGCGCGAGGTACCGGGGTACGCCGGCGTCGCGCTGCGTCTACATCTGGGTCGACCGCGACATGCCGATGCTCCGCGGCTGGATCCAGGGCTATCCGAAGAAGCTCGGTTCGATCTGGATGTCGCGACCGATCACGGTCGGGAAGGCGGGTCCGCGGCTGGCGGCCGGCGAGACGCTCGCGGCGACGATCGCGGCGAGCGACCGACGCCTCGTCGAAGCGACGCTGACACTCGAGCGCGTGACCGACACGGGCGGGACCGTCAACGCCTACCCGATGCACCATACGCGCTACTTCCCGTCGCTCGACTTCGCGGCGCCGCCGTCGGTGAACGAGCTCGTCACGATGCGCTCCTACGACGTCGAGACCGGCCCGCTGTGGGTCGGCGACCCGGAGCTTCGGCTGTTCCCGAGCCCGGTCGAGGAGTTCGATCTCCTCGCGCCGACGGAGATGCTGAAGGGGTACTACCAGAGCGTCGGCTTCACGTTCGGCGTCGGCGAGGTCCTGGAGGACTACACGGCGCCGTGAGCCAGAGGGTTCCTGCTCGCGGAACGTACCCACGGATGGAGCCGCTCGCGATATGGTCGCTGTCCCTGGCGATCGGATGGCCGCTCCTGATCGTGTCTCCGCTGCTCCTGCCAGGTCTGTCCCTCGTCGCTTCGACCCTCCCCTCGTCGCGCTCTGCTGGGTCCTGGCGATCGTGTTCGGTTGGCGGGCGATCGCCCGGATCCGCGTGGCCGACCCTCCGGTTCGCGGTCGCGGGCTCGCCGTCGCCGGACTCTGGCTCGGGGTCGTGCAGCTGCTCGCGATGGTCGGGCTGGCCGTCCTGCTCGCCGCGCTCTGCAACCGACCCGACGCGACCTGCTTCGAACTCACGTTCTAGGAGGAGGTCTGGCCCGAGCCGCTGCCGACCGACCCGGTAGCATGCGGCTACCGTGACGATCGGCGAGACGATCGCGATCGAGGATCTCGAACGCGACCCCTACCCGGTGTACGAGCGGCTGCGGGCCGAGGAGCCGGTCGCCTTCGTCCCGGTGGTCGGGCTGTGGCTGGTGACCCGTTGGGACGACGTGTACTTCGTCGACCACCACCCGGAGGTGTTCACCGGCGCGACCGACCCTTCCACGCTGAACCGGACGATGGGCGTCAACATGCTGGGCTCCGAGGGTCCGGCGCACGACCGGGTGCGCGGCGTGGTCGAGGCGCCGTTCAGGCCGCGCGAGGTCGAAGCGCGGGCGGGCGACCGGTTCGTCCGGATGGCCGACGAGCTGATCGACGGGTTCGTCGCCGGCGGCTCGACGGATCTGCTCCGTGCGTTCTGCGAGCCTTTCTCGGTGCTGACGCTGCGGTTCATGCTCGGGCTCGACGAGGTTCCGGTCGAGGATCTGGCGCGCTGGAACGCCGGGATCATGGTCGGACTGGCGAACTTCGAGGGCGATCCCGAGAAGGACCGGATCGGGCAGGGCGCCGCGGCCGAGGCGCGCGCCGCGATCGAGCCGATCCTCGACCGCATGGAACGGGAGCCGGACGGGTCGGTGCTCTCGACGATGCTGCATGCGAGGCCGGATGACGGCCCGCTCTCGCGCGCTGCGATCGTCGCGAACACCCTGCTGATGCTCTCCGGCGGGCTCCAGGAGCCGCGGGACGTGATCGCCCTGGTGGTCTGGGCGCTCCTGACGCACCCGGGTCAGCGCGACGAGGTCCTCGCCGACCCGGATCGGCTGCTGAAGCCCGCGATCGAGGAGACGATGCGGTGCTTCGCGCCGGTCGGAACGTCCACGCGGCAGACGACGCGGGCGACCACGCTGGCGGGCGTCGAGCTCGGCGCCGGCGACCTGGTCGCCGCGGTC
The DNA here is from genome assembly GCA_963781595.1 of uncultured Actinomycetota bacterium. Classification (GTDB taxonomy): domain Bacteria; phylum Actinomycetota; class UBA4738; order UBA4738; family UBA4738; genus JBEDUK01. Next base: position 433,835 of record CAWAGG010000001.1, on the reverse strand, counting down.
CTGTCGAGCGCCAACCGCGACGAACGACGATTCACCGAACCTGCACGGTTCGACATCCACCGGAAGGAGGGCGCGCACCTCGCGTTCTCGACCGGCGACCACTTCTGCCTGGGCGCGTGGCTCGGTCGTCTGCAGGCGAAGCTCGCACTGGAGCGGCTGTTCGACCGGCTCCCCGGGCTGCGGCTCGATCCGGACCACGAGGTCGTGATTACCGGATGGGAGTTCCGGGCGCCGCACGCACTCCACGTGGGCTGGGGGAGCTGAGCGTGGCTCGACGCGGCTACCAGATGACGCGAACGTCGCGGTGCTCGGCCGCGTACGTGCGCACGCGCGCGTCCTTCGAGATCAGCGGGACCAGCAGCTCTCGCGCGGTCGCGTAGATCATCCGATCGGCGGGGTCACCGGGGAAGGGGTCAGCGAGCTGAGCGGCGACCCCGGCTGCGCGTGCGGAGAGTGGGGCGAGCTCGATTCCCGGCTCCGCGATCAGATCCGACACCCATTCGAGGAGGTCGCGATCGAGCGCGGCGCGTCCGCGGGATGCGAGCATGCCGACCTCCCAGAACGTCAGCGGGCTCAGCAGGATCGCATCGGCCCGAGCGATCTCGCGACGCGCGCGGACGGAGAGACGGTCGCCCGTTGCTTTCCACCAGAGCAGCACGTGGGTGTCCAGCAGCACGTTCACGCGTCGACCGACCCCAGGTCCTCCTCCACGTCCCATGGCTCGCCCGTGGAGAAGTAGGCCTCGTCGTCGTCCGCGATCAGGCGCACGCTCCCTTCGGTCGACGCCGGGCCTTCCGGACGCTCGAGCGGCACGAGACGAGCGACGGGTCGTCCGCGCTTCGTGACCACGATCTCGACCTTCGTCCGCTCGACCTGGTCGAGGAGGGCGAGGCACTGTGCCTTGAAGGTGCTCGCTCGCACGGTCCGGGTTCCATCCACCGATGCAGCATACGGCTCCGGTCGCCGATGTGACCATGATATGTGACTATGGTCACATCGTGAGATGGGCGTCATCCGCATGGACCCGCTCGATCCGTCGCCCGGGGATGGCGGCTGACGTAGGCTTCTGGTTCCAACTCGCGTTCGGAGGGTCATCGTGGCGAAGCGTGACGAACCCACACGCAGGTCGGCGAAGGGCGGTACGTCGAAGGGCGGTTCGGCGAAGCCGGCCGTGAAGGCGACGGCGGGCCGCCGCTCCGCGCCGTCGCCCGGGACGCCGATCGCCCCATACCTCGCGGTCGGGCTCTCGACCGTGGTGTACGGCGTCGGCGAGCGCAAGCACATCAAGCGCAACCTCCAGACGATCGAGGACGGCATCCACGCCGCGATGGGCGTCATCAACATCAACATGCCGATCCGGATCGTCGCGCTCGCCGAGGGCGCGCTCACCGGCTTCACCGACGAGGCGTTCGACATCCCGCACGTGACCGCGGCGCGCGAGCTGTTCATCGACATCCCCGGCGAGGAGACCGAGCATCTCGCCGGCCTGGCGAAGGCGTACGACACGTACGTGATCGTCCAGTGCAAGGCGCGCTGGCCCGAGGTCATGCCCGACCGGTTCTTCAACACGCTGTTCGTGATCTCGCCGAAGGGCGAGGTCGTGCACCGCGCGGCGAAGAACCACCTCTGGTGCCGCGAGCGCTCGTGCACGCCGCACGACGTCTACGACCGGTGGGTCGAGCTGTTCGGCGACGGGATCGACGCGTTCTACCCGGTGCTCCGGACGACCGACGAGATGGGCGGAGCGGTCGGGAACCTCGGCACGATCTGCTGCAGCGACGGCGAGTATCCCGAGGCCGTGCGCGCGCTCGCGTTCAACGGCGCCGAGGTCGTCTACCGGCCCTCCGAAGCCGTCCCGATGACGAACGTCGGCTATCCGGGCGGCGGCACCTGGATGCTCCAGAACCGCGCCCACGCGCACTTCAACAACGTCTACGTCCTGGCGCCGAACGTCGGCCCCGTGTTCCTGCACCCGAAGATGAAGCACCCCTTCGACATCGGCGGCGGGCAATCGCACATCGTCGACTACATGGGGAACGTCGTGAGCTACTCGCCGTCGGGCTACAACACGTTCGTCACGGGCACGGTCGACATCGAGGCGCTCCGCCAGTTCCGCGTCATGAACCTGAACTCGAACTGGATGAAGGACCTGCGGACCGAGGTCTTCCGGAGGATGTATGAGGAGCCGATCCACCCGAAGAACCTCTGGCTCGAACAGGACCCGCTGCGGCATGCGGACGTCGACGACGTCTACCGGGGCAACATCCGGCGGCTCATCTCGCGCGGGACGTTCACCCCGCCGGCGGTCGCGCACCCGGGCGCCCGGTATTTCCCCATGGGCGACGGCTCGCAGACGCCCGACGAGGAGTGGGAAGAGACGAAGTCCCTCTGGGCCGACTGGGAGCTCGAGTAGGGGGCGATACCGGGGCCGGGCCGCGCATGCGGTTCCAGACATGAAGAGGGAGGGGGCTCGCGCCCCCTCCCTTCTTCGGTGGAGCTTTCGAACGACCTGCTAGAAGGCGCCCAGACCGTTCGGTGTCCCGATGCCGGTCGGCAGGTCGTAGCCCACGCCCGCGTTGCAGCGCAGGGGGAACCCGCCGCACGACCCGTTGCTGCCGCTCGTGACGTCGTGCAGGCTGCCGGGCGACAGGTAGACGCTCTGCGCCGGGTAGGTGAACGACGATGCGTTCCCAGCCAGCGCGTACACGCCGGCGATCAGCGGGGAAGACAGGCTCGTCCCGCCGACCACGGTCCAGCCGAACCCGCCGAAGCTGTCGAACACCGCAGCGCCCGTCGCCGGGTCGGCGTCGGCGGACACGTCGTTCATGCCGCGCTTCGTGCCGCAGCCGATCGCGGCCCAGTTCGAGGCCGTCGTCTGCCACGACTGCGCGGAGATGACGCCGGAGCAACCCGAACCCGTGCCGTTCCAGACCGACTCCGAGTTGTACGTGTTGTCGCCGTTCAGGACGAGGTGGGTTCCACCGACCGCCACGACCGTGTTCTGGTTGGCCGGGCAGGAGAGCCCGAACCCGCTGTCGCCCGCCGAGACGGTGACCGCGATGTTCGGGTGGTTGTACGCGGCGTTCGTGCCGCAGTCGTTCTGGAAGGACCCGTAGCTGTTCGAGATGGCGTCCGCACCCATCGCGGCGGCCTTGTTGACCGCGGCCCCGAGATTGGCGAACGTGCTGCTGTTGGCCTCGAACAGGTTGATCCGGCAGTTCTGGCAGATCGCGTGGGCCACCTGGACGTCCAGCGCGATCTCGAGGCCCCAGCCCGTGTCACCCGGGGGCAGGGGCTTCTTCTTGCCGAACTGGTTCAGGACGGCGAGGCAGCTCGTCTTGACCTTCTTGGTGCACTTCTTGAACTTGGGCAGCCCGAACTGCGTGTTGTAGGTGTTGAGGTTCGCCAGCACGTTCGGGTTGCTGAACGCGTCGACGATCGCGATCGTGTGGCTGCCGGACACCGTCGTCGGCAGGTTGTACCCGGTGTGGAACTGGACCGGTCCGTACCCGCTGACGGTGGGGCTGCTGAGCACGTGCCCCCTGGCATCGGTGCGGACCATCGCGAAGCACTGAATCACCCTGGGTTTGATGGAGGCTCGGGACGTTGGGTTTACGCCACCTCCTCCCTCTCGGCGAGCGCCCGATAGTAGGCCGCTTCGAACTCCACCGGTGGGACGCCGCCACATGCGCCGTGTAGCCGTCGCTCATTCCACCACCCCACCCACTCGGCGGTGGCGAGCTCGACCTGATCGACCGTGCGCCAAGGGCCCCGGGGACGGATGAGCTCGGCCTTGTACAGCCCGTTCACGGTCTCGGCCAGAGCATTGTCGAAGCTGTCCCCCTTGGATCCGACGGAGGCCACGGCGCCGCACTCGGCCAGGCGCTCGGTGTAGCGGATGGACAGGTACTGCACGCCGCGATCGGAGTGATGCACGAGGCCCTCCAGAGCGCTCTTGCGGCTCCAGATGGCCATCTCCAGGGCGTCCAGGGCGAGATCGGCCCGCAGCGAGGAGGAGACCCTCCAGCCCACGATCATGCGGGAGAACGCGTCGGTGATGAACGACGTGTAGCAGAAGCCCGACCAGGTCGAGACGTAGGTCAGATCCGAGACCCAGAGCAGGTTCGGAGCCGGAGCGGCGAAGATGCGCTCGACCAGGTCCGCCGGACGGGCGGCCTGGGCGTCCGCGACGGTGGTGCGCCTGCGCTTGCCCCTCCTGACCCCTTCCAGGCCCAGGACGCCCATGAGACGGGCGACCCGGTCCCGGCCGACGTCGACGCCCTCCCGGTTCAGCTGCCGCCAGAGCTTCTCCGCTCCATAGACCGAGAAGTTCTCGCGGTGGACCCGGGTGATCTCAGGCTTCAGCTCGGCGTCGCGGAGCGACCGGGCCGACGGAGGGCGGCTCCGGTGCGCGTAGTAGGTGGATGGGGCGAACTGCAGCACCCTGCAGATCGGCTCGACCCCCCATCGGTGACGGTGCTCCTCGATGAAGGCCACTACCTCGGCAGTCGCGGGTCGAGCTCCCGCGCGAAGAAACTTGCCGCGGCCTTGAGGATCTCGTTGGCCCGGCGGAGCTCGCGGACCTCCCGCTCGAGCTCGGCCGTGCGCCGGCGCTCCTCGGTGCTCACCCCGGAGCGGCTCCCGGCGTCGACCTCGGCCTGGCGGACCCAGGTGCGCAGCGACTCCGCGCCGATCCCGAGCTGGCGGGCCACCCGGGTCACCACGCCGAAGCGCTCCCCGCCGTTCTCCTCGATGCCCTGCTGGACCATCCTGATCGCCCGCTCACGAAGCTCCGGCGGGTACCTCTTCTGGGACTGGTTGGCTGCCATGACTCCATCTTCCTTTCCAAGCGATGGAGCCTCCACCATTCCCAGGGCGATTCACGGAGGCGCTCCGGGCCGAGCCGGCGCACGCGGGAGGGATCCATCCCCTCGGCGAGCAGCAGCCGTCCCACCCTGGTGTCCAAGATGTCTTCGAAGCACCCCGACAGCCCGGGGAACACCGATCCAGCCCCTTGTGGACGTGGTTCTTCACCGCGGTGCGGGCCTTCACCTTGCGCCGGCGGTGCGCGCAGAGCGCGGCCTGGGTCGCCATCGCCTCGTCGAGGTGCCCCACGGGGCGGCCCTTGCCCCGGATCAGCAGCTCCGCCATCGCTCCGAGGTCGCGGGCGTCGGACTTGAGCGAGCGAAGGAGGTCCTGAGCACGGCTCTCCTTGACCTGGGCCGGGTTGAGCATCGAGACATCGAACGCCAGATCGACGAGCCTCGCCAGCAGGCTCTGGTGATAGTGCCCGGCCGACTCCAAGCCGACCCTGACCAAGGTCGACCCCCGCTCGGCCTCGGCGGCGGCGACCGTGCGCACGAACAGCTCGAGGCCTCGCTCGTCGAGGGCGAAGGTGAACGGCGCGACGACCAGCTCGCCGTAGAAGTCGCACACGAGCGCCGCGGCGCTCCGCTTGCCGACGTCGATCGGCACCGCCAAGAGCCGTTCTCGGTCGACCCCCCGGATCCGCTCGACGAACGCTTGCTGCAGGCTTCCTCCGATGTAGCCCATGATCACCTCCCGCGTAGAGGGCTCACCGGCTCCTTCATGCCAGAGCCACGGCCTCAGGTGGTGGAGCTACAGGAGGTGTATCAGCTCTTCACGAAGACCAGCTGGAACTCCATCGTGCCGTGGTCCTCGACGCTCACGAACCCGCCTACGTTCGGGGCCGTGATCCCGTAGTCGGCCATCACGATCGGGATGCTGCCGGCGACCACGATCCCGTCCGGCGTCCACTTCGCCTGGAGGTCGAACGTCACCTGGTTCGTCGTGCCGTGGATCGTGAGGTTGCCGGTGGCGGAGGCCTTCACCACCTCGCCCTCCTTCGGCGCCGAGTCGAACGTCACCGGCTGCGTCAGTTCGAACGTCGCCGTGGGGAAGGTGTTCGTCTCCAGGCCGATCGTCTGCATCCGGCCGTCACGACGCGAGTCGTCGCTTTCGAGCTGCGTCAGATCGGCGGTGACCTTGACCGCGGTGAGCTTCGTGCCGTCGATCGTGAGGGAGCCATCGACCGCCGACGTTCGACCCACCGCGTCGGACGGCGCCGGGAGGAACCCGAGCTTCTCACGCACGCGGTAGCCGACGAACGACCCGTCGGACGTGACCTTCCAGGTCCCGGCCAGGTCGTTCGCGGAGGTTGCCCCGCCGCCGGGACTGCCGACGGCGGTCGGGGAGGCGCCGTCCGTGGTCGAGAGCGAGATGGGGGTGGCCCGCCGCCGCCCGCGATGAGCGCGAACGCCGCGTAGGCGCCGCCGACCAGCACGACGACCGCGGCCACCACGATCACGATCCGGTTCCGCGTCCGCCGGCCGTCCGTCATGTCGAACCTCCTCGTGGTGTGTCGCCCCGCTCGATCATCTCCAGGTCCGGCGCATGCTTCCAACGGTTCCTGTGAGCCGACTGAGCGGTGCCCGGGAACGCGGTCGGAACGCCCGGCCCGGTTCCGCGCGGGTAGCATCCCACCCGACATGGGGAGCGAGGGGGGTTCGGAGCTCGCGGGCCAGGTGGCGATCGTCACCGGCGGCGCGCGGGGGATCGGGTTCGCGTCCGCGCGCCGGCTCGCGGCCGATGGCGCCTCGGTGATGCTGTTCGACCGCGACGCGGACGCCGGTGCCGCGGCCGCGGACCGGCTGCGGGCCGACGGCGCCGACGTCGACACCCGCGCCGTCGACGTCACCGACCAGCACGACGTCCGGAACAGCGTCATGTACGTGCAGGCGGCGCGCGACCGGATCGACGTCCTGGTGAACTGCGCGGCGATCTACCCGCACACGCCGTTCGAGGAGCTGACGTTCGAGGAGTGGCGCCGGGTGCTCTCGACGAACCTCGACAGCGTGTTCCTCTGTTCGCACGCGGTCTTCCCGCAGATGCGGCGCCAGGGCTACGGCCGGATCGTGAACGTCAGCAGCGCGACGTTCTTCATCGGCTACCCGGAGATGGTCGCGTACATCGCGAGCAAGGGCGGGATCGTGGGGTTCACGCGCGCGCTCGCGTCCGAGGCCGGCGCGCACGGCATCACGGTGAACTGCGTGACGCCGGGGCTGATCGAGACCGAGGGTGTGCAGGACGAAGACCCGACCGGGGAGCTGTTCGAGGAGATCGTCGGTGGGCAGGCCGTGAAGCGGCGCGGGCAGCCCGAGGACATCGCCGAGGCGATCGCGTACCTAGTGTCGCCGGCGGCGTCGTTCATCACCGGGCAGACCGTGAACGTGGACGGCGGGCACCGGTTCCACTGAGGCTCGCGAAGGGAGCGGACGCGTGACGGAGAGCGGCTATGACGTCGTGATCGTCGGGGGCGGGCACAACGGGCTGACGACCGGATGCTACCTGGCGAAGGCCGGCAAGAAGGTCCTCGTCCTGGAGGCCCGCGATGTCGTCGGCGGCGGCTGCGCGACGAAGGAGGTCGCCGCGCCGGGGTTCCGGCACAACTTCCATTCGAACTTCCACGGGATCATCCACATGGGGCCCGTGTACCGGGACCTGGAGCTCGAACGCTTCGGCGCGACCTACGTGTGGCCGGAGAACCAGTTCGGCCACGTCTTCCCCGACGGGCGCTGCCTGATCGCGTCGCGCGACCCGGAGACGACCGCGGAGAACATCGCGCGGTTCGACGCCGGCGACGCGGAGACCTTCCGGGACGTCCACGCGACATACCTGGAGGTCCTACGCGACGGGTTCATCCCGGCGATGTTCAGCCAGCCGGTGCCGCCGTCGCAGGACCTTGGGCCGCTGGAGGCGCTCGGACCGAAGGGCCTGGAGCTCGAACGGCAGTTCATGACGACGCCGAACCACCTCGCGCGGCAGCTGTTCGACAACCCCGAGGTCCAGACGTGGATCGGGTTCTGGGTCGCGCAGCTCGCCGGGACTGGGGACGTGTTCGGCCTCGGCGCGAACTACCCCGTGATGCTGGCCGGCTCGATGGAGCCCTACGGCTGGGCGATCTGCGTCGGCGGCTCGGTCCGGCTGGCGCAGGCGATGGCGGCGCACCTGGAGGCCCACGACGGTGAGGTCCGCGTGAACTCGCCCGTCGCGCGGATCGAGGTCGACGGCCCCGGCGGCGCGGCCACGGGCGTGGTGCTCGAGTCCGGCGAACGGATCCCGCTCGGCCCGGACACGCTGCTGGTGTCGAACCTCGACCCCCGCCACACGTTCCTCGAGCTGCTCGGCGAGGAGCACCTGGACCCGACGATGGCGAAGGCGTGTGCCCGGTGGCGCTACGACGCGATGTCGATGTTCTGCCTCTACCTGGCGCTGGACACGCCAGTTCAGTGGAAGGCCGCGGCGTGGGACGAGAGCGTCCAGCGGTGCTTCGCCGTGTCGATGTGCGAGACGCTCGACGTCCTGGACGACAACGCGTCGGACTGCCGGCTCGGCGTGCCGCCGCGGCGACCGGGGCTGTTCTCGGTGCACCCGTCGCTGTTCGAACCGTCGCTCGCGCCTGCGGGCAAGGAGTCGTGCTTCGTCGAACAGATCGCGCCGTACGAGCTGCGCGACGGCGGCTCGGCCGCGTGGGAGTCGCTCAAGGCGTCGTACGCCGAGGTCCAGCTGGACCGCTGGCGCCCGTACCTGGACAGCGGCCTGGAGGCGTCGAACGTCGTGGGGCGCTACCTCTCCTCGCCGATCGACATCGAACGCGTGATGCCGTCGATGCGCCACGGGGACTGGAACCACGGCGAGATGTCGCAGGACCAGCTGGGCGTGTTCCGGCCGTTCAACGAGTACAAGCCGTACCGGACCGGGTTCCAGAACGTGTACCTGTGCGGTGCGTCGACGCATCCCGGCGGGTCGATCGGCGGCGCGTGCGGGTACAACGCCGCGAACGCGATCGCCGAGGACCACGGGGTCCGCAGGTGGTGGGACGCGGGTTCGGACTGAGTCCGATCGTCGCCATGTGGAAAGACCGGGTGTTCTCCGGTCAATCGACACCACGTCGTTCGACCAGCGTCGTCGTTTGGCCGGTCCGAACCCCGGCTTCGCCGACGGCCCACAGCTGCCCGGTGCCCGCCAGGCCGCTGACGGCCTCGAGCGAATTCACGAGCGGGCTCGGGTCTTCGGGGTACTGGACCTTCCACTCCTGGCCGTTCCAGTGAAGGACAAGCGCCCGCACCCCGGCGGATCCGACCCAGCGCCCGACCGCCCACACGTCGTCGGGGCCTAGCGCTGTCACCGACGTGAGGTAGTTCTGCCGGGAGCGTCCCCGGTTCGGGCTTGGGACGACCGACCAGGACGTGCCGTCCCAGTGCTCGGTGTATGTCAGGGTGTGGTGCCCACGGTAGGTCGTGCCGACGACCCACACGTCGTCCGGCGCGATCGCGGCGATCGCGTGGTGGTTCGCGTCCGGGACCGAACCCATGACCTCCCAGGAGGTGCCGTCCCAGCGAGCGATCACGTCGCCGACCGCCCACACGTCGTCCGGCGCGTCCGCGGAGACGCTGTCGAAGCGCGTGAACTCAGGGATCCCATCGTTGCGGACGGTCCAGAACGTGCCGTCCCAGTGCAGGGCGAGCGCAGATCCCGAGCCCTGCTGATCGAAGGTGCCACCAACCGCCCAGACGTCGTCGCTCGACAAGGCCGCGACGGACTCCAGGTTGTTGCACGGAAGCAGGCCATGGCTCGAGATAACCTTCCACCGCCGGCCGTTCCAGTGTTCGATCAGGGTGGGCTGCGGGCACACTGCCCCGACGTCGTCGTATTCCCCGACGGCCCACACGTCATCCGACGCCACGGCGGCGACGGCGTGGAGTTCGCTCGACTGTAGACCCGGGTTCTTACCCTCGAAGAGCTCCCATCCCGTGCCGCCGTCGTGCATCAGCAGGACCTTGCCATGGTCGTCGCCGTAGTCGTTGAAGTACCCTGCCGCCCAGACGTCGCTCGAGGAGATCACGGCGACGCCCGAGACGACGTTGGTCCCCGTCCCGGGGGTTGGGCTCTCCTGTACGGCCCACGACGCGGCGAACGCGGGGGCGACCGACCAGGCCAGCGCGACAACCGCGAGCACGACTATCGAAACACGTCTCACGCGACCAGTCCCGCGTCCGTTGCGCACACAGCGCAGCGTAGCGACCAACGTATCTGGAGACCACATCAGCGGACGACGGTCCGATCCGATTCGCGCCACGCACGACCTCTAGCTGGTCGATTCCCATCGGCTCGCGCCCGCCCACCAGTCCGCCTTCAACGCGCCACACAGCAGCGGGCAGGCGAGCCTTAACGGGCTCGCACGGTAAAACACGCCCACCCTTTGTCGTCCACGACCGCGCTACGCGCAGTCGTTCCTCGCGTTCGTCGTCGTGAGGTTCACCGTGAAGGCCGGCCCCTGCGCTCTGTTGTTGCTCTCGGGATTCGTGCCATATCCGCTGCTTGTGAGTAGCCTCGGCACGATGTCGAGGTGCTTGCCAGTAAGGGACGGAGCCTCGCAGGGCAGGGTCTGATACCAGGTGTACGTGGCCGTCCCATACTGCGCGAGCGACACAGCGATTCCTTCGTTGTCCCAGGCAACCATGTCCGCCGGAGTGCTTGGGACGAACTTGGCCGAACCGATGTACGTGTTCGTTCCCGAGTCCGGAGCGCAGATCTCGACGTATCCGGTCAGGATCGTCCCTTCCGGGATGAAATCTCCCGACGTATAGAAGCGCATCACCGTTCCGTCGGAGCTATCAGACGGGGTTGGGCTTATGCCCCCAGTCGAGAGCTTGTAACTGGTCGCGCTAGTCACGTCGGAGACGCTCCACGTACCGTCGAACGAGGACGGGTCGGCGCCTTCGATCGTAATCGGCTCACCGACGAGCGGCTGCCGCAGCCGACTATCAGTCGGAAGCGTGACTACGATCTTGTGCGAGCTCGAGTTGTAGTGCAACGTGTCGACGTTCTTGTGGATCTGGTTGTCTTCGACATCGTCGATGATGGCATCCTTGATAAGGAGGGGCGAGGAGATGCAAGTGGCATCTGAGGCCGACGACCCCGAGTATGTGCCGATCGGATTGTTGTTGTCGTTCGTCACACTCAGGAGTGGCCCGGCGTTGCCGCCGTCGGCGTCGTTCGCCTTGATCTTCGGCAACAACTCTAGGTGCTTGCCACTCGGCTCTGGAGGCATCACCTGGAAGAAGCGACCGACCAGAGTCCTGACGTTCGCCGTCAGTTCAGCTTGATCGTGCGAGTTCCAGTCAGGCTGTGCTCGCGGTGTGCCCTTGGGGTCGGCAGTGTCGTGGAAGTTGAAGATTACTCCGAAGGTATTCACGGGATTCTCGTCGACATCCGTGCCGTCCCAACAGACGTAGAGGTCCGCCCTAATGATGTAGCCGGGGGTCAGCGAGAACGACTGCGCAGTGCTCACGTCACCGCCGATGATGCTGGTCGCTGAGCCGTTGTTGTCGATCTTCTCGACATCATGCAGCCAGGCTTCATAGTGAACGCTCGGCGTATAACCAGGGCATGTGTCCGCCCGCGCAGGCCCTCCAGTCATGATTCCTTGCGCCATGAGTCCGACGAGCAGGACGGCTACTATTAGTAGCGGAAGGCCGCGAACGGATTGGCGATGGACGGACATGTCCAGTCCCTTCTTCAAGGCCGGAGGTCCAAGATCTTGCCGTTGAACCGTCCCCTTCCTCGCGAATGGGGCTATATCGCACTTCTCGCTACAAAGGCACTTGTACCACCGCTCGATGGCGCGGGGTATGGGTCGATGGGCCTACAGCACAACTCGGCCACGGTGCTGTCTCGATCGAGCATGTTCAACATCCCGAACGAGCTTTCGACGAGCTGGGCGGCCGCCGGTTGTTAGCGAGCACGAGTTCGACAGCGCTTAGATCACGCCTACGCGCGGTAGAGCACGACTTCCATCCCGTCCAGCGAGGCGCGGGTGAGCCTCGCCTCCGGCAGTTCGTCCTACGCCGAGGTCCAGCTGGACCGCTGGCGCCCGTACCTGGACAGCGGCCTGGAGGCGTCGAACGTCGTGGGGCGCTACCTCTCCTCGCCGATCGACATCGAACGCGTGATGCCGTCGATGCGCCACGGGGACTGGAACCACGGCGAGATGTCGCAGGACCAGCTGGGCGTGTTCCGGCCGTTCAACGAGTACAAGCCGTACCGGACCGGGTTCCAGAACGTGTACCTGTGCGGTGCGTCGACGCATCCCGGCGGGTCGATCGGCGGCGCGTGCGGGTACAACGCCGCGAACGCGATCGCCGAGGACCACGGGGTCCGCAGGTGGTGGGACGCGGGTTCGGACTGAGCTCGCGGCCGATGGATCCGGCCGATCACGTCCAGATGCGCAGGAGACCCCCGAGGACCTCGGGCCAGTGGCTGTCGCAGACATCGAGGTGCCCCTCGCCGGGAACGATCACCAGCTCGGCACCCGCGATCCGATCCGCGTACCAATGACCGGTCGGGAGGTCCTCTTCAACCGCGCCGTACCACAGCAAGGTCGGAGCCGACACCTCAGTTGGGTCGATGTCCCAGGTCGCTCCCCACGCGAGCGAGTCGAACACCCATCCGTCGAGATGGTCGAGGACCACGCGCAAGGTGTCCGCCCAGATCGCCCGGTACCCCGCATCGTGGACCAACGGGCTGTCCTCGCCCTCCAGGACCCAATCGACCCGCGCGTCGTCGTCGAGCTCCGCGAGGCCACTCGTCAGCCTCTCCATGCGCACATGCAGGCACGCCCTGGCTCCGGCGAGGTCGCCCGCGTCGAGGAGCGCCAGGCACGCGCGCTGCTCTGGGAGCGTGGACGGGTCATCGAGGAGGCGCCACGGCCCGACACCGCCCACGATCCCCAAGGCCCGCACCGCGCCCGGGTCGGCGAGCGCCGTGGCCACCGCGAAGGGCCCGCCACCCGAGATCCCGACGACCGCGTACTCCTCCATGCCGAGGTGAGAGGCGACCGTGGCCGTGTCCCTCCCCCATGCCAGCAGGCTCGGAGCTTCGGTGGTCGTCGTCGAGCCGCCGTAGCCGGGCCGGCTCACGGCAACCAACCTCACGCCCGCGGTTACCGCCGCCTGGTGACCCCATCGTCCCAGCCACCGGGTCGCGGGGGTGCCCGGGTGCATGAGCATCGGGCGCCCGGCCGGGTCGCCGCCCTCCCAGTACTCGACGACCCGTCCGTCCGGCAACACGAGCTCGGCGTCGTTCCCAGGTGCCGTCACGGCCGGAGTCTATCCCGGAGGACGACGCCTCACGGTGTCAGGCGGGCCGGATCAGCCGCCCGCCCGGGGTCGCACCTCGACCTTGCCCTCGTTGATCCGCGCTTCCCAGGCCGGCTGCGGCGCCGTCGCCGGACCCTGCTCGATCGAACCGTCCTCCATACAGAACCGGCTCTTGTGCCACGGGCACGTCACTGTCAGGCACCCACCGCTGTCGTCGACCTTCCCGCGGAACAGCGGCCCCCCGCGATGCGAGCACCGGTTCGACAAGGCGTAGACCACGCCCTCGCGGCGGTAGAGAACGACCTCGATCCCGTCGGCCGACGCGCGGGTGAGCTTCGCCTCCGGCAGCTCCTCGTCCGCCAGCACCGCGGTCCAGCGGTTCCGCGGCTTCTCGAACGCGGTCTGGTTCACGCCGACGCCGCGGATGAACGACAGGTGCCCGCCGATCCCCGCCGTCCCGGCCACCAGCCCGGCGCCGCCGAGCGCGAGCAGCCGCCCCAGCCCGCGGAAGCCGGCCTTCCGCGACAGCCACGACAGCTTGAAGAGCCCAACGACGCCGACGTTGCCCAGCGCGTGCGCGGTCGCAAGCCGCTTCGGCTTCCCGTCCGTGTCCGCCAGTTCGTTCCACCCCGACGCGATCGTCGGCACCGCGCACAGCAGCCCGAAGATGATCAGCCGGTCCGCCGCCTTCCGCGACCGCTCGCCGCCGAACGTGTCCAGGAAGACCGCGCTGAACAACGATCCGACGGTCGCCGCCGTCAGCGGCGGGTGCAGCGCATGGCCGAACCACGTGCCCGACAGGAAGTCCTTCAGCGGACCCGGCTTCACGGCAACGTCGAACCACGTCGTGAGCTGCTCCGCGACCGGGTCCAGCTCCTCCATCGCTTCGAACCGTTCGGCGACCTGCTGCAACGGTGACTGCACGGTCATCCCCTCCGTCTCTCGCCGTCCCTCGCGCCACGATCGTGCGCGCGGCGGCGTCGCGTACGCTACCCCAGGTGGATACCCCGTCGCCCAACGGCTATCACGGCAAGGCGTTCGCGCTCACCGATCGACAGCGCCGCCTGCTGGAGGACACGCGCCGGCTCGGCGCCGACGTCCTTGCGCCGATCGCGGAACGCGGCGTCCCCGGGCGCGTCGACCGCGAGCTGCTGAAGGCCCTCGCCGAACACGGCCTGCTGCCCGGACTGTTCCCCGAGCGGTTCGGCGGCTCCGCCCTCCGCGACGTGTCGGCGTTCGACCTGTGCCTCTACCGCGAGGCGCTCGCGCAGGGCTCGGTCGAGGCCGAAACCGCCCTCGCGATGCAGGGCCTGGGCGGCTACCCGATCCTCCAGTCGGCGCGAAGGGACCTCGCGCGCAAGTGGGTCCCGAAGATCGCCGCCGGAGAGGCCGTCGCGGCGTTCGCCCTGACCGAACCCGAGCACGGCACCGACGCCGCGGCGATCGAGACCAGAGCAGAGGCGGCCGGCTCCGGGTACCGCCTGACCGGCGAGAAGACCTGGATCTCGAACGCCCCCGACGCGGACGTGTACGTGCTGTTCGCGCGCACCACGCTCGGCGCAGGGTCGAAGGGCGTCACGGCGTTCGTCGTGCCCGGCGACGCGGCGCGGCTCTCCGGCGAACCGCTCGACCTGCTCTCGCCCCACCCGATCGGGCGCCTCACGCTGGACGGCGTCCACGTGCCGAGCGGCCACGTCCTGGGGAAGGTCGACGCCGGGTTCAAGGTCGCGATGCGAACGCTCGACCTGTTCCGCCCCAGCGTGGGGGCATTCGCCGTCGGGATGGCACAGGCGGCCCTGGACGCCGCGGTCGCCCACGCCGGCTCGCGACGTTCGTTCGACCGGCCGCTCCGCGAGCACCAGGCCGTCTCCCAGGCCCTCGGCGAGATGGCGACGCGAACCGAGGCCGCCCGCCTCCTCGTCTACGCGGCCGCCGCCCGCTACGACGCCGATGCGAAGGACCCCGGCGTCACGCGCGCGTCCGCGATGGCGAAGCTGTTCGCGACGGAGACCGCGCAGTACGTCGTCGACACGGCGGTCCAGATCCACGGCGCGTACGGGCTCCAGCGCGGCCACCTGCTCGAACGCCTCTACCGGGAGGTACGCGCGCCGCGGATCTACGAGGGCACCACGGAGATCCAGCGCGAGGTCGTTGCCCGCGACCTGTACCGTAAGGCTCCGTGACCCAGCTTCGCCGACGCCCCGCCCGCAGCGCGGCGACCGTCCTCTGCGCCCTCGCGCTCCTGGCCGGCGCCTGCACCGGCGGCTCGGACAACGGCTCCGACCCCGCGAAGGCCGCGATCCACGGCACCCCGAAGGCCGACATCCTGTCGATCGCCCGCCAGAAGATCAAGCACGTCGTCGTGATCATGCAGGAGAACCGTTCGTTCGATCACTACTTCGGGACGTTCCCGGGCGCCGACGGCATCCCGATGCAGGACGGCGTGCCGACCGTCTGTTCGCCGAACCCGGTCACCGGCGTCTGCGTGAAGCCGTACCACGACCCGAGCCTGATGAACCTCGGCGGCGGCCACGATGTCTGGTCGGCCAGGGCGGACGTCGCGGACGGCGCGATGAACGGCTACGTGTCGAACCTGATGTACCGGCTGGGGTGCTTCCCGGACAGCAAGGTCAAGCACGAGCGCCAGTGCGCCACCGCCGTCGACCGCCCCGACGTGATGGGCTGGCACGACGCCCGCGAGATCCCCAACTACTGGAGCTGGGCGCAGGATTACGTTCTCCAGGACCACATGTTCGAACCGAACTTCGGCTCGAGCATCCCCTCGCACGTCGCGATGGTCTCGGCCTGGACGGCGAAGTGCCCCGACCCGACGGACGTGACCACGTGCAGGCCCGACATCGTGAACCCCCATTCACCGAAGAAGGACTACCCCGACATACCCCCCTACGCCTGGACCGACGTCACGTGGCTCGCCCACAAGCACCACGTCGACTGGAAGTACTACATCGTGCCGGGCGAGCCCGCCGACTGCGAGGGCAGTCCCGACCCCCTGTGCCGGCCGTCGCTCGGCGCGCCCGGGACGCCGTACCTCTGGAACCCGCTGCCGGGCTTCCAGACCGTCCACGAGGACGACCAGCTGGGGAACATCCAGACCGTGAAGCGGTTCTTCGCGGACGCCCGGTCGGGGAACCTCCCGGCCTTCTCGTGGGTCACGCCCGACTGGGACCGCAGCGACCACCCCTCGGCGTCGCTCCGCGACGGCCAGGCCTGGGTGACGCGCGTGGTGAACGCGATCATGCGGAGCCCCGACTGGTCGTCCACGGCGATCTTCGTGGCCTGGGACGACTGGGGCGGGTTCTACGACCACGTGATGCCGCCGAAGGTCGACGAGTGGGGCTACGGCCTCCGCGTGCCGGCGTTCATGATCAGCCCCTACGCGCGGAAGGGGTACATCGACCACCAGACGCTGTCGTTCGACGCGTACCTGAAGCTCGTGGAGGACCTGTTCCTGGGCGGGCAGCGGATCGACCCGAAGACGGACGGCCGACCGGACCCGAGACCGAACGTCCGCGAGAACGCCGCGATCCTGGGGGATCTGCTGGCCGAGTTCGACTTCACGCAATCGCCGCGCGAACCGGTGCTGCTACCGCTCTACCCGAAGCCGGGTCCGGCGTCGATCCCCGGGACCTGACGCCCGGGCTACCCGGGCAGCGCGTCAAGGAACGGGTCGACCGCGGCGTCGTTCTCGGCCATGCCCCAGACCTCGGTCGTCTTCCCATCCTCGATGTGGAAGATCTGGACCCACTTCCACTCGGCGTGCGAGCCGTCGGGACCGGTGGCCTTCGCGGTTCCGATCGAGACCACATGGTCGTCGTTCCCGAGGACGTCGTGGGTCTCGACCTCCGGCATGCCGCCCATCGCCTGCATCTGGCGGGCGAAGAAGGCGAGGACCGCCGCTCGGCCCTCGTACGTGCCGGCCCACTTGCTGTTGCCCCCGACGTGCCAGACGACGTCATCGGAGATGTGCTCGTCCATCCACGCCGTATCGCCCCTGCTCATGGCGTCGAAGCCCTCTCGCGCCATGGTTACGTTCGGATGCTCGTGGTGCGTCATGACTCCCCACCCCTTCCCTCGGCTCGAGCCTTCAGAGCACGGTACGTGAAGGCCGTGCGGGCGTCGAATCGACGAACGTGCTCGTCAGGTGACTCGTGTTCGGCCTCAGGCGTCCGGGATCACCGCGATCGCCATGATCTCGACGATCCCGGCGGGGTCGAACAGGCTCTTGACCTCGAACCATGCCATCGCGGGGTAGTACGTCCCGAAGTGCCGGCGCCACGCCTGCCCGAGCTCCTTCAGCGACGCCAGGTACGCCTCGCCGTCGCTCGTGAACACCTGCGTCCACACGATGTGCTCGGGCGACGCACCGGCCGCGGTGAGCGCCGACAGAACGTTCGCGCAGCACGCGTCGAACTGCTCGACGATCCCCGGACCGGGGAGCGAGCCGTCGGCGGCATGCGCGGTCTGCCCTCCCAGGAACACCAGCCGGCCGGGCGCGGCGACCACCGCGTGCGCGTAGCCGGACGGCGGCGAAAGGTCAGGTGGGTTCACGATCCGGTGCTCGCCGCCCGGCGAGGCGCCCATCATGCTCCGTCGTTGCTTCGCCATCGTCGCCTCAGCGTCCCTTCCACTCGGGCTTCCGGCCCTCGATGAAGGCCCGGTAGAACTCGGCGTGGTCCTCGCTCTTCATCAGCAGCGCCTGCGTCTGCGCCTCCAGCTCGATCGCGCTGCCCAGGTCCATGTCCTGTTCGCGCGTGAGCAGCGCCTTCGTGCTCCCGTACGCGAGCGCCGGCCCGTCCGCCAGCTCGCTCGCCAGCTCCGTGACGTTCTGGACGAACACGTCGTCGTCGACCACGCGCGTGGCGAGACCGATCTCCAGCGCCCGGTCGGCGTCGACCCGGTCGCCCAGGAGCAGCAGCTCCGTCGCGCGCCCGAGCCCGACGACCCGGGGCAGCAGGTACGCCGAACCCATGTCGGCGCCGGCCAGGCCGACGCGCGTGAAGAGGAAGGCGAACGACGCGCTCCGGGCCAGGATCCGCAGGTCCGCCCCCAGCGCGATCACCGCGCCGGCGCCGGCCGCCACGCCGTTCACGGCCGCGACGACGGGCTTCGGCAGCTCGCGCATCCGCTGCACGACGGCGCCCGTCATGCGCGTGAATTCGAGCAGCACGGCCGGGTCCGCCTTCAGCAGCTCGCCGATGATCTCGTGGACGTCGCCGCCGCTGCAGAACCCGCGGCCGGTGCCGGTGATCACCAAGACGCGGACGTCATCCCGGTGGGGGAGCTCGGCAAGCAGGTCCCGGAGATCCGCGTACACGTCGAACGTCAGCGCGTTCAGCTTGTCCGGCCGCGTGAACGTCACGGTCGCGATGCCTTCGTCCACGGCGAAGCCGAAATGCTTCCACTCCTGGGTGATGCCTGCGGACGCGCGGAAGGGGCTCATGAGCCACGCCCGGCTACGTGAACGCGTCGAGGCCGGTGACGGCCTTGCCCAGCACCAACTGATGAACCTCGGTCGTGCCCTCGTACGTCAGCACGGATTCGAGGTTGTTCGCGTGCCGGATCACCGGGTACTCGAGGGTGATCCCGTTCGCGCCCAGGATCGTCCGCGCCTCGCGCGCGATCGCCAGCGCCTCGCGGACGTTGTTCAGCTTGCCGAGGCTGACCTGCTCGGGTGCGAGGCGGCCCTCGTCCTTCATCCGGCCGAGGTGCAGCGCCAGCAGCGCGCCCTTGTTCAACTCGACCAACATGTCCGCGAGCTTGCGCTGGGTCAGCTGGAACCCGCCGATCGGCTTGCCGAACTGCTCGCGGGTCTTCGCGTAGTCGACCGCGGTGAGGAAGCACGAACGCGCCGCGCCCATCACGCCCCAGACGATGCCGAAGCGTGCCTCGGACAACGTCGACAGTGGGCCCTTCAGGCCGCGCACGCCGGGCAGCACCGCGGACGCCGGAAGCCGGACGTCGTCGAGGACCAGCTCCGACGTCACCGACGCGCGCAGCGAGAGCTTGCGGTGGATGTCCTTCGCGCTGAACCCAGGCGTCGAGGTCGGCACGACGAACCCGCGGATGTCCTCGTCGGTGCGCGCCCACACGATCGCGACGTCGGCGATGCCGCCGTTCGTGATCCACATCTTCGAACCGTTCAGGATCCAGTCGCCGCCGGCGTCCTGCTTGGCGGACGTCCGCATCCCGGCGGGGTTCGAACCGGCGTCGGGCTCCGTGAGACCGAAACACCCGATCGCCTCGCCGCGGGCCATGCGAGGGAGCCATTCGTCCTTCTGCTCGTCGCTGCCGTAGCGCCAGATCGGGAACATCGACAACGAACCCTGGACGCTGATCGCGCTGCGGAACCCGGAGTCGCCGGCTTCCATCTCCATGCACGCGATCCCGTAGGAGACGGCGTTCGTCCCGGCACATCCGTAGCCGTGCAGGTGCATACCGAGGAGCCCGAGCGCGCCGAGCTCCGGGAAGACCTCCTTCGGGAACGTGCCGGCTTCGAACCAGCCTTCGATGCCCGGCATCACGCGGTCGGCGACCCACTGGCGGACCGTGTCGCGGATCAGGCGCTCCTCGTCGGAGAGCAGCGCATCCAGGTCGAGGAAATCGTCCGGCGTCATCGGCTCGCCCACTCTATAGCCAGGGCCGCGGCCCGCGCCCGTTCGCGCTGACGCCCGCCGGTTGGCTACGCTGTGCGCCCACATGAGGATCTCGGTCAAGAAGAACGGCGCGTACCACGTCGAGGGCGGCGTGCCCCTGACGCGCCAGGAGATCGTCCCGAACGACGACGGCGAGTCGTGGGAGTGGCGCGAGGTCGAACGCCTGGAGCCGGGCGAGACCTACGACCTGTGCCGGTGCGGGAAGAGCGGCGCGCAGCCGCTCTGCGACGACACGTGCACGCGGATCGGGTTCGACGGGACCGAGACCGCGACGGACACGCCGTACCTCGACCAGGCGCAGCGCCTCTCCGGGCCCGAGCTCGACCTCACCGACGCGGTCCGGTTCTGTTCGACGGCGCGGTTCTGCGACGCGAAGGGATCGATCTGGTGGCTCGCCCAGCAGCCGGGCCCCGAAGCTCGGGCCCTGGTCGAACGCGAAGCGGCGCGCTGCCCATCCGGCCGGCTGGTCGCGTGGGTGCGTGCGCAGGGAGGCCAGGCTGCCGGAGCGCTCGAGCCGACGCTCGAACCGTCGATCGCCCTGGTCGAGGATCCGCAGCAGGGCGTGAGCGGCCCGGTGGCCGTCCGCGGCGGCATCCCGGTCAAGTCGAGCGAGGGCCACACGTACGAGGTCAGGAACCGCATGACGCTGTGCCGGTGTGGCGCGTCGAGGAACAAGCCCTTCTGCGACGGATCCCACATCCGGGTCCGGTTCGTCGATCCGTCCGCCCGGGCGGAGCGACCGACCCGGTAGCATCCAGCGCACATGACGGACGTCACGCCGCCGCGCTTCGGCCAGGAGGGGGGCGAACTCTCCTACGGGTCCTACCTAAGGGTGCCGGAGCTGCTGGAGCTGCAGACGCTGCTGTCCGACCCGCCCGCGCACGACGAGCTGCTGTTCATCGTCGTGCACCAGGCCTACGAGCTGTGGTTCCGCGAGATCCTGTTCGAGCTGGAGTCGATCCGGCGGGCGCTGTTCGACGGCGAGGTCCTTCGCGCTCGGCACCTCCTGGCGCGCGTGCACGCGATCGAGCGCGTGCTGGTCGCGCAGATCGACGTGATCGAAGCGATGTCGCCGCAGGACTTCCTTGGGTTCCGGCACACCTGGCGCCCGCGTCGGGGTTCCAGTCGGTGCAGTTCCGCGAGGTCGAGACGATCTCCGGCATCAAGGAGCCGGGGCTCGCGGCACACCTCGGCGCGATGCCCGTGGAGCTGGCGCGCCTCGAGCGTCGCCTGGGCGAGCCGACCGTCTGGGACGGGTTCTGCGCGGCGATGGAGGCGGCGGGCTACCCGATGCCGGGGGACGACGAGGAGGCGCGCCGCAAGAGCCTGCTCGCGATCGCGTGGTCCGACGACCGGACGCTCTGGGACCTCTCGGACGACCTGGTGACCCACGACGAGCTGGTCGCGATGTGGCGCTCGCGCCACGTCCTGATGGTCGAACGCCAGATCGGCGGCAAGACCGGCACCGGCGGTTCGACCGGCGCGTCGTACCTGCGTTCGACGCTGGGCAAGCGGTTCTACCCCGACCTCTGGGATCTGCGCAGCTACCTGTAGCCGCGCGAGCCGGGCCGTCGTTAGGGCCGATAGGCCCGGAGCACGGCGTTCGGGTTCGAATAGAACACCGTCCGCGCGTCCGTGGCCGGGGCCAGGAACCGAGCCGTCGGCCCCATGGGAACGACGCCCAGCCAGATCGGCCCGCAGTGTCCGACGCACGACGCGTCGAACGCCGTCGGTCGGTCGGACGCGGTGAAGACCACGCCGCCGGTGACGACCGGTGCGGCCCACGGGTACGGGGAGCTCCGCGGTGCGTTCGGACCGACGAACACCGCAGCGCAGCCCGAGGTCGGGCAGGTCGCGCGGGCCGGGTACGCGACGAGGCGGTCGCCGGCGAGCCAGACCCTCCCGGCCGCGACGACGGGATCGCTCACGGTCCTGGTCGAAGCGACCGACGTTCGCCACAGGGGCGAGCACGTCCGGCCGCCCGCACAGTCCGTCGCATAGGCTCTGAGCTCCGATCCGCTGACGACGTAGACCACGCCACCCGCGATCGCCGGGTTACCCTCGCTCGGGCCCCCCGGAATCCGTCCAGGTCGGCGAGCATAGGTCCTTCTGACAGGGATGAACGAACGCGTAGACCCCGGTCGGGGACGTCGCAACGACGATCCCGTCCCCGACCGCGACGCCGGTCGCACCCCCAGGAACCTGGTACGTCCATGACGGCCGACACGTCGACCCGAGGCGCCGGCACCGGGCCACGTCGTACGCCTCCAGGCCTCGGTCGGTCGCGACCACGATCAGCGAGCCGTCGACGACGAGGTCCGGCTGGAAGCGGGTAGGCCCCGTTGGCGCGGAGGCCCACGCGGGCCGGCACACCTCGCCGCCCTCGGCGCCGCACGGCAGATCGAACGCGTACAGCCGGTCCTCGAACACGTAGGCCTTGCCGGCGTCGATGACCGGTCCTGACGGCTGATTCTCCGAAACGAGCAGCGGGAGCTGGAACTTCCAGATCGCGGTGCAGACGTGGAGCCCGCAGGTCGCCGGGTACGCCCGGAGGAGGTGTTCGTGGCCGAGCAGGAGGACGACGCCTCCCCCGACCGCCGGCGGCTTGATCGGGTCCAGATCCGGGCTCGCGTAGGACCAGGCGACGTGGAGGCGTGTGGCCGTCGACAGGTCGATCGTCGGTGCCGGCCGAGCCGGCCGCTGCACCGGCTGGCTGCGGAAGGCGACCGCCAACCCCCAGGTCGCTCCGCCTGCGAGCGCCAGCGCGACGAGCGCGGCCCCGAGGCGCTGGCTCGTCTGCCGGCGCTTCCGCCGGCGCATCAGCCGGTCGAACCCGCCCGGACGGGGCGCCACCGATCGGCGTTCGGCCTCGAGCACGTCCCGCACGTCGTTCGGTTCAGCCATCGTCGGCTCCGATCGATCCTCGGACGGTCTGGCGGGCCCGCGCGAGCAGCACCCGCACGGTCGATGGGGCGATCCTGAGCGCGGCTCCCGCCTCGTCTGCCGGGAACCCGAGGAGGTCGACCAGCACCAGCGCGGCGCGCTGACGCGGGGTCAGCAGATCCAGGGCGCGACCGACGTCCGTGCGGGTGTCCGCGGCCTCGAAGTCGTCGGCCGGGCGCAGCGACCGTCGCACGAGCGAGCGTGCGGCGACCGCGGCCCGCCTCCGCCGGGAGGTGAGCGCGTTCATCGCGGTCCGGTAGAGGTACCCGGTCGGGTTCTCCAGCCCCTGCACCGTGATCCATCGCTGCAGCACCTTCAGGAACGCCTCCTGCATGAGGTCCTCGGCCTCATGGCGATCGCGCGTCACGAGGTAGAGGGCGCCGAACAGCCCGCCGTGCTCGATCTCGTAGAAGTCCTCGAAGCTGGCTGCCAGGGTCGTGTCGCCATTGGCCACCGGCTCGACGCCGGCAGCGGCCTCGTCCCTGACGTGACCCCGCCATCCCGCCATCGCACATGAACGCGCGATGCCCCCCTGGCGCGTACGCGCGTCCACGGATGGTAGCCCTCCCGTAAGCGAGATCGGCCCGATGCGCGTTCTCCGTACCGATGCCGCAGCGCATCGGGATGCTGGAGAAGGGGGGAGCCATGACCGGAACGGAACGCGCCGGGACGGGCCGCCGCAGGGCGGGCGCGTTCTGGTGCGCGATGGTGTGCGTCGCGACGTTCGCCGGAACGGTCGGCGTCGCGGACGCGGCGCCGACCGGCGGCGGGAACGGCCGGATCGCGTACGTGTGGTTCGACGGCAAGGGCGCCGCGCAGATCTTCGCGATGGATCCGGACGGCACGAACGTCCAGCAGCTGACGCACGTCGGGAAGCAGAGCGGCGCGTCCGGTCCGGCGTGGTCGCCGGACGGTTCCTCGATCGTGTACTCGCAGTTCCCTGACGGCACCATCCACGTGATGCGCGCGGATGGTTCGAACAACCACGTGCTCTTCAAGGACCCGCTGTTCGGCGACTCCCAGCCGAGCTATTCGCCGGACGGGAAGACGATCGTCTTCTCGCGCTGCCGCCCACCGGAGGGCCCATGCACCCTCTACACGGTCCGGTCCGACGGTGCGAAGCTCCATCAGCTCCTGCCGTTCTCGGTCGACGGCGCCGACCTCGACGGGCACTACTCGCCGGACGGCACACGGATCCTCGACGCGCACTTCTACCAGGAGGGCAAGATCGCGGCCGTGGCGGTCATGAACGCCGACGGTACCGGCCTGCACACGATCACGCCGGGCGGGCTGACGGCTGCGGGCGCCGAATGGTCCCCCGACGGCACCCGGCTCGCGTTCTTCAGCCACTGCTGCGACCCGAAGATCAGCGAGATCTGGACCGTCGCAGCCGACGGGTCAGGGCGCACCCGGCTCACGAAGCCGGCGCCGAGCCACGACTTCGTCCCGACCTACTCACCCGACGGGAGCCTGATCGCCTTCGAACGCGACGCGCCCGACTTCTCGTCGGCCGACATCTGGGTGATGAACGCGGACGGCTCGGGCGCCACGATGATCCACGCGGGAGGGTTCAACCCGGAGTGGAGCCCGGCGGGAGCGACGTCATGACCTCGAGGAGCGCAGACATGCACGCATCGACGTTCCACCGAACCGCGGTGCGGCGCGCGCGTCGGACCATCGCGAGCGGTGTCACCAGCCTGGCGCTCGTGCTTTCGTTCGCGCTCGCGTCATCGGCGCCCGCGTCGGCGACCGCCCCGGTCAAGAACGGCAGGATCGTGTTCGCCGCGAACCTGACCGGGACCTGGCAGCTGTTCAGCATGAAGTCGACCGGCCTGAACCTGCGTCAGCTGACGGACCTCCCCGCCAGCGACCATACGGACCTGATGCCCGCGGTCTCGGCAGACGGGACGCGGATCGTGTTCAGCAGCGATCAGGGCGGGGAGGCCGAGCTGTACACGATGAACCTCGACGGCTCCGGCATGTCCCAGCTGACGGACGACCCGGACAACTACGACACCGCACCGAGCTGGTCGCCGGACGGGACACTGGTGGTGTTCACGCGATGCGACGACGTCGGGTGCCGGATCGGGGAGATCGGAGCTGACGGTACCGGCCTCCACGACCTGACGTCGGTGCCGCTCGACTACGCGCCGGTGTTCACGCCGGACGGGTCGAAGATCGTGTTCGAGAGCGCGCGCGGGTCGAGGATCTCCGCGCTCTGGGTGATGGACGCGGACGGGACGCACGCGCACCGCCTGACTCCGTCCCGCCTGCGCGCCGGCGGAGCGGACGTCTCGCCCGACGGGCAGCGGGTGGTGTTCTTCTCGAACGAGAACTACCCGAACCCACAGGCCCTGTGGGAGATCGGGCTGGACGGGTCGGGGCTCCACCGCCTGACGAAGCCCAAGAACGGCCACAGCGACCTGTGGCCGAGCTACTCGCCGGACGGCCGGTTCGTGACCTTCGCGTCGAACCGCGACTACCCCGGCCTGTGCTGCTTCGATGTCTGGCGCATGAACGTCGACGGGTCGGATCCCGTGCCGCTGACGTCGAACCTGACGCCCGACGGCTGCGAGAACGGGAACTGCGTGTACCCCGCGTGGGGGGTCAAGCCGACCGGGTGATCGCGCTTCGGGGCTGGGCCGGCGCGCCGCGCCGGCCCAGCCCGATCTGTGCGCACGACGCGTGCCTCCGGTCCTCAACCCGGCAGTTCGTGGTCCTTGAAGTCCTCGCGCAGGACCTTCTTGTCGAACTTCCCGACGCTCGTCTTCGGCACCTCGTCGATGAACACGACATCGTCGGGCAGGCACCACTTCGCGAAGCTGGGCTCGAGGAACGCGATCAGGTCCTCCTTCGTCGCCTGCGCGTCCGGCTTCAGGACCACGCACGCGATGGGCCGCTCGGACCATCGCTCGCTCGGTACGCCGATCACCGCGGCCTCCAGCACCGCGGGGTGGCCCATCAGGGCGTTCTCCAGCTCCACGCTGCTGATCCATTCGCCGCCGGACTTCACCAGGTCCTTGGTGCGGTCGACGAGCTGCAGCGAGCCGAACTCATCGACGATCGCCACGTCACCGGTCCGCAGCCAATCCCCGTCGAACTTCTCGGCGCCGGTCGGGTCGTTGTAGTACTCGCGCGCGACCCAGTTCCCGCGGACCTGGAGCTCGCCCATCGTCTTGTTGTCCCACGGCGCGACGGTGCCGTCCTCGGCGACCACGCGGAACCGGATCCCCGGCACCACGCGGCCCTGGCGGGCGCGGTGGCGGAACCGGTCCTCCTCGGGGAGCTGCTCCATCTCGGGCGTGAGGCCGGAGAGCGACGCCACCGGCCCGGTCTCGGTCATGCCCCAGCCCTGGAGGACGTCGACGCCGGAGAGGCGCTTGAAGCGCTGGATCATGGAGACCGGCACCGCCGCGCCGCCGGCGGTGATCCCGCGCAGCGACGACAGGTCGCGGGGGTTCGCCTCCAGGTACTGCAGCAGGCCGGTCCAGACCGTCGGGACGCCGGCGGCGACCGTGACGCGCTCGCCCTCGATCAGGTCGGCCAGGGATGCGGGGTCCGCGCTGAACTGACCGGCGTAGACGGGCCGCGCGCCGGCCATCGCCGCCGCGTACGGCATCCCCCAGGCGTTCGCGTGGAACATCGGCACAACGGGGAGCACGGCGTCCTTCGAGGTCAGCCCGACGCAATCGGCCAGGTTGATCATCATCGAGTGCAGGTACGTCGAACGATGGGAGTACACGACGCCCTTCGGGTTCCCCGTCGTGCCGGACGTGTAGCACATGGCGGCGGCGTCGTTCTCGTCGGGCTCCGGCCAGGCGAACGTCGGCGAGGCATCCGCCAGGAGGTCCTCGTAGGAGAGGGGTTCGCCCGGGAGGACGCTCGCGTCGCCGTCGCCCATCACGACCACGTGTCGCACGGTCGTGAGCTGCGGCGCGATGTTCGCGAAGACCGGGAGGAGCGCGGCGTCCACGCACACGACCTGGTCCTCGGCGTGGTTCGCGATCCACGCCACCTGGTCCGGATGCAGCCGGATGTTCAGCGTGTGCAGGACCGACCCCATGGATGGCACCGCGAAGTACAGCTCGTGATGGCGCCAGGAATTGAACGCGAACGAGCCGACGCGGTCGCCGGGCGCCACGCCCAGCGACGCCAGCGCGTTCGCCAGTCTGCCGACCCGTTCGCCGAACTCTTCGAACGACTCGCGATGGAGGCCGTCCGGCGTCTTCGTCACGATCTGCTGCCTGGGGAACATCGTCGTCGCGCGTTCGAAGATCCGGTTCACGGTGAGCGGGTCCTGCTGCATCAAGCCCTTCATCGCGGCACCTTTCGTCTCGTGGCGGACGCCGTATCGTACGGCGGCCCGGTCGCCCGGCGCGAGGGGGGATCGCTGGGGCGGCGCGGTCGATTCCGGGTCCGGCCGTTCGTCGGTAGGGTACGGAAGGGCGGAGGGCGCCCCGGGTTCCGAAGGAGGTCGCGAACGTGAAGTACCTGCTGCTGATCTACGACGACGAGTCCACCTGGTCGACGATGAGCGAGGAGGACTCGAAGGCGATCATGGGGGAGTACTTCGCCTACTCGGAGAAGGTGTTCGGCTCGGGCGCGGCGCAGGGCGGCGACGCGCTGCAGCCGACCGCCACGGCGACCACGGTCCGCGTCCGCGACGGCCAGACGCTCGCCACCGACGGTCCGTTCGCCGAGACGAAGGAGCAGCTCGGCGGCTACTACCTGCTGGACGTGCCGAACCTCGACGAGGCGATCCGGTGGGCGTCGCAGATCCCGTCGGCGCGCTGGGGGTCGATCGAGGTCCGACCGATCCAGGAGTACCCGGAGATGTCCGGGCAGGCCGAGGGCTGAGCCCGGGACGGCGGCGGCCCGCCCGTGGTCGCGAGGCGGTGGACCGTGATCGCGGAGCCGACCGACGAGGCGCATCGGGTCGTCGACCGCCTGTTCCGGCACGAGTCGGGCCGGGCGGTCGCGACCCTGATCCGCGCGATCGGGGATTTCGACCTGGCGGAGGAAGCCGTCCAGGAGGCGTTCGCGATCGCGCTGTCCACGTGGCCGGACCGCGGGATCCCGGACAACCCAGGTGCGTGGATCACCACGGCCGCGCGCAACCGGGCGATCGACCGGCTGCGCCGCGAACGCACGGGTCGCGCGAAGACCGAGGCGCTCGCGCGGCTCGAAGCGCTCGACGAGGCGGCGCGCACGTCACCGTTCGGCGAAGAAGATGACGTCCAGGTGAGCACCGGGGTTGGCACGATCCCCGACGACCGGCTGCGGCTGATCTTCACCTGTTGCCACCCGGCGATCGCCCCGGACGCGCGCGTCGCGCTCACGCTGCGCACCCTCGGCGGCCTGACCACGCGCGAGATCGCGCGCGCGTTCCTGGTCCCCGAGCCCACGGTCGCGCAGCGTCTGGTCCGCGCGAAGCGCAAGATCCGCGACGCCGCGATCCCGTACCGCGTCCCGCCGCCGGACCTCCTGCCCGAACGCTTGACCGGAGTGCTCGCGGTCGTCTACCTGGTCTTCAACGAGGGCTACGCGTCGACCGACGCGCCGGAGCTGGTGCGTTCGGACCTCTGCGAGGAGGCGATCCGACTCGGTCGCGTCCTGGCCGAGCTGATGCCCGACCAGCCTGAGGTCCTTGGCCTGCTCGCCCTGATGCTCCTCCAGGACTCGCGGAGGGCGACGCGCCTCGGGCCGGCCGGCGAGCTGATCCTGCTGGAGAACCAGGACCGTTCGAAGTGGGACCGCCGCGCGATCCACGAGGGCGTCGGCCTGGTCCGCCGCGCGCTGCGGACGTCCGCGCCGGACCCGGGCCCCTACGCGCTGCAGGCCGCGATCGCCGCGGTCCACGCCGAAGCCGAGACCTCGGATGCCACCGACTGGCCGCAGATCGCCGCGCTCTACGGCCTCCTCGCGCGCGTCGCGCCGTCCCCGGTGGTCGAACTCAACCGCGCCGTCGCGATCGCGATGGCCGACGGCCCCGCGCTCGGCCTCGCGAGGGTCGACCGGCTCGCCGCGGACGGCGCGCTCGACGGATACCACCTGCTGCACTCGACCCGCGCCGACCTCCTGCGCCGTCTCGACCGCCGCGGCGAGGCCGCCGACGCCTACCGGCGTGCCCTGGCGCTGGCGACGAACCCCGTCGAACGCGCGTTCCTCGAGGGCCGGCTCCGCGAGGTCTCCTGACTCAGCCCGCTCCGTCGCGAACCGGTGCGGCGAACGACCATGGCTCGGGTGCTGGAAACGGCCCGGTCCCCGCCGTATCGTCCCTCACGCCGAAGGGACCGGGAGGCTTCGCGATGAGGGTCAACATCGGATCGGACGCGACGGACCGGATGCGGATGTTCGCCCTCGGCGGTGCGATCGTCGCGGCCGTGGGAACGACCGTGCCGTGGGCGAAGGCGACCGTGATCGTCGGCGCCTCCGACACCGTGAACGGATACAAGTTCTGGGAGGGCAAGGCACTCCTGGTGTTCGCCGCGTTCATGGCGCTCCGCGCGTTCCTGCATCGGCCGGGGGGCCGGCGGAACATGTCGCCGCTGATCGCGCTGGGTGGCGCCGTGATCGCGGGGCTCGCGGTGTGGTTCGTGATCGGACATCAGTCGCAGCTGACGAACGACCTCACCCGGGGGCTCGTCGACCAGCGGGGCGGTGACATCGACACGGTCAAGGCCGCCGTCGAGAAGGCGATCGACTCGGGAGCCCTCGTGTTCTCCGCCCAGATCGGGGTCTACGTGTCGATCCTCGGTGGCCTGCTGGGGTTGGCCGGCGGGCTGATCGGCGTCCGTGCCGGCCGACCCGAGCGTTCGGCGACGGGAGTCGCGGACGCGAGGACGGCCGAGACGTGGCTCGCAGACCCGGTCGCGCCTGCGGCGCAGGCGTCCGGCACGTGGGCGGACGGCCGAACCGACCCCTGACTACGCGGGAGCGGCCACCGGAGGTAGGTGCGACAGCCCCTCCTCGAGCGCGGCCTCCTCGAACTCGATCTCCGGGAGCCGGCCGTTCAGGTAGTCGTCGTACGCCTCCATGTCGAAGATCCCGTGCCCGGAGAGGTTGAACAGGATCGTCTTCGCCTCACCGGACTCGCGCGCCACGATCGCCTCGTCGATCGCCGCGCGGATCGCGTGCGCGGACTCGGGCGCCGGCACGAACCCCTGCGTCCGCGCGAACTGCACGGCCGCGTCGAAGATCTGGTTTTGCGTGTACGCCCGGGCCTCCATGTGGCCCTCCTTGACCAGCAGCGATAGCGACGGCGAGTCGCCGTGGTACCGCAGGCCGCCCGCGTGCACCGGCGCCGGGACGAACGTGTGCCCGAGCGTGTACATGGGCACGAGGGGCGTCATCTCGCCCGTGTCGCCGAAGTCGTACGCGAACGTCCCCCGCGTGAGCGTCGGGCACGCCGCCGGTTCGGCCGCGATGAACGTCGCGTCGAGCTTCCCGGCGAGCTTGTCGCCCATGTACGGGTAGCAGAACCCGGCGTAGTTCGAACCCCCGCCGACGCAGCCGATCACGAAGTCCGGCGACTCGCCGGCCATCTCCATCTGCTTCTGCGTCTCCAGGCCGACCACGGTCTGGTGCAGCAGCACGTGCCCGAGGACGCTGCCGAGGGAGTAGTTCGTGTCCTCGTTCGTCGCCGCGACCTCGACGGCCTCGGAGATCGCGATCCCGAGCGAGCCGGTCGAGCCCGGCGTCTCCGCCAGGATCTTCTGGCCGACCTGCGTCTGCGTGGACGGCGACGGGTAGACCGTCGCGCCGAACGTCTCCATGAAGATCCGCCGGTAGGGCTTCTGGTTGTACGAGGCCTTCACCATGAAGACCAGGCACTCGAGGTCGAACATCGTGCACGCCCACGACAGCGCCGAGCCCCACTGGCCCGCGCCCGTCTCGGTGGACAGGCGGCGGATGCCCGCCTCCTTGTTGTAGTACGCCTGCGCGATCGCGGTGTTCGGCTTGTGCGAACCGGCCGGCGACGTGCCTTCGTACTTGAAGTAGATGTGCGCGGGCGTCTGGAGGGCCTGCTCCAACCTGGTCGCCCTGTACAGCGGCGTCGGCCTCCACAGCCGGTAGACGTCGATCACCGGACCTGGGATCGAGATCCATTGGTCCGTCGAGACCTCCTGGGCGATCAGCGCCATCGGGAACAGCGGCGCCAGGTCGTCCGGGCCGATCGGCTGCCCGGTGCCGGGATTGAGCGGCGGCTGCGGCTGCATCCCCGCCCCGACGATCGCGGGCATGATGTTGTACCAGGCGTCCGGGATGTCGTCGGGGGACAGCAGGAACTGGTTGCGCTCGGTCATCGTTCCCCTCCTTCGGGTCGAACCCGCCTCGAAGCCGCTCGACGAATCGTCGCAGCCCGACGGGGCAGCGTGAGGCGACATCCTATCCCGGGCGCGGCCGTGGCTGCTCAGCAAGGTTCACGCCGAACGCCGTTCCGCGTGCCCCGTTCGCGGTTCCGTATCAGTTCACGACGAACCAGCCCACCACCGTCGGTTGGTGCACCTTCTTCTTCAGCCGGACCACGAACGAGCTCTGGGCGATGTTCGGGATGCAACGGGAGACGTCGCCGCCCGAGGCGTTCTGGGTGAGGGCCAGCACGATGCTGGCCGGGCTGAGCGACACCCCCATGACGGTTGCCGAACCCTGTTGCGCAGGGATCGTGACGATGCCGCTGCGCGCGAACGCCGCCGTCCCGTCCACCTGGAGCGCCGGGCCGGTCGCGTCCCGTCCGAAGCCCTTCATCGCGTGGATCCCAGCGCCGGCGCCTGAGCTCTGCCCGACGACACCGTCGCCGGACGCGCTGGAGCCCCGAACGCCGTAGCCGGTCCCCAGGTTCTCGCCGTGGACGCCGCCGCCGTTCGGGTTGCCGGATCTCCCGTGGACACCTGCGCCGATCGCGACGCCGCCGAAGCCGAGGACACCGTCGCCGGCCTCGCTGGTCCCAGAGACCCCCGGGCCTGTGCCCTCGCTCGAACCGACGACGCCAGGCCCGGTCCCGATGTTCTCGCCCTCGACGGCGGCGTGCGTCGCGCTGGCGTTGGTGCCGAGGACGCCGGTGCCGAGCTTGCTCTCCCCTTTCACGCCGACCGACGCGCCGTCCGCATCGGCGAACCCGTGGACGCCCACGCCTGGAGCGTCCGGGACGTTGAAGGTGCTACCCGCCGCCTGCCCGAGGACGCCACGTTCGCCGATCCCGTGGACGCCGTTCTGCTGACCGAAGCCGGCCACGCCGTCGAGCCCGTGACCGGTGATGCCGAACGCGCCGCCCTTGGCGTCGATCGCGCTGCCCGCGGGGTTCTCCACGATGAGCGCGTACTGATCGAACGGGTCGCCGCCGCTGTCCCGGAACAACGTCGTCTTCTCGTCGGCGTCGTTCGCCTCGCCGAGAACCAGCGGATAGTGATCGTCCGCGCGCGCCGGCCGCGCGTTCAGGAGTTCCGCGCCAAGCAGCGTCGCGAGCGCGCCGCCCATCCCCGCGATCATCGATCTGCGCGATGTGCGCGGGGCTGAGGTCTCGTCGACGTGCGCCTGCGAGGATCCTCGGTGATCCGGTCGGTCATGTATCTCCATGTCGGTCCTCCCTTCATCTCCGCGGACGTAGCGGATGCAGAACCGTTTTCGCTGCTCCTTCACACGACGAACGTCTCGATCGCGCCCGAGTGGTCACATGTCCGGGACGCCGTAGCCGTACACGAGTCCCTTGCTCGACCCGAAGATGACGAACCCGTCGGAGACGATCGGGGAGGATGCGCCGACCTTGAACACGGCGGACCTGAACAGCACGCTGCCGTCTGCGGCGTCGAAGGCTCGGATCCGTCCGTCCTGGAACCAGTTGATGATCACCCCGTTCGCCACCCCCGGCGACGCCATCGCGGCCGGACCGACGTGGGTGACCCAGATCGGGACGGGCTGCTCGTTGACCTCGCCGATGCAGTAGATGTCGCCGCCTTCGGTGCCGACGGAGAGCCACGGGTCCGGGAAGCCTCTGAGCGTGCCGATCGCGGGAGTCCCGGCGATCGCGCCGCCCGTCTGGAACGACCAGCGGAGCACGAGCCGTTCGTTCACCTGGTCGATCATGTAGATGTTCCCGTCCTCGGATCCGACCGCGATCTCCATGGTTCCGTCGAGGTCGACGTCGCCGACGGCCGCGGCCCGCTCGACGAGACCCTGTTGGATCCCGCGGGAGTGGCGGGGCGCGCCGAGTCCCGGAAGGGACGACAGCACCTTGCAGTCGTGCGATGCGATGAGGTAGAGCGTCCCGACGGTGGTCAGCACCAGGATGCGCCCCGGTCCGTCCTGCCGCGTGTCGAACCCCCTCACGGCGGTCGGCGGGCCGGCCGCGGGACCGTCGAGCCGGGCCGAGCACAGCGTGCTCCCGTCGTGCGTCGACAATGCATACAGGAGGCCCGCGTCGGTCGCCGCGAACAGCTTCCCGGGCGGGTCCGGCTGGGGGTCGAATCCCTTCACGACCGCGAGTCCCGTCACGCCACCGGTCACCGGGACCGACCAGAGCACGCCACGCTTGAGAGCGAGGAACGCCGAGACGGATCCATCGGCGCCGGTGTTCGACGCCGGCTGGGTCCCGACGAACACCTTCCCGGGTGGATCCGGCTGCGGATCGAACCCATGGGCGGCCGCCAGGGTCGTCGGCTCGCCATCGAGCCGGACGGACCAGAGCACCTTCCCCGTGCGCTGTTTGAGCGCGGCGAGCGTGCCGTTCTCCGTTCCGACGAAGACCGCTTGGTCGGACGTGATGGGCGACGTCGTGATCGCGCCACCGATCTTCCGCTTCCACGCCTGCTGGAGCAGGTTCGCGTTCGACGGCCCCAGCAACACCTCGTAGGGGTTGAAGCCGGTATGCGCCGCATCGAACCCGAACTGGCTCCACGCTGCGCTGACGCGGAACCGGGCCGTCGCGGCGCGACCGCTCGTCTGCCCGGTCGCCTTCAGGGAGTGCGCCCCCGGGGTCTGGACGGCTGGGACCGCGGCGTCCACGGTGAACGCCCCGGTCCTGCCTGTCGGCACCGATGCGAGCGGGATGCTGTCGAACGCGACGTCGACCGTCTCGCCCTTCTTGAAGCCGGCGCCGTCGATGGTGACCGGCGTCGTTGGCGCGCCGATGTCCGGCGTTACGGCGAGCGAAGCCCGCGCCTGCACGGCGTCCGGCCCGGCGCCGGCAGCGGTCGGCACCGCGATCAGCGCGGTCGTCGCGAGCGCGAGCAGGGCCCGAGTGATCCGAAGCATGGCCAGCCTCCTTCGAACGGTCGCGTCGTCCGCGACGCGGTTGCGGCTGGATGATGCTTCGAGGGGTTCGGGTCACCTTAAGGACGCGACCTGCGACACCAGGGGAGCGGGGGGGCGGCGAGGCCGTGCGGAACGCTTACCCGGCGCCAAGCAGATCGGTCACATCGAAGTCGCCGGCTTCGCGGAGCTGATCGAACGTGCATGCCGACGCGGGCTTGTCCTCCCGCCACCGCACGAACCGTGCACCGTGCCGGATCCGGTCGCCGGTCACCTGGTCGAACGACACCTCGGCCACCAGTTCGGGCTTCAACGGTTCGAACGACAGGTCCTTGTCGGCGTTCCAGCGGCTCCGGTACTCGGGCGAGGTCGGCACCTCGACGGTCGGACCGCTGCGATGTCCCTCCAGCAGCGGCACCAGGTCGCGGCGCGCCTTCGTGTCGAACCCGCTGACGAACCCGACCTGCGGCAGGTCGCCGTTCGGCGAGTAGAGCCCGAGCAGGATCGAACCGACCGCGGTCCCGTGCTGGTCCTTCGCCCAGCGCCACCCGATCACGACGCAATCCGCCGTCCGGAGCCGCTTGATCTTGCGCATCTCGCGCTCGCCGGGCCGGTACCTGCTGTCGAGCCGTTTCGCGACGACGCCGTCGAGGCCCGCGACCGCGAACCGGTCCAGCCACGATCGCGCGATCTCCGGGTCCCGCGTGGACGGCGACAGGTACAGCGGCGGCGCCGCGTCGGCCATCACGCCCTCGAGCAGCTCCCGGCGGTCGACGAGCGGTTCGCCGCGCAGATCCCGACCGCCCAGCGCCAGGAGGTCGAACGCCACGAACGACGCCGGCACCTCCGCCGCGAGCTTCCGCACGCGCGACTCGGCCGGATGCAGCCGCATTTGCAATACGTCGAATTCCAGCGACCGCCCGTCCTCGCTGAACCGGACCAGTTCGCCGTCGAGGATCACCCGCGGTTCGGCCAGCGTCGTCAGGGCGTCGACGATCTCCGGGAAGTAGCGGGCGAACGGGAGCTCCTTGCGCGACGAGATGGCGACCTCCCCGTCGGCACGGAAGCAGATCGCCCGGAACCCGTCCCACTTCG
Source organism: uncultured Actinomycetota bacterium (assembly GCA_963781595.1). GTDB lineage: Bacteria > Actinomycetota > UBA4738 > UBA4738 > UBA4738 > JBEDUK01. Next base: position 398,695 of record CAWAGG010000001.1, on the reverse strand, counting down.
GCTCGTACTGCCAGCCGTCGCCGACGGGCACGTCGCCGACGGTCTTCGCCTCCATCGGCGCGATCGGTGGGTCGAACGGGAGGTCCATCCGCGCATGCTACCCTGGTCCGCGAGGCGACCATCCCGGTCGCGTCGAGCCTCGGGCACCGCTCGGACGCTGCTCGGGTGCCCGCTCGCACCTGGGCGCCGGACGCCTCATCCGGATCCGCGACCGCGAACGACACGACAGGAGCATGCGTGGACGAACAGATCGGGAGGACCGTGTGGCAGGGACGGATCGGCGATGTTCCGCTCCGGGTGGACATGCTCCCCTCGGGTCGGATCTCCTCGACGTGGGCGATCCGCGGGAACGAACGCCGCGCGACGGTCGACACGATCCAGCAGCTCGAACAGCGGGTCCTCTTCCAGTTGCTCCTGGGCGCCGGCCCGGACGCCGACTCGATCGCGAAACAGATCACCGGGGCCGTGACCGAGGCGCAGGTCGGTCTTCCCGACCCGACGCAGGCGCCCGCGAACCCCCGGCGCCGCAAGCGTCCGGCCCGCCGCCCCGGCCCGCCGCGCTCCCGCCGGCGCCGCTGATCGGTCGTTGATCAGCGGCCGACGCGGCGCGGCTACGGGCTCAGTCCGGTCGCGGCCCGCAGCGTCTTCGACCGTCCGAACGCGTAGCCGATCGCGTACCCGGCCGCCCCCGCCGCCACCCCGACGCCACCCGCGTAGGACGCCAGGAGGGTCCGGCGCCTCGCGGTGCGGAAGTCCAGCCGCTGCCATCCCTCGCGTCGCGCGATCGAGCGCAGCTCGCGGTCCGGGTTCATCGCCACGGGGAACCCCACCAAGCGGAGCATCGGCAGGTCGTTCACGCTGTCCGAGTACGCGAACGAACGGTTCAGGTCGATCCCACGATCGGCGGCCAGCTCGGCCACACGGCGCGCCTTCTCCGCGCCGTGGCACAGGTCCCCCAGCATCCGGCCCGTGTAGACGCCGTTGACCACCTCGGCCCGCGTCCCGACGACGCCGTCCATGTCCAGCTCCCGCGCTAGCACGCGGAGGTAGTCCTCCGGCGACGCGCTGCAGATGTAGACCTCGCGGCCCGCCCGCTTGTGGCGGTTGGCCAGCTCGACGGCCTGCGGGTACAGGCGCGGCATCAGCTCCTCGAGCGCGACGCGCCGTCCGAACTCCGCGATCTCCGACTGCGCGCGGCCCTTCACCGCCGCCAACGACGAGTCCCGGGCACGCTGAGCGCTCTCCATGTCCTCGGCGCCCTTGATCCGGAACAGGATCTGGTCCTTCGCCATCCTCGCGACGTCGGCGGCCGTGATGACGCCCTGGCGGTACATCTCCTGGGCCAGCGGCCACAGGGCCGCGCCGGGCAGGAGCGTCTTGTCCAGGTCGAAGAACGCCCCCTCGCGCGTCAGCGGCGAGTTCGCGGCGCCGTTCGCCGGTTCGGGTGCGTCCGGGCCCATGGCTGATCTGCGGACGGGTCGCCGAGCCGTCGCCGACCCTTCTAGTTCGGTTCGCGGCGTGGCCGGGTCGGCGTCGCCGACGCCGTCGCCGGTACGGTCCGGATCGGCCATGGTCGAAGTCTACCGGTCGAGCCAGCCGCCCTCGCGGCCCCGGCGCGCCGCCAGGACCCCGGCCAGGATCGAGAGGGCGATCTCCTCCGCCGTCCGAGCGCCGATGTTCAGTCCCACGGGCGAGCGGACCCTCGCCAGGTCGTCGTCGTCGAACCCCATGTCCTTCAGTCCCCGGATGTGCGGCCCGACGTGCCGCGCGCTCCCCATCACGCCGATGAAGCGAGCGTCGGATCGGAGCAGGGCCCCGATCGCATCGGTCAGGCCCGGCGCATCGTGGTCGGTGTGGACCGCGTATAGCTCGCCGGTCAGCGGGACGCGGTCCAGGCCGTCCGCGACGCGGGTGCCGGACGGCAGCACCCCCCTGCGTTCGACCCGCGGCTCGACGACGACCGGGTCGAAGCCCAGCTCACGACCCCATCGGACCAGCGCGGCGGCGACGGGCGTCGCGGCGAACACCACGAGGGCCGGCCGGGAGAGGGTGGGTTCGAGGTAGACCTCGATCGAACCCAGCTCGTGGTCGAACGTCCGCGTCGTCGGCTCACCGGTCTCGAGCGCCGCCCGCGCACCCTCGATCGCCGCCGCGTCGAACTCGGCGCACCCGAGGGTTCCCGCGATGGGCCCGTCGGGTCCGACGAGGATCTTCTGACCGACCTTGCACGGCGGCGCGCACTGGGCGCGGACGGCCGTCACGAGCACGGCGGGTTCGCCGGCGGCCCTGCGCGCGACCAGCAGCGCCTCGGGATCGGTGGCGGTCCCGGCTCCGGGCGCGGGCCCGGCCGCCGGGGATGCAGCCGCCGCCGGTGCCGTGGCGACCGCGTCGCCATGCGCCGTCTCGCCCCCGAGCAGGTCCAGCGCGTGGGGGAGCACGGGCATGATCGCCGCCAGACTCTCCGTCGCTCCCTTCCTGCTCCCGGGCAGGTTCACGATCAGCGTCGAACCCTTCGAGCCGACCACCTCCCGCGACAGCGCCGCGAACGGCGTGGACACCCGCCCGGCCGCGCGCATCGCCTCCGCGAGCCCGGGTGCCTCGCGGTCGATCACCGTGCGCGTCGCCTCCGGCGTGACGTCACGCGGCCCGAGCCCCGTCCCACCGGTCGTCACGACCAGGGCGGCGATGGCGCTCAGCTCGTGGAGCACCTCGGAGATCCGGTCCGGTTCGTCCGGCACGACGTCATGCCGAACGACCTCGAACCCTGCGTCGGTCAGCGTCTCGACCAGCGCGCGGCCCGAGCCGTCGTCGCGCACGCCCGCGGCGACGCCGTCGCTCACCGTGGCGACCGCGGCGGTTCGGCGCGCATGCATCGCTCGATGCTAGCCCGTTCCCCCGGAACCGCGGTTCCGCATAAGCTGTGTGGAACGCCCGTCGATCGAAGGAGCCCCGTCCGTTGTCGCTTCGAGACATCCCGCTGCAGCCGCGGCCCCCGACCGCGCCGTCCAGCGCGTCGGGCGGGATGCTGCACGGCGAGCCGCTGACCGGCACCCCGATGCCGGCCGACGGCCCACTCGTGGACACGTTCGGCCGCGTCGCGAACGACCTCCGGATCTCCGTGACCGATCGCTGCAACTTCCGATGCACGTACTGCATGCCGGCCGAGGGACTGCCGTGGCTGCCGAAGGCCGAGATCCTGACGTTCGAGGAGATCGCGCACCTGCTGCGGATCTTCATGGGCCTCGGCGTCACCGGCGTGAAGCTGACCGGCGGCGAGCCGACCGTCCGGCACGACTTCGTCCGCCTGGTCCGGATGCTGCGCGAGGCCGGCGGTGACGCGCTCGAGATCTCGATGACGACGAACGGCATCCTGCTGGACAAGCTCGCGGTACCGCTGAAGGAGGCCGGGCTCGACCGCGTGACCGTCTCCTGCGACTCGCTGATGCGCCACCGGTTCGCGGAGATGACCCGGCGCGATGCCCTCGACAAGGTGTTCGCAGGGATCGCGGCCGCAGACGCCGCCGGCTTGACGCCGCTGAAGCTGAACTGCGTGGTGATCGCCGGAACGAACGACGACGAGGTGGTCGACCTCGCCCGCTACTCGCGCGAGACCGGCTACGAGGTGCGGTTCATCGAGTACATGCCGCTCGACGCCGAACAGTCGTGGGAGCGCGAGAAGGTGCTCCCCTCGGCCGAGCTCCTGGCGCGGGTCGACGCGGTCTTCCCGCTGACGGCGGTCCGACACGGCGCCGAACCCGCCACGTCCTACCGGTTCACCGACGGCGCGCCGGGCGGCGTCGGCGTGATCTCATCGGTCACCGAGCCGTTCTGCGACACGTGCAACCGCCTCCGGCTGACCGCGGACGGGCACTTCCGCGTGTGCCTCTTCGCGCTCGGGGAGACCGACCTGCGGTCGCCGCTGCGCGACGGCGTGCCGGACGACGAGATCGCGGCGACGATCAGATCGGCCGTGTGGGGCAAGTGGGCGGGCCACAAGATCAACCACGCCGACTTCGAACGCCCCGCGTGGTCGATGTCGATGATCGGCGGCTGAGCCCCGGGGTGCAGGCGGTCCGCCGCGTCGCCGCCATCGTCTTCGACATGGACGGCACGCTGCTGGACTCCTCCGACCTCGTCCCGGACGCGTACGCCGCCGTCGTGGCCGCGACCACCGGGGCGCCGGTGACGCGCGACGCGGTGATCGCCGCGTATGGGGTCGGACCGCCCAGGGCGCTGCTCGGTCACCTGCTCGGACGCGAAGCCCGCGACGCCGACCTCGCCGCGTACCACGAGGCCCTCCGGCGCGGTGCGTCCGCCGTCCGAGCGTACGAGGGCGTGGCCGTCGCGCTCGCCGAGCTCGGCGCCCGGGGCGTGCCGTTGGCGCTGTTCACCGGGGCCGACCGCGTCGCCTGCCTGATCCTGTTGGAGGCCGCCGGCCTGGCGACCCGCTTCCGTGCGATCGTGGGTGCGGACGAGGTTCCGAGGCCGAAGCCGAACCCGGACGGGATCCTGGAGGCGTGCTCGCGCCTGGGCGTCGACCCCGCCGAGTCCGCGTACGTGGGCGATGCGCCACGCGACCTCGAGGCGGCACGGCGCAGCGGCACCCTGGCGGTGGCGGCGTCCTGGGGCCACGAATTCGACCGGCACGAGCCGGCGGACCTGACCGTCCGAACACCCGCCGAGCTGGCCGACCTGGTCGGTACGAATCGGCGACGCCGGCGGGCCGGCGTTTCAGGTTCGCCGAACGAAGCTCAGGATGCGCTCGGCGAGCTGTTCACCCCGGTCCTCCTGGAGGAAATGCCCGGCGCCTTCGATCACGTCCGGCTCGCGCACGGTCGGGATCAGCTTCGCCATCGCGGCGCCGGCGCCGGGCGGGAAGACGGGGTCGGAGTCGCTGAAGCACACGAGCGCGGGCTTGTTCCATGCGCCGAGGGCCTCGCGCACGGCGAGCATCTCCGCGGCGCCGGGATCGTCGGCCGTCAACGGCACGAGGAGCGGGAACGCCGCGGCGCCGGCCTTCGATCCGCGAGTGTCGAACGGCGCGTCGTAGGCCGCGAGGACCTCGTCCGTGGGCGGGGTCACGCACGCGTTCCGAACGATGAGGCCGACGGGGAGGTCGAGGCCGACGCGCTCGGCGAACTCCCGCCAGCGCAGGAACCCGGGCGTCGGCCAGCGTTCGCTGGGGGAGAACAGGCCGGTGTTCAGCACGACGAGACGCGCGACACGGTCGACGTGCTCGACGGCGAACCGCAACCCGATCGGGCCGCCCCAGTCGTGCACGACGAGCGTGATCTCGGTCAGGTCGAGCCGTTCGGCGAACGCTGCGAGCGCCTCGACGTGGCGGTCGTACGTGTACCAGGCCATGTCCGTCGGCTTGTCCGAGCGGCCGAACCCGAACAGGTCCGGCGCGACGGCGCGGAGCCCGCCGTCGGCGAGCACCGGGATCATCGACCGGTAGAGGTAGGACCACGTCGGTTCGCCGTGTAGCAGCAGCACGGGCCGGCCGAGGCCCTCGTCGACGTGATGCATCCGCAGGCCGTCGATCTCGACGTGGTGCGGCGCGAACGGATACCCGGGCAGACGGGCGAACCGCTCGTCGGGCGTTCGATGGACGTCCATCTCGCGGGAGCCTACCGGACCAGCAGGACGTGGACCGACCGGGGGCCGTGGGCGCCCAGGACCATCTCCATCTCGATGTCCGAGGTGCGGGAGGGTCCGGTCACGAGGAACGGGTTCGAACACGTCGACGCCAGCGACGCGGCCGCGTCCATCGCCTCCTCGAGGCCGGGCACCAGCCGGTCGGCGGCCAAGATCACGAGGTGGTGCTCCGCAAGGATGCTTGCGGCCCTCGGCGAGCCGGCGCCGGGGGCGATCAGGACAGACCCCGTGGAGGCCACGCCGAGGCGCGCCGACGTGATCCCCAGCCCGGCGACGGCGCCCCGCTCGCGCCACTGCGGCCCCGTCGAGGGTCGAACGACCTGGAGCCCCGCGGCCGCGCAGGCCGCGTCGATCTCGGAGGCGAACGCCGCGACGTCGGCGGCGACGACGGCGGAGCGCCGGTGCTCGGGCAGCGAGGCAGCGCTCGCCGCGACCCGCTCGATCGCCTGGGTCAGCGACGAGCGTTCGACGATCTCGCCCTCGCCCGCGACCGCCCGCAGAGCGGTCAAGAAGTGCTCGGCCGAAGCGTCCGAGCCCGACGCAGGGGTCGCGGGGAACGTGTCCGGAGGCACCGGCGCGGTCGCGTCGACCCCGTCGAGACGGTCGCGGAGCCGGGCGAGGAACGCGGTCCGGTCCATCAGCGGTCGCGCTCCCTCCAGCGTTCACGGAACGTCCTGCGGGCGACGGCCGGGAGGTCGCGACCCCGGGTCCAGCGCGATGCGGGCCACGGGGCACGTCGGATCCGCCGCCCGTGCACGAACGGGGTCTGCGCGAGGCGCGAGAGCCTCGCGAGCCACCGGTAGGTCCCGGCCCTGCGCCAGGCCCCGGACCAGGCCCGGAACGTGGCGCGTTCGTGCACCGGGGCCTTCGAGGCCGCAACGTCCTTCCGGAGCTCCAGCAGGTGCTCGTGCAACGGGATCCGGACCGGACAGACGTCGGTGCACGCACCGCACAGCGACGACGCGTGAGGGAGGTCTCCCGCCCGGTCGAAGCCGACCAGCAGGGGGGTGAGCACGGCCCCGATCGGGCCGCCGTAGACGCTGCCGTACCCGTGGCCTCCGACCACGCGGTAGACCGGACAGACGTTCTGGCACGCCCCGCACCGGATGCAGTGCAGGATCGACCGATACGACGACGACAGCAGGTCGCTCCGGCCGTTGTCCAGCACGACGACGTGGAGCTCCTCGGGGCCGTCCGGCTCGTCCGGCAGGCGTGGCCCGTTGACGAACGAGAAGTACGTCGTGACCGCGCGACCGCTCGCGCTCGCCACCAGCATCGGGAGCAGCAGCGCGAGCTCGCGGAACGACGGCACGATCCGTTCCATCCCCATGATCGCGATCACGACGCGCGGCATCGACGTCACGAGCCGCCCGTTGCCCTCGTTCGTCACCAGCGCGAATGAACCCGTCTCCGCCACCGCGAAGTTCACCCCGCAGATCCCGACGTCGGCGCCGAGGAAGACGTCGCGGAGGCGCTCGCGGGCGAACGCCGTCAGGCCGGCCGGGTCGTCGGCGAGCGGCTCCGCGAGCCCGTGCGCCTCGGTGAAGAGCTCAGCGATCTCCGTGCGGTTCATGTGGACAGCCGGCGCCGTGATATGGGACGGCGGCTCCCCCGCGAGCTGCACGATGTACTCACCGAGGTCCGTTTCGACCACCCGCACGCCGTCCTCCTCCAGCGCGTGCGCGAGCCCGATCTCCTCGGACGCCATCGACTTGCCCTTCGCCACGAACCGGGCGCCGTGACGCTGGATGACGTCGCGCACGTACCCGACGGCGTCGGCGGCGTCCGCGGCGAAGAACACCTGCGTCCCTTTCGCGGCCGCGGCGTCGGAGAACCGTTCGAGGTAGTCAGGCAGGTTGACGATCGTGTGGGCACGAACCGCCTCGGCAGCGTCGCGGAGACCCTCGCCATCGAGGGGTTCGAACGCCGCCCGACGCCGTCCCTCCCGCGTGTCGGTGGCGCGTCCGATGATGAGCGGTAGGTTCGTCTTCAGCAGCTGACGGTCCGCGCGCCGCGCGAACGTGGCCGCCTCCACCCCCGCCTCCGGTGTCATGGTCCGGCCCCGCGGCGCGCGATCGGTTGCTGCGTCCCCGTGTCCATCGGCGCGCAGAGCCTAGCCGAAGCGCCACCCGCGCTCCGGCCCACGGTCCTTGACGCGACCCGACGCCCATGGGATAGGTGGACGAAGACGCGGGAGGGAGAGGGATGCCGGACGTCATCGAACTGCGCGTGCACGGGGTGGGTGGCTCGCCCGCCGAGGGATTGCTTGGCGTCGCGACCCCGGCCGACTGCGTGCAGGTCGCCGGCGACGGCGAAACGACGTTCGTCGCCCGGCGCGAGGACCTCCGAGCGCAGGGATACCTGTGGGGCGCCCTGACCCAGAAGCCCCTCCTGCAGCCGTTCTGGCTGTTCCTCCTGCCCTTCACGCTGGTCAACGTCTCCGGGTGGATGCACGGACCCTTCACCGAGCTCCGGGGCGGCCGGGTCGCGTGGCTGCGGATCTTCCGCGCGCTGGTCCTGCTCACGGGACTCGCGTTCACCGCCAGCACGTTCCTGTGGATCACGAACCTCGTGATCAACCGGCTCTACCACGGGCAGACGCCGCTGGGGTTCGCGTGGAACCCGCAGGCGCGGATCGCGCTGGGCGGCCTGGCCGTGCTGGTGGTCGTCGCGTTGATCTGGGTGATCGCGGGCTGGCGCCAGCGGAAGTTCGAGGGGTACATGCCGGAGGCTCCGGCCGAGCTGCGCGACGCCGGGTCCGACGGTCCCTTCGCCGGCGTGGCGGACGCCTCGCTCGCGGACCCGAAGTTCTGGGACCGGCCACGTCATGCGACGTGGCTGCTCACCGCCCACACGGCGGTCGCCGTCGCGGCCGACGCCGGCATCACCGCGTGGTCGTGGGCCAAGGCGTCACCGCACGACCCGCCGCACCCGGTGCCCGGCGAAGGGCTGCACGCGCTCGGGATCGCCGGCCTCGCGACCTACGCGACCGAGTTCGCCCTGTGGACCGTGGTCGCGCTGACGGTCGTCCACGTGCTGGGCTGGAGGCGGCGGCCGAAGGGAACGCGGCGGTTCAAGTGGCTCGGCCCAACGACGGCCGCGGCGAGCGGGGTCGCGTACGGCACGATCGTCATCTATGGGATCCCGCTGCTGCTCGGCGCGGGCAGCGCGGGCCGCGTCGCGGTGCTGCCGTCGTCGTTCGGGATCGCGACGATCGCGCTCATCGTGTCGGTGGCCGTCCTCGGCGTCGCGTTCGCCGCCGCCCGCGAACGTGCGCTGCGCGACGTCCGCTCGCAGCCGCCCCCCCTCGGCGTTCCCGCGAACCCGGCCGGCCGGGACGGGGACGAACCGCGGGGCGCGACCCCCGCGATGTACGGCCGGATCGCGACGAGCCGGACCCTCTCGGAGGCCGGCACGCACGCGACGGCCGCGCTGACCGTCTCGTCCCTCGCGTTCCTCGTGGCGGCCCTCTACCAGTTCCGGTTCGGCCGGATCCCCGGGCTTGAGTGGACCGTGCGGCTCGGCGAGCTGATCGCGATCGGCGGGACCGGGCTCCTGCTCGTGTTCCTGATCCGGAATGCCCGCAAGCCGAACGAGCGCCGGATCGTGGGGATCATCTGGGACGTCCTGACGTTCTGGCCCCGGCGCTACCACCCGTTCGGCGTGCGCCCGTACTCCGAGCGCGCGGTGCCCGAGCTGCAGACGCGGATCCAGCGCCTCGTCGGGCACGACCGGCGCCGCGTGATCCTGTCGACCCACAGCCAGGGGACGGTGATCGGATACGCGGCGCTCGTGCAGCTGCCCGACGACGTGCTCCGCGAGATCGCGTTCGTCACGTACGGCTCGCCGCTCCGCCAGCTCTACGAGATGGCGTTCCCGGCCTTCTTCTCCCGAGCGGCGTACGACGACCTCCGCCGGCGGCTCTTCGACGACGGCGCCGAGCCGTCCGCGTCGTGGCGGAGCTTCTACCGCCTCACGGACTACATCGGCAAGACCGTCTTCGGGGAACCGACGCTCGAAGCGGTGGTCCCCGACCCCGCCGAGGAACCGGCCGTGGGTGACACCCGGCTCGACCGGCCGTTCCTGCCCGCGTACCCGGACATGCCGCGGACGGCGTGGACCGACCTGCTGCTGCATTCGTTCTACAACCGCGAGTCGATCCTCAAGGCGTGGATCCGGGACCTCCGGCGGCGGATGCGCGAGGCGCCGGCCCCGGGTCCATCGGCGCCGTCATCGCCGGACCGGCCTCGGGAGGCGGCGGAGGCGTAGCTACCGCGGCGCGCGGGCGTGGCGCTCGCGGGCTCGGTCGACGAGCGCGTCGAACAGCGCCTGCTGGTGCGGATCCTCGGCCGCCGTCTCCTCGGGATGCCACTGGACCGCGACCATCCACCAGCCCGGTCGCTCCAGCGCTTCGACCAACCCGTCGTCGGTGCGGCCCGTCGCGACCAGCCCGTCGCCGATCCGATCGATGCCCTGGTGGTGATGGGCGAGGCCCTTCAACGACGTCGACCCGCTCATCTTGGCCAGCAGGCTCGTAGGGACCACGGTGACCTCGTGCAGGACGGCCTCGTCGGCCGGGGGCACCCCGTGGCGGCCCATGCCGGGGACGTCCGGGAGGTGCTGGTGCAGCGTCCCGCCGAACGCGACGTTGAGCACCTGGAGCCCGCGGCAGATCGCGAGCGTGGGCGTATCCGCTGCGGCCGAGGCGCGGAGGACCGCGACCTCGAAGGCGTCGCGGACCGGGTCGAGGCCGTACAGACGGTCGGACGGCAACGCGCCGGACCGAGTGGGTTCGACGTCCCCGCCGCCGCACAGGATCACGGCGTCGAAGCGTTCGACCAGCGCGTCCGCCGACGTCGACTCGAGGGCCGTCGGCGGAACGATGGCCGGGAGCCCGCCGGCTCGCAGCGTCGCCTGGACGTATCCCTCGGGAACGGCGAACGCTCCCCAGGGCCACATCGAGACGCGCCCCGGCGTCAGGCGGTACCCGAGGATCCCGATCAGCGGCGCGCTCATGGTCGCCGGATCCTACCGTCAGCCCGCGGTCGTCCCCGCACCCGCGGCACCTCCTCCGGTCGTCCCATCGCCCGGCCCGATCGAGAGGTCCGAGCGCCCGAACCGATCCTCGAGGAACCGGCCCTGTGCGAGCAGCCGATCGGCGTCGGACCTCGCCGCGGCGTCGGCGACCTGATCCATCTGTTGCTGCAAGAGGTCGAGCTGCTCGGCGAGGATCTGCTCCGCCGTCTTCGTCCCCTTCAACGGGTGCAGCGCCGCATACGTCCTGGGCAGGTTCATGAAGCTCTCCAGCGACGTCGGCAGGTAGTCGGTCACGGTCCGCTCCAGGATGAACAGCTCCTGCGAGCCGGGGGGGAGCTGGCCCGTCCTCGGCAGGATGCCGCGGATCGTGGTGGCGATCCCCTTGATCTTGCGCTCGATGTTGGCCGGTACCCTGCCGTGGATCTGCCGCTGGAGGTGGTCGAGCGAACGATCGAGGTCCTTCGTGTCCAGCTCCGAGCGCAGATCGTAGGAGCGCTCCCTGGGCGCGATCAGCGCGCCGATCCCGTAGAGCCCGGCGACGACGAACGGCCACAGCGGGGGCCCGACGATCCCCGCGAAGAACAGCGCCAGGCCCCCCAGCGCGCCGACGCTCCCGACGATGTTCTTGGTGCTTCCGAGGTATCGACCGGCGCGGCTCCGCTGCGGCTTCGACGGCGCAGCGCTCACCGGGGGCGCCGGCTCCACGGGCGCCGCCGACTCCACGGGCGCCGCCGGCTCCACGGGCGCCTGCGGTGGGACGCGCGGCGGTTCGGCTTCACTACTGGTAGCCACGGATCTCCTTGAACACCTCGGACAACGACGTCGACCTGCTGTCGAAGACCTTCCCGCCGGTCTCGTCCGCGATCTGGTGCAGCGCGGCCGGGTCGGCTTCGCCGAACAGCACGGGGAAGGTTCGCACGGTCCGCGCCTGTGCGGGAAGGGCGTCCAGGTACGTGATGAACGCCCGAGGACTCATGCCCGCGTTGTTCTCGCCGTCGGTCATCAGCACGATCGAGGTCAGGCGGTTCGGGTCGGACGCGATCGACGCCAGGGCCTCCTGGTACGCACGCGCCATGGCGGAGTAGATCGCGGTGTTCCCATCGGCCTGCAGCCCGCTCACGTACTCGCGGATCGCGAGGCGATCGGGTGAGTTGGGATCGGTCCCCTCGATCGTGAAGTTCCGCACGTCGTGGACCCGGTTGCTGAACGTGATGATCGTGACGTCCTCGCGGTTGCGGAACTGGGCGAACGTGCCGGACAGGCTGGTGTCCAAGCCGGCCAGCCCCGCCATCGCCTGCTTCAGTGCGTCGATCCGGGCGCCGTCCATCGAACCGCTCACGTCCAGCACGAAGATCGCGTGGGACGGCGGGGCGATCTCGTTCAGGTAGGCGCCCAGGAGCGCGTTGACGACCTCGAGCGACGACGGGAACGGGAGCTCGACCAGCAGCCGGTCGGGGAACCGCGAGTCCAGCTGCACCTGCGGCGTCACGGGGCGGCGGTTCGTCCTGGTCATCAGCCAGCGCTGGACCTCGGGCGTCCGCAGGTCCGCGACCAGCTCGGCGTACTGCTTGCGCTTCGCCGGGTTCAGCAGCATCAGCGGGTAGTCGGCGGTGATGATGCCGTCCTTCGGGTAGATCAGCGTGAGCGGCTCGTGGAGCTGCCCGCTCGCGTTCAGGGAGAGCAGGATCGATTCGTAGTTGATCAGCCCGCCCAGCTGATCCTGGCTCCGGACGTAGGCGTCGGCGAGGAACCCGGAGCTCCCCGCCGTCAGGGCCTGGCCGGAGAAGAACCGCTTCAGGCCCGGGACGTCGATGTCGGAGGCCGTCAGCGCGTTCCCCGTCCCCGCGTAGGCGGAGGCGACCCCGACCAGCGCCGAGAACCCGCTGTTCGAGGCCGCCGGGTTCGTCATCGCGTACTTCAGCTCGCCCGTGGAGGCCTTCGCGGCGATGTCTTTCCAGGTGACGTCCGGGTCGTTCACCCACCCCCATCGCTGGGCCAGGCTCTGCCGCACACCGATGACGACCGGTGAGAGCGCCATCGACTCCTTCGCCAGGACCTTCGTCGACGCACCGGCCAGCGTGAGGTAGTTGCTGCTCGAGAACCACCCGAGGTCGCCGGCGTCGCCACGTGCGATCTGTTCGGCACCGTCGAGCGAGCCGGTATAGGCGAACCGAAGGTCGAGCCCCGTGTCCCGTTCGATGCGCGGCAGGATCGGCTGGATGTCCTGGAGCTCAGAGCCCGCCAGGATCGTCAGGGTGTTCGGGCCGGGGGGTGAGGTCCCGGTGGGCTGGGTCCCCGAGCCCGATCCGGTGCACGCGGCGAGGAGCGCGGCGGCCAGGGCCGCGCAGACCGCGAGGCTCGCCGCCCTCGGGGCGCCGACGGTCGCTCGTCCGCGGTCGGTCATCGGCCAGGTGCGCGCACGGCCCGCGTTCCCGTCAGGAGCCCGATCCGGGTGTGGGAACCGTCAGCTCGCTCGTCGGGGGCTCGTCCTTCGAGGTCCTGGACCGATCGAGGTACGCCTGGGCCTTCGTGACCTCGGTCTCCAGCGCGTCGACGGTCTGCTTCATGCTGTCGAGCGCCTCGAGCTTGTACGAGTCGATCGCGTCGATCGCCGAGTAGACGTTCTCGAACGCCGCCTGGAGCTTCTCGACGCTGATCGTCGAGCTGGCGGCGTCCTGGTGGATCTTCTCCGACTGATCGCGGAGCAGCTCCGAGGTGGACTCGATCATGTCCTCGGTCGTCGTGTTCAGCGCGGTGATCTGGTCCAGGACCAGCTTCTGGTTCGCCAGCGCCTGCGACACGATGACCGCGGTCCGCAGGGCAGACACGGTCGTCGTCGTCGCGCGATCGACGCCCTTGATCAGCTCGACGTTGTTCTTGCGCACCAGCTCCAGGGCGAGGTACCCCTGGGCGCTCACGGCCAGCTGCGTGAGCAGGTCCTGGTGCTTCTGGCGCACGTAGAACAGCGCGTCCTCGCGCAGGGCCTTCGCCTTCGCCGGGTCGGTCGCGTCGATCGCCGCGATCGTCGACACGAGCTGCGAGTCCAGCTGGCCGGCCATGTACGCGTACTGCTTCAGCTGGCCCATCGTCTCCCAGAGGTTCTCCTTCTCCTGCTCGATCGAGGCGTTGTCCTGCCGCAGCTCGTCCTGGCCGTTGTACAGGGCGTTCAGGATCGCGTCGATGTGCGACTGGGCCGACTTGTACTTCTCGAAGTAGTCGCGGAGATGGTCGCCGAACGGGATCAGGCCGAACAGCTTCTTCTTCGACATCAGGCCCTGCTTCGAGGGATCGAGGTCCTCGACCGTGCGGCGGAGCTCCACCAGCGACTGCGCCACCGGCGCGTTCTTGTCGAAGAGCCCCGTGCCCATCGCCCGCACGGGGCGGTCGAGCATGCGGTTGGAGACGTCGGCCGACTGCTTGATCTCACGGTCGCCCATCGTGTGGATCGAATCGATCTTCCTCGCGAACTCCTGCGAGTGCGTGTCCAGCGAGGCGAGGGAGTTGACGTAGTTCTCGACGGTCTGATCGAGCCGGCTCCTCGTGGCCGGGTCGACCGGGACCATGCTCTCGGCTTCGGCGGGCGGCAGCGCCTGGACGGGAGCGGGCGGCGCGAGCACGAGGTCGGTCGAACCTGCGCTCGCCTGATCGGTGGTCGCGCTGGTCGTGATGGTCGCCAGCGGTGCGGCGTCCTCCGCGGCCTGCGTGGTCTCTGTCGCCTCCGTGCCCGACGTGCCCTCCGTGCTCATGGCGTTGCCCCTCCTCCTTGTGCGCTCGCGGTGTAGGCCTGCTCGATGCCCGAGATCATGTGCTCGAGCGCGTCGTAGGTCGGTGGTTCGATCACGTCGACCAGGGTATCGGGGACGTGTTGGCCCGCCTGGAGGACCTGGGACGCGAAGTAGGACGCGTCGCCGGTCCGGAAGCCGTAGTCGACGGCCAGCTTCTGCAGCGCCGGGTCGTCGCGGATCAGGTTGCCGACCCGCGTCCCCGCCGGCGTGAGCGGGATGAACGTGTGCTTCGACAGGACGTCGGGCACGGGGTACATCAGGACCATGTCCGGGCTGAGCTCGCCGTCCTTCGCGAAGGCGTGCGCCAGGAACTGCGCCTCGTAGATCATCACCATCGGGTCCTTCCCGATGCCGATCGTCAGGTAGTCGTCGAACGGCTCCTCGGAGGAGGACTCGACGAAACCCTGCCGCAGGAAGAGCGGCGTGACGACGGGCAGGACCTCGTCACCCTGGCGTTCGTTCTGCACGACGTTGTTGCCGTTCGCGACGTAGGAGGCGATCGACAGGTACATCGCGGCGGAGTTCGACGTGCGGACGTCGGTCGACGTGATCAGGACGCTCTTGCTCGCCGGGTACGCCGTGTTGTCCTTCAGGTCCGTCCAGCGCGTGTTCGCCTTCACCAGGTCGAGGTACTTCGCGATGTCGAACGTGTAGTAGCCGCCCATGTCCTTCGCGACGCCCGCCTGGACCATCAGCTGGGCGATCGGCTTCCAGGACGCGATCGCCATCGGCGTGAAGAAGGCGGTGAACTGCCCCCTCGTGTGGTGCTCCGACTCGATCTTCGCCGCGGCCGGTACGCCGGACGGGAAGGCGAACCCGTACGGCGAGAGGTCGACGGTGGTGGCGATCTGCCGCGAGCCGGCGGTGTCGACCTGCACGTCGAGCCCGTGGGCTCGGAAGATCCGCTGGACCCGCGGGTCGTCGAAGAAGGGCTTCTTCTCCGAACCGATCACGCCGCGGACGACCGTCTGCCGGACCGACGGATCCGGCGACGTCGGCGACGCGCTGCCCTTGCCGCCCGAGACCGAGGTGAAGATCGCGATCGCGACGCCGATAGCCAGGAGGCCCGCCAGGCTGAACGCCAAACCCCGTTTCACGCGCTGTGGTCCCTCCCGGCGAGCACTGTACCGAACCGGAGGTGAACAGCAAGTGAACGGCGGCCATCGTCGGCGGTCTCGGGCAAGATGTCGGGATGCGGTTCGGCGAGCTGGTAGCGACCTCCCACGCGGTCGCGTCGACGTCCGCGCGCGGGGAGAAGACCGACGCGTTGGCGTCGTTCTTGCGGCGGCTGGCGCCGGACGAGGTCGAGCCCGCCGTCGGGTTCCTGACCGGAACGCCGCGGCAGGGCCGGATCGGGATCGGGTGGGCGACCGTGAGCGGGGTCGATGCCGCCCACGCCGATGAGCCGTCGTTGACGATCGCCGACGTCGACGCGGCGGTCGATCGGGTGGAGGCCGCGATCGGGTCGGGATCCGTGGGCGCCCGGCGGGCGATCCTGGCCGCGCTGTTCGCGCGCGCGACGGCCGACGAGGCCGGGTTCCTGCGGAAGCTGTTCACCGACGGGTTGCGCCAGGGCGCCCTGGCCGGCGTGATGGCGGAGGCGATCGCGAGGGCCGCCGACGTGCCGGCGGCGTCGGTCCGCCGCGCGGCGATGCTCTCCGGCGACCTGGGCCGAACGGGCGCGATGGCGCTGTCCGAGGGCGAAGCGGGCCTGTCGGCCGTCGGCCTCACGGTCCTGCGACCCGTGTTCCCGATGTTGGCGACGACGGCCCCGAACGTCGCCGAGGCGCTCGACGGCATCGGACGCGCGTCGGTCGAATCGAAGCTCGACGGCGCGCGGATCCAGGTGCACCGGGCGGGCCGGGACGTGCGCGTGTTCACGCGGAACCTGAACGACGTGACGGCGCGGTTGCCGGTGATCGTCGACGCGGCGGGCCGACTGCCGGTTCGGGACGTGATCCTCGACGGCGAGGCGATCGGGTTGGGCGAGGACGGACGCCCGCGTGTGTTCCAGGACACGATGAGCCGGTTCGGCACCGAGCTCGAGGAGCGGGCAGCGGCGCTGGCGGACGTGCCGCTCGCGGGGTTCTACTTCGACGTCCTGCACCTGAACGGTCGAGACTTGATCGACGAGCCCCTCTCGGCGCGACGCTCGGCGCTGGCCGACGTCGCCGGCGAGCTGCGCGTGCCCTCGCTGGAGACCGGCGACGCCGACGTCGCGGACGCGTTCCTCGCGGAGGCTTTGGCGGCCGGACACGAGGGCGTGATGGTCAAGGCGCTCGATTCGCGATACGAGGCCGGGCGGCGCGGCGCCGCCTGGCGCAAGGTCAAGCCGGTCCGGACGCTCGACCTGATCGTGCTCGGCGCCGAGTGGGGCCACGGCCGGCGGCAGGGATGGCTGTCGAACCTCCACCTCGGCGCCAGGGATCCCTCCGGAGGGGCGCCCGTCATGGTCGGCAAGACGTTCAAGGGCCTGACCGACGAGCTGCTGACGTGGCAGACGGCCGCGCTCCTCGAACGAGAGACCGAACGCCGCGGGATCACGGTGTTCGTCCGGCCGGAGCTGGTCGTGGAGATCGCGCTCGACGGCGTGCAGGCGTCAACGCGATACCCGGGCGGCATCGCACTCCGGTTCGCGCGCGTGAAGGGCTACCGGCCCGACAAGGGCCCGGAGGACGCGGACACGATCGACGCGGTACGGGCGATGCTGCCCGGCGGCTAGGACCGGCTCGGAGGCGCGGGCGCGGTCGCCGGCGTCAGCCCGGCCGCGGCGGCGAGGAACGTCGCGAGGTGCATCGGCCGCACGGTCGACCCGCGCCGGGACATGCGGCCGGCGACGTGCATCAGGCATCCCGCGTCACCCGTGAGCACGATCGCGGCGTCGGTCGCTTCGGTCTGCGAGATCTTGTCGTCCGCCATCGCCGCGGCAACGTCGGGCAGGCGGATCGAGAACGTTCCACCGAACCCGCAGCACATGTCGGGCCGGGCCATCTCGACCAGCTCGACGCCGTCGACGCTCCGGACGAGCCTGCGTCCCTGACCCTTCAGTCCCAGTTCCCGGAGGCCGTGGCACGAGTCGTGGTACGTGACCCGTCCGCGCCACGCCGCGCCGTCGATGCGTTCGACGCCGAGGACGTCGACGAGGAACTCGCTCAGCTCGAACGTCTTCGCGGCGAGCGCCAGGGCGCGCGCCTCCTCCGGCCGCCCGTGGAACAGGTGCGGGTAGTAGCTGCGGATCATCGCGGTGCACGAGCCGGACGGTGAGACGACGGCTTCGGCCTCCTCGAACGCGTCGAGCATCGTTCGCGCGAGTCGCCGCGCGTCGTCATGGAACCCGGAGTTGAACGGCGGCTGCCCGCAGCACGTCTGCGACGCAGGGAAGTCGACCGCGACGCCCTCGCGTTCCAAGAGGGCAACCGTCGCCTCACCGACCTCCGGGTACAGCAGATCGACCAGGCACGTGACGAAGAGCGAAACGCGCGTCGGGCGGGCCGCCATGGCGTTACCTTACCGGCCGTGAGCGAGGCGACGTTCGTGTTCCTCTCCCAGGAGGACGTGGTCGCGGCCGGTGGTCTGGAGATCGGCCCGACGATCGAGACCGTGGCCGAGGCGCTCCGGCTGCATACCAGGGGCGAGACGATCCTGCCGCACAAGCCGACGATCCGGTGGAGCGAGGACCTCGACTCCGAGGAGCGCGAAGGCCGGATCATGGCGATGCCGGCCTACGTCGGGGGAGGATTCGACGTCGCGGGGTTGAAGTGGATCCCGTCGGTGCCATCGAACCCGTCCCGCGGGCTGCCGCGGGGGATCGGACTGATCCTGTTGACCTCGCGGGAGACCGGCCTGCCCTTGGCGTTCATGGACGGGACGATCGTGTCCGCGATGCGGACGGCGGCCGTGACGGGGATCGCGTGCCGGTTGCTGGCGCTGCCGGAAGCTCGGGTCGCCGCGTTGCTGGGTGCCGGCGCGCAGGCGGGAACGCAGCTGCTGGCGCTGGAACACGAACTGCCGACGGTAGAGGAGATCCAAGTGTTCGACGTGACGCCCGGGCGCGCGGAGGCGTTCTGCGCGCGCGAGGGGGCGGCGCGGCACGCCCCGCGGTTGACGGTCGCGCCGAGCGCCGAGGCGGCGTGCCGCGCCGCCCAGGTGATCGTGCCGGTCACGATCGCCTCGGAACCGTACATCCCCTCGGCGTGGCTGGCGGAGGGTTCGTTGTTCGTCTCGATCTCGTCGCTCGACCCGATGGTGGAGGTGCTCCGCGCGGCCGACGTCCTGGTCTGCGACGACTGGGAACACGACACCGGGCATCCCGCGCGGCCGTTCGCGCGCGCACTCGCGGAAGGCGCCGTCATGCGCGAGCAGGTCGTGTCGCTCGGCGAACTGCTGATCGGTTCGAAGCCCGGCCGGACGTCGCAGTCCCAGCGTGTGTTCGTCTCGCCGGTCGGCCTGGCCATCGAGGACGTCGCCGCCGCGCACCGCGTGTACCGCCGCGCCGTCGACGAGGGCATCGGGACGAAGCTCGAACTCTGGCGCTCGCCCGTCTGGGCGTGACGAAGGGAGTACCAGCGATGCCTTCGGTCAGCCTTCCCTACGTGGCGAACATAGCTATATTGCTATATCATGCCCATCGAGAGATGGATGTTCGAACGATCGGATGGGAGCTCACGCGCCGGCGAAGGGCAGCCGGACTCACGCAGGCTGACCTGGCGGAGCGGATGGGGACCACCCAGACGGCGATCTCGAAGGTGGAGTCCGGCCGAACCCTCCCTGGCCTGCTGTTCCTCGAACGGTTCGCCTGCGCGACCGGGAAGCCGCTCGAGCTCGTGCTCGGTGACGATGCGCCGATGCCGTCGCGCGCGGAGTTGCGTGATCGCGTACGGCGCGTCCTCGGTGACCGTGGGTTCGACCCCTGGGAGCGCAACCCGACCGACGTCGAGGCCGAGAGCCTGATCGCAGATGGGCTGACGCGTGAACGTTTCCAGAGCCAAGCGGCTCCTTCGTCTGGCCGGCGCTGAGGACGATCGTCTCCAGCGTCACCTCCTGGTGGCGGCGGCCCTGCGTGACGTCCTCTCGAGTGACCCGATCGTGGTCGGCGGCACCGCGGAGGAGTTCTGGACGGCGGATGAGTATCACGAGACGGACCTGGACCTGTGTGTTCCTCTGACGCTTGATGACGAAGCGCTGCTCGCTCGGCTCGGCTTCGTTCGCACCGGGCGCCACCTCCGAAAGCCGGGAGTCAACGTGCCGGTGGAGTTCCCCGAGGCTCGCATCGAGGGAGACGAGTCGCGGACCGTCGAAGCATCGGTCGGCGAGGGCTCCGCACGGATCATCGGGCTGGACGACCTGTACCTCGACAGGGTCCGTCAGGCGACCGTGTCGGAGGACGACGAACGCGTCGAGTACCGTTCGGCGCTTGCGGTCGCCGCGGCAGGCTTCGACCGCATCGACTGGCGGTACGTGTCCAAGGTGATCACGACGACCGTCGAGCGCGACCGGTTCCTGGGTGAGCTGATGCGGAAGGTTGACCGCCGCATCCGTCGGCGTGTTCGGCGCGCGATGTCGTAAAGCGCCTTTACCGATCTATGCGTGCGTCCTGATCACGGCCGCGAACCGGCGCATCATCTCGCGGGCGCGCTTCTCTTCGTCCTCCAGGTAACGCCGGTTCTCCTCGCGGATCTGATCGTGGGTCTTCCCCCACTTCTCCTCGGTGTCCCCGGCGATCCCGAGCCAGCCCTCGATGACCTCGTGCGTGACCTCCGGGTGGAACTGCAGCCCCCAGGCGGCTTCGCCGAACCGGAACGCCTGGTTCCGGACGTGTTCGCCCTCCAGCAGGAGCGTCGCGCCCTCGGGCAGGTCGAACATGTCCTCGTGCCAATGGAACACGCGGTCGCCTGGCTCCCACACGGACATGACCGGGTCGGTGCGTCCGGCGTCGGTCGGCGCGATCGGCGTGTAGCCGAACTCGATCACCGGCGAGGGCCGGAGTACGGCGCCCTTCGCCAGAGCCAGGATCTGGCCGCCGAGACAGATGCCCAGGACGGGGACACCGCGTTCGGTCGCTTCGTGCAGGAGGACCTGTTCGTCCTTCAGGTACGGGTGCGCATCGACGTCGTCGGCGTGCTGTGCGCCGCCGAACACGACGATCCCGGAGATGTCCGCCAGGTCGGGGAACGGTTCGCGCCGGAACGCGTCGACCATCCGGACGTCGAATCCTTCGGCCCGCAGTTCCTCCAGCGCGGTGCCGCCGGGGTCAGGCTCCTCGTTGCGCACGATGATGACGGGCTTCGCCATGGCGTTCGTGGTGCGCTAACCGCCCGCGTCCGTGCGCTGTTCCCAGACCTCCGGGTTCAGCAGCGTCGGCGGGCGCTCGCCGGCGAGCGCCGCGAGCAGGTTGTCGGCGGCCAGCAGCCCCATCGCGTCGCGCGTCTCGACCGTTGCGCTCCCCAGGTGCGGGATCACGACGGCGTTGTCGAGCTCGAGCAGCTTCGCCGTGACCTCGGGCTCGCGTTCGAACACGTCCAGGCCGGCCGCGAAGATGACGCCCTGCTCCAGCGCGTCAGCGAGCGCGGCTTCGTCGATGACCGGGCCACGCGAGGTGTTCACGAGGACCGCGGTCGCCTTCATCTTCGCGAGGGCGCCGGCGTCGATCAGGTGCCGCGTCTCGGGCGTGAGGTTCACGTGGAGCGAGACGAAGTCGGCCTCAGCGAGGAGCGCGTCCAGGTCGCGCGCTTGGGCGCCGAGCTCCCGGACCACGTCGTCCGGCGGGGGATACGCGTCGTTGAACAGCACCCGCATGCCGAACCCGTTCGCGCGGCGCGCCAGCGCCTGGCCGATCCGGCCGAAGCCGACGATCCCCAGCGTCTTCCCGTGGACGTCCTGGCCGAGCATCATCAGCGGCCCCCAGACCCATGGCGCCTTCGACCGGAGGAACCGGTCGCCCTCGGGGACGCGGCGCGCGGCGGCCATCATCAGCGCCCACGCGGTGTCGGCCGTCGTCTCGGTCAGCACGCCGGGGGTGTTCGATGCCATCACGCCGTGACGGGTGCAGGCATCCAGGTCGATGTTGTCGAACCCGACCGCGAAGTTCGCCACGATCGCGAGCTGCGGGCCGGCCGCGTCGAGCAGTTCGTCGTCGACCCGGTCGGTCAGGAGCGTGATCGCGCCGCGCTTACCGGCGATCGCCGCGAGCAGCTCGTCGCGGGGCATGGCGCCGGAGCCCTCGAACACCGTCGCGCCAGCGGACGCCGATAGGCGCTCGTGCGCGACCTGCGGCAGCCGCCGCGTGATCAGGACCTCGGCGCGTTCGCTCGTGTCGGGTGCCATCGTCGCGAACCCTACGGTTCGACCGATGCCGGGTCAACGACGCATGCCGGAGGGTTGGCGGGACCGCTCCTACCCGGCGTACACCTCCACCAACGTGGTTGAGCCGCCCTCCCCGTAGCTGGAGCCGACGGCGACGCATGCGATCGGCGACGCGCACACGATGCCGCGCAACGCGCCATGGGCGTTCGGCGGCTCCGGAGGCGTGTCGAGCGTCCACGCCGCGCCGTCCCACCGTTCGGCGAGGATCGCGCCGCCCTTCCCGAACTTGTTCTTCGCCCAGGAGCCGACCGCGATGCACGTCGAGCTGTCCGGACATGACACGTCGTCCAGCTCGGAGTTCTGGAACCCCGGCCAGTTCGGCACCCGCTGGCGCGACCATGAGGTGCCGTCCCAGCGCTCGGCGAGGGCGTGGTACCGACCCGTGTCGTTCCACGTCCCCACCGACGTGCACACGGTCGGCCCCGAGCACGAGACGGCGTATTCGTAGACCTTGGGGAGTTGTCCGGGGTTCGGCTGCTCCTAGTACGTCCAGGTCCCTCCGTCTCGGCCGAGCGCGAACACGGAGTCGCGGAAGGGCATCCCCTCGTAGGCGTAGTTGCCGACGCCTTCGCACAGGGCGGAGGTCGGGCATGAGACACCATCCAGCGCGCTGCCGTCCGGGGCTTCGGGATCCGGCGTCGTCTCTACCCGCCACGCCGTGCCGTCCCAGTGCTCGGCGAGCGGTCGGGATCGGGTCTGGAACGCAGCATCGCTCGGCGTGAACGCGCCAACCGCCACGCAGTCAGCCACCCCCGCGCATGAAACGGCGGAGAACCAGACCGCGATGGCACCGTGCGGTCGCGGTGTCGGGAGGGCGGACCACCGATGACCGTCCCACCGTTCCGCCAGTCCGACCGTGCTGTCCGGCAGGAAGGAGACACCGACCGCCACGCACTCCTTCGGCGATGGGCACGAGACGCCGTCGAGCCGGCTCCCCAGGGCATCCTTCGGGTTCGGCGTCGGTTCGATCGACCATCTCGATCCGTTCCAACGCTCCGCCAGCGTGAACCGCGTCGGGTCGAGGAAGTTCACGTACCAGCCGACAGCCATGCACGTCTGGTTCTTCGCGCATGCGACCGCTTGCAGACCGCTGTCCGAGGCGTCGCGCGGGTTCGGACTCGGCTGGATCGACCAGCCCGACGACGGCTGGCCGGCTGCGACGACGGGAGACCAGCCGAGCGCGACGACGGCAGCCCCGATCGTGGCTCCGAACCTCCAGCCCCCGGTCACCCTGATCGGCACCCCTCGTGATCGAAGTTCAAAGCGTACGCGCAGCGGCCCCTCGAAAGGCGGCACTTCGAGCGCCACCGGGGATCGCTCGGGTCCCGACGAGCCGATCAGGGACGTTCGGTCTGCGCGAGGTCCGATGCGTCCGGCGTGGGCGCGGTTCGCGCCTCCCGTCCCCTCGCCGTCACGATGATCACGACCGCCATGATGACGATCGCGCTCGCGACGAAGGTTCGGAGCGTGATCGGCTCGGACGCGATCGCCCACCCCAGGAACAGCGCGACGACCGGGTTCACGTACGCGTAGGTCGAGATCAGCGAGAGGCGGGCGTTCGGAAGCAGCCACGTGTACGCGGTGAACCCAACCAGCGACCCGATCAGGATCAGGTAGGCGAACGCGGTCCACGACGACGCGCTGATGCTGCCGACATGGAGGTCGCCGAGCTCACCGGAGACCACGCCCGCCAGCGCGAGGAGGGCACCGCCGCAGAGCATCTGCATCGCGGTCGATCGCGTCTGCCGCTCGGGCAGCGGCGCCCACCGAGTCAGCACCGACCCGAGCGACCAGCAGAACGCGCCGGCCAGGACGACGAGTGGCCCGACCCAGCCGCTGCTCCCGCCGCTCGCGCCCTCGACGAGCAGCGCGGTCCCCGCGAACCCGAGCACCAGCCCGCCGATCACCGCCGTGCTCAGGCGTTCGCGGTACAGCACGAACGACAGCAGCGCCATCCACATCGGGAGCGTCGCGAAGATCAGCGCGCTGATGCCCGACGCGACGTGATGCGCTTCGCCCCAGACCACGCCGCCGTTGCCACCCAGCAGCAAGAGGCCGCCGATCAGGAGCGCGCCGAGCCACTCCCTGCGCCGGCGCCCCCGGGGTACGCCGGCGCTCGTGTCCGCGTCGCCGTTGCGCGCCACCGCGATCCGGTCCCACGCGAACAGCACCGCGCCGGCGACCATGAACCGCACCCCGCCCATGAGGAACGGCGGGATCGACACGACCGCGTACTTGATCGCCAGGTACGTCGAACCCCACACGATGTACACGGTGACGAGCGCGACCCAGATCCTCTGGGTGGACGCGGCGCGGTGAGCCCGAGGATGCAGCACGAGGGCCAACCTAGCGGGAGGGACGCGAACGACGGTGTGCGCGGTGCTACGTCGTGAGCGACGGGAGCGATGCTTCGACGGCCTCGAGCGCGCCCCGGATCGCGTCGACGGAGTTCGCGTAGGAGAACCTCAGGTACCCTTGACCGTGCCGGCCGAACGCCGTGCCGGAGAGCGCCGCGACGCCGGCCTCGTGCAGGAGATGGTCCGCGACGCGTTCGCTCGGGACGCCGAGCGCGGACACGTTCGGGAACACGTAGAAGGCGCCGCCCGGCTCCTGGCACGTGATCCCCTCGATCGCGTTCAGGCCGTCGACGATGACGCTCCGGCGCCGGGAGAACTCGGCGACCATCTCGTCGATCGGTTCCCAGGGGCCGCCGAGCGCGGCGAGCATCGCGCGCTGGCTGAAGGCCGCCGTGCACGACACCGAGTTGATGATCAGGCGGGTGACGGGTTCGACCAGCGCCGTCGGGAACGCGGCGAACCCGAGCCTCCAACCGGTCATGGCGAACGTCTTCGAGCAGCCGTCCAGCAGGATCGTCCGTTCCTCCATGCCGGGCATCGTCGCGATGCTGACGTGCGGATCGCCGTAGGAGATCGCCCAGTAGACCTCGTCGGTCAGCACGTAGAAGTCGCGCTCCACGGCCAGCGCCGCCAGCGCTTCCACCTCCTCGCGCGTGAGCGCGCTCCCGCAGGGGTTGTGCGGCGAGTTCAGGATCAGCAGCTTCGTCCGGTCGGTGACGAGCGAGGCGACCTCGTCCGGGTCCATGCGGAAGCCGTGTTCCTCGCGGAGCGGCACCGGGACCGGGACGCCGCCCAGGTAGCTGGTGATCGATTCGTACATCGGGAAGCCCGGATCCGGGTACAGGACCTCGTCACCCTCATCGCAGAGCAGCGAGATCGCGTAGAACATGATCGGCTTCGCGCCCGGCGTGACGATGCAGCGCGTGGCGTCGTACTCGGGGCGGCCCGTGCGGGCGAAGAACCTCGCCACGGCCTCCCGGACCTCGGGGAGGCCGGCGGCCGGGACGTAGTGCGTGAACCCCGCGTGGAGCGCGTCGGCGGCGGCCTGCACGATGTGCTCGGGCGTGTCGAAGTCCGGCTCGCCGATCTCGAGGTGCACGATCTTGCGGCCCTGCGATTCGAGGGCCCTGGCCTTGGCGAGCACCTCGAACGCGGACTCGGTACCAAGCCGAGACATGCGGGAGGCGAGCATCGGAGGGTCTGACATGGTCGAGACCCTAGTCGGCGCGCGACGCGGGGGCAACGCTCGCCGCGCGACGAGGCGCCGGGTCGCTCGGGAACGCCGTCGGGACCTCGACGTCGGAGCGGGTGCTACTCTCGGTGGGACGTTCCGGTTCGATGTTCCATGTCGAACCGACGCCCGCGCCGATCCTGCACCAGGGAACCACGGTGGGCGGCCCACGTCGCCTCATCAAGCCCCGGGTTCGTACGGCGGAGCCCGGACGGATCGGAGGGTACATGCCGGACAGCTTCGGGAAGCGACACCGCGATCAGGTCAAGGCGAGGAAGGCGGCCGAGCGGGACGAGCGCCGGATCGCCAGGAACAGGCGGCGCAAGGAAGGTCCGGCGGCTGCGCCGTCGGAGGCCGACCGGGTCCGCGACCTGTGGGCCGCGACCGAGCCGGGCTCGGGTGCGGAACCACCGCTCGACGCGCCGGTCACCCCGTCGCCAGGCGACGCGGAGACGGCGTAGGGTTCGCGTTCCTCAGGCGGTGGGGCGCACGTTCGCGGCCTGCGGGCCCTTCTGGCCGCTGGTCACGTCGTACTCGACCTTCTGACCCTCTTCGAGGTTGCGGTACCCTTCGCCAGCGATCGCGCTGAAGTGGACGAACACATCGGGTCCGCCGTCGTCCTGCGTGATGAAGCCATAGCCCTTCTCGGAGTTGAACCATTTCACGGTGCCGGTCGCCACGTGCGTTTCCTCCCTCTCCCGACCACTGTCGGAGTCGCGCTCATACGGTGTGCTCCGGCCATGACGAGCGCCGGGGAGGGAATGCTTGGAGCGTCGGCAATGCAGGACCCTCGCCCGGCACTATAGAGCCTCGGGAAGGCCGGAACCACCCTCGACGCCCGAGGCCCGCGCCGCCCTCGGCCGTCAGCAGCCCTGCCCGATCACCTCGTACGGGCAGTCCGCGTTCGTCGCGAGGTACAGCACGGCCTTCTTCAGCCGCTTCGTCTGCGCCGTGATCGCTTCGTCCGGCGGGTAGAAGCCGGGCGGGTCGTTGCGCGGGTACATCTCGATCGTGAGCGCGAAGATCTTGTGCACGCCGTACTGCCAGTCGATCGAGGTCCCGTCCGTGATGTACGTGGTCCTTCTGCGTCATGTCCGGCGGGACGTCGGCGAACGTGTACCCGTACGGCCAGAGGACCAGATACCCGCCGGTCCGTGAGGCTGTCGACCGGGTCGCCCGAGGCGTGCCGGGTGGGTGACCGCGTTCAGTCCGAACGTTCGACGCCCAGCTCGCCGCGCCGGTGGCGTTCGCGGACCTCCGAGCGCCGGAGCTTCCCGCTCGTCGTCTTCGGGATCGCGCCGTCGTCGAGGACCAGCACCTCGGCGGGGATCACCTCGACCGCATCGGTGACGGCGTGGCGGACGCGCGCCGGGAGGGAGTCCAGATCGGCGTCGCGGGTCGCCTCGAGCGCGACGACCATCGTTCCCTCCGGCGCGTCGGGCGGCGCGAACGCGACGACGCGGCCGGCGCGGACGCCCTCGACACGCGCCGCCGCCCACTCGGCGTCCTCGGGCGCGACGTTCCTCCCCTGAGCGATGATCAGGTCCTTGCGCCGGCCGACCACGAACAGCTCCCCGTCCGCGAGGTAGCCGAGGTCGCCGGTGCGCAGCCAGCCGTCGTCGAACGGCTGGTCGGTCGGCTCCGGCCCGTCCCCGAGGTACCCCCGCATGATCGACGGCCCGGCCGCCTGGATCTCTCCGACGCGGCGCGTGGGGAGCACCTGCGCACCGTCCGTGATCCGGAGCCGAACCGACGGGAGCGGCGGCCCGCACGAGGTGACGCGTCGCCCGAGGCCCGGGCGGACGGGCTCGGCGATCCCACGGGCGAGCGCATCCGGGTCGACGTGGTCGAACCGCTGGCCCGTGCCCGGGCGAGCGCCCGTGAGGCCGAGCGTCGCTTCGGCCATGCCGTAGCTCGTCCCGATCGCCTCGGGCCGCATGCCCATCCGCCCCGTCCGAGCCGCGATCTCGTCGACGGCGTTGGGGTCCGTCCGCTCGGCGCCGAGGTGGAACCAGCGGATCGACGACAGGTCGAGCGCGCCGTCGCGGCCCGTGTCCCCGAGCGATCGCAACGCCGCGAGCACGGACGACGGTGGGCCCGCCGTCATCGTCGCGCGGACGTCCGTGACCACGCGGAACCACCGTTCGGGGGAGGCGGCGAAACGCTCCGTGGGCAGCACGTGGACGTCGCAGCCGAGCATCAACGGCCGCAGCGCGAACCCGAACAGGCCCCAGTCATGGAAGAAGGGGAGCCAGCTCACGAAGCGATCGACGCCCGGTCGCGCGCCCAGGACCGCCGCGTACCCGCTCACGGCGGCGAGCACGCTCCGGTGCGTGAGGCAGGCGCCCTTCGGTTCCGCGGTGCTTCCCGACGTGAACTGGACGACCGCGAGGTCGTCGTGGCTCCGGTCCGAGGCGAGCGCATCGATGCGGCCGTCCCCGTCCGGTGGCGGGGACTCCCCCGCACCCGCCCCGACGTCCCACGGCACCGCGACGTCCGCCGGCAGGCTCCCCAGGAACCGATCCTCGGATAGGACCACGCGGCATGCCGCGGTTCGGATCAGGCGTTCGAGCCCCCGCGCGAACGCGTTCGGGTCGCGGATCCGGAGGTGGAACGGCAGCGGGACGGCCGTCGCGCCGGCGGCCCAGCACGCGAGGGCCGAACGCAGCCACTCGGGCCGGTTCCGGCCGATGATGCCGACGCGGTCCCCGGACCGGACGCCCAACGAGGTCAGCACGCTCGCCGTGGTCTCCGCCTGCTCGACGAGCGCCGCCGCGGAGATCGTCACGGGTCCCCCGTCGACGTGGAACGTCGCGCTCGCCGAGCCCTCCCGCGCCACCGAGCGGAAGACGTCGATCAGCGTCTCGCCCGGGAGCCCGGTCGCGTCCGGCGGCGCGCCGGGCACGGCGCCGGAGGTCATCGGGTCATCGATCCGGGTCCGAGGACCTGGCGCGGATCAGGTCGGCGAACGCGTCGATCGATCCGATCCGCTCGGCCGTCAGGTCCTCGTCGGAGAGTTCGACGCCGAATCGCTCCGCCGCGAACGTCGCGATCTGCTCGAGGGCGAGCGAGTCGATCCGGCCAGCGGCGAACGGATCGTCGGGCGGAGGGCGGCCGTCGAACACGTCCGCGGCGATGAACCTCCGGAGCTCGACGCCGATCCGCCGCCTCGAGGCGGCCTTCCGAGCGGCCCTCATCCTCACGGCCGCCCGGGCTCCGGCCGCACGGGCTCGCCGGACCCTGCCGCGATCGCGTCGGAGACCTCCGTCGCGCGCGCCGGATCGATGTCGGCGAGCGCGGCGGCCGCGTCCGTCTCCTCGCCCCGGTCGTCGGCGCGGTGCCGGCGCTCGAGGTCGCGGGCGATCTCCTCGTCCGCGGCGGAGAGATCCTCGGGGTCGACGAACTCGAAGTCGATCACGCCCATGTCCTCGAACGCGCGCCGGACCCTCGGGCCGAACAGCCCCAGGTCCTTCACCGTCGGGACGATCCGTGAGAACAGCATCTTCCGGAACGCCTGCATCATCTCGGAGGTCTCGACGTACCGGACGCACTCCGCGGCGTCGAGGCCCACGTTCTCCCAGACCTCCTCGGCCAGGAACCGGTCGCGCATCAGGTACGAGGCGTAGACGACGAACTCCTCGCGCTCCGCGCGTTCGGACTGCGTCAGCTGCGGATAGAACTCGCGCAGCGCCAGCCGGCCGAAGGCCACATGGCGAGCCTCGTCCTGCATCACGTACGCGTTCAGCGCCTTGCCGAGCGGCTCGTTCGAGTAGTCGCGGATCATCGAGAACGCCGCGAGCGCCAGGCCCTCGACCATGACCTGCATCCCGAGGTTCGTCATGTCCCATCGGGGATCGCCGACGATGTCCTCGAGCAGCGACTTCAGGTTCGGGTTGATCGGGTAGGCGAGCTCGACCTTCTCGCGCAGGTAGCGGGAGTACGTCTCCATGTGGCGCGCCTCGTCCATCACCTGCGTCGCCGCGTAGAACTTCGAATCGACGTCCGGACACGACCTGCACGATCTTCGCGGTGCACACCAGCGCGCCCTGCTCGCCGTGGAGGAACTGCGAGTTCAGCCACGCGGCCATGTGATGGCGAACCTCGCGCCGCGCCTTCTCGTCCATGCGCTCCCACATGTCGGAGCCGAAGATCGGGATGTACATGTCCGGAGCGTTCTCCGGCGAACCCGGGTCGACGTCGATCGACCAGTCCAGCCGCGTGTTCGTGTTCCACTGCTTCTCCTTGCCCTTCTCGTAGAGGGCGAGGAGCCGGTCGCGGGTCGCGTCGTACTCCCAGTTGAAGGCCGTGGTCGAGTCCGTACCGACGTGCCACTGCGTCTGCTGGACTGGATGGACGTATCGCCAGGTGGTCATCGCGGTCTCCTCCCGGCCGTGGACGCGGTCCCGCGATCCCGGCCGGCGCGCCCGATCGTCCGACACGAGCCGCCCACCGTCAAGGCGATCGGGCGCCGTGCTCCAGGGCCGCCGGACCTCGGAGCCTTGGTAGAGTCCGACCTCCGATGACCGACGACGACAGCCGATACCTGCCCCCCGCACGTCCGCCCCGGCGCGCCGGCCAGGAGCCGACCGCGCGGCTGACGCTGGACGCGTACGTCCGGCTCCGTAAGGAGCTCGAACGCCTGGAGACCGATGGCCGCGAGCAGATCGCCGAACGGCTGCTCCGGGCGAGGGAGCACGGCGACATCCGGGAGAACGCGGACTACGACGCCGCGAAGAACGACCAGGGCCTGATGGAGGCCCGGATCCGCGACCTGCAGTACAAGCTCCGCGACCCGGAGATCCTGGAGACCGCGAGCGGCGACGTCGTGGACGCGGGAACCCTCGTCACGCTTCGCCCCCTCGAGGACGACCCGGAGGACGAGGTCTACCTGGTCGCGCACTCGCCCGACGAGCGAGCGGAAGGGGTTCGAACGATCACGGTCACGTCACCGCTCGGATCGGCGCTGGTTGGGAAGCGGATCGGCGATCGGGTGACGTACGAGGCGCCCGGTGGGACCTTCGCCTACGAGGTCGTCGCGCTGGCGCCGCACGTCCCCGGCTGAGGCGCCCGGAGCGCCCTGCACCGACGGTCGAGCCGGCCGATCAGGCGGCCGCGCGCCGGAGCCGTGCACCCGGCGGCGCGAGCTGGCGCCACGCCGACCAGATCCGCTGCAGCGCCGTGGCCGCGCCCAGCACGGTGAGCAGGACGAGCACGGGCACGAGCGCCCCGGGGACCAACAGGCCGATCATCAGCGCGACGTAGCGTTCGAGCCGCTGCATCAGGCCCTCGGTGAGGGTGAGGCCCAACGACTCGGCCTGCGCGCGGATGTAGCTCACCGACAGCGACACGAGGAGGCTCGTGATCGCCAGCGCCGCCCCGAGGGTCTGCCCGTCCGAGGAGAGCGCCCAGAAGATCGCGCCGAACAGGATCACGTCGGACGCGCGGTCGACCACCGAGTCGAGGAACGCCCCGGCCGGGCTCGCCTCGCCGCGCTGACGGGCGAGCGCCCCGTCGAAGATGTCGAGGAGCCCGGCGGGGATCAGCAGGAACCCGGCCGTGAGGAACCTTCCCTCGACGATCAACCAGCCGCAGAGCGCGTTCACGGCGAGCGAGAGCACGGTCAGCTGCCAGGGACGGAACCCGGCCCGATAGAGCCCCGCGAGCAGCACGCGGTACGGCCACGCGAAGACGAAGCTCAGGGCCGGCGCGATCATGCCCTTCTGCTCACGCGGCCCCGGAAGCTCCCGGATCTTGGGCGAGCGATCGGCGGCGTGGGTCCCGTCGGGGGACGGCGTTCGGCGATGGTGCTGCGGCATCTCGCCCGAAAGCCTACGCTGTTGCGCCATACCGGCACGCAGGCGCGCGGCGCCGGATGGCCGCCCGCCGCGGATACGCGCCGGCTCGAGAGAGGGGAACTCGGATGGGGGAGCGAACGAAGGGCTTGAGCGACGCGGCTGCCGCCGCGTCGGCGACCGCCAGCGCGATGGCCGCGAAGGCGCCCGGTGCGGTCAAGGACCTGGCCGCGAAGGGTCCGCGCGTCGCGAAGGACGCGGCCTCACGGCTCCCCGCCGCCACGCAGCAGGCGGTCGAGCGAGGCACCCAGGCCGCCCGCCGCATGGTCGATGCCGCACCCGGGCTCGCCCGTTCGATGCCGGATCTGGTCCGTTCGACGCCCGACCTGGTCCGTTCGGCTCCCGATCTCGCGATGGCCTCCTTCCCCGATCTGGTCGCGGAGGTGGTGAACCGTCTCGTGCGGGCGGGGAAGGGCTTGCTCGGCACCGCGGCCCACTATGGGTCGCCGCCCGCCGCGGTCGCGGAACGTCCGTCGGATACCGGCGCCGATGACGCCGGCGCCGGGCGGTCCGGATCCAAGGGCGGGAAGGCCTCCGGCACCCAGCGGATCAGCGTGAGCGCCGGGCGATCGACGAAGGCCGCCCCGGCGCGACGAGCCGGCACGTCCGCCGGCTCCGGCGCCCGCCGAACGACCGGAACCCCGAGGAAGCGAGCGTCAGGCGCAAGGTCGAAGGGCGCCCCGACCAGGTCGCGCGCGACCGGAACGGCTCAGGCCTCGGACGCCGCCTCCGGCTCGGCCGACGAGGGCTCGCCGCCGTCGGACGGGACTTCCTCGTCCTGAAGCCGAACATCGTCCGCGGCGGCACGCTCATCGGCCTCGGGCTCAGCGGCGGCGCCGGCATCCGCCTCCGGCCGCGTGAGGAGCCACGGCACGCCCAGGAGGGGGATCCAGCCGACGAAGAGCGGCCAGACCTCGTGCGTCGCGGCGGCGATCGCCAGGAAGACCAGCGCCACCGCGAACAGGGTCGCCGTCCCCGCGAGGCGCCGCGACGGCGTCATCGGAGTCACACCGGGCATCCTACCGGTCGGTCCTCGCCCGAAGTCCGGTCGACGGGCGGGCAGCGGCGCCCGAGCCGCGCTGACGTATCCTGCCCCGACGATATGAGCGCGAACGGCTCGCTATGACGGGATCCGCCGAGCAGCGCACGGCGCGCCATACCTTCGTCGTCGTCGGGGCGAACCTCACGGGCGGCGCGGCCATCACGGCGCTGCGCGAGCACGGATTCGACGGCCGGATCGTCGCGATCGGCGCCGAGCCCCACCCGCCGTACGAGCGTCCGCCGCTGTCGAAGACGTTCCTCCGGGGCGAGACGACGTGGGACGACGCGCTCCTCCACCCCATCGAGTGGTACGAGGAGCACGACGTCGAACTCCACCTCGCGACCCGGGTCGCCCGGGTTGAGCCGACGGACCGGCTCGTGCGGCTGGAGGACGGCCGCACGTTCGCCTACGACCGGCTCCTGATCGCGACGGGGTGCCGGAACCGGACGCTCGACGTACCCGGGCGCGAGCTCGACGGGGTGTTCGACCTGCGCACGCGCGAGGACGCCGAACGGATCCGCGAGCGCGCGCGTCGCGGCGGCGCCGCGGTGGTGGTCGGCGCCGGCTTCATCGGCTGCGAGGTCACCGCGTCGCTCCGCACGCTCGGTGTCGATGTCGACGTCGTCGACCCCGGGACGGTCCCGCTCCAGCGGGTCCTCGGGGTCGAGGCCGGCGGCGCGATCGAGGCGATCCACGTCGACCACGGCGTCCGGTACCATCACGGGCAGAGCGTGGCGCGGTTCGACGGCATCCCCGGCAGCGGCGTCGAACGCGTCGTGACGACCACGGGCGAGAGGATCGAGTGTGACTTCGCCGTCGTGGGGGTCGGCGTGCAGCCGGTGACCGACGTGGTCGAGGGAACCGACATCGCGCTCGACAACGGCATCCTCACCGATCCGTACCTTCGTACCAACGTTCCGGACGTGTTCGCCGCGGGCGACGTCGCGAACCACGAGGACCCGGTGTTCGGCGCGCATCTGCGGGTCGAGCACTGGGAGAACGCGCTGAAGGGAGGCGCGGTCGCGGCGCGGAACATGCTCGGGCACGACGTCGTCTACGACGAACCCCACTGGTTCTGGTCCGACCAGTACGACACGGAGATCCAGTACGGGGGGTTCGCCCTGAGGTGGGACGCGTTCCTCGTCCGCGGGAGCATCGAGGAACGGAACTTCCTGGGTTTCTACGTGGACGACGGCATCGTCCGCGGCGTGATCGGCATGAACCGCGGGCGCGACGTCCGCCGATGCCTGCCGCTGGTCAAGGCGGCCCGCCCCGTCGACCCGCGCGATCTGCTCGACGAGGACGTCGACCCGCGGGCGCTCGCGGTTCGCGCCGGCGCCGAGCGCTGAACGGGGCACGGCAGATGGCGTCGAAGGCGCTGCACGGCAGGGACGTCGGGCGATCGGGCGCCGATGCACCCGCGCCGGCGCCCCCGCTCGATCCGCACGTCGTCGTGATCTTCGGCGCAACGGGCGATCTCGCGCGCCGGAAGCTCCTCCCCGCTTTCTTCCACCTGTTCGTCGAGGACATGTTGCCGGAGCGGTTCGCCATCGTCGGGGCCGGGCGCACCGAGATGACCGACGAGGCGTTCCGCGATCATGCGCTCGGGTCGGTCACGACGTTCGGCCATTGCGCGGTCGAGCCGGGGCCGTGGGCGGCCTTCGCGCAGGTGCTCTCCTACGTCAGCGCCGACGCCGGTCTGGACCCCCAACTGGGAACGCTGCGGCTGCACGTGGACGAGGTCGCCCGCCGCGTCGGGGTCGAGGGTCGCACCCTGTTCTATCTGGCGACCCCGCCGGTCGCGTTCCCGACGATCGTCGAGGGCATCCTCAACGCGGGGATGCACAAGGGCTCGAAGGTCGTGATCGAGAAGCCGTTCGGATGGGACCTCGCGTCCGCGATGGACCTCAACGCCGAGCTGCACCGGGCCTTCGACGAGGAGCAGATCTTCCGGATCGACCACTACCTGGGCAAGGAGACGGTGCAGAACATCCTGGCGTTCCGTTTCACGAACGGGATGTTCGAACCCGTCTGGAACCGCCGGTACATCGACAACGTGCAGATCACGGTCGCCGAGGAGCTCGGGATCGAGGGGCGGGGCTCGTTCTACGAAGGGACCGGGTCGCTCCGCGACATGGTCCAGACGCACCTGCTCCAGACGCTGACGTTCGTCGCGATGGAGCCGCCGGTCTCGCTCGATCCGGACCGGCTCCGCGACGAGAAGGTCCGTGTGCTGCGGTCGATGCAGCCGGTCGAACCCGACCGGGTCGTGCTCGGGCAGTACGTCGGCTACCGGAACGAGGAGGGCGTCGGACCTGCCTCCCAGACGCCCACCTTCTCCGCGCTCCGGATCGAGATCGACAACTGGCGGTGGGCGGGCGTGCCCTTCTTCGTTCGGACGGGGAAGAGGCTAGAACGCAAGGTCACGGAGATCTCGCTCGCGTTCCGCGAGGTGCCGTACAACCTGATCGAAACGGGCGCTGAGCCCCCCGGCAAGGACGCGCTCACGTTCCGCGTCCAGCCCGACGAGGGCATCTCGATCCACCTGAACATCAAGCGGCCCGGGCCGGGCCTGACGCTCCAGCGCGCCGAGCTGGACTTCGACTACGACGACGTCGGCGGGCCGCTCCTGGAGGCGTACGAGACGTTGCTGCTCGAGGCGATGGAGGGCGATCACACCCTGTTCCTGCGCGAGGACGAGGTCGAACGCTCCTGGGAGGTGCTCGAACCGGTCCTGCGGGACCCTCCACGCGTCGACTTCTACGAGCCGGGGTCGTGGGGACCGAAGGAGGCTGAACGGCTCGCCCTGCCCTGGCACTGGCACGTGACGCCGACGCCCGACGAGCGCGCCGGGGCCGGCTGACGTCCCGGCGCGCCGGGACACGTGAGGCCTGCTAGTAAGGTACCTTTACCATCGGGAGGGACACGAGGAACGACCGAACGGAAGGAGCGTCGGGAGCGATGACCGCGGAGATCGATCGAGCGCTGTTCGACAAGGCTGTGGAACTGACGGCGTCCGCACTGCGGGGCGCCATGGGCGGCCAGGGGAGCCAGCCGGCCGCGTACGCCGGCGACGTGTTCCGGGAGATCTGGAAGGCGCTGAAGGAGGCCTCCGAGGAGCTCCCGGAGCGGCCGAAGGCCGGCTTCTAGCGGCACGCCGTGGGGGTGACGGCGCGGCTGACGGCCGTCGTGGTTGCCGCGGTGACGGTCGCCCTGTCGGCCGGCGCGGTCGCGTGCAGCGGGACGCCCGGTCCCGGCCCGACGACGGTCACGCCGCCGACCACGTCCTCGCCGAGCCCGTCGCTCACCGCCGAGCAGGCGCGGTGCCTCGACGAGGCCGACTTCCTGAAGGACGTCGCGGACCGCGTCTCGACGATCGTGCTGTCGGAGCCCGAGGGCCTGAGCGGATCCGACGAGGCGGCATCGGACGCCCAGGCCGAACTGGACCGGCTCCGGACGCGGACGGTGCATCCTCCGTTCGTCGGTGACCGGGCGCAGGTGATCCGAGCCGCGACCGACGTGATCGAGGGCAACGAGGGCCTGGCGCGCGGCGGGCGTCACGAGGTCCTGGTCGAGTACCGGCAGCAGGTCACGAGGGGCGGCGACACCGCCTTCACGGTCGTCGGGGACATGGCCGTCAAGCGCGCCTCCTGCACGAGCTGACCGCCCTGGCCGGCCGCGTGCGGGATCCCCTGCCCGTTCAGCGCCGGTCGGCCGCCTCCACCGAGGAGAGGACACCGGCCGGTGGGCCGAACAGCGCGACGCGGTCGATGTCCTGATCGTGCGGCGTGTAGCCGCCGTTCAGGCCGAAGAGCTTCTTGCGCCAGAGCAGCCAGAACAGGATCGCGAGGTTCAGGACCAGGCCGACGACGCGCAGCACCGTGACGCGGTCGATCAGGGCCTTGATCTCGAACGGCAGGAACCCGGCGGTCGCGATCGCGGTGAGGTATTCGGCCCATCGCTGCTCCAGCCACAGGCCAACGGCCTCGATGCCCTCCACGATCGCGTAGACGATCGCGGTGCCGGCCAGCACGACCAGGGCGCCGCTGCGGAGGTTCAGGATCGCGCTCAGCTGGCGCGAGATGAAGTCGCGGCTCGCGGCCTGGCCCGTGTCGGAGAGGGCGTGCCGGACCGCGTCGAGCAGGCCGCTCGCGCCGTGCTGGATCCCGCCGAGGTGCCGGTCGAGGTAGATCAACAGCGCCGCGAGCATCGCGAACACGACCGCGTGCACGGCGCGGTCGATCGCGATGAGCTTCAGGATCAGCGAATCCTTCAGCGCGGTGCCGCGCTTCGGCACCTCGAGCTCCTCGAGCGGAGGGAGCGTCTCGGCGGTGGGCTCCGTCGGTGGGGCGACGGGGAGCCAGACGTCGCACCGGATGCACCGGACGAGGCGGCGCCCGTCCGGGAGGTCGACCCCGAGCCCCGCGTCCTCGGGCCGAAGCCGTTCCACCGTCGCCGCGGGCGTCACGTGGCGTTCGAACGAGCAGACGAACGTCTCCGGGTGCCAATCGGCGAACGGCCTGCGCACCCTTCGTCCCTCGGTGGAACCGCTAGGCGCCCTTGAGCGCGGGGATCACGTGCTCGCCGAACAGCTCGATCGCGTGCGACGAGGTCTCGTAGTCCATGCCGGGGTAGTGCAGGCGCACGACCAACGTGAAGTCGCGCCCGCCGCCGAACGCCTCGGCGATCGGCCGAAGGCGCCGCGCGACCTCCTGGGGCGTGCCGATCGCCGTCTCCGCGCGCGCCGAGTCGTCGAGCGCGGGGAGTTCGAACCCCTGGCCGGGCGTGTCGCCGCCCAGGTCCCAGCCGTCGTAGACCATCGCGGCGTGCTCCAGTCCATCGTGCACGATCGACCATGGATCGCCGTCGTCCCAGACGAACGCCGAGCGCAGCATCACGAATGCGAGCCTGGACGCGTCCCGGCCCGCCTCCCGCGCGCCCGTCTCCATGATCGACAGCTCGCGCTTGATCGTGGGGACGTCGGAGCTCCGCGAGCGGATCCAGCCGTCGGCGACCCGGCCGGCTCGGCGGATCGCGGGTTCGACGTGGCCCCCCAGCAGGATCGGGATCGAGCCGCCGCCGGGCCGCTCCGGCGCGGGCGTCACCTGCACCCGGTCGTACGCGCACGTGCGGCCCTCGAAGGAGAACCGTTCGCCGGTCCACGCACGGCGGAGGACCTCGATCGTCTCGGTGGTCCGGAGCGCGCGTTCGGCGAACGGGCTGGCCGAACATCCGGAACTCCTCCTCGCGCCAACCGAGCCCGAGCCCCAGGATCAGCCGGCCGCCGGAGAGCAGGTCGACGATCGCGGCGTCCTCGGCCAGCCGGAGCGGGTCGTGGAACGGGGTGAGGATCACGCCGGTCCCCAGGTGGATGCGCTCGGTCGCCTCGGCGAAGGCCGCGAGCATCGGCAGGAGCGACGGGAGGTACCCGTCGCCGGCGCCGTGATGTTCGCTCACCCAGGCCGAATCGAACCCGACGGTTTCTGCGAGCCGGACCAGGTCGAGGACCTCGCGGTACTCCTGCGTGAACGTGCGGGAGGAGCCGGGGCGAACCTGCCCCGTGAACAGCCCGATGCCGACGTGAACGGTCACGACAGCCAGAGCGTAGCGCAGCCGGTGATGGGGACTCGGGCGAACGGGGTACCCTTCGTCGTGACCCGGTTCGGTCCGAGCTCGAGGAGGCCTCGAAGATCGTGGACGATCGCGAACGCTGGAACGAACTCGCGGCGCAGCTCGCCGTGGACAGCATCCGTTGCTCGACGGCTGCGGGGTCGGGCCATCCGACGTCCTCGCTGTCCGCGGCGCACCTGCTCGCCGTGCTCTACGCGGACCACCTGCGGTACGACGTGGCCGATCCGAAGGACACGGGCAACGACCGGTTCGTCCTGTCGAAGGGCCACGCGTCGCCGCTGATGTTCTCGGTGCTCAAGGCGATCGGCGCGATCGACGACGCCGAGCTGATGTCGTTCCGGAAGTTCGATTCGCCGATCGAGGGACACCCGGTCCCGCGCAACGACATGCCGTTCATCGACGTCGCCACCGGCTCGCTCGGACAGGGCCTCCCGATCGGACTCGGGATGGCGCTGGCGATGCGGCCTGGACGGCACCGATGCCCGCGTCTGGGTGCTGATGGGGGACTCCGAGAGCGTCGGAGGGTTCGGTCTGGGAGGCGATGGCGAACGCGTCGCATCACGGCGTGCGGAACCTGACCGCGATCCTGGACATGAACCGCCTGGGGCAGCGCGGACCGACGATGCTGCAGTGGGAGGGCGAGGTCTACGCGGACCGCGCCGAGGCGTTCGGCTGGCGGGCGATCGGGATCGACGGGCACGACGTGGAGGCGATCCACCAGGCGTACACGGTCGCCGCCGACGGGCACGGGCCGACGCTGATCGTCGCACGGACCGAGAAGGGTCACGGCGTGTCCTTCCTGGCCGAACGCCGAGGGCTGGCACGGCAAGGCGCTCGACCAGAATCAGGCGAAGCTGGCGATCGAGGAGCTGGGCGGCGAGCGTTCGATCAGGGTCACGCCGCCGAAGCCCGAGTCGCAGGCCGCGCGACCGCGGCGCCAACGGGGACGTGACGCTGCCCCGTCTACGACGACGGCGTCGCGACGCGGAAGGCGTTCGGGGAGGCGCTCGCCGCGCTGGCGGCTCGCCACGAGGTCGTCGCGCTGGACGGCGAGGTGTCGAACTCGACGTACACCGAGGACTTCCAGAAGGTCGCGCCGGACCGGTTCTTCGAGATCTACATCGGGGAGCAGGCGATGGTCGGCGCCGCGGTCGGGCTCCAGGCGCTGGGCAAGGACGCCGTTCGCCGCGACGTTCGGCGCGTTCTTCACGCGCGCGTACGACTTCGTGCGGATGGCGGCGATCAGCCGGGCGAACCTGCGCCTGTGCGGCTCGCACGCCGGCGTGTCGATCGGCGAGGACGGGCCGTCGCAGATGGCGCTGGAGGACCTGGCGATGATGCGCGCGGTGGCACGGCTCGACCGTGCTGTACCCCGCCGATGGGAACGCGACCGCCGCGCTGACGGCGGCGATGGCCGACAGCCGCGGGATCGCCTACATGCGAACGACCCGCGAGAAGACGCCGAAGCTCTACGACGCCGGCGAGGGGTTCCCGGTCGGTGGCTCGAAGGTCGTCCGGTCGACCGGCGCGGACCGGATCACGATCGTCGCCGCGGGCGTGACCGTCTTCGAGGCGCTGAAGGCGGCGGATGAGCTGGAGGTAGGGGAAGGGGTCCCGGTGCGCGTGATCGACCTCTATTCGGTCAAGCCGACGGACGGCGCGACATTGCGCGCCGCACTGGACGAGACCGGGCACGATCGTGCGGTCGAGGACCACTGGCTCGAGGGCGGGATCGGCGATGCGGTGCTGGACGCCCTGGCGGAGGACGGCGCGACCCTGTCCGGTCGCGTCGTGAAGCTGGGCGTCACGGAGATGCCGTTCAGCGGAACGCCCGAGGAGCTCCGCGACTGGGCGGGGATCTCCGCCGCGCGGATCGCCGACCGGGTCCGCGAGCTCGTCGCGTAGGCGCATGCGGGCGACCCGGGCCCTGGCAGGCGAGCCGGTGCGATCAAGGGCGGCGGCGCGCTTCGCCGATACCTCACCACGGACGAGATGAACGTGCGACGGTTCGCGATGTCCGTATCGGTGGCGCTCTTGGCGGCGTTCGCCACATCCGGCATCGCGTCCGCACGGCAGGCCCCCTCGCACGAGCCGGCCGGCACGCGCTCGATCCCGCCTCCGGCGCCGTGCTACGGCTGCTGGCACCCGGCGCTCCACACGCGATGGCAGTACCAGCTGCAGGGCGTGAAGGCGTTCGCTTCGACCGGAGGCATCAACGTCGCGATCGCGGAGGTCCCGTACGGCGGGGGCCAGCCCGTCGCGCCGGATGCCTTCGACATCGACCTGTACGTCGACCAGAAGGTCTCCGGGAACAACCACACGGTCGACACGGCGGCGGTGACCGCGATCCACGCGGCGGGGCACCGAGCCGTCTGCTACGTCGACGCCGGCACCTGGGAGAACTGGCGTCCCGACGCGAAGCGGTTCCCGAAGAAGGTGCGCGGGAAGAGCAACGGGTGGCCCGGGGAGAAGTGGCTCGACATCCGCCAGAGGAAGATCCTGATCCCGCTCATCGACGCCCGCGTCGCGAAGTGCGCGCAGGGCGGGTTCGACGCGGTCGAGTTCGACAACGTCGACGGCGCGTTCAACGACACGGGCTTCCCGCTGTCGAAGGACGATCAGCTGGTGTTCAACGCCAGCATCGCGAACCTCGCGCACGCGCACGGCCTGTCCGTCGGCCTGAAGAACGACGTCAACGCGAAGCAGATCTCGACGCTGCTCCCGTACTTCGACTTCGCGGTCAACGAGCAGTGCTTCCAGTACGAGGAGTGCGCGGCGCTGGCGCCGTTCGTCGACGCCGGCAAGCCGGTGTTCAACGTCGAGTACAAGGGCTCGGTGTCGAAGTTCTGCCCGGCGATGAACGGCACCTACGACTTCAACTCGTCGTTCAAGAAGAAGAGCCTGTACGACGAACCGTGGACCCCGTGCCGGTAGCTCGTCGGGGACGCCCGGGCCGCCGTCTTCAGTCCCGCAAGCGCGTGACCGTCGCTCGTTCGGCGAGGGCTATGGCCCTGTCTGGGTCGAGCCGCCCGGCGCCGGGGACCTCGGCGTTGGCCGTGCCCGCCCCGAGCGCGAGTGCGAGCGCCTCCGGCCACCCGTCCCCGCGATCGAGTGCGACGATGAGTCCCGCGAGGAACGAATCGCCGCTGCCGACGGGGTACGGCTCGCTCACGTAGAGGGTGCCGGCCCACGCCGACCCGTCCGGCGCCACGAGGACGGCCCCGTCCGCGCCGCGGGTGAC
Organism: uncultured Actinomycetota bacterium; assembly: GCA_963781595.1. Taxonomy (GTDB): domain Bacteria; phylum Actinomycetota; class UBA4738; order UBA4738; family UBA4738; genus JBEDUK01. The sequence goes on along the minus strand of CAWAGG010000001.1, from coordinate 357,499 downwards.
GACGGCCGCCCGGCCCGGACCCCCGCTCATCTCCACGATCGCTCGGGATGCCCGCAGCGCGTCGCCGGTCGATCCCACGTGCGGCCCGAGGAGCTCGGAGGCCTCCTGCGCGTTGACCTTCACGATGTTCGGCCTCTCCGGGATCGTCACCGCGAGCGGATCGCCGCTGGCGTCGAGTGCGGACGCGACCCCGGCGGCGCGGGCCGTGCGGGCCAGGCGCGCGTACCCGTCGGCGGGCGCGCCAGGCGGGAGCGAACCGGACATCGTGAGCCACGAGGCGCGCGGCAGGAGCTCGCGAGCGATCGCCTCCAGCTCGTCCCACGCGCCGGCGGCGACCGGCTGCCCGTCCTCGTAGAACTCGGTGAGCCCGCCGGTCGCCTGATCGGCGACCGAGAGCGACGAACGCGTCTCGGCGTCGATCCAGACGAACCTCGCGTCGACGCCTTCGCGCGCGAGCGCCTCGGCGACCCATCGCCCCGCGTGGCCGCCCAGGATGCCGGTCGCCGTGACGCGTGCCCCGAGCGCCGCCGCCGCCCGGGCGACGTTCAGCCCCTTCCCGCCCGGGACCTGCACGAGCGCGCTTGGTCGGTGGATCGCGCCCGGCTCCAGGCGCTCGACCTGGAACAACTTGTCGATCGACGGGTTGCCCGCGACGCAGACGATCACATGCGGCAGCGTAGCGGCGTCTGGTGTTGGTGGACGGCGCGACCCGAGGTAGGCTCGCGCGGTCCCGAGGCCGAGCGGTGAGGCCGGGAAGGGTCGAGGTCCCACGTGAAGAAATGCCCCTATTGCGCTGAGGAGATCCAGGACGAGGCGGTCAAGTGCCGGTACTGCGGCAGTTGGCTCCCCGGTTCCGAGGCGTTCCAGCCACCCGTCGAGGCCGCAGCCCCGGCGAGCGGCCCGACGTCGTCCGCGCCGGCGACCGAGCAGGTGGGGGCGCAGGTCGTGCCGCAAGTGTCCGCGGCCCCGGGCCTGGTCGCCGGCTCGCCGACGCCGGTCGTCGGGGAGGGCGCCCTCGCCTTCAGCCACTCGGGGGAACGGTACGTCCTCGGCTACGGCGAGGCATTCTTCGGCATCTGGGATCGAACCGTCGCGGGCGGACCGGCATACTCGTTCCCGCGCGACGACGACGGCTGGCTTCAGGCGTGGCAGCGCTTCACGGCGCTGGAACCCGGAGCCGTCGAGGTCCAGCAGGCCCAGGGGGCGATCGTCGCGACGACGCCCAGCCCGGCGCGCTTCGAGTCCGGTCGAGCGCTCGCTCGCGCCGTCGTCGTCCTCCTGATCTGCGGGCTCGCGATGATGGCGCTCACCGTCGTGTTCCGGGCCTATCACATCGTCCTGCTCGGGCGCCTCGACGCCGGTGGCGCCGTCTCCGGGTCGCAGCTCCAGGCGAGCTTCGACCGCGTGTACTCGATGGTGGGGATCCAGCTCCTGCTGTTCGTCCTGACCGTGATCTTCTGGCTCTTGTGGCAGCACCGCGCGCAGGCGAACCTGACCGCGCTCGGGGTCCAGGGCCTCCGGTTCACGCCAGGGTGGGCCGTCGGGTGGTGGTTCATCCCGTTCGCCAACCTCGTCATGCCGTTCCTGGCGATGGGGGAGCTGACGCGCGCGAGCGCGCCCGAGGCCGCCGGGTCGAGCTCGCCCCGAAAGGTGGACGCGCTGCTCGCGTGGTGGTGGGCGGCGTGGGTCATGCGGTTGGTGCTGTTCATCGCCGCGCTGACCGCCCTCGGATCGCAGCAGCCCGAGGCGACGTACTCGACCGTGGCTGCGGAGAACCTGATGATCGCGGCCGGCGCGGCCGAGGCGCTCGCGGCGGTCCTGGCGATCTTCGTCGTGCGGCGCATCGACCGGAGCCAGGAGGCGAAGGTCGGCCGGGTCGCCGCCGCGTCGCTCGAGGTCGGCACCGGTGCCTGAGCTCGCGCTCGAGGACGTCACGCTCCACGTCGAGGTCGACGGCGAGGGCGACCCCGTGATGGTTCTCGCGCACGGCATCACGAACTCGTGCCGCGAGCTGGCGATGTTCACGCCGTTCGTCCCCGGGACGAAGGTCCGGTTCTGCTTCCGTGGACACGGGCACAGCTCGTCGCCCGAGACCGGGTACCGGTTCGCCGACTTCGGCCGCGACCTGCGCGCGGTCGCCGACGCCTACGGCGCGCGGATCGCGATCGGTACGTCGCTCGGCGCCGGCGCGATCGGGGCGATCGTCCAGGACGATCCCGACCGGTTCGACAAGATCGTCCTGCTCCTGCCGGCGGGCCTCGACCGCGAGTTCGACCAGAAGGAACTGGTCCTGCGCACGGCCGAGCTGCTCGAGGGCGCCTCGTCGAAGGAGGAGGCGATCGAGCTGATCATGTCCGAGCCGGCGCGCATCGCGAACTACGCGAAGATGCCGTGGCAGCGCGAGATCGACCGCCAGATGCTGTCCGAGCTGAACATGGAGGGCCTCCCTCGCGCGATCCGCGAGGTGGTGAACGACTGGCCGCTCCGCGACCGGAACGACATGGCGAACGTCAAGGCGCCGACGCTGATCATCGCCCGGCGCGGCGACGTGATCCACCCCGCCGAGGTCGCGGAGATCCTGCAGGAGATCATGCCGAACGCCGAGGTGATGATGTTCGAGGACGGCGACGACCTGTACACGGCCATCCCGGCGATCGTCTCGCGCGTGACCGAGTTCCTGAGCTCGTGAGCCGCGGAGGACGACGGGCCCTCCGTCGACCGACGTGAGGCTCCCCGACGGCGAGCTCGAGACCGCCCTCGAGATGGCGGTCGCGGTGCGCACCGGCCAGGTGTCGCCGGGCGAGCTGCGCGAGCGTGCGTCCGCGCGGGCCGAGGCGTGGCAGCCGAGCACCCGGGCGTTCTCCCAGCTGTGGCCGGACGACGCGGCGGAGCCGTCCGCGCCGGACGGCCAGCTCGCCGGCGTGCCGATCGGCGTCAAGGACCTGTTCGACATGGCCGGCCGCCCGACGACGGGATGCTGCCGCGTCTACGACGGCCGGATCGCCGAGCGCGACGCGCCGACGGTCGCGCGCGTCCGCGCCGCCGGCCCCTCGATCGTCGGTAAGACGAACCAGCACGAGCTTGCCTTCGGCGGAACGAACCGGTACTCGGCGTGCGGCCGCACGGGCAACCCGTGGGACCCGACCCGGCTCACGGGCGGGTCGAGCGGCGGCTCGGCCGCCGCCGTCGCCTCGGGCACGGTGCCGTTCGCCCTCGGGTCCGACACGGGGGGCTCGATCCGGATCCCGTCGTCGTTCTGCGGGACGTTCGGGCTGAAGGTCACGACCGGCAGCATCACGACCGAGGGGATGATGCCCCTCGCGCCGACGATGGATACCCCGGGCCCGATCGCCGGCACGGCGGGAGACCTCCGGGCCCTCTACCGCGTGCTGGCGGGGGCGCCGGTCGAACCGCTCGACGAGCCGGTCCCTGATGGCGCGCGCGGCCTGCGGCTCGGAGTCGTCGGCGGGTTCTTCGACGAACATGTGCACCCGGAGGTCCGCGCCGGCGTGCTGGCGGTCGCGGGGACTTTCGAGGTGGCCGGCGCGATCGTCGGGTCGGTCGACGGCAGCGGGCTCGATGACGAACGCGCCGTCTGGCGGGCGATCTGCTCGCACGAGTTCGCGGACGCCCATCCGATCCTCGCCGATCGGCTCGACGCGATCCTGGATCCCGCGATCGTCTCCTGCTACCGGCGCGGCGCGGCGATGTCGGCCGAGGAGCGCGCGGTCGCGGCGGAGCGGCGCGCCGCCGTCGCTCGCTGGTTCGCCGAGCGCTTCGCCGAGCGCGATGCGCTCATCGTTCCGACGACCGGCTACGCCGCGCCTCCCGCGGAGGCTCGTGGGATGGACCTCGGTCCGGCCGGGCGCATCGACCTGGAACGGATCGCGCCCGGGTGGTTCACGAGCACCGCGAACCTGGCGGGCGTGCCGGCCGTGAGCCTGCCGGCGGGCCGTTCGTCCGACGGGATGCCGTTCGGCGTCTCACTGATCGGGCCGGCGGGGGCGGAGGAGCGCCTGCTGTCGCTCGCGGCGCTCTGGGAGGCGGCGACCGGCTACCGGCCGGAGCGGCCCGTGCGGCACGCGCCGCCGACCGAGCCCGCGACCGGCGGCGCGTGAGCGACCCGCCCGACCGTTCGGGCCCCCCGGACGCGAGCGGCGGTGGCGTCGACCCGGTCGGCGGGGGCGCCGTCGGGATCGCGGCCCTGTTGTTCGGCGCGGTCGTGATCCTCGGCAAGGTCACCACGGACGAGGGCTTCCCGGTCGTGACGTTCCTCGCGCTCCGGTTCGCGATCGCGGCGATCCTCCTGGCCGGGGCCCTCGCGGTGACCCGATCGCCGCTGCGCGCCGCGCCCAGCGAGGGATGGAAGCTCGCGGCGCTCGGGGTCGGGGGCTACGCGGTGGAGGCGACCTTGTTCTTCCTCGCCCTGCGCCACGGCGGCCCGGCCGCGGTCACCCTGCTGTTCTTCACCTACCCGGTCTGGGTGACGGTGTTCGCGATCGCGCTCGGCAAGGGCCGACCGCGGCCGCTGGTGCTCGCAGCGCTCGCGGCAGCCGTCACGGGCGCCGCGCTCGTCGTCGCGGGCAGCGGGGGATTCGAGATCTCCGCGGCCGGGATCGGGTTCGCGCTCGCCGCGGCCGTCGTGTTCGCCGCCTACCTCACCGGCGCCGACGCCGTGCTCGTGGCGACGAACCCGCTGACCGGCTCGATGTGGGTGAGCGGCGCGGCCGGGACCGCCCTCACGGTCGTGGCGATCGCGACGGGCGAGTCGCGGCTGCCCGCGACGACGAACCAGTGGCTCTCGGTGCTGGCCGTCGCCGCGTGCACGGCCGGGGCCTTCGCGTTCCTCTTCGTCGGGCTCCGCCGGCTCGGCGCGGTCCGCACGTCGATCATCGCGGCGAGCGAGCCGCTGTGCGCCGCGGCGCTGTCCGTCGTCGTGCTGCACGAACGGCTCTCGACGGCGACCGTCGTCGGCGGCATCCTGATCCTCGCCGCCGCGGTGGCGGCGGCGATGGCGAGGGCAGACCCGTTGACCGGCGCGACCGATGCGGCGGGCGCCGGGCCCCGGATCGGTGAACCACCGTTCCCCTGAAACGCGAGGCACCCGCGCGAATCCCGAGCTGCCCCCGAGAGCGTAGGTAGGGTAGGGCCCGGCAGGGCCTCGTTGCGCTCGGACGGTGGGACACGGGAGGACGGAGGCGGAGTGGGGAACGTCGACCTCGAGCGCGCGGTTCGCGCCCGGCGTCGGCGCGGACGGGGCGCGACGCCAGGAGATGGGTCGAAACCCCCACGCGGATCGTCGTTCGCCGGGCGCTTCGGCTGGCTCGCGAACCCCGCGTGGGAGCGCGCGCCGCTCCTCCTGCGCCGCTACCCGGGGCTGCTTGCGGCGGTCATCGGGGCCGGGTTCGTCCTCGCTGTGGCGTCGGCATCCCAGCCGCTGTTCATCTCATCGGCCGGCAACCAGGCGCTGCACGCGAGCCTCGAGGGGCTCTGTCCCTGGACCGCCGGCTGGCAGATCACGTCGCTCCAGCCGCTCTCCGGCGCCCCAGCGCCCGGCAACGTCGGGCAGGGGGTGCCCTCGGACCGATTGTTCCCGCAGCGGACCGCGTTCATCGACGGTCTGGCCCGCGGCGTTCCGAACCTGGGTCCGAGGGTGATCTCGATCTTCGGCAGCGTCGCCGGGGCGTCCTCGCCCGCGCGGCCGAGGGTCGCGCCGCTCGTCCGCCTGATGTCGCGGGACGGGTACCGATCGAACATCCAGGCCGTGAGCGACTCGGGCGGCCCGGGCGTCTGGGTGCCGGACGACTGGGCGCGGTTCGGCCACGTCCAGGCCGGCGACCCCATCAACCTCCAGATCAACGGGAACGTCGCCCGCACGACGGTCGCTGGGATCTATCGGTCGATGCTCACCCGAGCCGTCACGCCGTTCTGGTGCTCGCAGACCACCGAGATCTACGGGCTGGATCCGAACTCCGCCCCGCCGTCGCTCTTCCTCACCGACCAGGCGACGATGCTCGCCCTGTCGAAGGAGGTCAAGGACGGGAACGCGCAGATCAGCTGGGAATTCCCGCTCCGCGAACGAGACCTGACGCTCGAGCAGGCGCAGGCCGTCGCCGCGGGCACGCTGGATGCGCAGCGGCAGCTCCAGACCGGGCCGTTCTTCCATCCGCAGACCGAGTCGGACGTCCAATCGGTCGTCCCGCAGGTGATGAGCTCCCTCGATCAGATCCGCAGCCCGGCCGCGAGCGTCGCGCTTGCGGGCCGGCTCGTGGCGCTCCTCGTGCTGGCGGCGGTCGGTGTCTACTGGTTGGACCGGCGCCGGACGGAGGCGGCCCTGCTCTCGGCGAAGGGCGTCGGGCCGTTCGGGATCGCGTCGAAGGCGGCGCTCGAGGTGGTGCTGCCGCTCGCCGCGGCGAGCGTCGCGGGGTGGTTCGCCGCGATCTGGCTGGTCGAGGCGCTGGGTCCCGGGAGCCTGCTGTCGAAGGACTCGACGTCGGCGGCGCTGACGGTCGTGATCTGGACGGCGATCGTTGGACTGGTCCTGCTCGCGATCGCGGTCGCCGCGGCGGTTCGTGGACGCGAGGCGCAGGGCGCGGGAGCCGGGGGGTCGGTGCTGTCCCGGACCCCGTGGGAGCTCGTGATCCTCCTGCTGATGGCCGCGTCGCTCTACGAGATCCTCACGCGCGGGGGCGGGACGGTGACCCTCGCGAGCGGTCAGACGAAGGTCGACATCCTGCTGATCCTCTTCCCGATCCTGTTCGTGGCGGGCGGCGCCGGGCTCGCGGCTCGAGGCCTGCGGCGCCTGCTCCCCCGGTTGAAGCGGTTCGGGAGCCGGCGTTCGCCGGCGGTCTTCCTGGCGAGCCGGCGCCTCGCCGCGGCTTCGGGCATCGCGCTGGGGCTCGTGACCGCCGTCGCGCTCGCGATCGGGATCCTCGCGTACGCAGGGGCGCTCTCTGCATCGACCGAGGCGAGCGCCACGGCGAAGGCGAAGGTGTTCGTGGGCAGCGACGTGCGGGCGACGCTCCTCGTCGGCGCGACCGTGCCCGCGTCGTTGCGACCCACATCGACCGTGATGATCCAGGACGACGCGGTGCGGCTCGACCCTGGGCAGGTTCCGGTGACCGTCCTGGGCGTCGACACGAGGACGTTCGCGCGCGGCGCGTTCTGGGATCGGAGCTTCTCGAACCGCTCGCTCGCCGAGCTGATGCGGGGGCTCGCCGCGTCAACCACCCCTCCGCCCGCGATCGTCGTGGGCGGCACCGTTCCCACCATCGGCGCGATCGGTTTCATCCGGCTCGACAAGACGGTCCCGTACCGCGTGTTCGCCACCGTGAAGGCGTTCCCGTTGCAGACCCAGCACCAGACGTTCGTGATCATGGACGTTCGGCACCTCGCGACGGAGCGGAAGGAGATGGTGACGTACCTCGTCGCGAAGGGCGACGGTGCGCAGGTCGTCGCGACCCTCACGCGCGCCGATGTCCCGTTCCGCTCGCCGGTGACCGCGAAGGAGGTCAGCGCGAACCCGACCGTGATCGCGCTGACGTGGCTGTACGGCTACCTGCTCGCGGTCGCGGTGGCGACCGGGCTCATCGTCCTCGCTGCGCTGGTGCTCTACCTGGCGGCCAGGCAGCGCGGCCGCATCGTGTCCTACGCGCTCGCGCGGAGGATGGGTTTGAAGGCGGCCCAGCACCGCCGCTCGCTGGGCCTGGAGATCGCGGGGATGCTGCTGATCGGGTTCGTCCTGGGGACCGCCCTGGCGTCGCTGGGGGCATGGCTGGTGTACGCGAAGCTGGACCCCCTGCCGAACCTGCCTCCGCCCGCGCTGTTCCGCCTCCCCTGGGCGCTCAGCGCCGGTTCGGCGCTGATCCTCCTCGTCGCGTCGTGGCTCGGAGCGCGCCTCGTGCAGCGATCGGCCGAGCGGGCCGACGTCGCGGAGGTGATGCGCGTTGGCGCTTGAGCCGACGGTGGCCGCGTCGTGCGACGCGGTCGTCAAGATCTACTGGAGCGAGACCGGCGAGGTCCAGGCGCTCAAGGGCATCGACGCGGCGTTCGAGACCGGTGCCATCACCGCGCTGGTCGGCCCGTCCGGTTCTGGCAAGTCGTCGTTGCTCCGGATCCTCGCCTGCGTCGATCCGCCGACGGCCGGACAGGTCCGGATCGGCGGCGCCGACGTGTCGTCGATGTCGCGTGCCCGGCGACGTCGTATCCGGCGCGAACGGATCGGCTACGTCTTCCAGCGGCCTTCCGACAACTTGATCCCGTACCTCACGACCGAACAGCACATGGCGCTCGCCGGCCGGGTCCGCGGCCGCGACGACCGCCAGAGCGCGCTCGAGTTGGTTCGACTCCTCGGGCTGGCCGACCGGCTGGACCACAGGCCGGAGCAACTGTCGGGTGGCGAGCAGCAGCGGCTCGCCTTCGCCACGGCCGTGGCCGGCCGGCCGCCGCTCGTCCTGGCCGACGAGCCGACCGCGGAGCTGGACGCGGCGACCGGCGCGACGCTGATGGAGCGCGTCGTGAACCTCGCCGACCTCGGGATCGCGTTCGTGATCGCGACCCACGATCCCGTCGTGATGCGGTCGGCGGACCGGATCCTGCACATCCGGCACGGGCACCTCGAGGCCGAGACGATGTCCGTCTCGACCGAGGAAGGCGAGGAGGCTCGGGCGCTCGCCGTGATCGATGCCAGCGGCCGGGTGCAGCTCCCGCCGGCGGCGCTGCGGATGTTCCCGGAGCGCCGCGCCGTGATCCACGTCGAGGACGGCGAGGTCCGGGTGGTGCCGCCGTGAGCGCGACGCTCGTGAACGAAAGCGCCCTCCTCGTCCAGGTCCAGGACGTCGAGAAGACCTACCGGCGAGGATCCGAAGACGTCCATGCGCTCCGCGGGGTTCGGTTCGACCTGCGTCCGAGCGAGATGGTGGCCTTGATCGGCCGCTCGGGGTCGGGGAAGAGCACGCTGCTCTCGATCCTCTGCGGCTGGGAGCGAGCCGACGCCGGGATGGTAACGTGGGTTGACCATCCGGAGGTCGCGGCTGCCGACCGCCCGTGGTCCGATCTGGCGGTCGTGCCCCAGCGCCTCGGTCTGATCGACGACCTGTCGGTCCGGGAGAACGTCACGCTCCCGCTGCGCGTCGGGGCGGATTCGCGGACGCACCTCGAACCTCCGCACGAGGATCCAGACGCGCTGCTCGAGGAGTTCGGGCTGGCGGCGTTCGCCGACCGTGTGCCGCTCGAGACCTCGATCGGCGAACAACAGCGGACCGCCATCGCCCGCGCCGCCATCCTCTCGCCGAAGCTGCTGCTGGCCGACGAGCCGACCGGCCATCAGGACGAGGGGTGGGCGAAGGGCGTCCTGCAGGTCCTGCACCGGGCCGCCGAGCGCGGCGCCTGCTGCCTGATCGCGACGCACAACGAGTACGCGCTCCGGTTCGCGGACCGCGTCCTGCAGATCCAGGATGGCGTGCTGCGGGACGGTGGCAGCTGATCACCCCGAGGCCGGTTCGAACCGAAGATCGGACGCGTCGCAGACGGGCTCGTACCCGATCCGCCGGTAGATCGCGTTCGACACCTGGTTCGCGACGTCCGTGTAGAGGAAGCAGAACCGACGGCCCCGCTGGAGGCTGAGCGCGCTCACGGCGGCGGTCAGCGCGCTCGCGTACCCGCGCCCTCGGAACGCGGGCGACGTGTACACAGGCCCGATCCGCACGCCGTTCGGCGTCGGGCCACCCGTGCCGACGAGGCAGACGGGCTCGCCCTGGTCCTCCCACAGGAAGTACCCCGACTCGTCCGACGCGAGCCGCGCGTCGAGCAACCGTTCGATCCGTTCTCGCTCGCCCTCGCGATCGACGTTCGCCTCGCCGGCGAACGTGATCATCCAGGCGAGCAACAGACCCCGGTCCGCGGCGGTCGCTTCGCGCATCGCCCCGGGGACCGGTTCAACCGCCAGTACCTCGGTGAGTCGGTAGATGCGCTGGGCCATGCGGCGCGATGCGGTCGCACCCGTCAGGGCGCACCAGGCGTCCGCGAACGCCTGCGCCTCGGGCTCGGCGCCTGAGACACCGGGCGGACGCGAGCCTTCGGCGTGGAGCGCGCGCGCCAGCGCGACGGGCACGTCCGCGACGGCCGGCCGGGCGATCACCAGGTTGAACGGCGGTGTGAGGATCGCGGCGCCGGTGGCGGAGCGGTCCGCGTCCTCGACGAGCCACAGGTGGAACTCCGGGTAGACCTCCGGGCGCTCGACGAGCGTGCCGACGATCCCGAGGAGCAGGTTGTGACGAGCTTCGTCGGTGAGGAGGAACGGCGAGACGTGCTCGCGGAACGCGACGGGGTCGGTGAACGCGGCGACCTCCACCGCGGCAGCCTAGCTACGCGGCGCGGTCGGCGTCCTCCGGTGGGGTGGCCGATCCCCCGATCTCGAGGCTGCGACCCTTCGACTGCATCCGCTCGTCGAGGTGCCGGAACGGCCATCGACGGCGACGTTCCTTCCGCTCCTCGCGCACGGTGATCGTCGACGCTCGCGTTGCCCGTGCGGCGGCCTCGTCGGCCGCGGTGGAATGTGGCTTCCCGGCGGCCTCGGCGTACAGACGGCCGAGCTCGACCGTTTCCTCGTCGCTCAGTCCGGTCGCGCCGGCCTTCTCGATCAGGGCCCGCATGCGCTCTTCGTCCACGGCGTCCTCCCTCCACCGACCTCTCGACGATGGCACGCGACCGGCCGGCTCGGGACGGCCGGAGGGCCCGCATCGATGGGGGTCCGATGGCCCCGGTGGTCGAGGGTCGGGACCGTTCGTGCGTCGTGTGACGCGCCACAGCGCTAGCGGGCTCGCGGGTGGAGGCTCTATCCTTCGGGTTGCGCGGCCGACTCGGCCGAGAGAGTGAGCCCGGACATGGAACGGCTGGGGCCGCAGGACGCTTCGTTCCTCTACCTCGAGACGCCGTCGAACCACAACCACGTCGGCGGCCTCGCGATCCTCGACCCCTCGACGGGGCCGGGCGAGTCGCTCCGCTTCGACGATCTGGTGACCCTCATCTCGTCGCGGCTGCATCTCGTGCCGAGGTTCCGTCAGAAAGTGGTGTTCCCGCCGTTCGCCGATCGCCCGACCCGTGTGGGTCGACGACGTGCATTTCGACATCGACTTCCACCTGCGGCGGGCGGCCCTGCCGGCGCCGTGCGGGCGCCGGGAGCTGGTCGACTACGTGCAGCGGGTGATCTCACGGCCGCTCGACCGCACGAAGCCGCTCTGGGAGATGTACCTGATCGAGGGCATGGAGAACGGCATGGTCTCCATCCTGACGAAGGTGCACCACGCGATGATCGACGGCCTGTCCGGCGATCGACATCGCGACCGCGGTGTTCGACTTCTCGCCGGTGCCGCAGGTGCTGAGCGCGCCGGAGTGGACGCCCGAGCCCGAGCCCGACCGGGCGACGCTCGCGCGCGAGGCCCTGCGCGATGCATCCTGCACCCGCTGTCGGGCGTGACCACGGCTTCGGCCGGACGCTGGGGGCGCCGGCCGTGGCGGCCGGGGACATCGGCTCGACCCTGGGCGGGCATCCGGACGCTGCTCGGCGGCGGCGTCTGGCGCCGCAGAGCCCGTTCAATCGGCCGGTCGGCCCGAACCGGCGCTTCGCGATGGTCGAGGCGCCGGTCCAGACGTTCAAGGACATCAAGAACGCGCTGGGTGGCACGGTGAACGACGTCGTGCTCGCGACCGCGGCGGGTGGGGTGCACCATCTGTTCGTCGAACGCGGGCTCGCGACGAAGGGCCGCGTGCAGCGGGCGATGGTCCCGGTGTCGGTCCGCGCCGACCATGAACGAGCTGCTTTGGGCAACCGGGTCTCATCGATCTTCGTCGACCTGCCCGTCGGCCCGATGGGCGCGAAGGGCCGGCTCCGGCACATCACCAAGGAGACGAGCTACCTGAAGGACTCGAACGAGGCCGTTGGGGCGGAGTTCCTGATGAACATCGGCTCGTGGGCGCCGCCGACGATCCACGCGATGGCGGCGCGGCGGCGTCCCGGGCGCGGTTCATCAACCTCGTGGTCTCGAACGTGCCGGGCCCGCAGATCCCGATGTACATCGGCGGGCGCGAAGCTCCTCGCCAGTACCCGATCATGCCGATCGCGGAGAACATGGGCCTGTCGATCGCCGTGACCGCCTCGCCGGCACCATGGCGTTCGGCATCACCGCCGACTGGGACACGCTGCCCGACATCGAGGTCCTGGCCGAGGGCATGGACGGACGATCCTCACGAGCTGCGGAAGGCGGCCGAGCAGGAGGCGTCCCGTCAGCGGACCCCGCCGAAGCGCAGGGCGACGGCGCGCCGGGCGTCGAGGCTGCCGAAGGACCGGACGGACTAGAGGTACTGACCGGAGTCGTGCTCCGGCTGCGGCCCCTGCTGGGGCTGGACCATGCCGGGCGGGAGCCCGCGACGGCGGAGCTCCTCGAGCTGCGCGCGCGCCTGCATCTGCTGGGCCCAGATCGCGGCCTGGATCCCGTGGAAGAGCCCCTCGAGCCAGCCGACCAGCTGCGCCTGGGCCAGCCGGATCTCGGACTCCGTCGGGACGCCTTCGATCGGAGGCGCCAGCGCCTCGAGCTCCTCGGAGAGCTCAGCCGGGAGCGCTTCCTTGATCTCCTCGAGGGACCGTTCGTAGATCTCGCGGAGCCGAACCCGCCCCTGCTCGTCGGGCGGCGCCTGGCGCGTCTCGTCCAGGAGCTCGCGGACCATCGTCGTGATCCGGATCAGCTTGTCGGGCTCGGCGACCCCCTGACGTTCGGCGGCCTCGCCGACCGCCGGGTCCGCGTCGGGCGGCGTCACGGGCACGATCAGCGCAGACGTCGCTGCCTGACCATGCCCGCTCGGTTCGGGTTCGTCGCTCATCTCCGCCACCGTATCAGCAGGGCGTCTCCGCGGGCCAGCGGTCGCGCGAGCGCGGGTCGGGGTGCGTCCGCGCACGTCGCATCCGGCGTGCCGAAGGCGCATGATGCGAACATGTTCGAGCGCTTCACGGATCGCGCACGTCGGGTCGTGGTGCTGTCCCAGGAGGAGGCCCGCCGGCTCGACCACAAATACATCGGGACCGAACACCTCCTGCTCGGGCTGCTCGCCGAGGAGGAGGGCGTCGCCGCGCGGGCGCTGCGCGCGATGGACATCTCGCTCGAGGCCGCCCGGTCCGGGGTCGAGGACATCATCGACCCGGGGGATGGCGCGCCCAGCGGCCACATGCCGTTCACGCCGCGGGCGAAGAAGGTCCTGGAGCTGTCGCTGCGCGAAGCGCTGCAGCTCGGGCACAACTACATCGGCACGGAACACATCCTGCTCGGCCTGATCCGCGAGGGCCAGGGCGTCGCCGCGCAGGTCCTGGAGAAGCTCGGCGCGGACCTCGTGCGGGTCCGCCAGCAGGTCATCGAGATCCTGTCCGCACGTGCGGCCGAGGCTCAGCAGGACGCCCCCTCGGTCGCCGGGAAGGCGGCGGCCGCGTTCGAGGGCGACATCGCCGACGAGGAGCTCCGAGCCGTCCTGGCCCAGGCCCTCGACCGCCTCTCGAGCCTGGATCGCGAGGTGACGGCGCTGCGGAACCTGGTCGAGGACATCCACGGGCGGCTGTTCGGTCGCGATGACGAACCCGGGGACCGACCGACCGAGGGCGAGGGCGGCCGCTGACCCGCTACATGACGTTCAGGCCGCCGAGGTTCCGCATCAGGTCGCTCATCACATCGGGGTCCGTGACGGCGTCGACGACGGCCGGCACGCCGGACCCGGACGCCTCCAGCGCGCGTTCGAGCGCGGGCCGGATCGCCTCGTGGGACGTGACGCGTTCGCCGTGCCCGCCGACAGCCTGCGCGATGAGGTCGTAGCGCATCGTCGAGGCCGGCGAGTTCGAGCCGGCTCCCTCGCCGTAGAACATCTCCTGTTCGTGCCGAACGTCCCCCCACCCGCCGTTGTTCACCACGACCACGACGACCCCGAGTCCGTGGCGGGCGCATGTATCGAGCTCGATCAGCGACATGCCGAACGCGCCGTCGCCGGTGAACAGGAAGCACGGCTCGTTCGGCCGCGCGGCCTTGGCCGCCGCGGCGAACGGCAGCCCGATCCCGAGCGTTCCCATCGCCGAGCCGATGAACAGGTTCGAACCCGGCCTCCGCGCCTTCGACAACGAGATGCCCCAGATCACGCTGTCGCCGCCGTCGGAGACGAAGGTCACCCCGCCGTCCGGCGCGACCTCCTCGGCGAACCGCGCCGTTTCCCGGGCGAGCCATCCGGGGTGGACGCCGTTCGCCGGGCGTTCGGTCTCCTCGTGCCAGCCGGCCAGGCTCATCGCGGCGCCCTGCTTCGCCTGGTCCGCCCACGCGGCGTGCGCCTCGTCGCGGTCCGGCGGCCACGCAGCGGTGAGGGCGTCCAGCGTCGCCCGCACGTCGCCGGCGAGCGCCACCTGGGGTCGTCGCGAGCCGCCGAGGTGCTCGGGCCGAACGTCCACCTGGATCACGACCTGGTCCGGGCCGAACAGCGGGAGCCCCCCGTAGACGAGGTTCGCGTTGAACCGCGAGCCGAGGACGAGCGCCACGTCCGCCGATGCCAGCGCGATCCCGCCGTGCACGAGCGACCCGAGGCACCGCGGGTGGTCGTCGTCCAGGAGCCCGCGCGCCGCGCTGGTCGTCGTCACCGGGATCCCGGTACGTTCGACGAACGCCCGGAGGGCCTCGCCCGCACCCGAGAAGAACGCGCCGGACCCGACCAGCACGACGGGCCGCGACGCACGGCTGAGGTGCTCGACCGCACGGTCCACGTCGACGGCGACCGGCGCCGACCTGGCCGGCTCCTCATCGTGCCCCGTCGGCCACGGCCGCTCCTCCGGCCGCGTCGTCGAGGCGAACACGTCCTGTGGTACCTCCAGGTACGCGATCCCCGGGGCGCCCGCGCGCGACTGGTGGACCGCCTCGGCGACGAACCAGGCGATCCGCTCGGCGGACAGACATCCGGCTCGCCACTTCGTCACCGGCGTGACGACCGCGAGCTGCTCGAGGTCCTGGACGGCGCCCCGGCCACGCTGGTTCAGTCCCGTTCGTCCGGCGATCACGACCACCGGGACGCCCGCCGCGTTCGCCTCGGCGATGCCCGCGAAGGCGTTGGTCAACCCCGGCCCGGCGGTCACCGCCGCGGCCGCGGGCCGGCCGGTCGCGAGCGCGAATCCCTCCGCCATCATCACGGCGTTCTCCTCGTGCCTCGTGTCGATCAGACGGAGGCCCGTCCGGCGTGCGCCCTCGAACAGGGGCAACACGTGGCCACCGGGGAGCGCGAACAGGGTGTCGACGCCCGCGTCGAGCAGCGCGCGAGCCGCGAGCATGCCTCCGTGCTCGGGTTCGCTCATCGCAAACGTCCGGTGGCTCGGCGACCCTGTTGGGCCGGGAGGCTCATGGGGGCCGAGTATAGGATGCGGCCCATGGCCTCCATGCGCGCGGCCTTCTTCGACGGGGTCCGGTCGATGACGGTTCGGGAGACCCCGATCCCCGAGCCGGGGCGCGATGAGGTGCGACTGCGGGTCCGCGCCTGCGGCATCTGCGGTTCGGATCTGACGGTGTTCAAGACCGGGGTGCTGTCCGGTCCCGACGTGATCCTCGGACACGAGATCGCCGCCGAGGTCGACCTCGATCCGTCGGGCGAGTGGGTGCCTGGCTCGCGCGTGACACCCTTCCCCAGCGGGCGCGGGTGCGGCGAGTGCGTCTGGTGCCGCGAGGGCCGGTACCGGTACTGCGTCGACCCGCCGCCCGACTCCCACGGACGCGGTGGCGGGTACGCGGAGTTCATGACCGTGCCGAAGGCGAACCTGATCCCCCTGACGGACGCGAACGACGACGCCGCGGCCGCCCTCGCGGAGCCGTTCGGCGTCGCCCTGCGCGGCGTCGCCATGGCCGATCCGCGGCCGGGGGACTTCGCGTACGTGCAGGGACTCGGCCCGATCGGGCTGCTCTGCGTCGCCGGGCTGGTCGTGGCGGGCTGCCGCGTGGTCGGCAGCGATCCCAGGGAGGATCGTCGCCATATGGCGACCGAGCAGGGCGCCGAGGCGACGTTCGATCCGACGGTCGACGATCCCATGGTCACCGTGCAGTCGCTCGACCCGAAGGGACCGCGGATCGCGTTCGAGTGTTCTGGGGTGGGCGGGTCCCTCCAGCAGGTGATCGACGCCTGTGGACCCGAGGGCGTGGTCGGGATCATGGGCGTCCCAATGGCGTCGGCGTTCCTGCTGCGCATGTTCCTGCGGGAGCTGCGGGCGTTCTCGCTCCAGGGGCCGACGCGCGACTCGATGGAACGCGCGCTCGCGCTGCTCGCGGAGCGGCCGCAGATCGCTCGGATCGTCACGGGCTCGGTGCCGCTCGAGGGCACCCAGGGCGCGTTCGAGGCGCTCGCGAGCGGCGGCGGGGGCGGGAAGGTCCTGGTCGAACCGTCCGCGTAGCCGGGGGAGGCCCGCGTGACCCGAGCGGCGCATCTGAGCAGGTCCGAACGCCGCGCGGTCGGCCTGCTCGCCCCAGCCACCTTCTTCCAGGGCTACGACGGGCTGATCCTCGGGCTGGCCCTGCCGCTGATCCAGGCCGAGTTCGGGCTCACCGTCGCCCAGGCGGGCGTGATGGTGTCGGTGATCTCGGCCGGTTCGTTCGGCGTCCTGCTGCTCCTGCCGCTGGCCGACCGGTACGGACGCCGTCCGTTGCTGATCGGGACGATCACGGGGTACACGGTCGCGACCTTCCTGACGGCCTTCTCCCGGGGCGTGGTCGACTTCGTCGGATGGCAGTTCGTCGCACGGGTCTTCCTCGGGACCGAATACGCGCTGGCGGCGATCGTGCTGGTCGAACTCCTCCCTGTGGAGCGGCGCGGCCGCGCGCTCGGGCTCGTGTCGTCGATGAGCGCGTTCGGGATGGCGGGGGCCGGGGTTGGGTTCCTGGTGGTCTCGGCCACGGGGACGTCGTGGCGTGCCCTCTACCTGGTCGGGATCGCCCCGCTGATCCTGGTGGCTCGTGCGCGCCGGAGCCTGCCCGAGACCGCGACGTGGGTCCGGGACGGCACGCTCGGCCGGCGTCGCGGGTCCTGGCGCGCCGGCCTCAGGGGCGTCCGCGGACGGTGGCTCGTCGGCGCCGCGGTCCTCAGCTTCCTCGTACCGATGTTCCCGGCCGCGGTCACGACGTTCGCGACGCTGCTCGTGACGAAGACGTGGGGCTGGGGGATCGATTCGGTGCAGCCCGTGTGGATCGCGTTCTGGGTCGGGTGCGTGGGTGGGTTCTTCGTCGCCGGCCGCCTGATGGATACCTGGGGACGGAAGCCGACCGCGCTGGTGTTCCTGACCGGGGCCGCCGCGGCCGGGTTCGTCGCGTTCCGCTCGCAGGGGACCGCGGGGCGTGTGATCGGGCTCGGGCTCGTGATCTTCTTCCTGACCGGGTCCACGCCGGCGGCCGCGGCGTTCGGCATCGAGCCCTTCCCGGCTCGCGCTCGCGCCCGCGTCGGGACGATCCTGCGGGGCACGGATCTCCTGGGCTCGGCGGCCGCTCCCGCGCTGGTCGGCGTCCTGGCCGGGGGAACCGCCGGCATCGGCCGCGCGCTGGCCATCGTGGGGCTGTCCTATGCTCTCGCGGCGGTGGTCGTGCTCGCGGTCCTGCCGGAGACCCGCCCAGGCGGGAAGGATTCCACGTTCGAGGGCGTTTCAGGGTAGAGTTCGAGCCAGCCCGGAGGCGACGGGGCCGTGACGTGCCCGTTCGCCTCTTCATGGTGCCAGGCGCGCGTAGCGGCCGGTAGCGATCCGATGCGGGTCGGATGGCGGGAACCGAGGCCGAGCCCGGAAACGGTCCCGACTGGAAGAGGCTTAGGTGGCACAGAGAGCGGCACAAGCACAAGCGAAACCATCCCGCCGGTCCGAGCCGACCCGCGCCCTCGGCGAGGCCGATGACGTTCGCCTCTACCTGGAGGCGGCGGCGCGCGAGCCCCTGCTCACCAAGGAGGAAGAGGTCGAGCTCGCCATGGCGATCGAGCACGGCGAGGAGGCCGAGGAGCAGCTCCGGAGCCGGCCGGCTCAAGTCCGAGACGTGCATCCGGAAGGCGAAGGAGCACGTCAGCGCAAGGGCCACGCGGCCCGCCAGCGGTTCATCCGCGCCAACCTCCGCCTGGTGGTCTCGATCGCCCGGAAGTACCAGGGGCAGGGGCTGCCGTTCCTGGACCTGGTCCAGGAGGGGAACATCGGGCTGATGCGCGCCGTCGAGCTGTTCGACTGGCGGCGCGGGTTCAAGTTCTCGACCTATGCCACGTGGTGGATCCGCCAGGCGATCACGCGGGCCATCGCGGACCGCGGCCGGCAGATCCGGCTGCCCGGTGCACGTCCACGACCAGATCCGGAAGCTGCGCCGGACGTTCGTGCAGTACTCCCAGAAGCACGGGCCGCGACCCGTCGGCCGCAGGAGCTGGCGAAGGCGCTGGCGCTGCCGTTCGAGGAGATCGAACGGCTGCTGGAGGCCGAGCGTCGCGAGCCCGTTCGCTGCAGGCCCCGGTCGGTGAGGACACCGAGCTGGGCGACCTGCTCGAGCAGGCCGAGGAGCAGAGCCCGCTCGACGCGGTCGAGGACGCGATGCTCCGCCACGAGATCGGGCAGGCGGTGCTCAACGTGCTCGATCCGCGCGAGCGGCGCGTGATCGCGCTGCGCTACGGGCTGGGGAACGGGCACGCCATGAGCCTGCGCGACGTCGGCAAGGCCATGGGCCTGTCCGGCGAGCGCGTCCGGCTGATCGAGCGCGAGGCGCTGCGGAAGCTGCGGCACTCCGAGATCATCAACGCCGCCGGCTGGATCTGAGCCCGCACGAAGGGCGTCGCGTCGCGGGCGACCGGCCCGAGTGGTTCTTGGGGTGAACCCGTCGATCAGCCGGGTGCACCAACATGCGCAGCCTGCGCGTCACCAGGTTCGGCTGCTCCGCCTCGTTTGACGAATCGAACACGTGTTCGATATACTGGTGCATCTCCCCCGTGACCAGACGAGGTCCGGGTGCACGAACGAACCGACCGCAGCGACGGCGAGCTGATCGTAGGCGTCGACCGACTGCATGAGCAGATGTGTTCCGCGCTCTGCGAGATCTTCGCCGGGATCGCCGAGCTGGATCGCCGGCAGTGCTGGCGGGACAGCGGCGCTCGGGACATGGCTCATTGGGTGTCGATGCGCTACGGGATCTCCGGCTGGAAGGCGCGCAGGTGGATCGCCGCCGCGTACGCCCTCGAGGGGCTGCCTCGACTCTCGGAGGCCTTCCGAACAGGGAGGCTCAGCGTCGACAAGGTCGTGGAGCTCGCCCGGTTCGCGACGCCGGAGGACGAAGCTTCGCTCATCGGGTGGGCTCTTCGCGTATCGAGCGCATGCATCCGGCGTCGGGGAGACCTCGCCGCGCGACGATCGCTCGACGACGCAGCTGACGTACAGAAGAGCAGGTTCCTCTCGTGGTGGTACTTCGACGAGGGCAGGCGCTTCGGGCTGGAGGGCGAGCTGTCGGCCGCCGACGGAGCGGTCGTGGCCGGCGCGCTCGAGCGGCTGGCGCGGTCGATCCCGGTCATGCCTGGCGAAGAGCATGCGGTGCATGCGGACGCCCGTCGCGCTGACGCGCTCGTGATGCTCGCGTCAGCGCGGCTCGCGGCGGAACCGGATCCCGATCGAGCGACGGTTGTCGTACATGCGGGCCGCGACCCGCTGGTCCCCGGGGCGAGGGCATCCGAGCTGGAGGGCGGTGGCGTCATCGACGCGGAGACCGTTCGTCGTCTCGGCTGCACCGCCCGGCTCCAGCTCGTCATCGAGGACCGAGCGGGTGACCCCTTGCGCATGGGCAGGATCACCCGCGACCCGCCTGCATCGATCGTCCGCGCGCTCCGACACCGCGACCGCGAGTGCACGTTCCCGGGATGCGGCATGCGACGGTTCACGCAAGCGCACCATGTCGTGTGGTGGAGCCGCGGTGGCCGAACCGACATCGAGAACCTCGTGCTCGTGTGTCACTTCCACCACAAGCTGGTCCACGAACACGGCTGGCGCATCGTCAGGGCGGTCGACGGTAACGTCGCGTGGGTCCACCCCGACGGGTCCCCATACCGGGCCGGACCCGCTCCGCCGAGAGCGGCGATGGAACCCGCGGTCGCTTCCCTGGGCGGCACCTGACCGACGCCTCGTTGCCCGGTGCCTGGCGACCGCCATCGCTCGCACCCACGTTCGTTCGTAGGTGGTCCGCGATGGTGGCGTCAGTGTCCGGGCGGGGGCGGCACGTCCAGCGCCGGGTTCCGGTCGAAGAACCCGACCGGCTTCAGCGTGAAGCCGAGGACCTCGACCGGCATGACGGGCCAATCCTCAGGCCTCGGGAGATGTGATGTGCCCAGCACGTGCCAGAGCACCACGTCTTCGTCCTCGAGCCGGCGGTCGTGTTCGACCCACCGCGGCAGACCTTCGCCGCCTGGGTGCTGGTTCGGGTAGTCGCCCGCGGCGTGCTTCTCCGACGGGTCGAACCGCGTCACCCACAGGTGATGGCGCGCGAACCCCGCCCGCCGGCCGACATGGCTGTCCGGCGACGCGACCAGCAGCGGCCCGCTGTGCGGCACGAGCTTGTACCCGACGGGCTGCCCGAGCCGGTTCCGCACCGCCGGGTTCACGACCTTCCAGTACCTCCCGGTCGACGGGTCGATCGACCGTCCGCCATCGCGCTGATGCACGATCGGCGTCTGCCGCGCGACGAACGCCGTCCCGTACGGGTTCTCCTCGCCGGGCGGCAGCCCGACCGCGTCGACCTCGTAGACCGTGTTCGACGTGCCATCGATGTCCAGGTCCAATCGCATGCAGAACAGGTGCTGGTGGTTCGGCGCCTCGAGCCGCGGCGCGACCTCCGTGCCGAACCGCGCCTCGACGCCCGGTTCCAGGGCCGTCGTCGCCACGATCCCCGTGAGCTTCACCTCGAACCCGATCGTCCCGTCCAGGTAGAGGTACCAGAAGAACCCGTACTCGTAGTTGCCGACGGTGTGCCACGTCGAGACGACCAGCCGGCGCGACCGCCGGACCTCTCCCTCCTCCATCGCCAGGAAGTCCCAGTGCTTCCACAGGACGCCGGCATCCTCCTCGTGCACGCAGATCGCGTTCGGGATCGTCATCGGTTCGCCGCGCTCGTCCGCGAGCACGGCGTCCAGGTATCGGATCTCGCCGAGGCAGTCGCAGCCCAAACGGAGCGGCGTCACGAACCGCCCCAGGTTGTATTCGCCCGCGTCGAACACGCTCCGGAACCCGAACACCGACGATGGATTCCCGTAGGGCACGGCCATCTCGGAGAGGCCGCCCCGATACAGGATCGAACGTTCGCGACCAGCGTCCTCGTACCGGACGTCGTGGAGGATCAGGCCCTCGACCGCGTGGACCGACGCGTGCAGGCTCCACCGCTGCCACCGGATCCGGTTCCCGTCGATCGTGAAGCTGACCCCTTCGGGCTGCGAGATGTGGACCGGCCGCAGATCCGTCCGCATCGCGCCGACGGAGGCCACGTCGTAGTTCCCGGGCTCGCGCGGTATCGGGACCGGGCCGTCGTCGATCAGCCTCACCACGCGTCGTTCGATCAGATCCACGACGAAGACCAGGTTCTCGATCGGGTGCGCGTAGGGGTTGTCCTCCGCGGAATCTCGCACCAGTGCGGTCGCACGCAGCAGCCGCCGGCCGGGTTCGACGCCCTCGATGGGCAGGGTGCCGGCTGTCCAGGGTTCGACGACCACGAGGTCGAGGTCGGTCACGCCGCGCTTGGCGAGCGCCTCACGGGACGCGGTGTCCTCGCGGACGATCTCCTGAAGGGCCAGGACCTCTTCGAACAGGATCGACGGCTGCACGTTGGGGACCTGCGTCCATGCGGCGACCGTGGGCTCGTGCCCGAGGTGGACGACCGCTTCGTGCGTCGGGCCGTCGGCCGTGTCCAGCACGACGGCGAACGCCCGACGATCGACGGGATCGCCGGGGCGCCAATCCAGCACCACGTCCTTCGGCGGCTCGTCCAGCGTCAGGAGGGGGAAGCGCGGTTCGCGCAGCTCCGGATGCGAGGCGATGATCGCGGCCGACGCCGCGCGGATCTCCTCGTCCGTCAGCGGATCGAGCGGGTGCAACGGATGGGCGTCTCGCGTGCCAGCGGTCACAGGCGCGTAGCGTACCCGGCACCGCGGGCCGCCCGTAGACTCGGGCCCGTGACCGAGGGGCGCGTGCTGGTCGGCATCTCGTCGTGGACCGAACCCACCCTGGTCAAGGCCGGCACGTTCTACCCGCCGGAGGCGCATACGGCCGAGGAGCGGCTCCGCTTCTACGCGTCGCAGTTCCCGATCGTCGAGGTGGATTCGACGTACTACTACCCGCCCAGCGAACGGAACTCCGTGCTCTGGATCGAACGTACCCAACCGGACTTCACGTTCAACATCAAGGCGTACTCGCTGCTGACGGGCCACCCGACGCGGCTCGATTCGCTCTACAAGGACGTCCGCGAGGCGCTCCCCGAGGAGGCGCTCGCGAAGAAGAACCTCTACCGCGACGCGGTCCCACCGGACCTGCTGGACGAGGTCTGGCAACGGTTCCGCGACGCGCTGATGCCGCTGCACTCCTCCGGCAAGCTCGGCGCCGTGCTGTTCCAGTTCCCGCAGTGGTTCGTGATCGGCCGCGCGAACCGCGACTACATCCTGGAGTGCAAGGAACGGATGGCGGACATGCAGATCGCGGTCGAGTTCCGGCACCGGACGTGGCTCGAGGAGCGGAACCGGGAGGAGACGCTCTCGTTCCTCGAACGTCACGAGCTGCCGTTCGTCGCCGTCGACATGCCGCAGGGGTTCGATTCGTCCGTGCCCCCGGTCGCGGCGGCGACGTCGAAGCAGCTCGCGATGGTGCGGTTCCACGGGCGCGACCGCCAGGCGTGGTCGACCACGGACAAGGGCGCGGCGGAGCGCTTCCGGTACGACTACCGGGACGCCGAGCTGCAGGAGTGGGTCCCGCGGATCCTCGCGATGGCCGAGGAGGCTCGTGAGACGCACGTGCTCATGAACAACTGCTACCGGGACCACGCGGTGAACAACGCGCGTTCCCTCTGGGGCTTCCTCGATCTCGACGACTAGTAAGGTGGGTTTACGATGAGCGAACCGCGCCGTCGGGTGGGGAAGCTGTGGTGGTACCTCTTCGGCCTGGCCGGACTGGGGGTCGGAGTCTGGGTGTTCGGACGGCGACGCCGCAGGTGGTGACGCGGTGCGGCTGACGTTCCACCAGGACGTCCTCGCACTCTTCCCGGGCGTTCGCGTGCTCGTAGTCGTCGGGCGTGGCATCGACAACGCGACGCCGAGGCCGGCGGTCGAGGAGCGGTTGACGCAGGCGTGGGCGAAGGCCGCCGCCCAGGTCGAGCCGTTCGGCAACGCGCAATCGCACCCGAACGTTGCGCCGTGGCGGGTCCGCCTCAAGGGCGCTGGGGCGAACCCGCACGACTTCCCGAGTTCGATCGAAGCCCTGCTCAGGCGCGCCGCGAAGGGCGGGGAACCACCGAGGATCAACCCGCTGGTCGACTTCTACAATGGGCTGTCGCTCTCGCTCGTCGTGCCGATCGGAGGGTTCGACCTGGAACCGCTCGCCGACGGCCGGATCGATGTGCGGCTGACCCGTGAGCGCGACCGGTTCCTGGCGCTCGACGCGGAGGAACCGGCGCCAGTTCCGTCCGGCGAGGTCGCCTACGTCCACGGCGACGAGGTGCTCACGCGGCACCTCGTGTGGCGGCAGTCGAGGCGCGGGCTGATCCAGCGGCAGTCGACGGACGTCGTCCTGCTGTGCGAGATCCTGGGCGAGGTTCGGCCCGAGCTGCTCGACGAGGTCCGCGCAGGGTTCGAAGAGGGCCTCACGGCGTGGTTCGAACCGGTGTCGCTGCGGATCGGGGTGATCGACGAGGAGCACCCATCGGTCGACGGATGACGTGCCGGCCGGGCGCTTGCGTAGGCGCCGCGATCACTCGGGGGCGGCGACACGGCCGGACGGCTCGTAGCGCCACAGCTCGGGGATCCTCCAGGCGATCAGCCACGCGCCGACGATGCACGCGAGGCCGCCGAACACCACCGAGAACACCGGCGTCGTCAGCGCCGCGACGGCGCCCGCCTCGAAGTCGCCGATCCTCGGACCGCCCGTCACGACCATGATGTGCACGGCCGTGATCCGGCCTCGCAGGGAGTCCGGCACCGACGTCTGCAGGATCGTCGAACGGAACACGGCGCTCACGACGTCGGCCGCGCCGGCGATCGCCAGGGCGAACAGCGCGAGCCAGAAGTGCGAGCCGAGCAGCCCGAACGCGGCGATCGCCGCGCCCCATGCCGCAACGGCCCAGACCACGGCGGCGCCCTGGCGGCGGACGCCCCCGAGCCACCCGGACGTCAGCGCGCCCACCAGCGCGCCCGCGGCCGGCGCGGCGTACATCAGCCCGAGCTTCCCGGGGCCAACATCGAAGACGGTCAGCGCGAGGGCCGGGAACAGCGCCCGCGGCATGCCGAAGATCATCGCGATCAGGTCGATGTAGAACGTCGAGTTCAACACGCGCTTGCCTCGGAGGAAGGCGAAACCATCCCTGATCGCCCGCATGCCGGAGGGCGGCGCCTGTCCCTCGGCGAGCTGCGGCTTCAGTGGGCGGAGCAGCAGGGTCGCCACCAGCGAAGCGGCGAACGTCCCGACGTCCACGGCGTACGCCCACGCCACACCGTGATCCCCGCCGGCCGCCAGGATGATGCCCGCGATCGTGGGACCCACGACGAGCGTGGTGTTGAACATGACCTGGTTCAGCGCGAACGCCGCCGGGAGGCGTTCGGGAGCCACCAGCATGGGGATCGACGCCGACCGCGCCGGCTGGTTCAGCCCGGACAGGCCGGCCTGGATCCCCGTCATCGTGTAGAGGTACCAGAGCGGCGGATGTCCGTGGATCGCGCCCACCAGCAACGCGGCGCTCGTGGCGGCCATGCCGAGTTCGGTCCACAGGATCACGGTCCGCCGGTCCCACCGGTCCGCGACCGCGCCGCCGAGGATCGACAGCAGGATCAGCGGGAGCACCTGGGCCAGCCCGATCAGGCCCACCGCGAGCGATGAGCCCGTCAGCTGGAAGATCTGGTACGGGAGCGCGACGACCGTGAGCTGACGGCCCGTCAGCGAGATCAGCTGGCCGAACCACAGCAACCGGAAGTCGCGCGACGCGCGGAGCGGTTCGACGTCGATCGCGATGCGCCGGATCGCCGCACGAGCGCGGCCGCGCCGGGGCTGACCGCCGGGAGCCATGACGGCGACCCTACCGGACCCCCGACCCGTCGACGGGATGCGGTCGCGCGGCACGCCGGTTGGTACGGTGTGACGGAACCGATCAACTCTCGACCGGGGGCGAACTTCGACATGGATGACCTTCGCAAGGTGTTCGACGACCGCGATGACGTGCAGATCGTGGATTGCCGAGAGCGGTGGGAATGGGACGCCGGCCGGATCGACGGCGCCGTGTTGATCCCGCTGAACCAGCTGATGGCCGGCGGCGACCAGGGGGTGCTCGAGCCGTCGAAGCCCGTGTACGTGGTGTGCCGCACGGGGAACCGCAGCGAGCTCGCGACGATGATGCTTCGTGCCCGCGGCTACGACGCGGAGAACATGGAGGGCGGGATGGAACGCTGGGCGGCGCTCGACCTTCCGTTCAGCGCCCCGGACGGCTCGCCCGGCCGCGTCGCGTAGCCGTTACGTCGGCGCCACGCCCATCTCGCGCCGGAGCGCTGGCAGCGGTAGCGAGCCATGCCCGAGCAGCCGGTCGTGGAACGCCTTGATGTCGAACGCCGACCCCTCGCGTTCGACGGCCGCTTCCCGCCAGCGTTCGATCTCGCGCTGCCCGATCTTGTAGGCGAGCGCCTGCCCGGGCATCGAGACGTACCGGTCGGTCTCGATCTCGGCGTCGAGCTTCGCGACGCCGGCCTCGACCATCTGGGCGACGGCGCGCTCCCGGTCCCACCCGAGCGCGTGGATCCCGCTGTCGACGATCAGCCGGGCGGCCCGCATCCCCTGCGCCGCGAGCATCCCGAGCCGCTCGTACGCGTCACGGTACAGATCCATCTCGTCGGCGAGCCGTTCGGAGTACAGGCCCCAGCCCTCGATGAAGGCCGAGCCGGCCATGATGCCCCCGAACCGACGGAGCGCGGGCCGGTCCGGGATCTCCTGCTCGATCGTGATCTGGAAGTGATGACCGGGGTTCGCCTCATGGAACGTGATCGCGGCCAGGTGATGCAGCGGCCGCTCGGGGAGGTCCGACGTGTTCACGTAGTAGACGCCTGCGCGCGAGCCGTCCGCCGAGGGCGGCTGGTAGAACGCCGCGGGCGTGTCGGCTTCGCGGAACTCCTCGACTGGTTTGACGGCGCAGTTCGCGCTGGGCAGCCGGCCGAACCACCCCGGTGCGGCGTCCCAGCTCCGGCCGACCTGGGCCTCGGCTAGGCGAACCATGTCCTTGCGGGTCGCGGCGATGTTCGTCCCCGATGCGCTCCACGTCTCGATCGCGCGATCGGCGGAGTCGAACCCGAGTGAGGCGGCGATCTGCCGGCGTTCCTCCGAGATCTCCTCCAACTCCTCCACGCCGATGCGATGGACCTCCTCGGGCTCGAGTGGGAGCGTGGTCCACGCCAGGATCTGCGAGCGGTAGATCGCGTCACCGCCCGGAAGTGCAGAGAGCCCGATCGATGTCGTCGCGTGGGGACGGTACTCGCGGAGCGCCTCGAGGTACCTGGAGTACGCGGGGATAACCGCGGTCTCGACCGCGTCGGCGACGCGCTGCCTGGCGGCCGTGTCGTTCGGCTCGACGGGCTGCTGCGCCGGCGAGCCCTCGACGCCCGCCCCGATGATCCGTTCCATCTGCGCGATCGTCCGCTCGACGATCACGTCGGGCGCGGTGACGCCGGTCGAGACGCCTTCGCGCATGATCGGTCCGAACGCGTCGAGGTACGCGGGGAGGGCATGCAGGCGCGCGACGTAGCGGTCGAGCCGCTCGGGCGTGTCCGTCCGCTGTATCCCGGCGATCACCCCGAGGATCTGGCCCGGTCCCCACATCTGCGAGACGGCCTCGAGGCGTTCGAGGTGCGCGTCGAGGTTGGCGATCATGCGCGTCGCGCTCGCCTCCAGGATGTCGAGCGTGCCACGAAGCACGGGGTCGAGCGACTCCCGGTCGATCGTCCCCAGGTCGCTGAGCGCGCGGTGGGCGGCGTCGCGCTGGTCGGCGCGGCCCGCCTCGCTCGGGTCGCTCAGGAGGTCGTCGTAGCGTTCGTCACCGATCTCGGTCCCGAGTAAGGGCTCGACCCGGAGCAGGTCCTCCCAGAAGCGGTCGGCCAGGGCCGCAGCGCGCGCCGCGTCGTCGGTTCGCGTCTCGTCCATCAAGGACCTCCCAGGAACGGGTCGAACACCGTGGGTTCGTGGCGAGGGCCGAGCATATAGGGTCCGCAGGATGGACGCGTTCAGCGTCTCCGAAGCCCGTCGTTTCCCGCGCGCGTGCATCGCGACGCCGCATCACCTCGCCTCCGCCGCCGGGCTCGCGGTGCTCGCCGACGGCGGGAACGCCGTGGACGCGGCCGTCGCGGCGAACCTCACCCTCGGCGTGGTCGCGCCGTACCTGTGCGGGTACGGCGGCGACCTGTTCGCGTTGATCCAGCGGGACGGCGAGGACCTGTGGGCGTACAACGGCTCGGGCCGGGCGGCGTCCGCCGCCACCGTCGACGCGGTGCGCGCGGGCATGGAAGCGAACGCCACCGCGAACGCGGCGGCCGCGGACGCGATGCCCACGGGCGGCCCGCTGACCGTCACGGTGCCCGGCGCCGTCGACGGGTGGTTCACGCTGCTCGAGCGGTTCGGCACGCGGTCGTTCGGCTCGCTCGCGGAGCGCGCCGCCGCCTACGCGGACGAAGGGTTCGTCCTGAGCGGGCGCGGAGCCGCAGCGATCGAGCCATCGAAGGCACGGTTCGGCCCCGCCGCCACCGGATGGTGGGCCGTGTACGGCGAGGCGGCGGCCGGGCGCGTCCTGCGCCAGCCGGCGTTGGCGCGGACCATCCGAGCGCTCGCCGACGAGGGCCCGGGCGCCTACTACCGCGAGCCGATCGGACCCGACATCGCAAACTGCCTGATGTCCGCCGGCGGGCTGCTTTCCGAAGGCGACCTCGCGGCGCACGCGGGCAGCGCGATCGAACCCCTCCGCGGGGCGTACCGCGACGTCGAGGTCGTGGAGCTCTCGCCCAATACGCAGGGGGTCGCGGCGCTCGAGGCCATGGCCATCGCCGGAGCGCTCACACCGGGGGGCGCGCCGTCCGAGGGCCTCGAACGCCAACACCTGTTGCTCGAGTCGGTGAAGCTGGCGCTGTCCGACCGGGACGCGCACGTGTCCGACCCGTCGGCCATGGCGATCGACGCGTCGGACCTGCTGAGCCCAGCCTGGATCGCCGAGCGAGCCGGGAGGTTCGACCCGGGAGCCGCGGGTTCGCCCGCGCCGGGTCGAGCGGCCGGAGGCGGGACGGCGTACCTGTGCGCGGCCGACGCCGACCGGATGCTCGTCAGCCTGATCCAGTCGAACTACATGGGCTTCGGCTCCGGCGTGACGGTCCCGGGCTGGGGCATCAACCTGCAGAACCGCGGCACGTACTTCTCGCTGGATCCGTCGCACGTGAACGCGATCGCGCCCGGGAAGCGGACGCTCCACACGTTGATCCCGGGGATGGCGTTCCGGGAAGGGCGCCCGTGGCTGGTGTTCGGCACGATGGGGGGCGACGGCCAGGCGCAGACGCACCTGCAGCTGATGGTGCGGATGATCGACGACGGCGAGGACCCGCAGCGTGCGATCGACGCGCCGCGGTGGCTCGTCTCGCCGGCCGACCACTCGGTCATCGCCGACGGACGGTTCGCGCCGGCCGTCGTCGAGGGCTTGCGCGCGATGGGGCACCGGGTCTCGACGTCACCGTGGCCCGATCACCGCTTCGGGCACGCGCACGCGATCGTCGTCGCGCCCGACGGGTACGCGGGGGCGACCGACCCGCGCGCCGACGGCGCCGTCCTGGGCCTGTAGGAGGAGCGGTCAGCCGGCCGGCGAGTCGGCGGGCTGCGGAGCCGGGATGTTCCCGTAGTTCACCCCGTACAACCAGTGCCAGCGTCCCGGCGGCCAGACGATCGCGAACGCGCGCCCGAGGACCTTGTTCATCGGGATGAAATGCAGCGACCCCCGCGAGTCGTCCGAGTTCGTCCGGTTGTCGCCCAGGACGAACAGGTTCCCGGGTGGAACCACGTACGGCCCGTAGGTCCCGAGGTCCTGCTCCGGGCTCAGGTAGGGCTCGTGCAACGCCGCCCCGTTGACGTAGACCACGCCGCCGTGCATCTCGACCGTGTCCCCGGGCAGTCCGATCACGCGTTTGATGAAGTCCTTGTTCCGCCCCCCCGCCGAGACCCCGAGCCCCTGGCCGAGCCAGTGGACGAAGGCCGAGATCGCGCTCTCGTGACCCTTCCTCGGGTGCGGGTTCTGGAAGACGAGGACGTCGCCGCGGCGCGGGTCGTGGAACCGGTACGCCATGCGGTTCACGAGGACGCGGTCGTGCTCGATCAGCGTCGGGTGCATCGACGGCGAGGGGATGTAGAACGCCTGGACCAGGAACGTCTTGATCAGGAGGGCCAGGACGACCGCGACGACGATGAGGATCGGGATCTCCGCGTACCAGGGTCGCCGCCGCTTGGAACGCGGCTGCTCGGGAGCCTCCGCCGTCGCAGGGTCCGACTGACTGTCCGCGAGTTGCTGCGATCCCTGCGACATCCGATCACCCTCCCACGAACCGGCGGCGGACGGCCGGCCGGGCGGCTCATCGTAGACCGTTCCGGACGGATCGGGCGGGTTCAGGGCGCCGAACCTCGAGCCGATACCTCGAGGACGGTCTCGAGACACGGTGGGGACGTTGCGGTTCGCAGAACCGCGCCCGATGAACGTTCGGGCGACGGTTGGCTCTGGCTGGGGGTCCTCCGCGCGGGCCTCTCGGCGGCGATGCTCACGTTCGCGCTCCTGTTCCAACCCGCACCGGGCACCGTCGAACCCGCCTACGTGCGACCGGCGTCATTGGCGCTCGCGCTGATGCCCGCGGTGCTGGCGCTCGCGCAGCTCGTCCCGCGCCTGCGCGCCTCCAGGACGATGGCCGTTTGGTCGTTCACGGTCGACGCACTGGTCGTGCTGACGATGATCGCCCTGTACGCGTTCGACCCGGGCGGGGCGGAGATGAGCCTGTTGCTGGTCGTGCAGGCGGAGGGCGGGCTCCTGCTGGGCCTCCAGGGCGGGCTGTGGGCGTGGGGAACCACCTCGGTGGCCTCGATCGCGATCGAGGCCGTGGCCGCCGCGCACGCGGGGGTGGGGATCGACGGGCGCGAGCTGGCCGCGCGGTTGGTGGTCGGGGTGTTGCTCGCGATCGGCGGCGGGTTCGTCTCGGAGGAGCTCTCCGGCGAGCGGGCGAGACGCCTCGCCGAGCGTGAGGCCGAGCTCGAAGCGGCGCGCGGTGAGCAGGAGCGGTACCGGCAGCTCGTCGAGGAAACGCCCGTCGTGACGTACAACCGCGCCTCGGATCGGTCTGGTTCGACCGGCTACATCAGTCCGCAGGTCACCGCGCTGCTGGGGTTCGCCCCGGAGGAGTGGCTCGCCGACGCCGACCTGTGGCCGTCGCGTCTGCATCCCGACGACCGCGTGCGGATCGTGGCGGAGAACGACAGCGCGAACGCGACCGGCCGGCCGTTCGTGCAGGAGTACCGGATGCTCGCGCGGGACGGCCGGGTCGTGTGGATCCGGGACGAAGCGCTGCCCCTGCGCGACGCCGGTGGCTCGGTGCTCTCCTGGCACGGCGTGATGACCGACATCACCGAGCGCAAGCGGGTCGAGGAGCAGGTGGCGTTCCTCGCCTACCACGACCCGGTGACGGGGCTGTCGAACCGGATCATGTTCGAAGAAGCGCTCGACCGTGCGGTGATCCTGGCGCGCTGGCGCGGCACGGCCCTGGCGGTCCTGTACATGGACCTCGACGACTTCAAGGCGGTCAACGACACGCTCGGCCACCATGCCGGCGACGGGTTCCTGCGAGAGGTCGCCGAACGCCTGCAGGGCGCGGTGCGAGAGGTCGACCTGGTCGCGAGGCAGAGCGGCGACGAGTTCCTGGTGCTCCTCGGTGATCTGGGCGGTGGCGTCGGGCCGGACGGCTCCTCGGAGGCCGAGGGCGTCGCGCGGGCGATCGCCACGCGGATCCGTGAGGCCCTCGAGCCGCCGGTGCTGCTGGGCGGCTTCCCGTTCGCCCCATCGGCGAGCATCGGGATCGCGCTGTATCCGGCGTCGGCCGAGGACGGCCACGCCCTGCTGATCGAGGCGGATGCGGCGATGTACCGGAGCAAGCGCGCCGGACCGGGACGCGTCACGCTGTCGACCGGCGAGGGCGCGTGGCCCGTGAGCGGAGGTTCGATCGCGTCGCGGCTGCGCCGGGCGGTCGAGACCGGATCGTGGGCGCTGCACTACCAGCCGGTAGTCGACCTCGGGTCCGGCGAGGTCGTGGCGCTCGAGGCGCTCGTCCGCTGGCGCGACGAGAACGGCGCGCTGGTCCCGCCGGCCGGGTTCCTCCAGGTCGCGCAGGACGCCGGGCTGCTCGACGCGATCGACGACTGGGTGCTCGACGAGATCCTCCGGCAGGTGACCCGCTGGCGCACCGAGGGCCTCCGCCTGCCCGGGCCCGTCAGCGTCAACGTGCCCAGCGAACGGTGCCGGCGAACGGACCCCACGCCGAGGATGCTCGAACGGGTCCTGGGCGCCGGGCTGGAGCCGAACGACGTCTCGGTCGAGGTGGCGGACTCACCGAACCTCGCCGAGCCGGCCGCGCATCGAGCCGTCGAGGGGCTCCGCGCTGGCGGGTTCGCCGTCGCGGTAGACGATTTCGGCACGGGATCCTCGTCGCTGGCGCTGCTGCGGGACGTCCACGTCGATGCCGTCAAGATCGACCGGCCGTTCCTCGATGGCGTGCCCGAGGACCCCGCCGCCAGCAGGATGCTGGAGGCGCTGATCTCGCTCGCGACGAGCCTGGGGATCGAACCGGTGGCCGAGGGGGTCGAGACCGAGGGCCAGCGTGCCTTCCTTGCCGGCGCCGGATGTCGCCTCGGACAGGGGTTCCTCTTCAGCCCGCCGGTGCCCCCCGCGGAGGTCGGCGGTCTGATCGAACGCTCGAGGACGTTACGCAGACCGACGACCTAGCGCCGCGCCTGGGCCCGGGTGCCCTGGGCGCATCCGGGAGGAGCGAGGGACCGGTCCGGGTCCCGACAGCGGGGGCCCGGGGGAGCGGCTCGGGGCCGCACCCCCGGGGCTGGCGTTCCCTCGACCGGGGCAGCCGGTCGGAGGGGCCCCAGTCAGCTCGCTCGTACCCGGCCGGCTCAGCGGGCAAACACAGTTCGACGGGTCGGCCGGGTCCTCCTGCACGGCTGTCAGTCGAGCGCCCGCTTGACCTTCCGCGCCGCCTCGTCCATCGCGCCCTTGAGCTTGCCCTTGGCGTCGTCGACGTGGCCCTTCGCCTTGTCGGCCCTGCCCCGCGTCTCCAGGTCGCGGTTCCCGGTCGCCGCGCCGGCCTTCTCCTCGACCGATCCCTTCGCCTTCTCGGCTGCACCCTTGGCCTTGTCGGTGCGCGATCCACTCATCGTGGTACCTCCTCCTCCTCGTCGTGGTTCCGTGCGCTCCACCGTTCCCCGTCCGGCGAACCGCAAACGCGATGGGCAGGATACGTGGACGTTTGGTCGCGATCCGGCGCGGGTACCCCGAGCGTCGAGGAGGTGGTGGAGATGCCGAAGATGACGGAGCAGGGGGCGCCGGTCCGGAGTGAGCTTCCCGCCACCGTTCGCCGATCGTCGGCGAAAGCGCAGCGGACGTTCGCCAAGGTCCACGATGCGGCGGTCGCCGAGTACGGCGAGGGCGAGCGGGCCCATCGGACGGCGTTCGCGGGCTTGAAGGACTCGTTCGAGAAGGTCGGCGACCATTGGGAGCGACATGTACGGACACACGCGTGAGGAGCTCCTCGTTCGGGCGAAGCGCGATGCGGTCGTGGGCCGCTACCGGATGAACAAGGCCGAGCTTGCCGACGCCATCGGACGGGCCGAGCGACGCTCGCCGAGGCCCGGCCCGCGCCGGTGAGCACGTGCTCCCGGGCCGGGTGAATCGGCCGCGCCCGACGGGGCGGTCTGGAGGCAAGGGGAGAGGAACGGATCGACGGTGAGGATCGGTCGAGCCGCGGAGATCGACGCGATCCATGTCTTCCCGGCCGACCCGACGTCGTTGGCGCGGATCCGAGCGCTGGTCCGTCACGTCGGAGCGGCCGCCGGGCTGGCGCCCGAAGCCGTCGACGATCTCGTGCTCGCCGTGAGCGAGGCGGCATCCAACTCGATCCTCCATTCCGGGGGGTCGACGGTCCGGCTCAGGTGGTCGAGCGATCGCGGGTGCGTCGATGTCTGGGTTGCCGACGACGGGATGTTCGCCGCCGCGGCCGATCGGCATGGCAACGACCACGGCCGCGGCATCGAGCTCATGGTCGCTGTGATGGACCAGGTCTCGATCCAGGAAGGGACGCGACGCCGGCCGGGCACGGCGGTCCGGCTCGTGAAATGCCGCGACGTTCCGAACGGTCGACCGGGCGATGGGTCGGCGTGACGTCGGCTCCGAGGTGACGGTAACCAGCGGTTTGGATCGGGTTCTCCCGGGGTACGTGGCACACGACGTCCTGACCCGAGGGGGCCCCCATGTCCATGCTCGTTCGTCATGCGATGACCGCCGATCCTTGCGCGGGGTCGCCGGCCTCGACGGCCGCCGATGCCGCGCGACTGATGCGAGAGCTCGACGTCGGCGTGGTGCCGGTCGTCGACGACGGACGGCTCATCGGGCTCGTCACGGACCGCGACCTCGTCGTTCGCGTGATGGCGGAGGGGCGCGATCCCGAACGGGTGCGGCTCGCCGATATCGCGACGGAGTCGATCTTCTCGGTCTCGCCCGACACCAACCTGTCGCATGCCAGGGACCTGATGGCCGATTGGCAGGTTCGGAGGCTTCCCGTCATGAAGGGTGACCGGTTGGTGGGGATCCTGTCGATCGGCGATGTCGCCGAGGCCGATGCGTCGCAGCGCGCCGTCGGGGAGACGCTGGCGGAGATCTCCGCTTCCAGGTCCACGATGAATGGCCCGGGTGGACCCGATCGGGGCACGCCCGTGCGCGCGACCGGACACCGCCGCGGAGAGTGAGGCGTTCCGCCCGACCGGCCGCGCCGGCCGCGCCGGCCCTCAAGCGTCGACGGCCGTCTGCTCGCTCGCTCTGACGACGACCAGCGCGACGTCGTCGAGGAGCTCCCCTCCGGGACGGAACGCCCGCACCGCCCACTCGATCGCGGCCGCGAGGTCCTCGGAGGACGCGCCAGCGTGTCGCTCCAGCTCCCGGATCAACCCGTCCGTTCCGAACTGCGCGGCGCCCCGGCGTTCCTCGATGACGCCATCGGTGTAGAGCACGAGCGCATCGCCGGCGCCGAGCGCCGCGTCACGGTCCTCGTGCACCTCGATCCCGTCGAACATCCCGAGCAGCGTCCCCGGGGTCCCGATGCGCTCGACGGACCCGTCCCAGCGGAGGACCATCGGGAGCGGATGGCCGCCGGAGGCCACGGTGACACCGATCGGCTGGCTCGAGACGTCCAGCCGGCAGATGGCGACCGTGCAGAACCGTTCGCCCGAGCCGCGCTGCAGCAGCGCATCGTTGAGCGTGCGAAGGATCGCGGCCGGTCGGTCGCTGCGCATCGCCGCGGTCCGGATCGTATGGCGAGCGAGGACGTTCAGATCGACGGCGCTCGGACCCTTCCCGGTCACGTCGCCGATCGCCAGCCAAAGCCCGCCGTCCTCCGAGTCCCAGATCTCGTAGAAGTCGCCTCCCACCTCCACACCCTCCCCGGCCGCGAGGTACCGGGTCGCGATCTCGACCCCGGCGATCTCCGGCGGGTCCTGGGGCCTGAGCGCACGCTGCAACGTCCGCGCGATCTCGGCCCGCTCTCGGTACAGCCTCGCGTTGTCGATCGCGATCGATGCGCGCGCCGCGACGTCCTCTGCGAAACGCAAGTCATCAGCGGAGTACGAGCGCTCCTCGTCCTCGCAGAGGAACCCGATCGCGCCGAACGTCCGTCCCCGGGCAGCCAGCGGGACGGTGATCGACGACGTCACGCCGAGTTCGGGCAGGATCGGCTCGAACGCCGAGTCGCCGCTCGCCGAGACGCGTCGATCCAAGGGGATCCGGGGGATCAGCTCGGATCGGCCGGTCCGGAGGACCTTCGCGACCCCGAAGTCCACACCCATCTCGATGGGGCGGCGATCGCGGACCGCGCGTACCGCATGGACCCGGTCGGGATCCTCGTGCTCGACCGCAGCGAGTCGCGCGATCCCGTCGTCGCCGACCAGATCGATCATGCAGAGATCCGCGAGACCGTCGATCCGTTCGTCCCCCGCATCGACGCCATGCACGGCGAGGCGGGCGATCTTCGAAAGCGTCCGTTCGTAGTTCAGCGAGCGCGCCAAGAGCTCGCCCAGGGCGTCGAGGAACGCCGCGCGCTTCCGATCCCGGCTCTCGAGGTCGTGCAGCCGCGCGCGTTCCAAGGCGAGCGCGCATTGGTCCGCGAGCGCGGTCATGAACGCGAGCTCGGAGCGGCCGAACGTTCGCGGCTCGCCGAACGTGAGCCCGATCGCGCCGACCCCGCGCGCGCCGGCGACGAGTGGGATCGCCACCAAGGCGTGATCGTCCGACATGATCCCGCGGACCGACGGGAACGCCGCGTCTCGGGACGCGACGTCGCACAGGATGACCGGCTCCCGCGTTCGGAAGGCGAGC
Organism: uncultured Actinomycetota bacterium; assembly: GCA_963781595.1. Classification (GTDB taxonomy): domain Bacteria; phylum Actinomycetota; class UBA4738; order UBA4738; family UBA4738; genus JBEDUK01. The sequence goes on along the minus strand of CAWAGG010000001.1, from coordinate 321,575 downwards.
GCCGCAGGCAGATCGGCGTCGACCGGGATGCGGTGGAGCGCTGTGATCACGTCGGGCGGGTAGCCGATGTCGCCCAGGACCTCGAGCGCCTCCTCGTCCGCGGTGAGCACGAACGCCGAACCCGCGACGGCCCCCACCGCCTCCAGGGCTCGTTCGATCAGCGCCTGCGCGACGTCGTCGACCGTCAACGCGGCCGACAGCCGGGACGTGATGTCCTGCAGGACCGCGGTCCGGAACGCGGCAGCCTCCGCGATCGCTCGCGCATCCCGTTCCGCCTCGTAGAGGCGCGTGCGCTCGAGCGCCTGGGCGACCTGATCCGCGAGGGCGATGAGGAAGGACCGTTCCTCGTCGTCGAACGCCCGCGACTCGTCCCATTGCAGGACGAGGACGCCGAACGGTCGTTCATCCACGGTGAGCGGGAGTGCGGCCGCGGCGCCGGCTCGGAGGCTCTCCGCGAATCCTCGGAAGTCCGGGAACGTCGTGACGAGCTCTTCGCCGGAGGTGACGAACACCGGCTCCCCGCTCCGCACGGACCGCACGCTGGGGCGGTCTGCGGTCATGGGCACGGTTCGGAAGCGCTCTTCCACGTGGGGCGGATAGCCGTGAACCGCCACGGCGGTCAACGCGTCGCCTCCATCGTCGAGCCGGTAGATCCAGAGCCCGGTGGCCTCCAGGAACGGCATCGCTTCGGCGACGACGGCCTCGATGACATCCCCTTCCGTCACGCGGGTGGCGAGCCGGGCGATGACGACCCCCAGTCGACCCAGGCGTCTCGCGGCCGACTCCCAACGCATCCGGGCCTGCTGTTCCGCCTGGTACAGGCGCCAGGTCTCCAGAGCGACCGCGGCGCGCTCGGCCGCGAGCTCCACGAGCGGCTGATCCTCGTCCGCGAAGTGCCGCGGCTCGGAGGATCCGACATGGAGCACTCCGATCGTCCTCCCCCCCGCGACCAGCGGGGCGCCGATGACGGAACGCATCCGCTCCCGCAGGTCCTCTCCGATGACCTCCTCCCGCGAGAGGTCGTCGAAGCGCAACGGGCGGTTCGCGGCCGCGATGCGCCCGGCGATGCCGCGGCCGATCGGTATGCGGAGCCGTTCGATCACCTCGCCGTCGCGTCCCAGCGATGCGCGGACGCCGAGGTGCGAGCCCTCGTCGGTGACAAGCAGGATCGTCGCCGTGTCGGCCCGCAGTCGGTCGCGCACACGGGCGAGCAGTTCGTGCAGCAGGCTCTCCAGGTCGAGGTGCGCGAGCGCCGAGTCCGCGATCGTCGCCAGGTCGGCGAGGCGCTCGGCCGCCGAGCGGCCCGATGGGTCCGAGCCCGGCCCGGAGCCCGGCTGCGTATCCGACCCGATGACGACGGCCACGGCACCGAGGAGCCGGCGATCGCCATCGAGCATCGGGTCGAAGACGATCCGGCTGGGGATGGCGCGCCCATCGCGATCGCGGAGGTCGAGCGCCCCCTGCCACGACTCACCCGAACGTACGTGTGCGACGACCTCGGCGATCCGTTCGACCTCGCCGGCGGCGACCAGCAGTTCCAGCGTGCTGCGCCCCATCGCCTCGGCATTCGACCAGCCCAGGAGGCGTTCCGCCGCGCGGTTCCACGCGACGATCCGCCAATCCGGGTCGCTCGCGATCACTGCGGCGGGCACGAGGTCCAACGTCGGAACGTCGAAGCTCTCGGTGCCGCGCGTCCACTGCGGAAGCTCGGTGCTCACCGTGGATCCTCCGTCCGCCGATCCGACGCGGATGCCATCGTGTCGAGGCGTGGGAGTGTCCGCCAACCCTCCACGGGGTAAGGACGGCGCATGGACCCTGGGCGAACCGAGCTGGCACCGCGTCGCGAGGAGCGCGCGCCCCACTCGGCCGAGCGTGGTGGATCGAACGAGACGCCGAAGGAGCGTATCGATCGCGAGCTCATCGAGCTGCTCAACGGCCTCCGGGTGGCGCTGCCCGGTGTCCAGGTGCTGTTCGCCTTCCTGCTGACGGTCCCGTTCAGCCAGCGCTTCGGACAGCTCACCGACCTGCAGCGCGGCGTGTACTTCGCCACGCTCTTCGCGGCGGCCGGATCATCGGTCATGTTCATCACGCCTTCGTCCTACCATCGTCTGACCTTCCGCATGCCGGAGAAGGAGCGGTTGCTTCGAACCGCGAATCGGCTCGCGATCGCGGGGTTCGCGCTGCTCGCAGCCGCGATGTCCGGCTCCCTCTACGTGATCGCCGACATGACGTTCGCGGCCGGCTGTGCGGTCGCCATGGGGGCCGCCGCGGCCGGCCTGTTCGCCTGGTTCTGGTTCGTCCTCCCCACCCGGCGGAGACGCCAGCACGAACGCGAGGTTCCGCGAACGACCTGAGCTGCCCAAGCCGCATCCGTCGACGCGGGTCAGGCCGATCAACCGTCGTCGCCCTCCGTGCCGCCACGATCGGCCTGCTCGGGAGCGTCGGCGCCGACGGTCTCTCGGAGCGCCTGCAGCGACCTCGCCAGCAGTCGCGAGACGTGCATCTGGGACATCCCGAGCTCGCGCGCGATCTCGCTCTGCGTATGGCCATGGAAGAACCGCAGGTAGAGGATCCGGCGCTCCCGAGGTGGGATCGTTCGGATCGCCGGGGCCACGCTCGCCCAGCCGATCATGCGGTCGAGCGAATCATCGTCGTCGCGGAGGCGCTCGAGCGTCGTCGTGCCATCCTCATCCACGGGCGCGTCTAGGGATTGCGCCGTATAGGCGCTCGCTGCCTCCATCGCCTCGAGGACCTCTTCCTCCGACAGGCCGGTGCGCTCGCCCAGCTCCGGGACCGTGGGCGAGCGACCGAGTTCCTGCGAGAGCTCCGCGATCGCCCGTCCGATGTTGAGCCCGAACTCCTGGAGCCGCCTCGGGACCCGCACGGCCCACCCCTTGTCGCGGAAATGCCGCTTGAGCTCGCCCACGACCGTCACCGACGCGTAGGTGCTGAACCTGACGTCTCGGGACGGATCGAACCGGTCGACCGCATTGATCAGCCCGAGCATCGCGACCTGGATCAGGTCGTCGAGCGGTTCACCTCGGCCCTCGAACCGCCGCGCGAGATACCTGGCGAGCGGGGTGTAGAGCTCGATGACCTCGTCCCGGGCGGACGGGTCGTCGGGCAGGCGCGCGAACAGGCGCTCCGCTCGCTCCGTCTCCCACGGCCGCGTCGTCGACGCCCTCATGGTTCGCTGCTCGCTCGTCGGCGCCCCTTGGTGAACGTGAGCCCGGCCTCCAGTTCGTCACCCGCGACGTCGAGGTCGTCGCCCAACGCGCGGAGGACCTGCCACGCGAGCGTACGTTCGATCCCGCCGCTCCGGAGGTCCTGCGCCGAGGCCGGAGGGCCGTCCAGCGTGACGGTCACCCGCAGCGTGCCCTTGTCCTCGGGACCGATCCGCAGCGAGAACACCGACCCGCTCGGACGCTCGGTCAGCAGCAGCGACGCGGCTTCCGTGACGGCGAGCCGGAGGTCGTCGATCTCGTCGATGGACAGGTCGAACCGAGCGCCGACGCTCGAAGCCACCGTTCGCAAGAGGTGGACCGAGGTCGCGCTCGCCGGTGCCCAGAGGGTGACGTCGGAGTCCATGGCGGTCGTCGTCCTCGACGTATGCTATCCGGCGCTCCCATCCCGCAAACATCCCGCGCGAACGCGATGTTTCGCGGTGCCGGCGAAGGGGAACACCTGCGAGCTCGGGCGAAGGAGGAGACCGATGGAGATCGAGCTGGCGTTCGACGCGCGGAGCCTTGACGGTTGGGAGGTCCTATCCGTTCGTGGCGAGATCGATGCGTACACGTCGCCTCGCCTCCGCGAGCGGCTCGCGAGTCTCATGGATCAGGGGCGATTCCGGTTGATCGTCGACCTCGAGGACGTCGGGTTCATGGACTCGACGGGCCTCGGCGTCCTGGTCTCGTGCTTGAAGCGAGCCAAGGAGCACGCCGGCGAGATGATCCTCGTGTGCACGTCCCCGCAGATCCTCCGCGTCCTCGCGATCACGGGGCTGGATCGGGTCTTCGACGTCCGGTCGACCGTCGCCGAGGCGACCGGGTAGCGCGGCGTGGACCCGGACGCAGGGCTCCTCCGTCTCTCGATCCCAGCGACCGGCGCGTACCTCGCGACCGCTCGGCTCTTCGGCGTCGCCGCCGCGCGTCAACTCGGTGCACGCGACGACGCCGTGGAGGACATCCGCCTCGCGATCTCAGAGGCGTGCGCGATCGCGCTCCGCGAGGCGCGATCGCCTACCGCGATCCAGCTGACCATCCGGTCGACGTCCGACGGGATCGCCGTCGGGGTGCGCACCGAGCTCGACGACACGGTCCACGACGACGTCCTGGACGCCACGGGCGACGACGATGTCGAACCCGCCGATGCGGAGCTCGATGCACGGTGGGGGACCGATCTCCTGCGGGCGATCGTGTCGTCGTTCACGATGGAGCGGGACGACGAAGGGCGAGTCACCCTGTCGTTCGTGTCCGACGCGGACCACGGCGGTCCGCGTCCCACGGTGGACGCCCTCACGGATCGAGGGATCTGAGGCCCTCCCCGAGGTGCGGTCGCGCAGGTCTGATGCGCCTCCCACGCCACGGCGGGACCAGAAGGAGATCGGGCAGTCCTGTCGAGGTCGTGGCGGGCGACTTCACCGAGCCCGACTCGCTTGACCCGGCGTTGCAGGGCGTGGGTGCAGTGTTCCTCGTCTGGACCGCGCCGCTCACCACCGCTCCGGCCGTCGTCGAGCGTCTCGCGTCGGCCACCCGGCGGGGCGTCGTTCTCTCCTCGCCACACCGGACACGACGTCAACCGTGGCCCACGTCGTCGGAGCGCCGGCGCGGACGTTCCGCGAGCGTGTCTCCGACCACGCCGACGCGTTCCGGAGATCCCCACCCGAGTAGCCAGCCTCGTCACCGGGCTGGAGCGTCCGTTCACGAGAAGACGCTGACACCGCCTGGGCCGATCAGCAGTCCGACCGCGATCAGCACGATCCCGGCCAGCACCGCGCCTCGGAACAGGCTCACGATCCCGGCGATCACCAGGATGACGGCGATGATCCAGAGCAGGTTCAGATAGGCCGAACCCTTCGCGAGCAGATCGATCCCTATCGCGAGCATGTGGTGCTCCTTTCGGATCGGAGGGCACGCCTCATCCGAGGCGTGGGATCACGTACCAGGCAACGAACGCGAGGATCGCCAGGACGATCACGACGATCGCCGTGTACTTGATCGCGGCGTATCCGACGAGACCGCTGCCGGGCTCCTCGGGTGCCACCGGTGGCCGCATCCGTGGGTCATCGTCCACGTAATAGGGCATCGCTTCTCCCTTCTTTTCGATATCCGTCGGAACTCTTCGTCGTCTTCGATTCCCCAGCGGTCGGTCGAGCCAAACATGTGCATTTCACACGTCAGCAACGTGGGGGATGGTAAAGCTTCATTACGACCGGACGCGATCGGAGCGGCTCATACGCTCCGTACGAGATTGATCGTCGATGCAGAGCGTGGCCGCCGGCCGGGCCTCCAGGCGCGCGCGTCCGATCGGGCCCCCACAGGCTTCACACATGCCGTACCCGCCATCCTCGACTCGCTGCAGCGCTCGCTCGACGGCGCTCAGCTCCGCGTCGACCTGTTCCAGGATCGACAGGTCCTTCGCCCGTTCGAACATCTCGGTCCCCGCGTCGGCCGGATGCTGATCCGTCGCTGACAGCTCCGCGTTCCTTAGGCTGACAGGGAGCCCCGCGACGCGATCGACGAGCGCGTCGCGGACCGCGTCCAATCGCTGTCGCTCCTCCAGTAGACGTGCGTGCGCGTCTTCGGCGTGAGGGATGGACACGGGCGCTCTCCTTCCTTCCCCGTCGGGTTTGTGATCTGGGATCGGGGGCGGCTGTCGCGACCGATGCTCGCGACACCGACCCGTCCATTCCCCTCGACGAGGTCGGGCAAACGCGAAGGCGCCTCAGCCGCTCCGTGACGGAACACGGGCGGTCCGGAGACCGGCGCCGACGATCGACGCGGCCCGACGATCGCTCGCCGACGGTCCCGTCACACGTTCCAGGCCGCGTCCACGTCCTGGAGCTGATGCGCGATCCAACGCTGCGGGCTGGTCCTCAGGACCGCGGCCCGGAGGCCGCGGGCGCGGCGTCCGCGTTCGCCCTCGCCCATGACCAGCGCCGTGTGCAACGCGTCCGCCGTCTGCCCGACGTCGAACGGGTTGATGGGCAACGCGAAGCGCCCGAGTTCGGCCAGCGCCCCCGCGTTCTGCGAGAGCACCAGCACGCCGCGCCGCTCGTTCAGCGCCGGGCCCTCCTTCGCCACCAGGTTCATGCCGTCGAAGACCGGGTTCACGAGCAGGACGTCGTAGAGGCCGAGCGCCGCCAGCAGCACCGACCGATCGGCGTCGATCTCGAGGTGGATCGGCTCCCACCCGTCCTCGCCGCAGTCTCGATTGACCCGTTCGGCCGTCGCGATGCACTCGCGCGAGTACGCCTGGTACTCGGGAACGTCCTCGCGCGACGGATCGAGGAACACCAACATCTTCACGCGGCGGCGGTACTGCGGGTGACGGACCAGGAGCTCCTCGTAGGCGAGGAACCCGCGGATCAGGTTCTTCGACAGCTCCACCCGATCGGCCCGCAGGATCAGCGTCGCGCCCCCGAGCCAGCGCGCCAGATCCTCCCTGGCAGCCAGCACGGCCGGTTCGACGGCCGTGGCCTCGAGTTCCGCGCGGTCGATCGTGACCGGGTACACGCGGACGCGGACCTCGCGGCCCTCCCACATGACCAGTCGCCGACGCAGGTTGACGCGGGTCCCGGCGAGCGTTCGGCACGCGAGCAGGAAGTTGTCGGCCCAGTGATCCGCCTGGAACCCCAGCACGTCAGCGCCGAGCAGGCCCGTGAGGAGCTCCTCGCTCATCCAGGTGGGCAGGAGCCGGATGTAGGTCGACCCGGCGAACGGGATGTGCGAGAAGTGCGAGATCCGCGCGTCGGGCATCCGCCTGCGGACCAGCTTCGGCACGAGCGAGAGGTGGTAGTCCTGGATCAGGTGGACCGGCTCGTCGCCGACGCGCGCCGACTCCTCGACCAGGGCCTCGGCGAAGGCCCGGTTCACGCGACGGTACGCCGCCCAGTGCTCGCGCGTGTCGAGGTCGAACCGCGGCGCGCGCGGGATGTCCCACAGGTAGTGATGGACGAACCACAGGATGCGGTTCGAGATCCCGTTGTAATAGCCCTCGTAGGTCTGCGGATCGAAGCACAGGAACCGGAGCGACGTCCCGGGTCCGTCGTCGGGCACGTCGATCGCGCCCTGGGATGCCACCTCGCGGTCCTCGTCGGACATCGCGCTCGATATCCAGAGCCCACCCGTCCGGTGCAGCGCGCCGGTCAGCGCCGTGACCAGGCCGCCGCCGCCGCGCGTCGGGACGAGGCCGTCCCCGTCACGGACGAAGGAGACCGGGCCGCGGTTCGACGCGATCAGGATCGGGCGAGCCTGCCGGTTCACGGTTCGCTCCCGATCGCGGCGAACAACGCGAGCGTGTCGTCGATCTCGCGCAGCGTGAGGAACCGCTCGCGGACCCGCCGACGTCCGGCCTCGCTCATACGGTCGTGCAGCTCCTCGTCGCCCACGAGCTCGACGAGGCGGCCGGCGCACCCTTCGACCGAATCGACCAGGTACCCGGAGACGCCGTCTTCGATCTGCAGCCGGATGCCGCCGACGTCCCCGCCGATCACCGGCGTGCCCTTCCACATCGATTCCGAGACCGTGAGGCCGAAGCCCTCCCGGAGGGACTTCTGCAGGATCACGCGCGAGTCGCGCTGGAACGCGTTGACCTCGAGGTGACCGACCCCCTGCAGGTTCGACAGGACGAACACGTTCGGATCGTCCCCCCGGTGACGCTCCGTCACCTCGAGGTAGTGCCAGCTTTCTGGATCCTCGCGCGCGACGGAGCCGATCAGTGCCAGCTGTAGGTCCGGGATCTCGTCGCGGGCGAGCCGGTAAGCATCGATCACCCCGAGCGGGTCCTTCGAGGGATCGAACGGCGCCACCTGCGTGACGATCGGGCGCGTCCACTGGACGCCGAACCGGTGCAGGATCTCGTAGATCGTGTCCGGATCGATCCACTGGTTCCTCGCCGAGAGGGGGTCGATCGACGGGGGGATCACGGCGACGGGCGGTCCCCGGTAGCCTGGGGGAACGAAGCCGTCCATCGTGAAAACCGCCGCGTCGTACGCCGCGACGTACGGCGCGAGGTACTCCCACGCGGGCGCCACGGCCGACGAGAGGTCCTGGTGGCAGCGCCAGACCCACGCGCCCCCGGGACGGGCGCGGTCCCCCATCATCGAAAGGAGCACCGCCGGCTGCGGGTCGTGGACGACGACGAAGTCGTGGTCGAGCCCCTCCGCGAGCAGGTCGGCGTTCTCCCGGGCCAGGCCCTCGAATTCGGATGCCATCCGCTCGTCCCACGGCGCGGGGTCGCCCTGGAGGCCGTGCAGGAGGAAGCCGGCGATCGCCGAGAACCGGTCGGAGCCCTGCAGCACCTGCCACGACGCCTCGATGCCCAGGTCACCGAGCAGCCCGACGTGGCTGAGGAGCAGTTCGGCGACGCCGCCGCGGAAGGCCGTCGCGCTGACATGGAGGATCCGCGCGCCCTTGAGCTGCGCGGCGGTCTCGCGGAGCCGGTCGACCGCCTCGTCGCCCGCCGGCTCGCGGTACTCGTCGAGCCGGCGGGGGTGGACCGGAACGGTGGGGAGCATCGCGGTCGATGGTACCCACCTCGCCCCAGGCGGAGCGCCGGCGGTCCCGGACCAGGGCGCTGATCTGTCCCAGATGTCCGATGTCGCGGTCGGGGCTATGATGCTGCGAGCCGGAGGCCGAGAGGGCCTCCGAGCTTCGGACAGGGCCCGCCTCGGCCCGCCAGCCGGTGGCTGTCACGAGCGGGTCGCGGATGAGAAGGGGGTTCCCTCTTGACCAGACCGACCACGGTTCCGGTCGCGCGCCGAACGATCGTCGCGACCGTCGCCGTCCTCACGCTGGCGCTCCTGGTCACGTTCGCTCCGGCGGCGTCGACCTCACCGAGGGGGCCGGCCGCCAAGGTGGACGCCCGGGTATCCGCGCAGATCGGCGCGCACGGCGCCACCAGCTTCTGGATCGTGATGCGGCAGCGCGCCGACCTGTCCGCGGCGTCGTCGATGCGGAACTGGAACGCGCGCGGGGCCTACGTCGTGAACCGTCTGAAGGCGACGGCGAACGCGAGCCAGCGGCAGGTCCGCGCGCTGCTGTCCGCACGCGGCATCAGCTTCACGTCGTACTGGTCCTCGAACGTGATCCTCGTCGATCGCGCGACCGCGGCCTCCGTGGCCGCGATCGTCGCCAGGCCGGAGGTCGCCCGCATCACCCCCCGATGGAACGCGCACGTCATCGAGGGCACGCCGGCGCCCTCCTTGGCCAAGGTCGAGGGCATCGAGTGGAACATCTCCAACATCCGCGCGAACAAGGTCTGGAAGAAGTACAAGGACCGCGGCAAGGGCATCGTCGTGGCGAGCATCGACACGGGGACCCAGTTCGACCACCCGGCTCTCGTCAAGCAGTACCGGGGGAACCAGGGCGGCGGCAGCTTCGACCACAACTACAACTGGTTCGACCCGCTGCACGCGTGCCCGGGCAAGCCCTGCGATACGTTCGGCCACGGCACGCACACCATGGGGACCATGGTCGGTGACGACGGTGGTTCGAACCAGATCGGCGTCGCGCCGGGCGCGAAGTGGATCGAGGCCGACGCGCTCCCCAACGGGAACGGCACCGATCAGGCCCTCCTGGACTCCGGGCAGTGGATGCTCGCGCCGACGAAACTGAACGGCAAGAAGCCGAAGCCGGAACTCCGCCCCGACATCGTCAGCAACTCCTGGGGCTATTTCGACGACTCGGACACGTGGTACCGGGCCACGGTCGACGCCTGGATCGCCTCGGGCATGTTCCCGGCGTGGGCAGCAGGGAACGAGGGGCCGTCCTGCAGTTCGCTGCGGAACCCGGGCTCGTATCCGGAGAGCTACACGATGGGCGCGCACGACATCAACAACGTCATCGCGAGCTTCTCCAGTCGGGGCCCGTCGCCGCTGGGCGGCGGAACCACGAAGCCCGACATCACGGCTCCCGGCGTGAACGTCCGCAGCAGCCTCCCGACGAACACCTACGGCGCGGAGAGCGGGACGTCGATGGCTACGCCGCACGTCGCGGCGACGGTCGCCCTGATCTGGTCCGGTGCGCCGGCGTTGCGGGGCGACATCGACGCGACGAAGAAGATCCTGTCGTCGACGGCGATCCGCGTGAAGAACACGTCCTGCGGTGGGAACAAGAAGTTCAACGACGTGTGGGGCCACGGTCGCGTGGACGCGTTCGCGGCGGTCACGAAGGCACGGAAGCTCGAGGCGGATCTGAGGCCGGCCGCGTAGGTTCGGCGGATCCTTCGGTGGGATCGAGCTGCTCGGCTGACGGGCCGAGCAGCTCGCGTCCCACAGGTGCAGTCGACGGGAGGACCGGTCGGGCGATGGACAAACGCCTCGCGTGGATCGGGATCGCGGTCGCGCTCGCCAGTTTCGTGCTCATGGTCGTCGGGATCGCCCAGCGCAACTGGGCCGAGGCGCTCGTCGGAGCCGGCGTCATCATCGCGCTCCGGATCGCCGTGCCGAAGAGGAGGGGTCCGGACCCTCGGTAGCCCTTCGAACGGCGACGGGTCGCTCACCGGCCTTGAGCTACGAGGCCGGCGAGCCCGGTTCGATGTGGCGGCCGGCCGCAGCTCACCCCCACGGTCAGGTCGTTGGCTCGGTCGGCGCGGATCGGACCTTCGGTCAGCACGCGCCGTCGAACAGGCCATATACGCTCCGCGCTGACATGAGGGAGATCGTTCCGTTCGGCATCGAACACGTCGAGGCGGCGGCTGCGCTCGTGGCCGAGCGCGCGCTGGGCGCGCGCGCAGGAGCCGCTGCTCCGGCCGAACCTCGAGGACGCCGGCGAGGTGGCGCGCCGTCTCCGGGATGTCGCGGACCATCGGCTCGGCGTGGCCGCCTTCGAGGCGGTGAGGTCGTCCCGTTCATCGGCGCGTACGGGTTCCACTTCTGGGGCGCGGAGGTCGCGTACGTCCCCGAGTGGGCCCCACGTCGCGCCGGAGCCGGACATGGCGCGGAGGCTCTACGGCGCCGCGTCGGAGGTGTGGCGCGAGCAGCTTCGACCGGTGCACACGGTCACGCTCTGGGCGCGAGACGCTGACGGCGAAGCCGCCTGGCATGACCTCGGGTTCGGACGTGTCGTGGTCGACACGGTGCGCGACCTGACGCCTCCACGCGCGCCCGAGGGCGTCGACGTGCGCCGCGCGGGAGCGTCGGAGGCAGCCGGTCTGGCTCGCCGTCGACGGTCCTTCGCCGATCGGGTTCCTCTCGTTCGAGCCGATCGTGCCGAGACGCTCGCGCTCGCCGGGTCGGACGTGATCCGCTGCGACGGCCCGTTTCGTCGAGCCGGAGGCCCGGCGGCGCGGGATCGGTGCGGCGCTCTTCGCGGTCGCTCTGGCGTGGGCCGCGGAGGCCGGGTTCGCGAGGTGCGCGGTCGACTTCGAGTCGGCGAACCGCGACGCCAGCCGGTTCTGGCCTTCGATGGGATGCGGGTCGGTGCTGCACGCGGTCGCCCGGCGGCTCGGGGGAGAGGCGATCGGCTGAGCGCACGACCGTGACCACCCCGCACGTAGGATGGGTGGGACCGTGGTCACGTGGGCGGAGTTCGCGACAGCGGAGCCGGCGCTCGCGGAGAGCGTTCGACGTTGCTTCGACATCCGCAAGCACAAGACGGTGGCGACGCTACGTTCGGACGGCTCCCCGCGCATCAGCGGGATCGAGGTCGAGTTCGCCGACGGTCAGGTGTACCTGGGCATGATGCCCGCATCCGTGAAGCTCCACGACATCGAGCGCGATCCGCGTCTGGCGGTCCACAGCCCGACGGAGGATCCACCCGATGGTGCACCGCGGGAGTGGCGCGGTGAATCGAAGATCGCCGGACGGGCGATCGAGGTCGACGTCGGCGACGATCCCCAGGTCGCCGGCGCCGGCCGGTTCGCCGTCGACATCTCCGAGGCGGTGTTCACGCATCTGAACGACGCCGGCGACCGGCTCGTCGTCGAGTCCTGGCGCCCGGAACGGGGGTTCAGCCGGGTCGAGCGCACCTGAGCCATCGGCGAAGATCCCCAGGCGCTGGAGGGGTCTCAGTGATCGTGCAACCGTTCCAGTACTCGGCCTGCCCCTTCGTCACCGGCCCGAACGATCCCGTGACGTGACGTCGCTGCCGGCGGCGGATCGCCACCCCGGGATCCTCACGCGACCCGCCGGGCCGTGTGGAGACGGATGGTACCGGACACGCCCTTCAACTCGACGGGCCCGATCTGCGTGAACGTCACCGGCGCTCCGTCGATCGCGTCCACGACCTCCTGGCTCACCAGCACCTCGCCGGGTCTCGCGTAGTCGGCGATCCTCGCTGCGATGTTCACCGTCCGGCCGAAGTAGTCACCCTCCTGGAAGACGACCGGCCCGGCGTGGATCCCGACGCGGGCGGGCGGAAGGGCGTGGGCGGCGACGCCCTCCACCATCTCGAGCGCGGCCACCACGCCGTTGCCCGGGTCAGGGAAGTAGAACATCACGCCGTCGCCGAGCCACTTCACCGGCTGTCCCCCATGCTCCTGGGAGGACCGCCGGACCAGGGTGGCCAGCGTCTCCGCCAGGTCAGCCGCGGCCTCGTCCCCCCGCTCCTCGGTGAGCTGCGTGTACCCGGTGATATCGAGGAAGCAAACCGCCGGCGGGCGGCGCAACCGGCTGTACAGGCCCGCCTTCTCCAGCGCGCCCTCCACGCCCTCGACATTGTTCTTGGTCCAGGCGTGCTCCTGCTGTCCGTGGTAGATGGCGAAGAGGACCTGCTCCATCGGGGGGTTCAGCCGCGACCCGATGTCCGCCTGCGCAGCCAGCATCTGGCCCCCCGTCATCCCCGCTCGGAGCAGAGGCTGTTCGACTTCCGTCTTCCACCAGTCCTCTTCGGTCTCGGCGATCCGGCGCAGACCGTCCGCGCACACCCGAAGCCACCGCTCGATGACGACGGGCCGGATCCCGGACGAGAGCAGCAGCTCGAGCGCTGACACGATCGACAATTCGTCATCACGGACATGGTCCTCGGGCCGTGGCTCCGCGTACCCGAGAGCTTCACGGACCACCTTCAGGAGCTCCAGGGGGATGTCAGTAGCGGCGCTCAGCTCACGGAAGGTCGTCGTGCTGAGCCCGGCGAATCGATCGTACGCGCTCGCGTCGAGGTAGGAGAACGAGAGAGCTCCGTCGCGGACGGCGGCCGCCATCCGGTCGAGGGGAACGCCGGCCTGCTCCAAGCTCCGCACCCAGCGCGCCCTCCGGACGTCTCCCGGCGAGAACGTGTCTCCCGTACCGGGCTTCAGGATCCCGAGCCCGACCAACCGATCGACGTAGTCGGGATCGACGCCGGCTTTCCGAGCCACCTCTTGGCGCGAGTGTTCCCCCACGGAAGTCGATCGTAGCCGGAGTCGGTACTCCTGGTCGCCCAGGCTCCGAGGCGCGTGAGATCCACGACCGCCGCTGGGTTCGGTCCATAACGATCTCGCTGACCTCCCGTGGGACGATCGCCGTCGAGTGCGTGACGTGCCGATAGAACGCGGTTGACGAGGTGATCCGTTTCGGGTCGGCTGCAAGCTCTCCGCGAGACCGAGGCTTCGCCGGGGACACGGACAGCCTAACCGGGGGAGACGAGCGCTCGGAGCTCCCCGCGGAGGAGCTTGCCCACCGAGCTCCTGGGGAGGCGATCGACGAACGTCGCCGACGCAGGCACCAGGTGAGCGGCGAGGTGCTGCCGAGCGAATGTCAGCACGTCTTGCTCGGTCAGCGGCGAACCGGCCGATCGCACGACGAGGGCGACCATGACCTCGCCCCGCCCCTCCCGGGTGACTTGAACCACGCCGGCATCGTCGATCGACGGATGATCGACCAGCACCCGTTCGACGTCCGCTGGGTACACCTGCCGCCCATCCGAGAGGAAGCGGGCCGCGACCCGGTCGACGATCCAGATGTAGCCTTCGTCGTCGCTGCGCGCCGCGTCGCCTGTCTTCAACCACCCGTCCGCCGACAGGACATCGCGCGTGGCGGCGGGCTGCTTCCAGTAGCCGGCCATGACGTTCGGGCCACGCACGAGCAGCTCACCGGTCTCGCCCGGGGCCACGAGGCCCCCGTTCGGGCTCTCGATCCGGACGTCCACCAGCAACGGTGGCATTCCGGCGGACCCGATCCTCTCGAGGGCGCTCTCGGGATCGAGCAACAACGCGACGGGCGCAGCTTCCGAGAGTCCGTAGCCCTGCAGGAGCATCACACCTCGATCGAGGTATGCGCGGATGAGGCCTTCGGGCACGGGGGCGCCACCGGTGATCACGAAGCGCAGGGTCGGCAGGTCGACGCGGGGCCAGCTCGCGGACCGGGCCATAGCGTCCAGGATGTCGGGATTGCCGAAGCCCACGGTCACGTGATGGCGCTCCATCATCCGCAGGACCTCGTCGGCGTTGACGTCGCTCGGGATCACCACGGTGCCGCCCATGAACAGGGCGGGGAGGACGTTCACCCCTGTGCCACCGACGCGGAAGAACGGAGCGATCGCGATCGTGACGTCCTCGCTGCGGAAGTCAGCGCATGAGAGGAGATTGACGACGTTCCACGTCACGTTCGCATGGGTGAGCATGATCCCCTTCGGCGATCCGGTCGTGCCCGAGGTGTGCGGGAGCAGGCACAGATCGTTCATCTCGACGAACGCCTCGATCGGATCGTCGGGGGACCCGGCCACGAACGTCTCGAAGTCGAACCCCCCGTCCATCGAGCCCGCGACGGCGATGTGGTGGCGGACGGAGGGAGGCACGGCCGAAGGGTCCGTCATGTCGTGTCGGATCAGGACGGTCGGGTCGGAGTCCTCGAGGATCGATCGGATCGCCGCCGCCTCCAGCCGGTGGTTCACGGGAGCCAGTGCCGCGCCGAGCATCCCCGCGGCGAAGAGCGACTCGAGGAACGCCGGGTGGTTCGCGCCCAGCCACGCTACCCGGTCGCCGCGCGCCACTCCCAGCCCCTGCAGGCCGTTCGCCAGGCGTCGGATCCGACCGGCGAGCTCCGCGTACGTGCGTGAGGTATCGCCATGGATCAGCGCGACGTGATCCGGCGCGATCCTCGCCCGACGCTCGATCCAGGAGCCGACGCCGAAGTTGGAAGGAGCGGTGGGGCCGGCAGGCATGGCCAAGCCTACCCGCTACGTCGTCCCGGATGCCGCGTCCTCGGCAGCCGAGTCGGGAGCATCGCACTCCGGCGGAGTGCGACCCGCGACTGCGGTGCCCTCCTTCATGGAGCCCCCCTTCGTCCGCGTGGAACGACCCTTCGTCTCCGCACAGTAGCGGAGGGCGGACGGGATCGAACCCGCCAAGCACGGTCAAGCGCTTCACCGGTTTGAAGTTCGGTGCCGGTCATGATGTCGGGCGTGATCTGGTGCCGTCCGATACGATCCAGTCCAGGTCAACCGGGGGCCTTCATGCCCTCTGGTGCTGTCCCTGTGATACCTCGTTAGGTCCTGGATGTTTGCAACGTGTTTGCAAGCAGGGCAGGTCCGAGGCGATGACTCTTGTCGCCCGGCCGGATCGCACGCATGAGTTGCTGGTCGACTCCATAGCCACCCCTTGCCCGACTCGGACGCTTGCGAGGGCTGGACTCCGTTCCGAGGCGGTGAGCCTTCAGCAGTGGCTTCTCGCCGTCGCCGCTGGCGGTCGATCCTTGAGTCATCGGCCGACGAGCCCCTCGCGTTTCTCTTCTTCGTACAGGCGCTCGAACACGAACTGCTTAAGGAGAGTCTGATATCCCTTGCCGTGGCGCGCAGCAAGGGTCTTGATGCGATGAAGCGTCCGGTGGCAGGGCGACCACCCGGTCGTGGTGTCCGCTCCGATCCGGGCGCTTAGGGCTGGCGCGCCAAGCGGTAGCGGAGGTAGACGACTCTCGAGCTGAAGGTGCGGGTCTCGACGAGTTCGAGATCCACCCGGCGCTCGCGCTGGGGAAAGAACGGAATGCCACCGCCGACCAGCACCGGGTAGACCCTGGCCCGGTACTCGTCGATCAGACCCAACGCGGCGGCCTCGGCGGCGAGGGTCGCGCCGCCGATCGCGATGTCGCCCTCCCCCGACTCGGCTCGCAACCGCTCGATCTCCTCCGCCAGGCCGCCGGAGGCCAGGCGGGCATTGCCCTGCACCGCCGACAGCGTGGTGGAGAACACCACCTTCGGGAGCGGCTTCCACAGTGCGGCCCACTCGAGCTCTGAGTCCTCGAGCGACGGATCCTGGTCGGCGGTCTCCCAGTACAGCATCGTCTCGTACAGCTTCCGTCCCATCAGGTGGACGCCGACCTCTCGTATCTCGTCGGTGACCGATCGCCAGACCTCCTCGTCGGGCGGTGGCGCAGTGATGTCGCCGTCCGGCCCGGCGATGTAGCCGTCGAGCGAGACGCCCATCGAATAGGTCACGCTGCGCATCAGAGGTCCTCCTCGGTGACGGGCTCGACAGTACGACCGCCGGACGCCGCAGGACTCATCGCGGCTCGCGGGATCCCGTGGGCTAGTCTAGGGGAGCAGCGTGCCGCGTGCCCCCGGAGTGCCTCCGCAGCCCGGCGGAGCAGAGGGAGCGGTCGAGATGGCCGCTCCCTCCTCGTTTCCGCTGGTAGCGGAGGCGAAGGGAACACTGTAAGAACCAGAACGCGGCAGGTCAGACGTTCTGGGTAGACGCTCGGCGCTGGGGACGCGTCGCCCAACCTGCGGACTCGACTCGATAATGGGCGTCACGAATCAGCACGCGGTGGATCGTGATGGATGAGATCGAGGTCGCTGGCCACCGGATCGCCTACGAGAGGAAGGGCGGGGGGCCGCCGCTCGTTCTTCTGCACGGATGGCCTATGGACGGTCGGGAGTGGCGCCGCCAGATCGACGGCCTTTCCGATGGTTCACGGTGGTTGCGTGGGACGCCCCGGGAGCGGGACGGTCGTCGGACCCACCAGAAACGTTCCGCCTGCCCGACTGGGCTGACTGCCTGGCCGCTTTCATCGAGGCGCTCGGGCTGGGGCGATCCCATGTGGGAGGGCTCTCATGGGGCGGGGGGCTCGCCCTGGAGTTCTACCGTCGGCATCCTGGGGTTGTCCGCACGCTGATCCTCGCATCCGCGTACGCCGGCTGGGCGGGCTCGCTTCCGGCCGAGGTCGTCAAGCAGCGGCTTCAACTGATGCTGCGAGATTCGGAGCTGCCGTCGGATCGGTGGGCCCCGGCGCTCGTAGAGACGTTCTTCTCGCAGAGTCCACCTCCGGGAATCGTCCATGAGGCTTTGTCGATCGTCTCCGACCTCCATCCCGGAGCCACCAGGGTGGCGATGCAGGCGTTCGCCGAAGCGGACCTCCGCGAGGTGCTGTCGCGCATCGAGGTTCCGACCTTGCTGCTGTGTGGCGAGGACGACGTGCGCGCACCAAGACATGTATGGGAGGCGCTTCATTCTGGGATCAGTGGATCGAAGCTCGTGCTCATCCCGGGGGTCGGCCACGTGATCGATATCGAGGCGGCCGAGCGCTTCAACAAGGAGGTCAAGGCGTTCTTGCGAGCGCAGAGCTAAGACGCCCGCGGGTAGTTGCGGAGGGGATGTGGAGCCGCTCGGGCTCCACGATCGCTCCCCGTTTCTCTCCACGCGGAGGCGGACGGGAATCGAACCCGCCAAGCACGGCTAAGCGCTTCACCGGTTTTGAAGACCGGGGGGCCCACCAGGCGCCCGGACGCCTCCGCGGCACAGGATAGCGGGACGGTCGCACGAGGCCGCAGGCGTGTCGACTAGCATCCCTCGACCATGGAGCGGTTCGACGTCGCCGTCGTCGGGGCAGGCCTGATGGGCTCGGCGACCGCGCTCAGCCTGGCCCGGCGCGGGGTTCGAACCGTCCTTCTCGAGCGCTTCGACGTCGGGCACACGCGAGGCGCCTCGCACGGGGCTGTGCGGATCTTCCGGCTCTCGTACCCGACCCCGGACTATGTTCGACTGTCGCAGCGAGCGATCCCTACGTGGCGACGATTGGAGGACGAAGCCGGCGACCGCCTCCTGGTCACCACTGGTGGGCTCGATTCGGGCCCCATCGCGGAGGAGTGCGCACGCGCGTTGGGCGATGCCGGCGTTCCACACGAGTGGCTCGACGCATCCGACGCGATCGAACGCTTCCCGGCGATCGACTTCGATGGGCTGGAACGGGTGCTGTTCCAGCCGGACGGTGGGGTCGCCCTCGCGGATCGGACGGTCGCGGCGCAGGTTCGGCTCGCCGAGGCACGCGGGGTCGACGTTCGATCCGGGACCGACGTCCTCGGGCTCGCCCCGGCCGGTGGGCGAACCGTCGTCGAGACCGACCAGGGCGAGGTCGGAGCCAAGGTCGTCGTGCTCACCGTTGGTCCGTGGGCGGGCCGGTTCGTCACGGAGGTACTCGGCCGACCGGTCCCGATTCGAGCGACGCTCCAGCTGGTCGCACACTTCGCACCGACGAGCGACGCGGCGGTAGCGACGATGCCCACCTTCGTCGAGTGGGTCGGCCCGACACTCGTGCATTACGCGGTGCCGCCTGTGGGCGTCGCGCCGGGGGTGAAGATGGGGGACCACGACCCGGGGCCCGAGGTCGACCCGTCCGATGGGCCGTTCGAGGTTGATGCCGCACGCCTGGCTCCTGTCGAGGCCTATGCGGCCCGTCGGATCGCCGCCGTGGTGCCGGAGGCGATCGCGGCGGAAACCTGCCTGTACTCGCTGACGCCCGACGAGGGTTTCATCCTGGACCGCATCGGAGACGTCGTGATCGGAGCAGGGTTCAGCGGTCACGGCTTCAAATTCGGTCCTTTGGTCGGAGATGTGCTGGCCGACCTGGCGACCGGAACGGACCCTCGCCTTCCGAAAGACCGGTTCTCGATCGAACGCGCGGCGCTCCGCGGCCACGGCGGCGAGCCGGGGAGCGGTCCCTAGCGGCTCGTCCGGGGGATCGGGCCGGCAACGGTCGCGGTGCCGTCGGGTTCGACTTCGACGTTCAGATCAAGCGCCCGGGCTCGAACAAGTTCGTCGACTGGAAGCCGGACAGGGTGGCGAAGAGCGCTAAGTTCACGCCCGACGCCGGGGCGGGCACCTATCAGTTCCGCGCGAGGATCGAGAAGGGAGCCTCCGGCCCGGCCTCGGGCTACTCGCCGGCCCTGTCGATCACCGTGAGCTGACCGTTCGACCTCGTGCCTAGGGTCGTCAGTCCACGGAGACCGATACGACGTCGACCTCGTCCGCCACGCCCTTGAGCGCCACCGGTTTCGGGTCCGACGTCCGATACCTGCCCCCGTCGCCCGCGAGCGTCTCGGCCGAGACGAGCACCTCGCCGCCCTCGGCCAGGGCCGCGATCCGGGCGGCGACGTGCACGCCCATCCCGCTGTAGTCCTCGCCCCGTCGGTTCGCCTCGGCAGCGTGGACCCCGATCCGCACGCCGGGGGCGAACCCATGCGTCCGCCGGTGCTCGGCGAGCGCCCGTTGCGCACCGACGGCGCTGTCGATCGCGTCGCTCGCCCTGTCGAACGCCACGAAGAACCCATCGCCGGTGGAGGTCACGACCTCGCCTCCGTGCTTCCCGAACAGCTCCCGGAGCGTGTCGTCGTGCCAACGCAGCAGGTGCTCCCAGGCCTCGTCGCCCATGGCCTCGGCCAAGACCGTCGATCCGACGATGTCGGTGAAGACGAACGTCTTCCGGATCTTGACCGGGCCCGCGCGCCGTTCATCGGCCGCCCGGAGCGCGTCGGACGCCGCGGCGGCATCCCGCACGGCGCCGAGACGCTCGAACCCCTCGCGGGCCGCTTCGCGCTCGAGCCGGGACCCATCGTCCTGCCCGAGCCGCTCGAGCGCCGCGGCGAGGGCGGCTCGCGCCTTCGCCAGCTCGTACGGCGCGCCCACCTCCTGCCAATGCCGGATCGCCGTTCGAAGCTCGGCGCTCGCTGCCTCGGCGTCCCCCTCGGCCAGCAGCGCTCGGCCCTGGGCCTCGTGTGTCGCGCTGTGGAGGACGGGCGAATCGTGCGACGCGGTGAAGTCGGCGAGCTCGTCGGCCGCGGCCCGGGCGGTTCGCGCGTCTCCGGCCCCGACGGCGATCTCGACCTGCGCCGCGAGGAGCCGTGCGCGCGCCCACACGTCCGCGGTCTGTTCGGCCACCGCCGCGTTGATCGCCGTGAGGGCGGCCTGGCTCTGCCCCTCGCTCAGCCGGATCAGGGCGAGCGCCGGTTCGGGCGAGCGGCCCAGCGCGTGAGCCTCCCGGAGCGCCTCGCGTGCGCCGTCCACATCGCCCAGCTTGAAGCGGATCTCTCCGAGCGCATAGAAGCCATCGGCGAGCGGCGGTGTCGCGTTGTAGTTGGCCAGTTCCTTCGTGGCGCGCTCCAGCTCCTGCTCGGCGCGTCCGAGTGCGCCCTGCAACGCCGTGATCTCGGCGCTGTGCACCCGGCAGATGCCGGGGAAGCCGTTGATCGCCTGGCGCTCGCACCAGCGGTGGGCCGCCTCGGCCCACTCGCCCGCGCGCCGGTAGTCCGTGGTGTCGCGGCACGAGGAGATCATCTGGCAGTACGCCACGCCGGCCGTGAACGGGTGGATCTCGCCGTTGACGGCGGCGACCGTGGCCTCCTCCAGCATCGGGAACCCGTCGTCGGTGCGCCCGGCGCCGATCAGGAGCGAACCCTGCACGATGAGGCCGAACGCCTGGAGGTCCGTATCGCCGAAGCGGGACCCGATGTCGACGGCCCGCTCCGCGAGGCCGATCGCCTGCTCGACCTCACCCGCCTCGCGGGCGCCGCCCGCTTGCGTCAGCGCGAGATACCCGTGCGCCGGGCTTTCCGGCTCGTCGCGGACGAGCCGCTCGCCGCGCGCAGCCCACGCCGACGCGATCGACATCTTCCGTTTGTAGGCGTACTCGCGTGCCAGGTCGAAGGCGACGATCGCGGCAGCAGCTGGGCGCTCCCGCTCCGCGTACGCCTTGTAGGCGCGCTCCTTGAGCTCGATCGCCAGATCGGCGTTCCCCTCGAACCACGCCGCTTCCGCGAAGGCCAGGAGGTCCTCGGGATCGAGCGATCCCGTCCGGTCGGCTTCCGACATGAGGTCGAACGCCTCGGTCCAGCGGTGGTCTGCCAGCGCTTCCCGGCCGGCGACGACGGTCGGGGTCTCGCGGTCGCTCACTTCCATCGACGCATTGTCCCACCGTGTGCGTCGCGGTGGTCCCGTGCGATGGAGCCCTACAGGCGGGCGGCGGCTGGGATGACCTCGGACCCCATCACCGACAGCACGTCCAGCTCGTCGTGCAGGAGGTGCTGCAGCATCACGCGCTCGACGCCGACCGCGGCGAACGCGGCGAGCTGTTCGAGCACCTGGTCGGGGGTTCCGACGATCGCGTTCGCGCCGATCGTTCCCAGCGGGTCGTCGCCCGGCGGCTGGTCGCGGAGCGCCAGGAGCCGCGTCGCGTGTGCGGCGGCGTCTCCCTGGGTCGCGCCCATCGCGAACCCGATCATGATCGACAGCGGCAGGCTCGCCGGGTCGCGGCCGGCCTCCTCGCACGCGGCGTCGAGCCGGCCACGGATCTCCGCGCACCGATCGGGGGCGTTCGAATGCGTGTTGTATTCGTCCGCCCATCGCGCGGCGAGGCGGGTCACGCGCGGGCCGCCCTGGCCGCCGAGCAGCAGCCGGGGATGCGGGTCCTGGACGGGCTTCGGCAGCGCCGGGCAGTCCTCCAGCTGGTAATGGGTCCCGTCGAACGTGACCCGCGGTTCGTCCTTCGACATGAGGCGGTGGACGATCTCGACCTGTTCCTCGAGCATCGAGACCCGTTCGCCCACAGGAGGGAATGCGAAGCCCCAGTTCCGGTGCTCGCCCTCGTGCCATCCCGCGCCCATGCCGAACTCGATCCGGCCACCCGAGACACGATCGGCGGTAACCACGGACTTGGCCAGCACCGACGGGTGGCGGAACGTGATCGGCGACACGAGCGTGCCGAGGTGGATCCGTTCGGTCACGGCTCCCAGCGCGGCCAGCGTCGTCCACGCGTCGAGCGACCCTTCGACGTCGCGACCGCGCAACGACGAGTAGTGGTCCGAACGGAACAGCGCGTCGAACCCGTTCGCCTCGGCCGCGCGCGCGAGGGCCACCCACTGGTCCCAGGTGACGTTCTCCTGGCCCTCGATCATCAGGCAGATGCGCATGTCCGCGGCATCGTACCTACTCGAAGCACCCCGGGGCCCGGGGTACCCTGTCGGCGTGGAGGCGGCCTTCTTCGACCTGGATAAGACGGTCATCTCGAAGTCCAGCTCGCTGGCGCTCGGCAAGCCGATGTACCAGGCCGGCCTGGTCCCGCGGTCGATGCTGTTGAAGAGCGCGTACGCCCAGCTGGTCTACATGTTGCGGGGCGCGGACGACCGAAAGATGAACCGGATCCGGGACGACGTCATGACCCTGAGCAAGGGCTGGGACCGGGCGCGCGTGGAGGAGATCGCGCGCGACGCGCTGGTGTCGTTGATCGACCCGTACATCTACCTCGAGGCGCTCGACCTGATGGCGCTCCACCGTGCCCATGGGCGCACGGTCTTCATCGTCTCCAGCTCGCCGGAGGAGGTGGTCCGACCGCTGGCCGAGCACCTGGGTCGCGTGCAGGTGATCGCGACCAGAACGGCGGTCGACGAAGATGGGCGCTACACGGGGGAGATGGCCTTCTTCAACGCCGGTGAGAACAAGGCCGTGGCGATCAGGGACGTCGCGGCCCGCCAGGGCATCGACCTCGAGCGGTCGTTCGCCTATTCGGATTCGATCAGCGACCTCCCGATGCTGGAGGCGGTCGGCCACCCGGTGGCCGTGAACCCCGACCGGGACCTGCGTCGCGTTGCGACCGAGCACGGCTGGCAGATCCGCGACTTCCGGCGCCCGGTGGCGCTCCGGGAGCGGATCGCCGCGGTCCCGCAGCGCACGCCGACGGCCGCTCGCGTCGCGATCGCAGCGGCCGCCGCCGGCCTGGTCGGGTGGCTCCTGGTCAGGCCTCGGCTCGCCACTCGCGGCACCGGCGCGGATGCATCATGGCCGCGAGGACGCGGCGCGGCCTAGCCGGTCCGCGACGCGTTCGGCCCGGTCCGCCGCCTCGGTCACCAATCCCAGCGACAGCTGGCCGACGAGCGCGAGGAGCTCGGTCTCGACCTCGGCGCCGAACCGTCCCGCGCGCCCGACGGGGCGACCGGTGGCCCGTTCGATCCGGCGCATCGCCCGTTCGAGCCGATCGACCGCGCCTGCCATCGGCTGCGCGGCCATCTCCTGGGGCGGTTCGCCCTGCACCGGACCGGTGCCGAGGCTCGGGTGCCATGCGGCGCGGATCGCCCGAACGCGCGCGACGTGCCGCGCCACGATGCTGGTTCCCTCGATCGCGCTCCCGTGTCCCGATCGCTCCAGCCGCCGCGCCGCCAGGTCCACCACGTCACCCATGACGACATCGTAGGAGCTGCCTACGACACGCCTTGACCTGCGTCGACGGGCGTTCCCTCGGAGGTGCTCCCACCGTCGGAAGGGGGCGCGCCTAGAATCCAGTTCCGATGCCTGAGGACACGGACGGATCCGACGCGACCCCCGACGGTGACGACGCGCGGTTCACCGCGGAGATCCTTGCCGCGCTCGCCTACGGGGAGCAGCTCGGCGCCGAGCGTGCCCGGCGCAGCATGGGCCTCGCCCCCGACTCCAGGGCGAGCAGGGAGCAGGAGCACATCGCGGACCTCGAGCGGGCGAACTGGGAGCTGGTGGACGCCCGTCTCCGCGAGCTGGACGGCGAGGCGTTCACCGAGCTCGTCAAGCCCTTCTTCGACACGTTCTTCGAGCAGACCGAACCGCAGGACTGGGTCGAGGCGCAGACGTTCCACTACGTGGGCGACGCGCTGGTGTCGGACTTCGCCGACGAACTCGTGCCGCTGGTCGACCGCGTCTCCGGCGAGGTGATCCGCCGCGCGCTGCGGGATCGGGACGCGCAGGAGACGTTCGCGCTGGACGAACTGCAGCGGGTGCTGCGCGACGACCCTGGGAACGCGGAGCGCATCGCGGAGTACTCGCGGCGGATCGTGGGAGAGGCGCTCACGCAGACGAGCCGGGCGCTCGAGGCGACGACCGGGTTGCGGTCGCTGCTCGGCGGTTCCGACGCCGGGAAGCGGTTCATCCTGACCCTCCTCGACCGGCACCGCCAGCGATTGGATCGGCTGGGGGTCGAACCGGTCGAGACCGACTGAGCCTTCGGATCGGCGGCGGGGCCGGACTTTTCGACGCGGGTGGCCGGCTGCAGAACCCAGCGGTTGCACTCCCGTGCGCGAAGATGCCGGTTCGTCGAGTCAGCCTTTACATAGACCGAAGGTGGGGGGCAGAATCCTTCCGGCGGGCCGAGTGGTCTAGCGGGGGGCCATCGACGAGAGCGGAGGGTCGTGGGTGGGCGTCGTCGTCCCTGCCTCGATAGGTCCTAGCAGGCCCTCGCCTCTCGCCTCATCGGCCGGGTTCTGAACGTCGGGCCCGGGGCGCGGGCGGGAGGAGGCTGCGATGGTCGACGGCACATCCGACCAACCGACCGACAGCGTCGGGTCGGACGTGGAGGGCCGTGAGGTCCGCCAGGGTCCGGGTGACCTCGTCAGGCAGACCACGATCGACGAGGACATCTTCGACGAGGAGGCCCGGCAGAGGAACAACTGGCCTACGGGCGGCCGGGGCTCGGTCCTGTTCGAGCTGAACCTCAGGTACTCGGGTGGACTCGTTCCGGTCCAAGATCGTTTCAGGGAGCTGTTCGACCAGGAGTTCGGGCCCGACACGGACGTCCAGAGGCCGCTGCCGGTCGCCCAGACGTACCTGCGGTGCGTCCTGACGGTCGAAGAGATCCAGCGACTCGTGAAGCGCGATCAGCTCGATGGAGACATCGAACGAGAGCGGAAGGACCGGGCGATCTACCACGTCTGGCTCGACTATGTGGTGCGCCCGTTCCTGGACCGCTCGGTGAGCACCGTCAAGGCTGATGCGGCGCGCCGCTCCTACGCCGCGGCAGGCGCCGACGTGACATGGGCCGTGATCGACTCCGGGATCGACGGAACACACCCCCATTTCGCCACCAACAACACCCTCGACGCGAAGATCGGGGACGGCGGCGCCATCGTGGACGATGGCGAGCTCTTCAAGTACCACGTCGACCTCACCGCGAACGCACCGGATCCGGAGAAGGATCCGGCGGGGAACGCGGCATCCGCGCTGAGCGATCCCTTCGGCCACGGCTCCTTGGTCGCGGGGATCATCGGCGGAGCGCTCCCGGAGGATTGGCGGC
This sequence comes from uncultured Actinomycetota bacterium, assembly GCA_963781595.1. GTDB lineage: Bacteria > Actinomycetota > UBA4738 > UBA4738 > UBA4738 > JBEDUK01. The sequence continues at coordinate 296,140 of CAWAGG010000001.1, read as the reverse complement.
GGCGCGATCCGAAGCTGTCCGTCCGGATCGGGGAGCATCGGGCCTTGAGCGACTTCACCGATCCCGAGAAGACGACGGACATCGAATCGATCCAGGAACGGACGCTCAGCGACCAAGCGGAGCTCTCCGGCGTCGCGCCGATGTGCAAGCTGATCAGCCTGCGGGTCCTGGACTCAGATGGTCAGGGCCGGTCGAGCGACGTGATGCGCGCCCTCTATCACGTGCGGGTGAACCTCAACGGCGAGGGGAAGGTTCCCGTCGTCCACGGGGTCAACATCAGCCTCGGCTACGACTTCAACGCGAAGGCGTTCGCCTGCGGCCAGAGCCCGCTCTGTGTCGAGGTCGACCGCGTGGTGCGTTCCGGCGTGGTGGTCGTGGTGGCGGCGGGCAATACCGGGTTCGGCAAGCTCGTCGCGCGGTATGGCACCCGCGACACCGGTATCGCTCTGACCATCAACGACCCGGGCAATTCGAGGCTCGCGATCACCGTGGGTTCGACGCACCGCGACCGACCGCATACCTACGGCGTGTCGTACTTCTCGTCAAAGGGTCCCACTGCCGACGGCAGGCTCAAACCCGATCTGGTCGCGCCCGGGGAACGGATCACGTCCTGCGCCGCGGGGCGGAACAGGGACGAGCTGCTGCGTGCGCTGGCGATCCAGGACGGCGCGTCCGGCGCGTACCTCTACATCGACGACAGTGGGACGAGCTTCGCCGCGCCGCACGTGTCGGGCGCGATCGCGGCGTTCCTGTCGATCCGCGGCGAGTACATCGGACAGCCCGACGATGTGAAGCGCCTGTTCCTGGAGAACGCGACGCCGCTCGGGAGGGAGCGGTACTTCGAAGGGCACGGTCTGGTGGACCTGATGCGCGCGATCCAGGCCGTCTAGGGCTCCGGCAGGAGCGGTCTGCACAGCCGGTGGCGACGGGAGGAAGCGATGACGACGATGGTGGCGGGGTTCCCGTTCTGGGAGATCGATTTCGACGATAAAGGTGGCTTCAAGGTGCCCGGACAGGAGGCGGACCTCCTCGCCGGCATCGGAGCCGAGGGCGTGACCGATCTGCTGATGTTCTCCCACGGCTGGAACAACGACCATGCGGTCGCGATGAACCTCTATGACCGGTTCTTCGCGGTCGTGCGACAGGTCGTCGACGCCCACCCACCCGCCCCGGGCCGCGTGGTTGGCGTCGTGGGGATCATCTGGCCTTCGATGCGATGGGCCGACGAGGAACCCGCCGCAGAGGGAGCCGCGGCCGGACTCGCAGCACCAGCGCCCGCACCGAGCGACGCCGAGCTGGTATCCGAGCTCAAGTCCGTATTCATCGAGCCCGATCAGCAGGCGGCGATCGACGACATGGCGGCATTGCTCACGGAGCGACCTGACGACCCCGCTGCTCTCAAACGGTTCCAAGAGCTGATGGGCGCTCTCACGGGAACCCCGGACGTCGATGCGGCCCCCGAGGACAACGCGGACGAGGCGCTCATCGTGCACCCTCCGGAGAGCGTGTTCGGCGACTTCGCGGACTACTTCGCCGATGAATCCGGGGACGGGGGCGGCCCGGCTGGCGGACCCGCCGGCGGGCCCGCCGCGGGGCTCGGCGACGTCGTCGGACGGCTCTGGGACGGAGCGAAGAACGCACTCCGCTCGGTCACGTACTGGCAGATGAAGCGGCGGGCCGGGGTGGTGGGTCACGACGGCCTCGGGCCGCTCATCGGGAGGATCCGTGCCGCGCATCCGGATCTCAACGTCGACCTGCTGGGTCACAGCTTCGGCGCGCGCCTCGTGTCCTTCGGGCTCCAGGGTATCCCCGACGCGGCCCTGCATCCCGCTTCGCCCGTCAAGTCGCTCGTGTTGATCCAGGGCGCGTTCTCGCATTTCGCGTTCGCAGCGTCGCTCCCGCAGGATCCGCACCGAGGAGGGGCACTGGCGGGCATGGCGCAGCGGGTCGACGGTCCGCTGATGGTGACGCATTCGGTCCACGACTCGGCGGTCGGCAAGATGTATCCGGCCGCCTCGATCGTGGTCGGAGACGACGCCGCCGCGGTCGAAGACCTCTTCTACCGGTGGGGGGCGATGGGTCACGATGGCGCCCAGGCCGTCGAAGGCATCGGCGTGGCTACGACCGACCAGGTGATCGCGCCGGTGGGGCAAGCGTATGCACTGAGCGCTGGGAAGTTCCTCAACCTGGACGCGGACCAGGTGATCGCGACCGGCGGCGGCATCTCGGGTGCGCACAGCGACATCCACCATCCCGAGGTCGCCTGGGCCGTGTTGGCGGCGGGCGTGTACGCGAACTAGGTCGACCGCCCGAGCGCAGACGAACTCGGGATCTGCAGAGGCGAACTCGGTAACGACCCAATGGACTCACGCCCGTTCTTTCGTCCTCGCGATCGAGCCTCGCCGCGCCGCCTGGGTGTCGATCCGAGGGTCGTGTCTCTTCGAGTAGCGGAGATCGGCAACCGCATCCCCGGTTCCTAGCGATCGAGGTGCGCGGCTCTCGTCCGGGGGATGCGCTCATCCGCCGATCTGGGGATGGAAGGAATCCCCACGATGGCCGATTGTCGGCGCGCGGCACGACCGGTACCTTGTCCGTCGCGCCGCAACATCGCGGGCGCGACGGACGGATCCCCTCAGACACCGTCGACTTCTCCTCCTTCCTCGCTTTCCCGGCTTCCCTTGGCCTTCCTAGAGGCTTCCCTGCTCGGCGTAAGCCTGAGCCGGTTCCAGTGGAGAGGTGTCGAGGTGAGTGCGAACCGTACCGAAGCCAGCGATGATCGATCGCCGCCCGAAGGCGTCGCGCGGATCGATCTGAACGGATCTTCGCCGGCGACCCGCGCGAGCAGGGTGCTCGACCGCCCGCCCGTGCACCCTGATGCCTCGTCACCGGAAGCCGCCGACCGGCACGAACCGTTCGCGGATGCCGCGCGGCCGAGGGCTCGCGTGGTGATCGCGGTCCGCGACCTGGCCTTCCACCAGGAGATCCTCGACTTCCTCGGGCGGCAACGGAAGGTCGAGGTCGTCTCGTCGCTGACCGACCCCGAGCACGTGCGCGACCGGATGCCGTCCGAGTGGTCGAACGTGGAGGCCATGGTCGTCTGCCCGGCCGTCGGTCGCACGCTGGCCGGTCGCCTCGATCCCGCGCACCCCGTCGTGTTCCTCGTCGCCGAGGAGATGACGGTGCCGGTGCTCCGTACGGCGATCGACGTCGGTGCCCAGGGGGCGTTCTGCTGGCCGGAGGAGCGTGCCGATCTCGCGCAGGCGATCTCGCGATCGCGACAGCACGCGGACCGCGCGGCCCCGACGCGGGGAACCGTGGTGGCGGTGCTCGGGACTCGGGGTGGGGTCGGCGTGACGTTCCTCGCTTCCCACATCGCGGCCGCGTGCGCCCGCGACGGACGCCGGACCGTGCTCGTGGACCTCGATCCCGCGTTCGGCGACCTGGCCGCCGCCCTCGGTTTCATCGGCGACGGTGATGCGAGGAGCATGGAAGACCTGATCCCCGTGATGGACGAACTCGGTCCCGAGCACGTGTTGCGGACCGTCACCGGGCACCCTGGCGGGTTCGACGTGCTGCTCGCCCGGCCGTCCATGCCATCCGAGGGCGCTGCCGACGCCAGCGTCGTCGCTCCACCCGCCACGCTCCCGACCGGGCTCTTCTCCGCGTGCACGGCCCTGCTCGCCGGTGACTACCAGGTCGTCGTCCTCCACCTCCCGCGCACGCTCGGGCCGATCGCCCGCACGGCGGTTCGTCTCGCAGATGAAGCGATCGTGGTCGCGGACCTCGATCTGATGTCGCTGTACGGCGCCAGGCGAACGCTCACCGCGCTCGCCCCAGACCTGGCGGAGACGCCACTCCGGATCGTGCTGAACGCGACACGAAGGCCAGAGGTCTCGCTCGCCGAGTTCGAACGTGTCCTCGGACTGAAGCCGACCGGACGCGTCAGGGCCGATCGAGCCGTCGCGTCGGCGCAGGTCGCCGGCCGGTTGCTCGGGCCGCGGAGCCGCGGGGCGTGGCGGGACGTGGTCACGCTTGCCGCCTCGGTCAGCATGGGTGCGCCGGGGGCGGCCCGGTGAGCAGCCCGATCGACGCAGCGAGGCTCAGGGGGCTGGTGCGTGAGCGGTTGCTCGACGGGCACCGCGGGTTCCGGATCGAGGAGCTCTCGCCGCCTGAGCGTCGCCTGGCGGTGAAGGGCGTCGTGATGGAGGTGTTGGACGAACAGCGGGCGATCCTGCCTGGGAGCTCGCTGGCGGACGTGATGAACGAGGTGTCGGATGAAGTCGTCGGCTTCGGTCCCATCGAGCGATTGCTCATGGACCCGGAGGTCAGCGAGGTCATGGTGAACGGGGCCGACGACGTGTACGTGGAGCGGAAGGGGAGGGTCGAGAGGGTCGACGGCCTGTGGTTTGAGGGGGAGGCACAGGTCCTCAATCTGATCGAACGGATCGTCTCACCACTGGGCCTCCGGGTGGACGAGTCGTCGCCATACGTCGACGCCCGTCTGCCCGACGGTTCGAGGGTGAATGCGATCGTCCCTCCCCTTTCGCTCTGCGGCCCGACGGTGACGATCCGGAAGTTCAGCCTGAGGCCGCTGACGCCGGCCGATCTCGTCGAGATGGGCTCGATCACCCGGGAGGTGCTCGATCTGCTGGCCGAACGGGTCCGAGGGCGCGCGAACATCATCGTGTCCGGGGGCACCGGCTCGGGCAAGACCACCCTGTTGGGCGCGCTCTCGTCATTCATCCCATCCGACGAGCGCCTGATCACGATCGAGGACGTCGCCGAGCTCCGGCTGTCGCAGCCGCATGTCGTCGCGCTCGAGGCTCGACCGCCGAACGTCGACGGGGTCGGCGAGGTCACGGTGCGGTCGCTCGTGCGCAACGCCCTGCGGATGCGACCGGACCGGATCATCGTCGGAGAGGTCCGTGGCGGCGAGGCGATCGACATGTTGCAGGCCATGAACACCGGACACGAGGGATCGATGTCGACCGCCCACGCGAACTCGTCCCGCGACCTGCTCTCCCGGCTGGAGACGATGGCGTTGATGTCGGATCTGGAGCTCCCCGTCAGCCACGTCCGGGAGCAGATCGCCTCAGCGCTGGACCTCATCGTTCACACCGCCCGCCTGAGCGACGGGAGGCGGGCCGTGACGTCGGTCGCCGCCGTCGCGGGATACGAGGCCGGCGCGATCCGGACGCGAGAGATCTTCGAGCTGACGCGCTCCGATGTGGCTCGCCGGAGCGTTCCGGCCGAACGCAACGGACATCAGATCGTCCAGCGGGCGTCCGAAGCTGGGCGCGCCAAGGCGTCGCTCCGGAGGCGGGCGAAGGCCGCGTGGGCGGGCTCCGCGCGACACCTCGGCGCGGTCCTGGAGTGAGCGATGGCCGCTCTCGCGTTCGTCCTGATCCTTGCCGGCGCCACGTCGCTCGTCCTTCACGGGCGGGCTCGGTCCCGGATCGAGGTCCGGGTCGAACGGTTCGCCCCGCCCGGCCGACGCATCGACCCGGCATCGACTGCGATGGGGCGCGTCAGAGCCCTGGTGACGAACCCCGTCGGCCTCAGGCCCTCCCTGTTGCCAGGCGTCTGCGCGGCCGCCGGGTCGATCGTGGGCCTGCGGTTGGCCGGCCCGCCGGGCGCGATCCTGGGCCTCGGAGCCGGCGTCGCCGGCCTGCGCCTCTACGAGCGACGCCGACGCGCGCGTACCGCCCATCAGCTGGAGCATCAGCTCGCCGAACTGGTCGAAGCCTGCGCGCTCGCCGTACGAGGCGGGGCCTCGGTCTCACAGGCGGTCGTGATCGCATCACAGGAGGTCGAGGAGCCCATGAGGTCGATGATCGCCCAGGCGGTCGAGCAGCAGCGTCTCGGATCTTCGTTCGAGGAGGCGTTGCACGGTCTCTCCACTGCCCTCGAGAACGAGGACGCGAGGCTCTTCACGCTCGTGATGACGATCCACCATCGGAGCGGGGGGAGCGTCGCGGGTCCCCTCGGTCAGGTCGCGACCACGATAAGACACCGGCTCGCGGTTCGACGCGAGCTCGGAGCCCTGACCGCCCAGGGCCGGATCTCGGGGACGGTGTTGGGCGTGCTGCCGGTGGCGTTCTTCCTCGTGCTCTCGGCGACCTCGCACCGGGAGCTCGCGCCCGTATACCGATCGCCGGCGGGAGCCTCGATGATCATCGGCGGGCTCATCCTCGAGGGCCTCGCGTACCTCTGGATCCGCCATCTCCTCAAGGTCGAAGGATGAACCTCTTCGCCGACCAGGCGGGGATCCTCACATGGGCCTCAGGGCTGAGCTTCGCCGGCGCGATCGTGCTCCTTGCCGGCGCGGTTCGGTCGAGGATGCACCCGCACCTCCGACGTTCGCTCCGCGCTCTCTCGGATCCCAGTGCCCCCTCGTTCCATGGCGACCTGGATCGGCTGTTCGAACGGATCGGGCGCGGTCGGGTCGGTGCGAGGGTCGCGTCGAGGCTCGAAGTGAGCGCGCGGTTCATGCGTCGCATGGAGTTGGCCGGGTCCCCGTGGACGCTCCGTGGCGCTGCGGGGCGGATCGTGGCGGCTGCCGCGGTCGGTGGGCTCGCAGTCTGCCTGATCGGGCTCCTCGTCCCGCCCCTGATCGCCCTCGTGCCGATCGGGCTCGCGCTGGGGGCCAGGATGCCCGCCATCCTGCTCGCTCGCCGGGCTCGCGCTCGGCAGCGGAGGATCGAAGGGCAGGTGCCGGAGCTCGTCGAGCTCCTCGTCGCGGCCACCGAATCGGGCCTCCCGCCACCCACCGCGTTCATGAGGTCGGCCGAGGCGTTGTCGCCGCCGCTCGGCGAGGAACTGAGCCTCGCAGCGGCCCAGATCCAGCTCGGCGCCCCATGGCGAGAGGCGCTCGACGCGGTCGTCGATCGCACGGATGCGCCGAGCCTGGCTCGACTGACCCGCTCCCTGAAACGCGCGCATCGTCTCGGCGCGTCGGTCAGGGGATCCCTCCTCGCGCTGGTCGACGAGCTTCGGACCGAACGCCGAGCTCGCGCCGAGGAGAAGGCTCGGCGCGCGCCGGTGAAGATGCTGTTCCCCCTCGTCTTCCTCATCCTTCCCGCGTTCATCCTCCTCACCGTGGGGCCGGTCCTGCTGTCGACGGTTCGGTCCCTCCGCTGATGGATGGAGCGTGGAAGGGAGGTGACAGATGCTCGAGTTCTACGTTCGCCTGCAGACCCTGGCTGCGACCCATGTCGTACCCGCGCTTGGGATCCTCGCCGGGCGCCTCCGCAGACGGGAGGAGGGTCAGACCACGGCCGAGTACGCGCTGGTGATCCTCGCAGCAGCCGCGGTCGCGATCGTCCTCATCGCGTGGGCGCGCTCATCGGGGAAGCTTCCGAGCTTCTTCGACAAGATCATCGACCAGGTGACGAACGGAGCGCAATGACCCGCGGACCGAGGCGCGCTCCGGCGTTCCGGTCTCGGCACAGGGGGCGCGGGGGACAGGGCGGGCACGACGGCTCGGCGGCCGTCGAGTTCGCCCTGGTCCTCCCCCTCGTCCTCCTGTTGGCCCTGGCGACGCTCCAGGTGGCGTTGCTGACGAAGGATCAGCTGATCGTGCAGGGTGCCGCCCGCGCTGGAGCGCGTGAAGCCGCGGTGAGCACCGATGACTCGACCGCGCAACGAGCCGCGATCGATGCCGCAGTGGGGCTGGAGGACTCGCAGATCGAAGTCCTCGTCCAGCGCGGCGCGGACGACGGGGCGGTATCGGTCTCGGTGACCTATCACGCGCCGATCGCCGTGGGCGCGATCGCGTGGCTCTTCCCCGATCACGTGGACCTGTCCGCGACCGCGATGATGCGTCAGGAGACGGGATGAGGATGCTGCGGCCGGCGACCAGTGGCCGGGTCGAGCGTGAGACCGGGAGCGTGACCCTCGTCGCGGGCGGGGTGCTGTTCATCGCCTGCATCCTCTGCCTGGCGACCGTCGATCTCGGTCGGGCGCTCCTCGCGCGCGCACGGGCGCAGACGGCGGCGGATGCGGCGGCGCTCGCCGCGGCGCACGAGATCGCGATACCGACCGACGCCCAGCCGGCGGACGTCGCTCGCGCCTTCGCCGAGCGGAACGGAGCCACGCTCGCATCCTGCGACTGCAACCCGGGATCCGATGAAGCCGTCGTCGAGGTGACCATCTCCGTGCCGTTCGTCCTGCTCGGGCCGGATCGAACAGTCGTCGGAACGGCTCGGGCCGTGATCGGCCCACCGTGACGCGGGCCACCGGGTCGGCGACCGGCGCGCCGGGTCGTCGGCCGTTTCGGCCTGCCTGGACGGCGCCTGTGGGCCTAGAATGACCGCCATGCCCAGCGCGGGAGGGGTGCGGGAGCGAACGGCCAAAGGGCCGCGGTCCGGCGCGCCATCCGGACGCCGCACGGGCGGGAACGCCCCGCGCGGCACCGTCGGCAAGAAGATGGGCGCCGTCGACTACACGCTCGCGAAGCGCGCCCTTCTGCGCGACTTCCACCGTGGGCTGCTCCGCAAGCCGGACATCTGCGATGCCCACCCCGAGCTGCTGCGCGCGGGTCGCTACCTCGGGCAGGAGGCGTCGCGGCCCTGTCCCGTCTGCGACGAGGGCGATCTGCGCCTCCTCGCCTACGTGTTCGCCGACACCCTCCGGCAGCACAACGGACGGGCGTTCGGCGTGAACGAGGCGCTCTCGCTCGCGGCCCGGCAGCGGAGCGCTGCCTGCTACGTCGTCGAGGTCTGCCTCGACTGCTCGTGGAACCACCTGGCCGAGGCGTTCCTCAGCCGCTCGGCCGTCTGATCGACGGAGGCGCTCCCGCCGACCCAACCCTCAGGACCGTCAGCCATCTTTACGACTCCTGAACCTTCGCGCTGGTCGTTCGGCCGTCTGCCGCCCGTCTGACCTCCACGAACCTTCCATCCCCGTTCGTCCTAGAAGCGAGGCACGTCGGGTACCATCGCGCGGAGTGGCTGTTCGAACCACATCGGACCGCGGGAAGCACCGCGGGTCCACGACGCCTCCAACGAAGAAGCTCCCGCCGGAACGCAAGAGGAAGCGGGGCTTCTTCCGTCGTTTCTGGTGGGTCTTCCTCGTCGTACCCGTCGTCGTCGTCGGCGCCGTCGCTGGCACCGTCTACTACGTCTACCTGCACATCCAGGTCCCGGCGGCGCCGCCCGGGCCACAGACCACCTACGTCTATGACCGGCACGGCCACCTGATCACGACGCTGCACGCTGAGGTCGATCGCACCACCGTGCCGCTCGACCGGATCTCGATCGACCTGCAGCATGCCGTGCTCGCGATCGAGGACCACAACTTCTACCGGGAGGGCGGCGTATCGCCGACCGCCATCGTCCGGGCAGCGTGGGAGAACCTGGTGCACCACGAGGTCGTCCAGGGCGCCTCCACGATCACCCAGCAGTACGTCCGCACGGTCTACCTGACGCAGGAGAAGACCTACGTGCGGAAGATCAAGGAGGCGATGCTGGCCGTCAAGATCAGCCGCGAGTACACGAAGCAAGAGATCCTGACGAAGTACCTGAACGCGGTCTACTTCGGCCACGGGGCGTACGGCGCCCAGGCCGCCGCCGAGACGTACTTCGGGGTGCCCGCGACCAGCCTCGACACCGTGGAGGCCGCGACCCTCGCCGGCCTCGTGCAGTCGCCGAGCACGCTCGACCCCTATCGGAACCCGACCGGTGCGACGGTCCGCCGGAACCAGGTCCTGGACGCGATGGCGAGATACGGGTACATCTCCGCGTCCACCGCAGCCCAGCTGAAGGCGCAGCCGATCGTGCTGCGCAAGGAGCAGGCGCGCATCAGCGCGGCGCCGTACTACGTGAGCTACGTGAGCCAGCAGCTCCAGCACGACTACGGGTACGCGGCGACGTTCACAGGCGGCCTTCGGGTCACGACCACCCTCGACATGGCGATGCAGCGCGAGGCCGAACGGGCGGTCGCCGACCACCTCTCCACGCCGGGTGACCCCTCGGCCGCCGTCGTCGCGATCGACCCGGCCACCGGCGCGATCCGCGCGATGGTCGGTGGGAAGAACTTCGCGAAGAGCCAGTTCAACCTCGCGGTCGACGGGCCCGGGCGTCAGGCGGGGAGCGCGTTCAAGCCCTTCACGCTCGCCGCGGTGATGGAGGACCACATCTCGCTGAACTCCTCGTGGGTCGGTCCGCCCCGGATCCTGATCACGGATCCCCGATGCAAGAACGCGGACGGCTCGTTCTGGCAACCGAGCAACGCGGCCGACGAGGGAACCGGCGCGATGTCCCTGACGAAAGCGACCGCGCTCTCCGTGAACACGATCTTCGCCCAGCTCGTGACCGTCGTCGGTCCCGATGCGGTGGTCGACGTGGCGAAGCGGATGGGCATCACGACGCCGCTCCAGCCGTACTGCTCGATCACCCTCGGCACGCAGCCGGTCCACCCGCTCGACATGGCGAGCGCCTACGCGACGCTCGCGGCACGGGGCATCAGGCACGCTCCGACCGCCGTGTGGCGCGTCCGGCAGCCCTCCGATGACCTCACGCTGTTCCAGGCCGACCCGGCGGAGAGCGGCGTCCAGGTCCTCGCGCAGAACAACGCGGACCTGGTGACGTTCGCCCTCCAGCGCGTGATCCAGTTCGGCACGGGAACGCGCGCGGACATCGGGCGGCCCGCGGCTGGCAAGACCGGAACGACGCAGGAGTACCACGACGCGTGGTTCTGCGGCTACACGCCCCAGCTCGCGACCTGCGTCTGGGTCGGATACCCGAAGAACGAGAGCACCTCGATGGTGAACGTGGAGGGCTTCCCCGAGGTATTCGGAGGGACGATCCCGGCCCTGATCTGGCACGACTTCATGACGGAGGCGCTGGCCGGAACGAGCTCGGAGGTCTTCGCCAACCCGTTCCTCAAGGGCTACAACCAGTACCCGACGGGGGCGATCCCGTCTCCCGCGCCCGCGCCGTCGCCATCGCCGAGCCCCTCACCCACGCCCTCGCCATCCCCGTCGCCGTCGCCGAGCCCCTCTCCATCGCCCAGCCCGTCCCCGTCGCCCTCGCCCTCCCCGTCGCCGAGCCCGACCGGGTCGCCCGGCCCTGGGGGCCAGCCGACGCGTCCGCCTCCGGAGGGAGCCGGATCCGGCCTGCGGGCCTCGGCCGAGGGCGCGTTCCGTTCCGACGGATCCGCACCCATAGACAGACGGTTCCGGTAGCGCCGGTCCGCGGGTCGCCGGCCGGCCCGGGATCGACCGTCATGCTCTTCAGTCCCGAACCTGCGCGAGCACGTCGAACGGCAGCGTGGCCGTCACGACCGTCCCGGCCCCCTGACGGCTCCGAAGCGTGAAGGTCCCCGACCCCAGCTCGGTTCGCTCCCGCATCGAGGCGAGCCCGACCTTCCCCCGCCGCAGGAACTCCCTCGCCGCGGAGGCTTCGAACCCGCACCCGTCGTCCTGGACCTCGACCTCCAGCGAACCCGTCCCGCTTTCGATCCGGACGAGCACGTTCCGAGCCTGAGCGTGCTTCTTGACGTTCGACAGGGCCTCCTGCACCACGCGATAGGCGATCGTCTCGACCTCGTTCGGGACGATCGCGTCGCTCGCCGCCTGCACCTCGACCCGGACGCCCGTCGATCCCTCGAACTTCACGCAGAGGTCGCGGACGGCGGGGATCAGGCCCCGCTCGTCCAGCAGCGGCGGCCGCAGGTCGCTCATCAACCGACGGAGGTTCTCGGTCTCCTGGCGGAGCTCGCTCTGGATCTCGCCCAGCACGTCGGCGGCCCGGTCGTGCTGGCCGGCGTCGATCATCAGACGCACCGCCTCGAGCGACAGCGAGGCCGCCGCGACGCCCTGGATCGGTCCGTCGTGGAGGTCCCTCGCGATCTTGTTGCGTTCCGCCTCGATCGCGACGCTCGTTCGACGGAGGTACCGGGTGCGGTCCTCGTCGCGGTCCTGGAGGAACTGGAACAGCGTCCGGATCGTCTGCTCGGCGACCTTGCTCGCGGTCACATCGCGGACCAACAGCAGGGTGCCGGGCGGCTCGGTGGGCACGGGCGACGATCGTGCCTCGAGGTGGATCGTGCGACCGCCCGAAGTGATGACCGCGTGCCCGGACTCACGCAGGTCGGCCAGGGACCCTTCCGCGCCGCCGCCCTCGGCCACCTCGGCCCAGGTCCACCCGATCACGTCCTTCGCATCCAGCCCGACCATGGCGCGGAAGGCGTCGTTCGCCCTGACGACGATGTCGCCCGGACCCAGCTCGACGACCCCGTCCACTGCGGCGTCCAACAGCCCGCGCAGCCGTTGTTCGGATCCGGCCAGCTCGTCGACCACGGTCCGCAGCGACGCCACCGCTTCCTCCCGCTCGCGCAGCGCCGACTGGAGCCGCCGGTTCGTCACCGCCATCGACCGCTGGTTGCGGAGCGTCCGGACGCCGACGAGGCCGGCGACTATCGCGACCAGCAGGGTGCTCTCGACGGTGGGATGCAGGCCGGCCCGTGTGATCAGAGCGGTCCCGAGGAAGACGCACGCGCCCGCCAGCGAGGTCACCAGCAACCATGGGCGGATCCTGGCGCCCGGAGCCCGGTCGCCCGTCACCGGTGGACGGACCAGGGCGAGGGTCGGCTCGGCCGCGATGACGACGGCGAAGCCCGCGAGGGCGAGGAACATGAGCAGCTGCGTGGCGGGACCGATCCGGCCCGCGGGAGCGACCCGCTCGCCGTAGGCGACTCCGATCGCCGCCAGCGAGAACAGCGAGCCGGCGCCGAGCATCGCGAGGTGCGTCGCCGACGGCCACCACATCGCGAGGACCGCCCACACGGCGAAGATCAGGACCGCCGCGGCGCCGATCGCGAAGCTGAGCGCCGCATGACCTACCGGCCCGGCGCCGGGGACCGAACTGAGCAACAGGTAGACCCATCCCCCGGAGACGACCGAGAGCAGCAGCACGTCGGCACCCACCTCGCTCACGTCGTGTCGCGCGTGTCCGCGGAGGTCGCGGATCGCCACCGTCAGCGCGACGGCGGCCGCCATCGCGGCTCCGATCGCGTACGCCTCCGGTCCCGCCATCGCGTCGCGCAGGTCGGCGGACGTCACGACCAGCAGGAGGTACGCGGCGATGGCGGCGAGGCCCCACGCCGCGAGGCGCGCGCCGGGCCAGGCGTTCGGCGTCCGCGCGATCGCCGCGGCCGACAGCGCCGCCGCCAGGGCGCTCAGCGCGAACCCTGGCACCGGACCGATGTCGCTCGCGACCGGCGTGTCCGGGGAAGCTCCAGCGATCGTCACACCGGCCGCGATCAGCCAGATCGCCACGAGGAAGGAGACTCCCCTGCGGCCGAGCGTGCCGCTGCCCATCGGGGGCAGCCGGACCCGGGGCGTCGGCGCGAACCCGCCGGCCCCGGAAGTGTCCGCCGTGGGCAGCCCCGTCGGAGCGGCCCTCGACACGCCCTGCCTCGAGGACATGATCCCCAGATGTATCGGCCGGACGGACCCCCGCCGTTTAGGGGGCAGGACCGGAAGTTCGGGGGGTCTTCGTTCAGACCTTCGAGCTAGTCACACCTTCGCCACGCGCGCGGGGCACACCGGGTCGTGCCAGGGTGATCGTCGCGGCGGCCGGGGCCCTCGCCGGCCCGGGCTCACTCGATCAGGCGGCGGCGGAGCGCTTCGGCGACGGCGGCCGTCCGGTCCGACGTCCCGAGCTTCTCGAAGATGTGCTCGAGGTGCGTCTTGACCGTGTCCGGCGAGATGAAGAGCTGTTCGGCGATGTCCTTGTTCGTGTGCCCGAACGCGAGCAGCTGCAGGACCTCGACCTCGCGAGCGGTGAGCGTCTCGGCCTTGCGGTCGCGCTCGCTCGCCACCGAGAGCTCCTCGGCGAGGGCGACCACCAGCTGAGGGTCGATCACCATGTTGCCGCCGGCGACGAGTCGAACCGTCTGGATCAGGTGTTCGGCGTCCCGTGCCTTGAGCACGTAGCCTCGCGCGCCGGCGCGAACGGCCTCCACGACGAACTGACGGTCGTCGTAGGCGGTGAGGATGATGATCCCGACGTTCGGGTGTCCCACCCGGATACGGCGCGCCGTCTCCAGCCCGTCCATCTCGGGCATGCGGATGTCGAGCAGCACGATGTCGGGCTCGCCGGTGCCGTTCTCGATCATGCGGAGGACCTCGGTGCCGTTGGAGGCTTCGCCGAGGACCTCGATGTCACCGGCCATCTCGAGGTAGCGGCGCAGCCCCTGACGCACCAACGAGTGGTCGTCGGCGATCACGACGCTGATCGGCATGTCGCTACTCCATCGGCCGCGGTGCAGCCGTTCTGAAGCATTCTGGGCGCTCGGGGCGAACGGACGCAACCGTCGGGGTGATGCCCCCGGGTGAGGCCGGACCGGCTAGAAGACGTAGTACCAGTTGACGAACAGCACCAGCATGATCCCCAGCAGGGCCGACGAGCAGACGAGCACCGCGTCCTGGCGCCCGCGCGAGCCCTCGGTCCAGCGGGCGAACGCCCAGAAGACCGGGAAGAGCGCCAGCGTGAACCGCGGCAGCGACATGAGCGGCCGTCCCATGAAGATGAACGACAAGGGTGGCAGGAGGCTCACCCAGACGTAGACGCCGTAGGCCAACCGGAAGCGCATCACGACGTAGACGGCCGCGGCCAGGACGGGCAGGATGATCAGCCAGTCCATCAGGTGATAGCCGCCCGCGTAGACGCCGAGCCACCGGAACGCCTCGTGCGTGCCCTTGGCCAGGGTGATCACCGGGTTCTCGAGCTCGCGTTGCCAGTTCGTCTCCTGGTGGATCGGCGCGAGCCAGTCGCCCGAGAACCGCTTCCAGAACGCGAGGTAGGGGAGCACGGCCAGCGCCGGCACGGCGGACCACGCCAGCCGGGGGATCAGCCGCTTGCCGGTCGTTCGCCATCGCTGCCACGCTTCGACCGCGAGCGGCAGCGCCAGGAGGAACCCGAGGTTGCGCGTGAGGGCGGCGAGCGCCGCGGCGAAGGCGGCGGCCGCCCAGCGATCCTGGCGCACGAACCAGAAGGTCAGCACCACGAGCAGCAGGAACATCGACTCGCTGTAGGGCGCGAGGAAGAAGAACGAGGTCGGGAACACGGCCAGGTACAGGACCGCGCGGCGCGCCACGTCCTCGGAACCGGTCTCGCGCAGGGTCAGCGCGTACATCGCGACGAGCGCGGCAGCGAACGAGACGTTCGACACGAGCAGCGCGGCCACCAACGGATGCCCGCCCACGACGACCGACACCCCCCGGGTCACCAGCGGGTACAGGGGGAAGAACGCCGCGCTCCCGTCGCCGTTCGCGTAGCCGTGCGCAGCGATCCGCAGGTACCAGAGCGCGTCGAACCGCTCCCATGCGGTCACGAGGTTGTGCCAGCCCGGCGTGAACAGGTGGGCTGGCCAGCCCGGGACGCTCGCCGGGGACGGGACGACCGAGTCGGGGGACGCCTGCAGGTTCGCCGCGTGCGGCAGCACGGCGGTGGCCACGAGCGCCACGATCGACAGCCCCACCCGGACGGCGATGAAGACCAGGAGCCCGTAGCCCAGCCCGTCGCGCAGGCGGACCTCGCCGAGCGTCCCGGACAGGTCCGCGTCGCCGATGCTCATCGGCCTCGTCTTCACGTCGATACCTCGAGCAACTCGGGGTCCTCGTCGGCCGGGGCGTCCCGAGACCGGGGCGCATGTCGGCCACGTTCGCCGAGGACCCAAGCGACCAGGCACGCGATCAGCACGAGCGCCCGGATCACCACCGCGAACTCGAACGCCCCGAGCGGTGGGCCGTGGAACCCGGCGAACGCCTGGTCACCGCTGTCCGCGGCGAGCCGGCCGAACCACAGGAACCGGGTCAGGAACACGGCGACGTCGGAGAGTTCGAACAACACGAACAGCGTCGGGTTCGGCAGCGCGAGCGCGAACCAGGGGAGCAGCCACAGCCCGTACTGCGGCGAGTAGACCTTGTTCGTCAGCAGGAACGCCACGAGCAGCGGGAAGGCGAACGTCCAGGCGGGGAAGCGCGGCTCCCGCGCCGACCGGGCGAACCACAGGACGCACGCTACCGCGATGAACAGCCCGATCGACTCCACGTTGATCAAACCACTGGTCCAGGCGCACCCCGCATAGGCATGCTGACGCTGGCAGACGACGAACCACAGGCTGTCCCAATCGACCGGGCGTTGCGCGTTGAACCGGAAGAAGGTGGACCATCCGTGGGGCGCCGCCAGCGCGAACGGGAGGTTCACCACGATCCATGCGCCCGCCGCGGTCACGACGACGAGGCTGGCAGCGCGCGCCTTCCCCTCGCGCAGGCGCGTGAGCGCGAAGGGGATCACCAGGAGCCCCGGGAAGAACTTCGCCGCGGCCCCGAGCCCGAGGAGCGCTCCGGCCGGTGCGTCCCTGCGACGGAAGAACACGAGGGTGCCGACCGTCGCGAGCGCCACGGCGAGCAGGTCCCAGTTCATGAAGCCGTAGATCAGCAACGTCGGCGCCGCTGCGAAGTACAGGGCTCTCGCCCCGACCATCCGGTACAGCGCCCAGGTGGTGACCAGCGCCGCGACCGCGAGCAGGAACACGTTCGCCCAGAAGAAGCCGCCGTAGCCGTGGCCGATCCACGCCGCCAGGCGCATGAACCACATCGTGATGACCGGGTACTCGTCGCATTGGAACCCCGCGTCGTCGGGGCACCGGTCGATGAACGGGAGCCGGCCGCCCTCGAGGTGCTCGGTGCCGTACAGGGGGACGATGTCCGAGTAGCACAGGTGCTTGTACTGGCGCCCGTCCGTCCACGATCCGGAGGCGCACGGCGCCTTCAGCGCGAGGCCGACGCCCAGCGTCACCAGGGTCGCGGCGAGGACCGTGACCAGGGAGACCGAAGCCGCCGCCCGTGTACCGCTCGACCGCGCCACGGGCTGCATTATCGGCGACGGCTCCGCCGTTGGGACCGAAGCTCGCGAGGAACCCCGTGATGGACGGGGTTCGCCGACGAGCTCGCCCCTCGCGCTCGACCTCGACCGGCGGCGCCTAGTGGTACGAGTGCGCGTCGTCGGGGAACGTTCCGGCCGCGACGTCGTCCTTGAACGCGACGACGGCGCGCGTGATCTCCGAACGCAGGTCCACGTACGCCTTGGCGAACCTCGGCTGCGGCCCGGTGCCGAGCCCGAGCAGATCGGTGAGCACCAGCACCTGGCCGTCGCAGTGCGGGCCGGCGCCGATCCCGATCGTCGGGACGTCGACGGCGTCCGTGATCTGGCGGGCGACCTCGCTCGGGATGCCCTCGAGGACGATCGCGAACGCGCCCGCCTTCGACATGTGTTCGGCCTCGACCAGTAACCGCTGCGCGTCGTGATCGGTCTTGCCCTGGACCCGGTAGCCGCCCATCGCGTGGACGGACTGGGGCGTGAGCCCGAGGTGGCCCATCACCGGGATGCCGCGGTCGACCAGGGCGTGGGCGAGCGCGTCCATCGGGCCCTCGATCTTCACCGCGTGCGCGCCGCCCTCCTTCAGGAAGCGGCCAGCGTTGCGGATCCCGTCCTCGAGGGAGGTCTGGTACGAGAGGAACGGCATGTCGCCGACGAGGAGCGCGTTCGTCGCGCCGCGGGAGACGGCCTTCGTGTGATGGAGCATCTCTTCCATCGTCACGGGGAGGGTGGTCTCGTACCCGAGGACGTTCTGGGCGAGCGAGTCGCCCACCAGCAGGACCGGGATCCCGGCCTCGTCGAGGATGCTGGCGGTGGGGACGTCGTACGCGGTGAGCATCGCGAAGCGTTCCCCGCGCTCTTTGAAGGCCCGGATGTCGCGGACGGTGACGGTCATGGCTCGCGCCTCCTCGCGTCGAAGTGCACGGCTCTGTCGCGCCTCAGTCTACGCCGGAACCCGTGAAGGTCGATCGAAGGACCGCCGGGAAGCGAGAGCCGGTCGGGCGTGTCGGTGCCAGGGTGTACCGTTCGCTCGACAGGACAGATGCGGCGGCCGCGACCGGCGCGGCTGCTAGCATGGACCGCCACTCCTGCTCCCCATGGGGGCCGTCCAGTCCAGAGGAGGTGGAATGCGGAAGTACGAGGTCATGCTCATCCTGCCCGCCGAGGCCGACGACGCGGTCGTGAACGGCGTCGTGGAGCGGATCTCCAAGGTCATCGGCGAGTCAGACGGTGAGGTGACGAACACCGACGTCTGGGGCCGCCGGCGGCTGGCCTTCGAGATCGACAAGCACACCGAGGGTGTGTACATCGTCGTGGACATCACGGCGGATCCGACGAGCATCACCGAGCTCGAGCGGGTCCTGCATCTGGCCGACGAGGTCGTTCGGTTCAAGGTCACGACGAAGCCCGAGCCGCGCAAGCGCAAGGGGCCCGTGAAGGTGCCTGCGGGCGTCGCGGCGGGATCGGCGACGACGACGGCGCCGGTGACCCCGTCGGGCCCGGACGCATCGGTCGCCGAGGAGGCGTCGGATGCGGACGAGCCCGAGGTTTCGGAGTAAGGCTCGCGAGAGCCGAAGGGACCTTCCCCTCTTCGTAGGAAGGTGGAGCTGGGATGGCGAACGAGAACCAGATCATGATCGTGGGGAACCTCACCCGGGACCCGGAGCTGCGGTACACGCCGAACGGCGCGGCGCTCGTGAAGTTCGGCGTGGCGGTCAGCCGCCGCGTCACAGGACGAGTCCGGCCAGTGGCAGCGACGCCGAGACGTCGTTCTTCGACGTGACGGCGTGGCGGCACGCTCGCCGAGAACGTCGCCGAGTCCCTGACGCAGGGCATCCAGGGTGATCGTGGTCGGGCGGCTCCGCACGAACTCGTGGGAGACGCCCGAGGGTGAGAAGCGCACGCAAGATCGAGATCGAGGCCGACGAGGTCGGGCCCAGCCTGAAGTGGGCGACGGCCAAGCCGAGCGCCAGGGCAAGGGCGGCGACTGGAGCGGCCCACGGTCCCGGTCGGCGCCGGAGGTTCGACCGAGGAGGAGCGAACGCGTATGCCGAAGTTCCAGAGCGAAGCGCGCAGGGAGAAGGACGAGAAGGGCTGGCAGAAGAAGCAGAAGAAGAAGTTCTGCCATCTTCTGCAAGGACCACATCGACCTACGTCGACTACAAGGACGTCTCCTGCTGCGCAAGTTCGTCTCGGAGCGCGGGCAAGATCCGGCTCGCGCCGGGTGACCGGCAACTGCGTCGCAGCACCAGCGTGACGTGGCCACGGCCGTCAAGAACGCCCGCGAGATGGCCCTGCTGCCCGTACTACGACGCGATGAAGGTCATCCTGCAGCGCGAGGTCGACAAGCTCGGCGCGCCGGGCGACCTCGTCGACGGTCAAGGACGGGTACGCCCGGAACTTCCTGATCCCCCGGGGGATGGCGGTCGTCGCGACCAAGGGCGGGGCCCGCCACGCGGAGCGCCTGTCCAAGGCGCATCGTGACCGAATCGAGAAGGACCGGGTTGAGGCCGAGGCGGTCGCGGCGCAGTTGGCCGCCTCGCCGCTGCGGCTCACCGTGCACGCCGGTGAGGACGGTCGGCTCTTCGGCAGCGTGACCGCCGGCGACGTGGCCACGGAGATCTCGAAGGCGGGCGTCATCGTGGACCGCAAGCAGGTTCGGCTCGAGGAGCCGATCCGAAGCGTGGGAACCCACGAGGTCCAGGTGCATCTGCATCCCGAGGTCAACGCGTCCGTCGCGGTCGAGGTCGTCGGGGAGTAGGCACCGCACGGACGGGTCGACGCGTGTCGGAGCGCCGTGGTAGCGTTCCGAACGTATGTTCGATATTGGCTCCGACGCGAGAATTGACGCTCTTCTTCTCACCGGCGTCGGCGCTGGTCCGGCCGTTATCCGCACGTTCTCCCCACCCTCTGGGCGTTGTTCTGCACAGCGGGCATCGGAGAGGCTCTCGACCTTCGAAGGGGGGTCGGGGAGTGTCCAGGACCGCTGAGGAGGTCCGGCGGATCGCGGCCGGAGCGCGTTCCGCCGAACAACGTCGAGGCCGAGGAGTCGGTCATCGGCTCGATGATGCTCTCGGGGGAGGCGATCGCGGCCGTCGTCGAGATCCGTCCATGCCGCGGACTTCTACCGACCGGCGCATCAACGGATCTATCGAGGCCGTCCTCGCGATCTACGCACGGGGCGAGCCGGTCGACGCGATCACCGCGGTCGAGGAGCTGAAGCGCCGTGGTGGGCTGGACGAGGTCGGCGGCGCCTCTAGCCGTCTACAACCTCGTCGAATCAGGTCCCAACGCCGGCCAGCGCCGCGTACTACGCCCGGATCGTGGCGGACAACGCGCTCCTCCGCCGGCTGATCGAGGCCTCGTCGCGAGATCATGGCGAACGCGTACGCGATCCCCGACGATCCGAAGAAGGCCGCCGACGAGGCCGAGACGCTGATCTACGCCGTCGCGCGCCAGAACGAGAAGGAAGAGGTCGTCCGGATGCGCGACCTCGTCGACGACAGCCTCCTGCAGCTCGAGCACATCCAGCAGCGCGACAGCGCGTTCGCGGGGGTGCCGACGGGGTTCCACGATCTGGACGAGCTGCTCTCGGGCCTGCAGGCCGGCAACCTGATCATCGTCGCGGCGCGTCCCGGAGTGGGCAAGTCGTCGCTAGTGACGAACCTCGCCCGCAACGTCGCGATGGGTGACCACGTCCATCCCGGCTCGTCCGTCGTGATGTTCTCCCTCGAGATGTCGCGGTTCGAGATCGGGATGCGCCTGCTGTGCGCCGAATCGAAGGTGCCGTGGGACAAGATCCGCGACGGCGCGCGTCGCCGCCGAGGACTGGACCCACATCGTCGAGGCCGCGGAGGTCCTCCACGAGGCGCCGTTGTTCATCGTCGACTCGGGCAACGTGAGCATCGTCGACATCCGCGCCAAGGCCCGCCGGCTGAAGTCGAGGGGGAACCTCGGGCTCATCATCGTCGATTACCTCCAGCTGATGTCCGGCCACATGCGGACCGAGAGCCGCCAGCAGGAGGTCGCCGAGATCAGCCGTTCGCTGAAGCTCCTCGCCAAGGAGCTCGAGATCCCCGTCGTCGCGGTGTCCCAGCTGAACCGCAACCCGGAGACTCGAGCCGACAAGCGACCGCAGCTCTCCGACCTCCGTGAGAGCGGTTCGCTCGAACAGGACGCCGACATCGTGATGTTCATCCACCGGGACGATTCCAGCGAGGACCTGGCGAAGAAGAACGTCGCCGACATCATCGTGGCGAAGCACCGCAACGGCCCGACGGCGACAGTGCAGCTCACCTTCCAGCCGCACCTCACGCGCTTCCGTCAACATCGCGAAGGGGTTCTGAGCGACCCCGCCGGTAGGCTCGTCCCCCAGTCATGACCGACGCCGCTCCCTCACCCGCCACCGGTCGGGCCGCCGCCCCCGTCCCCTCCCACGCCGACCCGCATCCGCGAGATGGTCTCCCGCCTCGAGCGCCGGTTCGGCCCGCTCGAGCCCCCGCGGCGATGGGACCCGATGGAGGAGTTGATCCTCACGGTGCTGTCGCAGAACACGAGCGATCTGAACAGCGAGCGGGCGTTCGAGGCGATGCGGCGACCGATAGCCGACGTGGGAGGCGCTGGCCTCGGCCTCGGAGCCCGAACTTGCGGACGTGATCCGGCCCGGAGGTCTGGCGAACACGAAGGCGCCTCGGATCCTCGCGATCCTGCATCGCGTCCGCGAGCGCGAGCGGCTCGTTCGACCTCTCCTGGATGAACGCCGCCTCGGACCGCGAGGTCACCGACTACCTGCTCTCGCTGCCCGGCGTCGGTCCGAAGACGGCCGCGTGCGTCCTGGCCTTCGCGCTCGGTCGCGACGCGATCCCCGTCGACACGCACGTGTTCCGCGTCGCGAAACGCCTGGGGTTCTTCGGCGAACGGATCGACGCCGCCGCGGCGCATCGGCTCATGGAGCAGGCGGTCCCCCCGAAGCTCCGCGTCCCGATCCACGTCGGCCTGATCCGGCTCGGCCGCGAGATCTGCAAGCCGTCCCGCCCGCACTGCGAGGACTGCCCGCTCGCCGACCTGTGCCCCACGGCGCCGCTGTTCCTCGGTACGCCGGCCGGTTCCGACGGCCCGAAGAGCCGAGCGTGACGTCGTTCGCCGCGCTGGCGGACGGTGGCCTCCTGCCGCTCGGTCAGCTGGGATGGGAGTTCGTGATCGGCGTCGGTGCCGCGCTCGCGGGCGGGAGCATCTGGGCGCTCGTGCGTCCCGGCGTGGTGGAACGCCGAACCGGGAAGCGGCAGCCGCGACCGCCCATCCCCGCGCGCGTCTGGCGGAACGTGGCGATCGGAGCGGTCCTCGCCGTCGTCGGGATCGCCGGGCTCGTGGGGGCGTTCGGCCGGCCATAGGCCACTGCCGTCGAAGGCGGACCCCCGCGGCGGACGTCCCCGGGCCACGGAGGAGCCGTGGCACCATGATGCGGGACCCGCCGGTGAAAGGGGCAAACGATGATCGCGGCGTTCATGTGGTGGGAAGGGCTCTTCGTACTTTTCTGGCTGGCCTTCATCTTCCTCACGGCCACGATCGCCCGGAGCAAGGGGTACAGCCCGATCCTATGGGGCATCCTGGCCGTGTTCTTCCCGCTGATCACGTCGTGATCGTCCTGGTGATGCCCGCGAAACAGCGGCCCTGACGGCCATGCCGTCGACCGGGACGGGAGCGGGTGAGGGGAATCGAACCCCCGTCTCAAGCTTGGGAAGCTTGCGTTCTGCCATTGAACCACACCCGCGGAACGGCCCTCATGCTACCAACGCGGGGTGGACCGCGGGCGGCGCGGATCTGGCCAGCGGGGCGCTCAGACGGCGGCGCGGCCGTTCGACCCGGTGAGGCCGCCCTGGCCGGGGATCTCGCCGATCCCCATCGAGATCGCCATCATCGCGGCCTGGGTGCGGTTCGACACGCCGAGCTTGCGGAACACCGAGGCGAGGTGCGCCTTGACGGTCTTCTCGGAGAGGAACAGCGCGCGGCTGATCTCGCGGTTCGAATTCCCACCGGCCAGCAGCTCGAGGATGTCGGCCTCGCGCCGGGTGAGGCCGGCCTCGGTCCCACGGTGATACCCGTGGCGGGAGCCGTTCGCCATCGCGTCGGAGCCGTCGAAGAGGTTCCGGATGGCCCTCGCCGACAGGACGTTCCCGGCGCCGGAGACCGCCACCGTGATCGCCTGTGAGAGGTCCGCCGGGGTCGAGTCCTTCAGCAGGTACCCTGCGGCCCCTTCCGCCATCGCGGCCTTCACGTACTCGGGGTTGTCGTAGTTCGTCACGATGATCACGGGCACGCTCGGCCACGTCGAACGGATCTCGCGCAGCAGGTCGAGCCCACCTCGGCCGGGCATCCGAATGTCGACGAGCGCCACGTCGAACGGCTCCTTCGCGAGCAGTCCCGCGGCCTCGTCGGCGTCGCCGGCCTCGATGACCTCGGCGCCGTCCATGCACGAGTACAGGAGCTGCGAGAGCCCCTTGCGGACCAGCGTATGGTCGTCGACCAGGAGGATCCTCACGATGTCACCTCTCTGACGCCGCGTTGACGGCGTCCCGCCCCTCGTCCCGCGGATCCCCCGACCCGTTCCGATGTGCGATCTGTGGCGCGAACCCCACCGCGTCCCGGTCACTCCCGTCCTCCGACAGCTCTCGGACGATCGCGCGGATCTCAGCCGTGGCTTGCTGGCTCGCTGCGCGGAGCCGCTCGAGGGTCGCTCGGATCTCGTCCGCGGGCGGTGGCGAGTCCGATCCGGTCGCACGCGCCAGTCCATCCAGCTCGAGCGCGACGCTCACTATGGTCTGCATAGGACCGTCGTGCAGCGAATGGGCCACTCGGAGCGGCCACGCGTCCTCGGGATGCTCCATGACGTGGGTATCGGCTGGCTGGGAGCCCGCCTTGACTGCCCGCCGAACGACGCACCCCGCGCCGCGGGGTCCCGTACCTGGGCGGCTTCGCCTAGGCGTTGGGCGGGTCGTCCGCCGGAGCCACCGGAGGCGGCGCAGGCGGCGATGACTGCGTCGACCCGACGCCGACCGAGGCGGCGACCACCTGCGCGACGTCGAGCACCCTCATCTCCTCGCCGCGCTGCTTCACGCCGTCGTCGAGCATGATCATGCAGTAGGGACAGGCCACGCCCAGCGACCCTGCGCCGGTCGCCAGCGCCTCGTCCGTGCGTTCGACGTTGATCCGCTTCCCGAGGCGCTCCTCCATCCACATCCGCGCGCCACCGGCGCCGCAGCAGAACCCACGCTGCTTGTTCCGGTGCATCTCGACGGTGGACAGTCCGGGGATCTTGGCGAACACGTCACGCGGCGCGTCGTAGATCTGGTTGTGCCGCCCCAGGTAGCAGGGGTCGTGGTAGGTGAGCGTATCCTCGACGGCCGTGGCCGGCGCCAGCCGCCCTTCGGCGATCAGCCGGCCGAGCAGCTCGGTGTGGTGGATCACCTCGTACGTACCCCCGTAGTCGGGGTACTCGTTGCGCAGCGTGTTGAAGCAGTGGGGGCAGTTCGCCACGATCTTCGTCACCCCGAGCCCGTTCAGCGTCTCGACGTTCTGCTCCGCGAGCGTCTGGAACAGGTATTCGTTGCCGATGCGCCGCGCCGGGTCGCCGGTGCACAGCTCCTGCGGGCCGAGGATGCCGAACGACACGCCCGCGACCGCCAACACCTGCGCGAGCGCCTGCGTGATCTTCTTCGCCCGCTCGTCGAACGAACCGGCGCACCCGACCCAGTAGAGGTACTCGGGCAGATCGGTGTCGCCGGGCTGCACGATCCGCACGTCGAGGTCTTTCGCCCACGCCGCCCGCTGCGACTGCGGCTGACCCCACGGGTTGCTGGACGACTCCAGGTTCCGCAGGAGCGCCCCCGCCTCCTGCGGGAACCGCGATTCCGCCTGCACGAGGTACCGGCGCATATCGACGATGTGGTCCACATGCTCGATGTTGACCGGACACTCCTGCATGCACGCGCCGCAGGTGACGCACGACCAGATCACCTCGTCGTCGACGACGTCGGGGTTCAGGGCGACCTTCGCCACTCCTGAGCCGCCGTTCGCGCCACCGTCCTTCGTCCGCTGCGCCGCCAGGAGCTTCTCGCCCTGGTCGAACGCGTGGTCGCGCAGGTTCATGATCAGCAGCTTCGGCGACAGCGGCTTGCCCGTGTTCCAGGCCGGGCACGCGTTCTGGCACCGCCCGCATTCGGTGCATGCGTAGGTATCGAGGATCTCCTTCCACGTGAGGTCCTCGAGCGTCCCCGCGCCGAGCACCAGGTCGCCCTCCTCGAGCTTCTCCAGGTCGATCTTCTGCGGCCGGAGCTTCCCCCGCGCCCTCGTGTTCGAGAAGTAGACGTTCGGCTCGCTGGCGAAGATGTGCAGGTGCTTGGACCGCGGGACGTAGACGAGGAACGCGAGGATCAGCACGATGTGCGCCCAGAGGGCCGCGTCGTGCACGGCGTCGAGCGCCGACGGCGACAGACCGGAGAACGCGTTCGACAGGCCGTTCGAGATCGGGGTCCATGCAGCCGGCTCCGGCGACGCGCCGGTGGCGGCGATCGACGTCGCCTTGATCACGAACAGGGTCACGATGATCGCGGCGATCCACAGCAGGATGTAGTCGCCCTCGCGCAGATGCGAGCCCTTGAACCGGTCGGGCCGCTGGACCTTCCGGATGTAGAACGCGATCGCGACCCCCACCAGGACCAGCGCGGCGAACACGTCCTGGATCAGGCCGAGCCACGCCGATCGCCCGACGAACGGGATCGCGAAGCCCGGGGTCACCACCTCGCCCATCGCCTCGACGATCGTCGTGAGCAGGACGAGGAAGCCCCAGAAGATGAACGCGTGCATCAGGCCCGGCAGGAAGCGCTGGAAGAGCTTGCGCTGCCCGAGCACGACCGTCGCTTCGAGCTCGACGCGCTTCGGCACGTCGGAGAAGCGATCGGCGGGCTGGCCCAGGCGAACCAGTCCGGTGAGCGTCCGCGTCCGCGTGCCGAACAGCACGACGGCGGCGATCAGCAGCGCCGCCAGCACGATGGCGCCGATGACCCCTCTCGTCTCGAGGGCGGCCAGGGCGGGGCGGAACGCGAGGCGCGGCACGGTCAAGCCGCGAGTCTATGGACGTGTCTCGATGAGCGGCAAGCCGGCCGGGATGGCGGGCTCCTCCGTTGCGACCCCATCGACGGGGAGCCGCAGGCGGAACGCGGCGCCCCCGCCTTCGGCGTTCTCCGCCGTCACCGAGCCGTTGGAAGACCGCGCCACCTGGTCGACGATCGCGAGTCCGAGGCCGGAGCCCGGCGTACCGCGAGCCGCGTCCGAGCGGTAGAAGCGCTCGAACACGTGCGGGAGATCCTTCTCCGACATGCCAGGACCTTGGTCGCGGACCGTGAGCTCGCCGTCGTTCACGCGAACCTCGACGGTCGCGCCATCCGGGCTGAACTTCACCGCATTGTCGAGCAGGTTGACGATCGCGCGCTCGAGCCGATCGGGGACGCCCTGGACGAGCGTCGGGTCGAGGTCCTCGACGAACCGGATCCGGCGCGCGTCGGCGCGCGCGGTCACCCGAGCGATCGCCGCTCGGGCGAGCTCGTCGAGCCGAACGTCCTGCGCCATGGCGCTCGGTTGGTCGCCGCGGCCGGCCTCCACCAGGTCGCCGACGAGGGCGCTGAGCTCCGCGATCTGGGCGCGGACGTCGATCAGGAGGCGTTCGCGGTCGGCGCCGGCCATCTCCTTGCCGCCCGCCAGCACCTCGATGTTCGTCCGCAGGCTGGTGAGCGGCGTCCGGAGCTCGTGCGAGGCGTCGGCCACCAGGCGGCGTTGCGCCTCCTGTGACGTCTCGAGCGCCTCGAGCATCTGGTTGAAGCTGGCGGCGAGCCGGCCGACCTCGTCGTCACCGGTCGACTCGATCCGCCGTGAGAGGTCGCCGGTTCGGGTCACGTGCTCGGTTGCCTCGGTGAGGTTCGTGATCGGTCGGGCGGCGGTCCGTGACACCGCGAACCCCAGCGCGGCCGCCAGCGCGACGCCGACGACGCCCACGGCGCCGAGGATCGCCGCGAGCCGTCGGAGCGCGTCGTCGATCTCGGTCAACGGCCGTGCGATCTGCAGCGCGGCGTCCTGTGGCAGCGGCATGGTGTAGACGCGGAGGTGGATCCCGTCGACGGTCGTGTCCTCGAGGACCGCATCCTGGGCATGGGCGGCGACCCGTCGCGCGGCCTCCGAGGGTGGGATCGGTTGGCCGCCGCCGAACCGGATCGCGCCGTTCGGCATGATGACCTGGGCGTATCCCGTGGCGCCGCCGAACGCGGACGGCGGAAGCGTCACGCGAACCTCGCCGGGCCGCATCCGCACGATCGCCGAGTTCGCGAGCTGCTCGAGCGACGCGTCGACGCCGCCGCGCAGCTCGTGGCGAACGACGAGGAAGATGACCCCCGACGCGAGCAGGATCGCGATCGCCACCGCGAGCGCGGCCGCGGCCGTCAGGCGTCCCCGGAACGTCACCTGCTCACACCTCCCGGAGCGCGTAGCCGACGCCACGGACCGTGAAGATCAGGCGCGGCTCGCCCGCTTCCTCCAGCTTGCGCCGGAGGTAGCCGACGTAGACCTCGAGCGAGTTCGACGACGGACCGAAGTCGTATCCCCACACGCGATCGAAGATCTGCTCCCGCGTGAGGACCCGCTTCGGGTTGCGCATCAGCAGTTCGAGCAGCAGGTACTCGGTCCTGGTCAGGGTGAACGACCGATCCCCCCGGCGGCCGGTTCGCGTCACGGGGTCCAGGGTCAGGTCGGCGAACACCAGCGGCTGGTCGTCGGCACCGGGTGTGGTGCGGCGGAGCAGGGCTCGCAGCCGCGCGAGGAGCTCGTCGAGCGCGAACGGCTTGACGAGGTAGTCATCCGCGCCGGCGTCGAGGCCGGCGACGCGATCGGCCACGGTGTCGCGCGCGGTCAGCATCAGGATGGGCGTCCGGTCACCGCTCCTTCGGAGCAGGCGCGTCGTCTCGATGCCGTCCAGCTCGGGCATGAGGACGTCGAGGACGATCGCGTCGGGCCGGGTCGCATCGTGGCGTTCCAGGGCCTCGCGCCCGTCGGCGGCGAGCTCCACCTCGTAACCTTCCAGGCGCAGCGCGCGATCGAGCGCCTCGCGTACCGCCGGCTCGTCGTCGACCACCAGGATCCGCATCGTGTTCGTCCGGCCGGTCATCGCGCGTGAAGCGTACGCCCGAACCTGAGATGCAGGTGAACGGCAGGTTCCGTCCATCCCGTTGCGGGTGACGGAACAGGATCCGATCGGATCGTGGCGGCCCGGGTCGACATCTGAATCTTGACAGGAATAGACTCAAGTTTCCGACGGTTCGCACGTCAAGGACAACAGGGAACGGAGGAGGAGGCGCATGCCGAAGGCAGTAGGGATCGACCTGGGCACCACGAACTCGGTGATCTCGACGATGGAGGCCGGCGAGCCCGTGGTGATCCCGAACGCCGAGGGGTCCCGGATCACCCCGTCGGTGGTCGCGTTCAGCAAGAACGGCGAGATCCTGGTCGGTGAGGTCGCGAAGCGTCAGGCCATCACCAACCCGGATCGCACGATCCGATCGATCAAGCGTGAGATGGGTCGCAAGGACTGGACCCTCGACATCGACGGCAAGAAGTGGACCCCGCAGGAGATCTCCGCGCAGATCCTGACGAAGCTCAAGCGCGATGCGGAGGCCTACCTCGGCGATACGGTCACCGAGGCCGTCGTCACCGTTCCGGCGTACTTCGACGACTCGCAGCGCCAGGCCACGAAGGAGGCCGGGCAGATCGCGGGGCTCGAGGTGCTCCGGATCATCAACGAGCCGACGTCGGCAGCGCTCGCGTACGGCCTGGACAAGGAGCACGACCAGATCGTCCTGGTGTTCGACCTCGGCGGCGGGACGTTCGACGTCTCGCTGCTCGAGCTGGGCGAGGGCGTGTTCGAGGTCAAGGCGACCCACGGCGACACGCACCTCGGCGGCGACGACTGGGATCAGCGGATCATCGACTGGCTCGTGACGGAGTTCAAGAACGCCTACGGGATCGACCTGGCGAAGGACAAGATGGCGATGCAGCGGCTGAAGGAGGCCGCGGAGAAGGCGAAGATCGAGCTGTCGCAGGTGACCGAGACCTCGATCAACCTGCCGTTCGTCAGCGCCGGGCCCGACGGTCCGCTGCACCTCGAGCAGAAGCTCTCGCGGGCGGAGTTCGAGCGCATGACCGCCGATCTCGTCGATCGCTGCAAGGGTCCTTTCGACCAGGCGATCAAGGACTGGGGCAAGGACGCCAGCGCGATCGACCACGTGATCCTGGTCGGTGGTTCGACGCGGATGCCGATGATCCAGGAGCTGGTCAAGAACCTGACCGGCGGCAAGGAGCCGCACAAGGGCGTGAACCCGGACGAGGTCGTGGCAATCGGCGCCGCGATCCAGGCGGGCGTCCTCAAGGGCGACGTGAAGAACATCCTGCTCCTCGACGTCACTCCTCTGTCGCTGGGCGTCGAGACGCTCGGCAACATCGTGCAGCGGATGATCGAACGCAACACCACGATCCCCACGCGGCGCTCCGAGATCTTCACGACCGCGGCGGACAACCAGACCACGGTCGAGATCAACGTGCTCCAGGGCGAGGGCGAGACGACGTACTCGCCGGGGATCCGTTCGCTGGGCAAGTTCCAGCTGATCGGGATCCCGCCGGCGCCACGCGGTGTGCCGCAGATCGAGGTGGCGTTCGACATCGACGCGAACGGGATCGTGAACGTCAGCGCCAAGGATCTCGCCACCGGCAAGGAGCAGCAGATGACGATCACCGGCGGCACGGCGCTGTCGAAGGACGAGATCGCGAAGATGCAGAAGGAGGCCGAGGCCTTCGCCGCGGAGGACCACCAGCGGCGGGAGACGGCCGAGGCGCGCAACCAGGCCGACAGCCTGACCTACCAGATCGACAAGGCGCTCTCCGAGTACGGGGACAAGGTGCCGCCCGAGGAGAGGCAGGCCGTCGAGGCCGCGAACGGCGATCTGAAGGAAGCGCTGAAGGGCGAGGACGTCGATCGCATCAAGCGGGCGACC
The DNA here is from genome assembly GCA_963781595.1 of uncultured Actinomycetota bacterium. Classification (GTDB taxonomy): domain Bacteria; phylum Actinomycetota; class UBA4738; order UBA4738; family UBA4738; genus JBEDUK01. The sequence continues at coordinate 266,163 of CAWAGG010000001.1, read as the reverse complement.
GAGGCGGCGATGGCCGCGTTCCAGAAGATCGGCCAGGCGATGTACGCGCAGCAGCAGGCGCAGGCGTCGTCCGGCGAGGCTGCGGCCGGAGGCGCCGCGCAAGCGGACGGCTCCGGTGACGAAGGGCCGGCGTCGGCGGGTCCGTCCGACGGCGACGTGGTCGAGGGAGAGATCGTCGAGGAAGGAGGTGCGTCGTAGTGGCCATGGCACGTTGGGATCCCTTCCGGGACCTGATGAGCATCCAGAACGAGCTGAACCGGTTGTTCGGCCGCACGTATGCGGGTGAGGCCGGCTCCGGCACCGGTGGAGCGTGGGTTCCCCCGCTCGACATCTACGAGACCGAGGACCGGTTCGTCGTGACCCTGGAGTTGCCGGGGATCGCGGCCGAGGACGTCGACGTCTCGGTGGAGGACTCCACGCTGACCGTGCGCGGGGAGCGGAAGTTCTACTCCGAGGTGGATGAGGACTCGTTCCACCGCGTCGAGCGTCGCTACGGGCAGTTCGTGCGCTCGCTGTCGCTGCCGTCGACGGCGGACGCCGAGCGCATCCAGGCGTCGTTCGACAAGGGCATCCTCACGATCGAGGTGCCGAAGGCCGAACAGGCAAAGCCCCGCAAGATCACGGTGAAGGCAGAGGGATGACCGATCACGAGACGCGACCGGACGGAGAGGGCCACGGGCCGCCGCGCCATCGCGTGCGCGTGACCGATCGCCGTCGCGTCCCGGTGGACGGAGGGGCCGCGGCCGCCGCGCCGACGGCCGCGGCCCCTCCGGACGAGGGAAAGGCCGAGGCTCTGGCCGGGTCGCAGCGAGCGCCCGAGACCGTCGTCCCGCCCTCCGCGGAGGCGGGTGAGCTGGAGGCCGCTCGGGCCGAGGTGGCCGAGTACCGCGATCAGCTCCACCGTCTGTCCGCGGATTTCGACAACGCGCGCAAGCGGATGCTGAAGGATCAGACGCACGCGATCGAACGGGCCTCCGAGCGCCTCGTGACGCAGCTGCTCGAGGTCCTGGACGAGTTCCAGCTCGCGATGCTCCACGGCGAGCAGGCGCCGGAGTTCGAGCCGTACCTGAAGGGGTTCGAGCTCGTGTACGCGAAGCTGTTCGACACCCTTCGGAACGAAGGGCTCGCGCGGATCGACGCGCTCGGCGAGCCGTTCGATCCGACGCTCCACGAGGCGTTGATCCAAACGGGTGACGGCGATGGCGATCCCGTCGTCTCCGAGATCATGCGTGAGGGCTACACGTTCAAGGGCAAGGTTCTGCGTCCTGCCGGCGTGAAGGTGCATCGCGGGGAGGGGTAGGTGGACCCGAAGGACATCCGGCAGGAGTGGTTCGACAAGGACTACTACCAGGTGCTGGGGGTTCCGAAGAACGCGTCCGAGGCCGAGATCAAGAAGGCCTACCGGAAGCTCGCGCAGAAGCACCATCCGGATGCGAACCACAGCGATCCTTCCGCCGAGGAACGGTTCAAGGAGATCTCCGCGGCCTACGACGTGCTGGGCGACCCGGAGAAGCGTACGAACTACGACCAGGTCCGCGACATGGTCGCGTCCGGCTTCGGACGGGGCGGCTTCGGGGGTCGCGGCGCGGCCGGGTCGCCCGGCGGGTACACGTACACGTCCGGACCAGGAGGGCAGCGCGTCCGTGTCGAGGGCTTCCCCGAGGGCTTCGACGTCGGCGATCTGGGCGATCTGTTCGGCGGGCTCTTCGGCGGCGGAGGTGGAGGCGGTGGCCGGCGTGGCCGGCGACGCGAGCCGGCCCGTGGCGCCGACCTGCAGACCGAGGTGACGCTGTCGTTCGACGAGGCGATGCAGGGCACGACCGTCCCGATCCAGATCAAGGGTCCGGCGCCCTGCCCCGTCTGCGGCGGTTCGGGCGCGGAACCGGGGACCAGTCCGACGGTGTGCCCCGAGTGCGGCGGCACCGGCGCCGTGGCGGTGAACCAGGGCATGTTCTCGGTCTCGCGCACCTGCCCTCGGTGCTCCGGCAGCGGTCAGGTGATCGAGCATCCGTGCCACGAGTGTCACGGCACCGGGACGGTCCGGCAGACCCGGCGCTTCTCGGTCAAGATCCCGGCCGGCGTCCGCGACGGCCAGCGGATCAAGGTCGGCGGTCGCGGCGAAGGCGGTGAGCCGGGAGCGCCGGCCGGCGATCTGTACGTGGTCGTCCACGTCCGGCCGCATCCGGTGTTCGGCCGGAGGGGTTCGGACCTCACGTTGGACCTGCCCGTCACGTACCCCGAGCTCGCGCTGGGCGCTCAGGTCGAGGTCCCCACCCTCAACGGACCCGTCAAGCTGAAGGTCCCGGCGGGGACCGAGAGCGGCAAGACGTTCCGCGTCCGCGGCAAGGGCGCTCCGAAGCCGAAGGGCGGCCACGGCGACCTGCTGGTGACCGTGAACGTCGACGTGCCGAAGAGGCTCTCGCACGAGCAGAAGGAACTGCTCGAGCGGCTGAACGAGGCGCAGGGCTCCCCGCGGGCCGGCCTCGGGGTGAGCGGGTAGCGCGATGGGCGGCGCGCGCAGCGATGGCCGAGGCGAACAGCGTGCGGTGTACGTGATCAGCGTCGCCGCGGAGCTGGCGGGGGTGCATCCGCAGACCCTGCGCATGTACGAGCGCAAGGGTCTGGTTCGCCCGTCCCGAACCGCGGGGAACGTTCGGCGCTACTCGGACGCCGACATCGCACGGCTGCGGGCGATCCAGCGGCTCACGCAGGAGATGGGGATCAACCTCGCCGGCGTGCAGCTGATCATGGACATGCAGGAGGAGGTCCAGCGGCTCCGGCGCCGTTCGGACGTGCTGAGCGAGGAGCTGGACCGCGTGCGCGACCGGCTCCGCGACGAGCTCGAGCGCATCGCGCGCGAACGCCAGATCGTCGCGATCGTGCCCAGACGGCCGATCCCGATGGGCGACATGAGGACATAGGACGAAAGAAGGACGACGGGACGATGGACCTGAATCGGCTGACGCTCAAGTCGCAGGGCGCGGTGCAGAGCGCGCAGCAGCAGGCGCGAGCGCGCAACCACCAGCTCGTGGAGCCGGCGCACCTGCTGTTCGCCCTGCTCTCGGACCCAGAGGGGGTCATCACCCCGCTGCTGCACGCGCTCGGCCAGTCGCCGCGAACGCTCCGCGACCGCGACGAGGAGCTGCTCGACCGGATCCCGAAGGTCTACGGGGGAACCGGCGAGCTGTACCTGTCCGAACCGCTCCGTCGCGTGATCGAGGCGGCGTTCGACGAGGCGACGGCGCTCGGCGACGAGTACGTCTCGACCGAGCACCTGCTCCTCGCGCTGATCGCGTCCGGGACGGATGCGGGGAAGCTCCTGGCCGACGCCGGGATCTCACACGACGCGGTGCTCGCCGCGCTCAAGGGGATCCGGGGCTCGCAGCGCGTGACCGACCAGAACCCCGAGGAGAAGTACCAGGTCCTCGAGAAGTACGGCCGCGACCTCACCGAGCTGGCGCGCCAGGGCAAGCTCGACCCCGTGATCGGGCGCGACGACGAGGTCCGGCGCGTGATGCAGGTGCTGTCGCGGCGGACGAAGAACAACCCGGTGCTGATCGGCGAACCGGGCGTCGGGAAGACCGCGATCGTCGAAGGGCTCGCCCAGCGCATCGTCGACGGCGACGTGCCCGAGTCGCTGAAGGACAAGCGGATCGTCGCGCTCGACCTCGGCGCGATGGTCGCGGGCGCGAAGTACCGCGGCGAGTTCGAGGAGCGCCTGAAGGCGGTCCTGAGCGAGATCGCGGCCAGCGACGGCAGGATCATCACGTTCATCGACGAGCTGCACACGATCGTCGGGGCCGGCGCGGCCGAGGGCGCGATGGACGCCGGCAACATGCTCAAGCCGATGCTGGCGCGCGGCGAGCTGCGCGCGATCGGGGCGACGACGCTCGACGAGTACCGTCAGCACATCGAGAAGGACCCGGCGCTGGAGCGGCGGTTCCAGCCGGTCCTCGTCGAACCGCCCTCCGTCGAGGACACGATCGCGATCCTGCGTGGCCTCAAGGAGCGCTATGAGGTGCACCACGGGGTTCGCATCAAGGACTCGGCGCTCGTGGCCGCCGCCGTGCTCTCGGACCGGTACGTCACCGGGAGGTTCCTGCCGGACAAGGCGATCGACCTGGTCGACGAAGCCGCGTCGCGCTTGCGGATCGAGATCGATTCGATGCCGGTCGAGATCGACGAGGTCGAACGCCGCATCAAGCAGCTCGAGATCGAACGCGTGTCGCTGAAGAAGGAGACCGACGCCGTCTCGCAGGAGCGCCTCGAGAAGCTCGAACGCGAGCTGGCCGATCTGGAGGAGCGACTGGCCGCGTTGAAGGGCCGGTGGCAGCTGGAGAAGGAGCGCATCGACCGCATCAGGGCGCTCAAGTCCCAGATCGAGGCGGCGAAGGCCGACGGCGAACGGGCGAACCGCGAGGGCGACCTGGAGGGCGCCGCAGAGATCCTGTACGGGCGCATCCCCGATCTGGGCAAGCAGCTCGACGCGGAGAACGACGCGCTCGCGGTGCTCCAGGCCGACGGCGCCATGCTGAAGGAGGAGGTCGACGAGGAGGACATCGCCGAGGTCGTCTCGAAGTGGACCGGCATCCCCGTCTCGCGCCTGATGGAGGGCGAGATGGCGAAGCTGATCCACATGGAGGACGCCCTGCACCAGCGGGTGGTCGGCCAGGACGAGGCGGTCGACGCGGTCGCGAACGCGATCCGTCGTTCACGCGCCGGGCTGTCCGACCCGAACCGACCGATCGGTTCGTTCATCTTCCTCGGGCCGACCGGGGTCGGGAAGACCGAGCTGGCCCGCGCGCTCGCGGAGTTCCTGTTCGACGACGAGCGCGCGATGACCCGCATCGACATGAGCGAGTACCAGGAGCGGCACACGGTCTCACGCCTGGTCGGCGCGCCGCCCGGCTACGTCGGCTACGAGGAGGGTGGCCAGCTGACCGAGGCGGTCCGGCGCCGTCCCTACTCGGTGATCCTGCTCGACGAGATCGAGAAGGCGCACCCGGACGTGTTCAACACGCTCCTGCAGGTCCTGGACGACGGCCGCCTGACCGACGGGCAGGGCCGGACGGTCGACTTCCGCAACACGATCGTCGTGATGACGTCGAACCTCGGGAGCCAGGTGTTCGCCGGCTCGATGGTCGATCTGGAGCGTCAGAAGGAACAGGTCCTCGACGAGGTTCGGGCGTACTTCCGGCCCGAATTCGTCAACCGGGTTGACGATATCATCGTCTTCCGGCCGCTCACGCGCGACGACATCGCGCGGATCGTGGACATCCAGCTGGCGGCGCTCGCCGATCGGCTCCGCGAGCGGAAGCTCTCGATACAGCTGACGCCGGCGGCGCGGGAGTACCTGGCGAACAAGGGCTACGACCCGACGTACGGGGCCCGGCCGCTGAAACGGCTGATCCAGCGCGAGCTGCAGGATCCGCTCGCGAAGCTCCTGCTCTCCGGCGAGGTCCGCGAGGGCGACACGGTCGACGTGGACGCCGAGGACGGCGCCCTGGTGCTGCGGGCCGCGGCCCGCCGCGACGCCGCGTAGCGCCGGCTGCTCTTCGTCGCCCGCTCCCCGCGTCGATCGCTGCCGAGCGTCCTGCGCTCGGCGACCTGGCGCTGCAGGCGCCGTACGTGGCGAGGGGTTCGTCGACCACATCCCGAGGCTCGTGTGGAACGAGTACGGTACGGGAGCGAGGGAGCCGACCTAACGAGGAGGAGACGGGCGTGTCGACGGGTGTGATCATCCTGCTGATCGTGGTCGTGCTGGCCGTGATCGTCGGGATCGGGCTGGTCCTTTCGTACAACCGATTCATCAGTCAGCGGACGCTGATCAAGAACGCATGGTCGAACGTCGAGACCGAGCTGAAGCGCCGATACGACCTGATCCCGAACCTCGTGGAGACCGTCAAGGGCTACGCGTCGCACGAGCGCGAGGTGTTCGAGGAGGTCGCGCGCACCCGCGCCGCGGCCGCGGGCGCCACCGGGTCGCCGGCGCAGCAGGCGGCAGCGGAGGGGCCGTTCGTCGCGGCGCTGGGCAAGCTCTTCGCCGTCGCGGAGAACTACCCGGACCTGAAGGCGACGCAGAACTTCCAGCAGCTGCAGGCCGAGCTGTCGAACACCGAGGACCGGATCCAGGCCTCGCGGCGCTTCTACAACTCGAACGTCCAGGTCTACAACGCGCGGGTGAACTCGTTCCCGTCGAACCTGATCGCGAGGCAGTTCCATTTCCAGGAGGAGGAGTTCTTCGAGATCCCGGAGGCCGAGCGCGCCGCCGTGGAGACCGCGCCGAAGGTGGACTTCAGCTTCGCGTCGGGCGGCGACGCCGGGCCGCCTCCGCCCCCGGCCGCACCGGCAGCTCCGCCTCCGGCGCCGGAGCCACCGCCTGCGCCGCCCGCGCCGCCCCCGTCGGAGCTGAACATCGACCCTACCCCCCCTCCACCCACCGATCCGGGGCAAGGGAGCGGCGCACCTTCCGCGTGAGGACCGTCCAGAGGGCCGCGTAGCCGATCGCGAGCAGGGCGAACGCGAACATCACCCACCGGACGTCGACCTGGTCGGCCGCCGCGCCGGCGATCACCGAGGCGATCGCGATCGTGAACGTGATCAGTCCGAAGTCGAAGGCGAACACGCGTCCGCGGATGTGGTCCGGGACCACGCGCTGCAGGCCGTACGAGGACAGCGTCCATTGGGAGCCGCCGCCGAGGTGGGCGAGCATCACGAACACGCCGGCGAGCCAGATGTCCGGCATCCACGGGACGGCCGCGTAGAACACACCGTACGTGAACAGCGCGGCCGAGATCGCCCAGAAGAGCGTGCGCAGGTCGTCCTCGACCAGCCAGATCCTCGCGAGGAACGGCCCGATCAGCGCGCCGAGGCCCCGGAACGCGTACAGGATCCCGGTTCCACGGTCGCCCGTGTCGTAGACGGTGAACGCCAGCACGGGCAGCAGCGCGATCACCCCGGTCGAGATCCCGAACCCGCCCTTCACGCCGAGGAGCGCCAGGACGCGATGGTCCTGCCGGGCGTACCGGACGGTCTCCTTCGTCGCCTCCCAGAGGTTCGGATGTTCGACGTGAGCCTCGCGCGGCTCGGAGAACGGTCGCCTGATCCGTATCAGCAGCGCCGCGGAGACGAAGAACGAAGCCGCATCGCAGACGTAGCCGGTGTCGCGCCCGAAGGCGGCCACCACGAGTCCGCCGAGCCCGGCGCCGACGGCCAGCATCGTGCCCCACAGGGAGCCCGTGAGCGCGTTCGCCGCGGAGAGGTCCTTCCGCTCCACGAGGTTCGGCACCGCCGCCGAAGCGGCCGGCTCGAAGAAGGCCTCGAGGCCCGAGATCGCGCCGGCCAGGACGTAGACGAGCCAGATCGTCGACGGACCTCGGATCAGGAAGAATCCGAGCGCGAGCAGCCCGCGGACCACGTCGGTGGTCACCATCAGGCGCTGCCGGTCCATCCGGTCGGCGAGCGGTCCGCCGATGAACGTCAGCAGCGCCGCGGGGACGGTCTGCGCCGCGATCAGGAGCGCCACCAGCGCGGACGAACCCGTGAGCGAGAAGATCAGGCCGGCGAGCGCGACGAACAGGAACCAGTCGCCCGCGAACGAGATGAGCTGTGCCAGGAACATCAGGCGGAAGTCGCGGTTCCGCCGAAGGACCAGCCAGGCGGCGCGGCGCGCGGGCGGGGTCGTCGGTCGTGCGCGGCGTCGCATCGCGCTCGGAGGCTAACAGCCGCTCGGCGCCCGGTTCGGTGCAGGTCTTCCGTGGCGAACGGCGTTGCCCATCGCCGCCGGCACTCGTTACGCTCACCGTTCGAGGCGTGCGATCGAGGGAGGCTCCGCGATGCTCGACGGGTTCAGGTGGTTCCGCCAGTCCTCGTACCTGTGGACGGGCGATGGGCTCACCGTCGCGATCGATCCGTGGAACGTGACCTCCGTGCGTCCGGCCGATCTGATCCTGATCACGCACGCGCATTCCGATCACTTCCTGCCCGAGGAGATCGAGAAGCTGAGCGGGCCCGCGACCAAGGTCGTCGCGCCGCGGTCGTTCGCGGCGGACGTGCCGGGCACGGTGACGCCGGTCGAGCCGGGCGACTCGCTCGAGGTCGCCGGCGTCAAGATCCAGGCGGTGCCCGCGTACAACGTCGTCGAGGAACGCCTCGAGATGCACCCGAAGGCGAACAACTGGGTCGGGTACGTGTTCGACCTCGGCGGGCACACGTACTACCACGCGGGAGACACCGACGACGTCCCCGAGCTGCGGACGCTGCGCACCGACGTTGCGTTCGTTCCGATCGGCGGCACGTACACGATGGACCCGTCCGAGGCGGCGGGCCTCGTGCGGGCGATGGCGCCGACGCTGGCGGTCCCGATGCACTACGGGTTCGTCGTCGGTCAGCCGTCGGACGCGGAACGTTTCGCCGCGGAGGCCGCCCCGGTCGAGGTCCGCACGCTCGACCCCGTCAACCCCTTCGAGCGATAGACGCGCCCCCGCACGGCCGGGATCGGTTCGAGGACCTCGTGATCGAGGCGCTGGCCGACCTGCCCGAGTGGGTGAAGGAGACGATGGAGAACGTCGACGTGCTCCTCGAGGACCGCCCGCCTCCTGGGCAGCCCGGTCTGCTCGGGCTGTACGAGGGGATCCCGCTCTCGCAGCGGGGGATGTCCTACGCGGGGGTGCTGCCGGACCGGATCACGCTGTTCCGGAGCTCGATCGAACGCGAGGCCGGCGGATCGGCGGAGCGTCTCCGGGCGACGGTCCAGCACACGGTCGTCCACGAGATCGCGCATCACTTCGGCATCTCCGACGACCGGCTCCGCGAGCTCGACGCGTACTGATGTGCTCGTCGCGCCCGCGGTCCCTCGTGAACCCGTTGTGGGGCGACGGTTGGGACGAGGTCCGTTCGAACTGGATCCTGGACCCGAACGTCGCCTACCTGAGTCACGGCACCTTCGGCGCCACGCCGAGGCCGGTCCTGGATCGTCAGGTTGCCTTACGGACCGAGCTCGAGCGCGAACCGATCGCGTTCCTCGGCGCCGACACGGACAGTACGAACGGCTCGCGGCGGCCCTGTCGGCGACCCGCACCGCCTCCTGACGGGCGCGCCCGCGGCCTCGTCGCGCGACTCGTCGTTCCGCCGACCGTAGAATCCGCCCGTGAGCGAGGTGCCCGGGAGGCGGTCGCGGAACCCGATCGGCCGAGCGTTCGAGATCCTCGCGTGGCTCGCGGCCGCGGAGGGGAGGGCCGCCGGGCCACGCGAGATCGCGCGTGAGGTCGGCATGACGCCCAGCACCGTCCACCGCCTGCTCGCCCAGCTCGACGAGGAGCATCTGATCCGCCGGGTCTCGGACGGGCGTTACGAGCTCGGGTTGGATTTCCTCCGCGTTGCCTGGCAGGCGTCGAGCGTTCGGTCGCTGCGCGAGATCGCGCTCCCTCACCTGCGTGATCTGGTGGCGCGCGCGGGCGAGACGGCGATCCTCGCCGACTACGATGCCGGCCGCCGCGAGGCCTGCGTCGTGGCCGCGGTCGAGTCCGACGAACCGTTCCGGTTCGTCTCGGACCTCTACGAATGGCGGTCCCTGCACGCGGGCGCGAGCGGGCGCGCGATCCTGGCGTTCCTCCCCGACGACGAACGGGCCGAGATCGTGGACGGGCCGCTGACGCCGATGACGCCCCGCACGGTCACGAACCCACGCGCGCTCACGCGGGCGCTCGCCGCGGTCCGCGAGCAGGGGTACGCCCTCAGTATCGAGGAGCGGCGCGTCGGCGGCGTCGGCCTGGCGGCGCCGGTCTTCGCGCCCGGCCGTCGCGTGGTGGCGGCGGTCGGACTGGCCCTGCCGACCCAGCGGTTCGATCGGTCGGACGAGCCCCGTCTGGCGAAGCTCGTCATCGGGTGCGCGGAGGCGATCACCGCGGCGGTCGGCGGGTAGCGCGCCGCGACGGAGCGACCGTGTCAGGTGTGCCGTTCTACGGTATAGACTGTTCCCTTGAAGGGAACACCATCGAACGTTCGGTGGTCGGATACTTGGACGGGTCATGAGGCGACGAACGACGGACGGAGGCGATGCGACATGGCCGGCATGAGCGGAGCGCTCGCCGCGCTCGAGACGGCCGGTGGGAGCGTTTCGATCCATCGACTGCGGTGGCTCGCCGAACAGGGGATCGGCGGCTCGATCGACCGGCAGCCGCATACCGTGAAGATCCTGCTGGAGAACCTGCTCCGGCGCGCCGGGACCAGGGACGTGAGCGACGCCGACGTTGAGGCACTCGCCGCGTGGCCGTCGCCCGATGCCGCCGCGCGCGGCTCGAACGTCGCGTTCATGCCCTACCGCGTCCTGATGCAGGACTTCACCGGCGTGCCGGCCACCGTCGACCTGGCCGCGATGCGCAGCGCGATGGCGCGCGCGAACGGCGATCCCGCGCGTGTGAACCCGCTGATCCCCGTCGACCTCGTGATCGACCACTCGGTGCAGGTGGACCTGTTCGGCCTGCGCGAGGCGTACCAGGCGAACATCGAGTGGGAGTACCGGCGGAACACCGAGCGCTACCAGTTGCTCCGGTGGGCGCAGCAGGCGTTCGACGGCTTCCGGGTCGTGCCGCCGGGGATGGGCATCTGCCACCAGGTGAACCTCGAGCACCTGGGCCGCGTGGTGCAGGTCCAGGACGGCGTGGCGATGCCGGACACGCTGCTCGGGACCGATTCGCACACGACGATGATCAACGGGCTGTCGGTGCTGGGATGGGGCGTCGGGGGGATCGAGGCCGAGGCCGCCATGCTCGGGCAGCCGATGTTCCTCCCCTGGCCGATCGTGCTGGGCGTTCGCACGACCGGGGCGCTCCGCGCCGGAACGACCGCGACCGACCTTGTGCTGACGCTCACCGAGATGCTCCGCGCGCACGGCGTCGTCGGGAAGTTCGTCGAGTTCTACGGGGACGGACTCTCGTCCCTCACCGTCGAGGACCGGGCGACGCTGTCGAACATGTGCCCCGAGTACGGGGCGACCGCGTCGTTCTTCCCGTGCGACGAACAAACGCTCAAGTACCTGCGCACCACGAACCGCGGCGACGTCATCGATCTGGTCGAGCGCTATACGAAAGGGCAGGGGCTGTTCCGCACGGCCGCCGACGAGGATCCGGTCTTCTCCGAGACGCTCGAACTGGACCTCTCGTCCGTCGAGCCGTCGATGGCCGGCCCGCGCCGGCCGCAGGACCGCGTCGCGCTGCCGCACGTGTGGGGGTCGTTCGTCGAAGTGTTCGAGGAGCGCCTCGCGACGCCGGCGCCGGATCCGGCGCGCCAGCCCGACGACGACGGCTACGAGGGACTGGGGACGAGCTTCGCCGACGAGCGGCTCCACGAGGACGTCGCGCAGCCCACCCCGCCGGACGCCGGCGCGATGATCGACGACGGTTCGGTCGTGATCGCCGCGATCACCTCGTGCACGAACACGTCGAACCCGTCGGTGATGATCGGCGCCGGGCTGCTGGCGAAGAAGGCCGTCGAGGCGGGCCTCGCGTCGAAGCCGTGGGTGAAGACGTCGCTCGCCCCGGGCTCGCGAGTGGTGACCGACTACCTCGACCGTGCGGGGCTCCAGCCCTACCTCGACAAGCTGGGGTTCGAACTCGTCGGGTACGGGTGCACGACGTGCATCGGGAACTCCGGGCCGTTGCCCGAGTCGGTGGCGAAGGCCGTCGACGACCGCGACTTGGCGGTCGTCGCGGTGCTGTCCGGGAACCGGAACTTCGAGGGACGGATCCATCCGCAGGTCCGGGCCTCGTACCTGGCGTCGCCGTTGCTGTGCGTGGCCTACGCGCTGGCGGGGACGGTCCGGATCGACCTGACGCGCGATCCGCTCGGCACCACGGCCGACGGCGCGCCGGTGCTCCTCCGCGACATCTGGCCGACGTCCGACGAGGTCGCGGACGCGGTCGCGCAGGCGATCGCGCCCGAGCAGTTCGCCGATCAGTACGGGCGCATCTGGGCGGGGGACGAGCACTGGACGGGCCTCGCGTCGCCCACCGGCGCGATGTACGGCTGGGACGCGGCGTCGACCTATGTGCAGGAGCCGCCGTTCTTCGCCGACCTGGGCGCCGCGCCCGCGCCGATCTCCGACATCGTCAACGCGCGTGTGCTGGTCAAGGTCGGGGACTCGATCACCACGGACCACATCTCGCCGGCGGGTTCGATCAAGGCGTCGTCGCCGGCCGGGGGGTACCTCCAGGCGAAGGGCGTCCCTCCGGCGGAGTTCAACTCCTACGGCTCGCGGCGGGGGAACCACGAGGTGATGCTGCGCGGGACGTTCGCGAACGTCAGGCTGCGCAACGAGCTGGCGCCGGGGACCGAGGGGCCGTGGACGACGCACCTGCCGACCGGCGACGTCGTCTCGATCTTCGACGCGAGCGAGCGGTACCGCGCCGATGCCGTCCCGCTCATCGTGCTGGCGGGCAAGGAGTACGGGAGCGGATCGTCGCGGGACTGGGCCGCGAAGGGGCCGATGCTCCTGGGCGTCCGTGCCGTGATCGCCGCGTCGTTCGAACGGATCCACCGGTCGAACCTGGTCGGCATGGGCGTGCTGCCGGTCCAGTTCGCCGCCGGCGACTCGGCGGCCTCGCTGGGCCTGACCGGCCGGGAGACGCTCTCCATCTCCGGGATCGCCGGAGGCGTCACGCCGAAGCAGGACGTCCGCGTCGACGTCACCCGCGAGGATGGCTCGACGTTCGCGTTCGTCGGGACCGCGCGGATCGACGCCTCGGCCGAGGTCGAGTACTACCGGCACGGCGGGATCCTGCGGATGGTGCTGCGTCAGATGCTCGCCTCGTAGCGCCCTCGCGACCGGCCCTGGAGGGGTTCTGCGGGGGCCGGCGACGAGTAGCCCTTCGGCCGACGGCACGAGCCGGTCGGGTTCGATATGGTCCGTTCCGAGACCGGCACGAGTCTGCGCGAGGGGGAACGGCTTGAGTGGGATGCGGAACGGGGCGCGGGCGATCGTCGCGATCGTCGCGTCCGCTGCGATGGCGATCGGAGCCGCCGCGGCAGGGACCGTGCCGGCGGGCGCCTCGGCATCCAGAGCGTCGGGCGCGAGGTCGGAGATCTTCGGTACGTCACCGCACGCGCGTGTGGCGCCGTCGTACCCGGCGGGCTTCACCGACACCCCGGTGTTCACGGGTCTGAACCAGCCCACCGTGATGCAGTTCGCCGCCGACGGGCGCGTCTTCGTCGCACAGAAGGATGGCAAGGTCTACGAGTACGACAGCGTCGCCGACACGACCCCGACGCTCGTCAAGGACCTCTCGACGAACGTCTACGACTGGGCCGATCGCGGCCTGCTGGGGATGGCGCTCGACCCGAACTTCACGACCGGGAACCCATACCTCTACGTCCTGTACACGCTGGACGCGCCCATCGGGGGCACGCCGCCGGTGTACCACGACAACTGCACGAACGGCGACAGCGACCAGTGGTGCGTCGCGGGCGCCCGGCTGTCGCGGTTCAACGTCGGTGTGAACGACCATGGCGGCGCGGAGGAGGTCCTGATCGAAGACTGGTGCCAGCAGTTCCCCAGCCACTCGATCGGCACGTTGGCGTTCGGGCCGGACGGCGCCCTCTACGTCGGTGGCGGGGACGGCGGGAGCTACAACCAGGTCGACCACGGCCAGCTGTACGGCAACCCGTGCGGCGATCCGCTGAACGAGGGCGGGGCCCTACGCTCCCAGGACGAACGCACGAGCGGCGACCCGACGGGGATGGACGGCGCGATCCTTCGCGTCGACCCGGCGACCGGCAACGCGCTCCCGGACAACCCGCTCGTCGGCAACGGTGACCCGACGGACGACCGGATCATCGCCTACGGGTTCCGGAACCCCTACCGCTTCGTCGTCAAGCCCGGCACGGACCGGATCTTCGTCGGTGACGTGGGGTGGTTCCGGTGGGAGGAACTGGACAAGATCGGATCGGCCGGCGACCCGAAGGTCGAGGACTTCGGCTGGCCCTGCTACGAGGGCAAGGGCGTGGAGCCCGAGTATCAGGGCGCGAACCTGCCGATCTGCAACGAGCTGTACGCGAAGCCGAAGAGGGTGAGGAAGCCGTCCCTGGCGGTTCCGCACGGCGGCGGATGCCCGAACAGCAACGTGTTCTCCGGGATCGAGTTCTACGGGGGCGGGAGCTACCCGAAGCGGTACGACGGAGCCCTGTTCATGGCCGACGTCTACGACGGGTGCATGTGGTGGATGAAGGCCGGCCCGAACGGCGACCCGAAGACGAAGATGTTCAAGCTGTTCGCCACCGGCATCGACCCGGTCGACATCAAGGTCGGTCCCGGCGGCGACCTGTTCTACGTCGACTGGTTCAACGGGCAGGTCCGCAGGATCAGCTACACGGGCTGACGCCGCTCCGGGGGTTGTGCGCGGGGGCCGCTGACCGGCCCGGTCGGGATGCCGGCCCGGCTCGGGTAGGATGCGGCCGTGCCGGTCACCATCCTGGTTGGGACCCAGTGGGGGGACGAGGGCAAGGGGAAGGCCACCGACCTCCTCGCCGGGGACACCGACTTCGTCGTCCGGTACCAGGGCGGGAACAACGCCGGGCACACGATCGCTCGCCGGCGGCCAGTTGCTGAAGCTGCAGCTGATCCCGTCGGGCATCCTCTACCCGCACGTCACGACCGTGATCGCGGATGGCGTGGTCGTCGACCCCGAGGTCCTGCTGGAGGAGATCGACGCCCTCGCGCGCTGCGGGAAATCGATGCGTCGCGCGCTGGTCATCTCGGGGAACGCCCACCTGATCATGCCGTACCACCTGGAGCTGGACCGGGTCACCGAGCGCTTCCTCGGCAAGCACGAGCCTGGGCACGACCAAGCGCGGCATCGGCCCCGCGTACGCGGACAAGGCCGCGCGCATCGGGCTTCGGGTCCAGGACCTGACCGACCCCAAGATCTTCCGCGAGAAGCTCGACGTCGTGCTCAAGGAGAAGAACCAGCATCCTGACGAAGGTCTACAGCCGCCTTCCGCTGGACGCCGGCGAGATCGCCGAGGAGTACCTCGGCGATGGGCGAGCGCCTGGCGCCCCACATCGCGGACACGTGCGAGACTGCTGTACCGCGCGCTCCGCGAGGGCAAGCGCGTCGCTGCTGGAGGGCGCGCAGGGCGACGCTGCTCGACCTCGACCACGGGACCTATCCGTTCGTCACCTCGTCGAACCCGGTCGCGGGCGGCGCCCTCACCGGCGCCGGCCTGGGCCCGAAGGAGGTCGAGTCCGGGTGATCGGCGTGGCCAAGGCGTACGTGACCCGGGTCGGGCTCCGGGCCGTTCCCCACGGAGGACACCGGCCCGGCCGGCGGTGCAGCACTGGGCGAGCGGGGGCACGAGTTCGGCACGGTGACCGGACGGCCAGCGCCGCTGCGGGTGGTTCGACGCGGTGCTGCTGCGGTACGCGGCCCGGGTCAACGGTCTGACGGAGCTGTTCCTGACCAAGCTCGACGTGCTCTCCGGCTTGGAACGGCTGCGGGTGTGCGACGTCGTACCGTGTTCGAGGGCGAACGCTTCGACGACTTCCCGCCCCACCAGTCGATCTTCCACCGGGCCGAGGCCGGTCGTACGAGGAGATGGCTGGGCGGAGGAGTCGCTGGAGGGCGCCGCCTCGTGCGGGCGATCTGCCGCGCTCGGCGCCCAGGCGTACGTCCGGCGCGTCGAGGAGCTGGGCGGCGTGCCGGTCCGCCACGTCTCGGTGGGGCCGGACCGCGAGCAGACCCTGGAGGTGCCGGCGAGGCGGGGAGATGAGGGTCCTGGTGGTGGGCGGCGGGTGCCCGGGAGCACGCGTTGTGCTGGCGCCCTGGCGCCAGCGCCTCCGTCGACGCGCATCTTCGCCGCGCCCGGGCAACCCCGGCATCGAGGAGCTCGCCGACGCCGTTCCCGTCGCCGGCGGACGACGTCGACGGGCTCGTGGCGTTCGCGGACGCGCGCCGATCGACCTGACGGTCGTCGGGCCCGAGGCGCCGCTGGTGGCCGGCCTGGCCGACGAGCTGCAGGCGCGCGGCCTGGCGGTGCTTCGGCCCCACGGCGGCGGGCGGCCCGGCTGGAGGGCTCGAAGGCGTGGGCCAGGCGGCTCTGCGAGGAGCCACGGCATCCCCGCTGCCCGCGGTCCGCGCGCGTTCGCCGGGACCTCGGGGTCGGCGCTCGCCGTACCTTGAGGAGCTGCCGAGCCTCCGTACGTGGTGAAGGCCGACGGGCTGGCGGCCGGCAAGGGCGTCACCGTCGCCGAGTGATCGGGCGCGCGGCGCCGCGGGCGCTAGAGGACTGCCTGGTCGATGGGTCTTCGGCGCCGCGGGAGCGACCGGTGCTGATCGAGGAGTACCTGGAAGGCGCGGAGGTCTCCGCGCATGGCCCTCACCGACGGCGAGAGGGTCGCTGCCGCTGGTCCTGGCCCAGGACTACAAGCGGGCGCTTCGACGGCGACCGGGGCCGAACACCGGCGGGATGGGCGCGTACTCAGCCCGCTGCCCGTTCGTCGGACCGGACCGACGAGGCGCGCTGATCGACGACGGTCCTTACGCCGACCGTCGCGGGCGCTCCGGAGCGAGGGGATCCGGTACCGAGGGGTGCTCTACGCCGGGCTCATGCTGACCGCGGACGGGCCCAAGGTCCTCGAGTTCAACTGCCGGTTCGGCGATCCCGAGACGCAGGTGGTGCTGCCCCGGCTGGACACCGACCTGGCCGAGCGTTCTCCGCCTGCGTCGAACGGGACCTCGACGCCGAACGCCTCGCCTGGGACGCCGGAGGCGTGCGTCGGGCGTGGTGCTCGCCTCGGGGGGGTATCCGGGAGCGGTGGAGACCGGCGTGGCCGATCGAGGGGCTGGCGCGAGGCGGCCTCGCGGCGCCGGCGTGCAGGTGTTCCATGCGGGCGACGGCGCGCCGGGACGGTAGAGTGGTCACCGCCGGGCGGACGGGTGCTCACCGTCTCGGGCTCGGGGCCGGACCTCGACGGCACGCCCGGGCGCCGCGCGTACGAGGCGTGCGCCCTGATCTCGTTCGAGGGCATGCAGTACCGGCGGGACATCGCCGCCGAGGACGCAGCAGGACGGTGGGCGGAGAGCGCCGATGGCGAGTGAGCGAGCAGCCGCAGCGACGGCGGCCAGCCGACTGGCCGGCGAACGCGCCCGCTGGTCGGGATCGCTGTGTCGGCTCGGCCTCCGACCTGCCGGTCATGCAGCAGGCCACGGCGCGATCCTCGAGCGGTTCGGCATCCCCCACGAGCTTCACGTGATGTCCGCGCACCGCAACCCCGACCTGGTGGACGAGTACGCGCGGACCGCCGACGAGCGGGGCGATGGCGTGCCTCATCTGCGGGGCGGGGATGGCCGCCCACCTGGCCGGCGCGGTCGCGGCCAGGACGGCGCTGCCGGTGATCGGCGTCCCGCTGTCCGGGTCGCAAGCTCGACGGGCATGGACGCGCTGCTGTCGACCGTGCAGATGCCCGCGGGGTGCCGGTGGCGACGGTGGCCGATCGACGGCGCGGTGAACGCGGCGATCCTGGCCGCCCAGATCCTCGCGGTCCGGACCCGACCGTCCGGGTCCGGATGCACGAGTTCAAGGACTCGCTGGCCGAGGGTGTGGCCACGGTCCCACGGTTTCGGCGGCCGCGGTCTCGACCGCCGCGCGGAGGCTCAGCGGAGATCCGACGCGTGATCCCCCGGTACACGCTCCCGAGATGGCGGACGTCTGGTCCGAGGAGCGAAGCTCGCCGCACTGGCTCCGGATCGAGGTCCTGGCCGTGGAGGCGTGGGCGCGGCTGGGCCGCATCCCCCAGGCCGACGTCGAGGCGATCCGGGCCGGCGCGCCGCCGGCCCGCCCTCACCGGAGCGCGTCGCGGAGATCGAACGCCGGACGAACCACGACGTCGCCGCGTTCGTCGCAGGCCGCTGGCGGAGCCGATGGGCGAGGCCGGGCCGGTGGCTCCACTTCGGCCTGACCTCGTCCGACCTGCTCGACACGGCCCTGGCGCTCCAGCTTCGCGACGCCGCCGGGTTTGGTGCTCGAGCGGGCTCGAGGCGCTCCTCGGCGGTCGTGAAGCGCCGGGCCCTGGAGCATCGCGACACGCTGCTGTATCGGGCGCACGCACGGCGTCCATGCCGAACCGACCACCTTCGGCCACAAGCTGGCGCTGTGGGCGTTCGAGCTGGACCGGGACCGCGCCGGCTGCGGCCGGCCCGCGAGGCGGTCTCGCGTGGGCAAGGTCTCGGGCGTGGTGGGCACGTACTCGCAGGTCGACCCCGCGCGTGGAGGAGTACGTGTGCGCGCAGCTCGGCCTGCGCCCGGCCGAGGCGGCCAGCCAGGTGATCCAGCGCGACGTCCACGCCGAGTTCTGCTGGGCGCTGGCCATCACGGCCGCGACGCTGGAGCAAGATGGCGACCGAGGTCCGTCACCTCGCCCGGACCGAGGTCCGCGAGGTCCAGGAGCCGTTCGGCGCGGGGCAGAAGGGCTCCATCGGCCATGCCGCACAAGCGCAACCCGGTGATCTGCGAGCGCGATCAGCGGCCTGGCCCGCGTGGTCCGGTCCGAACCTCCAGGCCGCCCTGGAGGACGTCGCCCTGTGGCACGAGCGCGACATCTCCCATTCGAGCGTCGAACGCGTGATCCTGCCGGACTCCTCGATCGCCGTCGACTACGCGCTGCACCTGATGGCCGGCGTGATCGACGGCCTCCTGGTCTTCCCCGAGCGGATGCGCGCGAACGTGGACTGCGACCGGCGGCGCTGTTCTTCTCCCAGCGGGTGCTGCTGGCGCTGGTCGAACACGGCATGCCGCGCGACGAGGCGTACGCGATCGTGCAGCGGGCCGCCGCGCGCGCGCTGGGACGAGGGTCCGCACTTCCGCGAGGAGGCATGGGGGGAGGTCGAGCCGACCGGCGTGATCACGAAGGACGACGTTCTGGGCGCTGTTCGCGCTGGGACCGTTCTACGCGCACCTGGACGGGGTGTTCGCCCGGCTGGAGAAGCTGGAGGTATCGGAGGGATGACGCCGTGAGCCTGGCCGAGCGAGATGCATCGCCGCAGGGGAAGGTTCGGGATCTGTATCCGAGGCGGGCGACGACCTGCTGCATGGTCGCCATCCGACCGGATCTCCGCGTTCGACGTGGTGCTGCCCACGCCCATCCCGGGGAAGGGCCAGGTGCTGTCCGGCCTGTCGCTGCACTGGTTCGACCTGACCGGGGACCTCGTGCCGAACCACCTGCTCACGGCCGACGTCGGACGCCTTCCCGGCGCCGTTCCGCGGCGCCGAGCGGAACTCGCCGGGCCGGGCCATGCTGGTCCAGCCGGGCCGAGGTCGTTCCCGTCGAGTGCGTCGCGCGCGGGTACATCACGGGCAGCGGTTGGAAGGACTACCGGCGGACGGCGCGCGTCTGCGGGATCGCGCTGCCCGAGGGGCTGGTCGAAGTCGCAGCGCCTGCCCGAGCCGATCTTCACGCCCACGACGAAGGCCGCCACCGGCCATGACCTGCCCCTCACGTTCGACGAGACCGTCGCGCATGTGGGCGCGGGCCTGGCCGAGCGGCTCCGCGACCTGACGCTCGCGCTGTACGAGTTCGGGGGCGGCGCATGCCCGGGAGCGGGGCATCGTCCTGGCGGACACGAAGTTCGAGTTCGGTTTCGTGGGCGGTGAGCTGACCCTGATCGACGAGGTCCTCACGCCGGACTCCTCACGCTTCTGGCCGGCCGACGCGTACGAGCCGGGTCACGGGCAGCCGTCGTTCGACAAGCAGTACGTCCGGGACTGGCTCGACGCGAGCGGCTGGGACCACGAACCACCCCCGCCCGAGCTCCCCGACGACGTGGTGGCGGATACCCGCCGAGCGCTACCGTCGAGGCCTACGAGCGGATCACCGGCGAGGCGTTCGCGCGCGTACCATGAGTCGGCTGGGGGCCGCGTAGATGCTGGTTCGGCTTCAAGATGGTCGTCGCGCTGAAAGCAGGCCTCGCTCGACCCGCAGGGCAAGACGATCCACGACGCGCTGCCCACGCTCGGATGGGACGAACGTGGATCTGATGTCCGGGTGGGCAAGCACTTCGACTTCCACCGTGGAGGCGCGAGGACCAGGAGGCCGCGCGTGCAGCAAGTCGAGGACATGGGCGAGAGGTTCCTCTCGAACCCGGTCATCGAGACGTTCGCGATCGAGGGACGTCTTCGCGCGACCTGAGGCCAGGCCGCGGCGGTGACGCGAGCCGCGCGTCGGCTGTGGTCACGTTCCCAGGCTCGCTACGACGACCGCGACGCGCTGCGGGCGGTCGCGACGATGGGCGGCGAACCCGTTCCGGTCTGGCACGCCGACCGCGACCTCGGCGGGGTCGACGCGGTGATCCTCCCCGGCGGGTTCTCCTACGGTGACTACCTGCGGACCGGGGCCATCGCCCGGTTCGCCCGCGTCATGGCCGGCGGTGCGCGCGCTTCGCCGACGCCGGCGGGCCGGTGCTGGGCATCTGCAACGGCTTCCAGATCCTGTGCGAGGCCGGCCTCCTGCCCGGCGCGCTGATCCGCAACCGATCGGCCTGTCGTTCGTCTGCCGCTGGGTCGACGTGCGGACCGAGGACCGGCTCGGCCGCCACGAGGGTGCCGGACGGCGAGGTGCTCCAGATCCCCATCAAGCACGGCGAGGGCCAGTTCGTCGCGGACTCGGCCGACGACTGGACCGGTTGGAGGCGAACGGCCAGGTGGCCTTCCGGTACTGCGCACCGGACGGCCGACTGGACGAGGCGCTTCAACCCCAACGGCTCGCGCGGGCCGGATCGCCGGCATCTGGAACGAACGCGGGAACGTGCTGGGCATGATGCCGCACCCCGAACACGCGGTCGACCCCGACCTGGGGCCGACCGGGGGCCACCCGGTGTTCGACTGGCTCCTCGACCTGGCCGCGCTCGCGGGCCGGCACGCACGCTCCGGTCTGATGGACGTCGCGGACGCCGCTGCACCGCGCCCTCGGCCTCACGGACGACGAGTTCGACGCGATCGTGGCGAGGCTCGGCCGCGAGCCCAACCGCGCCGAGCTGGCCATGTTCGCCGCGATGTGGTCCGAGCACTGCTCGTACAAGTCCACCAAGATCCACCTCCGCACGCTCCCGACCGAGGGTCCGCACGTGCTGGTCGGGCCCGGTCAGGATGCCGGCGTGGTCGATCTGGGCGACGGTATGGCGTGCGTGTTCAAGATGGAGTCCCACTCGCACCCTAGCGCGATCGAGCCGTACCAGGGCGCGGCCACCGGCGTCGGGGGCATCGTCCGCGACATCCTGTCGATGGGCGCGCGTCCGTGGCGCTGCTCGATCCGCTGCGGTTCGGCCCGCTCGACGAGCCCCGGAACCGCTACCTCTTCGGCGGCGTGGTCGCCGGCATCGGGGAGTACGGGAACTCCATCGGGGTTCCCACCGTGGGGGGCGAGGTGAGAGTTCGGCGCCTGCCCATTCGGCGAACCCCACCGTGAACGTGATGTGCCTCGGCTCTCGCCGAGCCGACGGGCTGCTGCCCGGCCGCGCCGGCGCGCCCGGCAACGCGCTGGTGCTGATCGGCGCGGGCACCGGCCGCGACGGCATCGGCGGCGTCTCGGTCCTGGCGCTCGCGGACGCTGGAGGACGACGCCGACGCCGTCCCGGCCGAGCGTGCAGATCGGCGACCCGTTCGCCGAGAAGCTCCTCATCGAAGCCTGCCTCGAGCTCTCGCGACGGCGGCCTCTTGGTCGGGCTGCAGGACCTCGGGGGCGCCGGGCTCACGTGCGCGGTGTCGGACTCCGCGGCCCGCCGCGCTCGGCGCGGACCTCGACCTCGACCGGTGCCGCTGCGCGAGCCGGGCATGGAGCCGTTCGAGATCCTGACCTCCGAGTCGCAGGAGCGGATGCTCGCCGATCGTCCGGCCCGGATCGCGTCGACGCCGTGCGCGCGGTCTGCGGGCGAGTGGGGCCTCGCCCTCCGCGGGTCGGGACGCTGCGGGCCGGCGGCTCGCTGCCGGTCGTCGCCGGCGGCCGGGTCGTGGCCGACGTGCCGCCGGGGCCCTGGCCGACGAGGGCCCCGTGTACGAGCGGCCCGATCGAGCGGCCCGAGGGCCTCGAGGACCGCGAGGGCGAAGGACCCGGCACGCAGCCCCGCTGCCGGTCCGGATCGAGGACGCCTTCCTCGCGGTGCTCGGCGCGCCGGACGTCGCCGAGCAAGCGGTGGGTGGTCGAGCAGTACGACTCAGCTGGTCCAGGGCCAGACCGTGGCCGGGCCCGGCGGCGATGCGGCGGTGATCCGCCTGGAGGGAACCCTCAGAGCGGTGGCCGTGTCGAGCGGACGGCAACGGACGGTACGGGCACCTCGACCCCTACCTGGGCGGCGCGCACGCGGTCGCCGAGTCGGCCCGCAACGTCGCCAGCGATCGGCGCCCGGCCGCTCGCCGATCACCAACTGCCTGAACTTCGGCAACCCCGAACGCCCGGAGGTCATGTGGGCCGTTCGCCGAGGCGGTCCGCGGGATCTGCGACGCGTGCCGGGCGCTGGGCACGCCGGTCACCGGCGGGAACGTCTCCTTCTACAACGACTCCGGCGATTCGGCGATCTATCCCACGCCGGTGGTCGGCATGATCGGCCTGATGGGGGACTACCGGCTCCGGGTGCCCCGGCGTTCCCCGAGCCCGACCTCGGTTACCTGCTGGGCGAGACCCTCCCCGAGCTGGGGGAGCTCGTACGCCGAGGTGGTCCTCGGGAGGGTCAGCGGCCGCCGCCGTCGCTCGACCTCGAGGCGGAGCGACGCCTGAACGCGCTGCTGACCGACGCCGCCGCGCGCGACCTCCTGGCCTCCGCGCACGACTGCTCGGACGGCGGCCCCGCGGTCGCTGCAGCCGAGTCCGCGATCGCCGGCGGGGTCGGTCTGCGGATCGGGGTCCACGGGACGGGCCTGCCGGACCACGTCGTGATCTTCAGCGAATCCGCGTCGCGGGCCGTCGTCTCCGTGTGGCCGGGCCGCGAGCGGGACCTCGAGGCAGCTCGCGGAGGAGCGCGTCGTGCCGATCGCCCGGGTCGGGCTGACCGGCGGTGCCACGATCGATTTCGACGGCCTGTTCCAGGTCCCCGTCCGGGAGGCACTGGTGGTCTACGAAGGCGCGATCCCGTCCCTGATGGCGATGGGGCGTTCGGGCTGAGGCGGGTCCGGGCCGCGCCGTGGCGATCTCCGGGGACGAGCTTGGCGAGCGCTCCGGCGCGGATCCCGCCCGCCTCGCCACGCTGACCCGGATCGGCATCCTGCAGCCGCTCGGCGACGGCTCGTACCGCCGGAGCGACATCCAGCGCGTGAAGTTGATCGAGGCTCTCGAGCGTTCGGGCGTCTCGATCGACGACGTCGGCCGCGCGGTGACGTCGGGCCACCTGTCGTTCGCGTTCCTCGACCTGGTGTTCACCGAGCCGCGGGGCTTCTCCGAGGTCACGTACGCGCAGGCGAGCGCCGAGCGCGGGTGGACGATGGAGTTCGTCCAGCGCGTCCACGAGGCGCTCGGGCTGCCGGAGCCGCGGCCCGGCGACCGCGTCCGTGAGGACGATCTGGCGATGTTCCCCGTCGCGAACATGGCGCTGACGATGGGTGTGCCGGAGGCGGGCGTCATGCGGTCGCTCCGTGTCTACAGCGAGAACCTCCGCCGCATCGCGGACGCCGAAGCGGAGTCGTTCCACGACTATGTGGAGGTACCCCTAACCGCGGGCGGGATGAGCGAAGGCCAGGTGCTCGAGATCGCCTCCCAGATCAGCCCGCAGCTGCGCGCGCAGGTCGAGGGCATGATCTCGTGGCTCTACCGCCGGCACCAGGAGCACGCGATCATCGAACACGTCGTGGGCCACGTCGAGGAGGCGCTCGACCAGGCAGGCGTCGCGGCGCGCCGGCAGACGAACCCCCCCGCGATGGTGTTCCTGGACCTCACCGGCTACACGAAGCTGACCGAGGAGCACGGCGATGAAGCGGCGGCCGAGCTCGCCGCGTCGCTCGCGGTGCTGGTGAGCCGCGAGTCGCGCCGGCGCGGCGGCCGTCCGGTGAAGTACCTGGGTGACGGCGTTATGTTCCACTTCACCGACCCGGGCGAGGCGGTGCTGTGCTCGCTGGACCTGGTCGAACAGGCCCCGGCGGCAGGAATGCCGCCAGCGCACGTCGGTGTGCACGCGGGGCCGGTCGTGCTCCGGGACGGGGACTACTTCGGCCGAACGGTGAACATCGCGGCGCGGATCGCTGCGAAGGCAGGCCCCAGTGAGGTGCTGGTCAGCGAGGACACGGTTGAGGTGGCCGCGACTCAGGCGGTGACCTACGAGCCGATCGGCCCGGTCGAGCTGAAGGGCATCGCGGTCCCCGTACGCCTCACGCGCGCGATCCGCTCCGGGACCGAGGCCCGAGCGTAGGCCTCTCGAACCGGCTCAGGTGGGGACCGAGCGTCACTTCGAGCCTCAACCTGAACAACGGCATAGGGCCGGGGCGAGGGTGGGAACCACCCAGGGCCGACCGATCAACCGGGCGCGATCGTGCGCGGAAGGAGGCCTTGGGCGCGTACGCGCCAAATGACACGCGCGAGTGTGGCACGTGCCGCTGACGGACAGCTCAGCGTCAACAAGCATTCCATCAGCCGACCGAAGGGAGGTTCGCACCCGGCAACCGATGGCGTCGGCGACAGTTCCTCGGCAAGCGATGACTGGGGCGTGGCACTCAGCCCCTCCATTCGAGAAGGAGCGTTGACATGAGAACGAAGCGTCATGTGTGGCTCGGCCTGGTGTGCGCCCTCGTGACCGGGGTCGCGGGCGGGGGTGCGTACGCCCATGCGGCGACGGGCGCCAAGCCCAAGCCCGTCGTGTACGAAAGCAAGGTCACCTGTTGTCAGACGACGGTCCTCGGGGGTTCGAACAACGCGACCCTGATCGCCGTCTCTCCATCGCTGCCAGCAGGTACGTATCTGGTGCATGCCACCGTGGGCGTCGTCATGGGGCCGAACGACAACGTCATCTGTGCCACGGCTCCGACGAGCGTGGGTGGCAACGACGGGATCTTCGGCACCGCCGGCAACGGAGCAACCGAATCCGGCCAGGGTCCCAACGGCGTCTATGGAGTGGCGACCATCGTGGATACGTGGACCATCACCCAGCGCGACACCGTGTACTTGTACTGCTGGGTCGGCCATTTCGGCATGGGCACGTACGCGAGTCAGGCGGTGCTCGTCCTGGAGAAGGTGGGAACGCTGATCCAAGGCCCGTGATCCTCGCGACGAGTGCCGGTGCTCCGTAGGTGAGGGCAACCCACCGTCAGTGAAGGTTGATGCGCAGGCCTCCCGGGTGATTCAGGCTGCTCCGGGAGGCTTGTCGTACAGGTATCGGATCGATGCCACGACGGCCGCCGCGCGCCCTAGAGTGTGCGCCGACGCGCCTGACCGCCTGACCGCCCACGGGCAGGACTGAACACGGGAGCAGTAGGTGACCAAGCCAACCATCCTGACCGTCGACGACGATCCGCCCGTCTCACAGGCGATCGCGCGAGACCTGCGCAGGCAGTACGGAGCGGAGTACCGGATCGTTCGCACCTCGTCGGGTGCGCAGGCGCTTGACGTGCTCGCGGAGCTCGCCTTGCGCGACCGGCCGGTCGCGTTGATCGCCTCCGACCAGCGGATGCCTGGGATGACGGGCGTCGAGTTCCTCGATCAGGCGCGCCGTCACGCCCCGGACGCGAAGCTCGTGCTCCTGACGGCGTACGCCGACACCGACGCGGCGATCCGAGCGATCAACGACATCGGCCTCGACTACTACCTGCTCAAGCCCTGGGATCCTCCGGCGGAGCGCCTGTACCCGGTCATGGACGAGCTGTTGAGCGACTGGCGCGAAGACCATCCGGACGCCGACGTCGGCCTGCGCGTCGTCGGGCACCGCTGGTCCGAGCGGAGCCACGAGGTCAAGACGTTCCTGGCGCGGAACCACGTGCCGTACCAGTGGCTCGACGTCGAACGCGACCCCGAGGCGCGCCGTCTCGAGGCGCTGGCTGAGGCGACCGAGGCCGACCTCCCGCTCGTGCTGGTGCCCGACGGTGACGCGCTGCGTTCGCCGTCGCCGCAGGACCTCGCCGCCGCGCTCGGCATCCGCACGAGCGCCGAGCAACCCCTCTACGACCTCTGCATCGTCGGCGGCGGACCCGCGGGCCTGGCGGCGGCCGTGTACGCCGCCTCCGAGGGCCTGAACGCCGTCGTCGTCGAGCGCGAAGCCCCGGGCGGTCAGGCGGCGCAGAGCGCTTCGATCGAGAACTACCTCGGGTTCCCGAGGGGCCTGTCCGGTTCGGACCTCACGCACCGCGCCGTCGCGCAGGCGAAGCGGTTCGGCGCCGAGATGGTCCTCGCGCGCGACGCGGTCGGCCTCGAGGTACGTGGGCCGGTCCGCGCCGTACGGTTCGACGCCGGCACTGCAGTGGAGGCGCGAGCCTTGATCGTCGCGACCGGCGTCTCGTACCGGCTGCTCGACGCCCCGGGCGCCCAGGACCTGTCGGGTCGCGGCTTGTACTACGGCGCGTCGGCGAGCGAGGCGCGCGCCTGCGAAGGGGACGACGTCTACGTCGTCGGCGCGGCGAACTCGGCGGGCCAGGCGGCGCTGAACATCGCGCGATACGCGAAGCGCGTGGTCATGCTCGTGCGTTCGGACGCGCTCGAGAAGTCCATGTCGAACTACCTCGTCGAGCGGATCCTGGGCGCGGAGAACATCGAGGTCCTGCTCCGGACCGAGGTCGTCGCGGCCCGCGGAGACGAGCATCTGGAGGCGATCACACTCGCGGACCGGGCCACGGGGAGCGAGCAGGAAGTGGCGACGAACTGGGTGTTCGTCTTCATCGGCGCGGCTCCGCGGACCGATTGGCTCGGTCACCAGGTCGCGCGGGACGAGAAGGGCTTCATCATCACGGGCCGGGACCTGCTGGCGCGCGCGGAGACACCCCGCTGGCCCCTGTCCCGCGCTCCGTTCACGTTGGAGACCAGCGTCCCGGGCGTGTTCGCGGCGGGCGACGTTCGGCTCGACTCGATGAAGCGCGTGGCTTCGGCCGTCGGCGAAGGCGCGATGGCCGTCTACCTCGTGCACCGGTACCTGGCGACGATCTGATGCTGGCCGACGAGCTGCGCGGGCTGTTCCTCTTCGACGGGCTCACCGACGAGCAGCTCCGGCAGCTCGCCGAGGCCGGCGACGAGGTGCGTTTCGAGGACGGCGACGTGCTCTTCCGCGAAGGGGATCCTGCGGATGCCTGGTGGGTGCTGCTCGAGGGGCGCGTCGACCTGGTTCGACGAACCGGACGCGAGGAGTCCGTCGTCAACGTCATGGACCGGCCGGGCTTGTGGGCGGGCGGGTTCCGGGCATGGTCCGACTCGCTCGGGTACCTCACCACGGGCCGAGGCACGAGCGCCGGACGGGTGCTCCGGGTTCCGGCCGAGCCCTTCGGGGAACTGACGAAGACGTGGTTCCCGTTCAGCGCGCACCTCATCGAGGGTCTGTTCCACACGGTACGCAACATGGAGGCCCTGTCGCGCCAGCGGGAGGCCCTGGTCGCGCTGGGCACGCTCGCCGCGGGCCTCGCCCACGAGCTCAACAACCCCGCGTCGGCGGCGACCCGCGCGGTCGACGCCCTGCAGGACACGTGCGAGACGCTGCTGGCGTCGCTCGTTCGCCTGGCCGAGCGATCGCTCCCGGCCGAACGGTTCGTCGAACTGGATGGACTGCGGCGGGAGCTGATGGCCGAGCCGGCCATCGCCGATCCGTTGGCGGTCGCCGACCGCGAGGAGGCGCTCCTCGACTGGCTCGAGGTGCACGGAGTCGACGAGGGATGGCGGATCGCGCCGGCGCTGGCCGCGGGCGGCGTCGAGGTCGCGTGGTGCGAGCGCGCGGCGCGGGTGCTCGATGCGGACACGGTCGAGCCCGGCTTCGACTGGGTCGCGTCGACCCTCTCGATGTCGCAGCTGCTGGCCGACGTCAAGGAGTCGACCTCGCGGATCTCGACGCTCGTCGGGGCGGTGAAGTCCTACTCGCAGCTCGACCGCGCGTCCGTCCAGCTGACCGACGTGACCGAGGGCATCGAGAGCACGCTCGTGATGCTCGGCCACCGCCTCCGCGACGGGGTTACCGTGATGCGCGGGTACGCGCCCGACCTCCCGCGCATCGAGGCGATCCCCGGCGAGCTGAACCAGGTGTGGACGAACCTGATCGACAACGCGATCGACGCGATGGACGGGCACGGCACGCTCCGCCTGTCGACGCGCGCCGACGCCGACAACGTCATCGTGGAGGTCGCCGACACAGGCCAAGGGATGCCTCCGGAGGTGCAGGCGCGCGCATTCGAGCCCTTCTTCACGACCAAGGACGTCGGCGAGGGCACCGGGCTCGGTCTCGACATCTCGCGACGCATCGTCGTCGACCGCCACCGCGGCGCGATCGAGATCCGGTCGGAGCCCGGCGAGACGGTGATCGCCGTGAGCCTCCCGTTCCGCCATCGATCCGCGCCGGCGGTCCGAGCGGATCGTCCGACAGAACCCGACGACGGACGTTCCGGTCACGCTGGACTTCACTGATAGCATCGCCGGGTCGTGGGTGGCGAGGGCCCGAAGGAAGCGTGCGGCCTCTTCGGCGTCTGGGCACCCGGCGAGGACGTCGCCCGGCTCACCTTCTTCGGGCTCTTCCAACTGCAGCACCGGGGCCAGGAATCGGCCGGCATGGCCGTCAGCGACGGTCGCAACATCCTGGTCTACCGCGAGCTCGGCCTGGTCAGCCAGGTGTTCAACGAGGGCACGCTCTCGACCCTGCAGGGCGACCTCTGCATCGGCCACACCCGCTACTCGACCACCGGCTCGACCACGTGGGAGAACGCGCAGCCGGTGTTCAAGACGAACGGCTCTCGCGGCCTTGCGCTCGGGCACAACGGGAACCTCGTGAACACGGCCGACCTGGCCGCGGCCGCCGGCAAGCGGGGGCGCTCGACGACGGACACAGACATCGTCTCGTCGATGCTCGCCCACCACCTGGACGACAGCGACGGCCTGGAGACCGCGGCCCTCCAGGTCCTGCCGCAGCTGCGCGGCGCCTTCTCGTTCGTGATGATCGACGAACGCACGCTGTTCGCCTGCCGCGATCCGCAGGGCCTGCGGCCGCTCGGCATCGGGCGGCTGCCCGGTGGCGGCTACTGCGTCGCGTCCGAGACGTGCGCGCTCGACGTCGTCGGCGCCGCGTACGTCCGTGAGGTCGAACCCGGCGAGCTGGTCGCGATCGACGACCGTGGGATCCGATCGCTCCGGTTCGCCGACCCCGCGCCGGCGCTCTGCCTGTTCGAATTCGTCTACCTGGGCCGCGCCGACTCGCGGATGTACGGCCGGTCGCTGCACGAGGCCCGCAAGGAGATGGGCCGGCGGCTCGCCCGCGAGGCGCCGGTCGAGGCGGACATGGTCGTGCCCGTGCCGGACACGGCGGTGTCGGCCGCGCAGGGCTACGCCGAGGCCAGCGGCGTCCCGTACGGCGACGCGATGATGAAGAACCGCTACATCGGACGGACGTTCATCGAACCGACGCCGATGCTCCGACAGCGCGGCGTTAAGCTGAAGCTGAACCCGATGCCTGACGCGGTCGCGGGCCACCGGTTGATCGTCGTGGACGACTCGATCGTCCGCGGCACGACCACCCGGCAGCTGGTGGCTACCCTGAAGGAGGCCGGCGCCGCGGAGATCCACCTGCGCATCACGGCGCCGCCGATCCGGTGGCCGTGCTTCTACGGGATCGACATGTCCACGCGCGAGGAGCTGATCGCGGCGTCCGGCGACATCGACGCGGTCCGGTCGTTCGTCGGCGCCGATTCCCTGGCGTACCTCTCGCTCGACGCGCTGGTCGCGTCCACCGAGGCGCCGAGGTCCGCGTTCTGCCGGGCCTGCTTCGACGGCCAGTACCCGGTGCCGATCCCGGAGGCCGCGCCGGAGAAGTTCGCCCTCGAGTCGCGCTCGCGGTGAGCCGCGCCGGCGAGGACGCGTACCGGTCGGCCGGCGTCGACGTCGCCGAGGGGCAGCGCACGGTCTCGCTGTTCAAGGACGCGGTCGCGGCCGCGTCGCGCGCCGAGGTCGTCGAGGGGCTCGGTGGGTTCGCCGGGCTCTTCGACCTGGGCGACGGCCGATACCTGGCTGCCGCGACCGACGGCGTCGGGACGAAGCTGGAGATCGCGCGGCTGCTGGGCCGCGTGGACACGGTCGGCGTGGACCTGGTGGCGATGTGCTCGAACGACATCGTGTGCACGGGTGCCGAACCGCTGCTCTTCCTCGACTACCTGGCCGTCGAGCGGCTGGTCCCCGAGGAGGCCGCTGCGATCGTCGCGGGCGTCGCGCGCGGCTGCGCCGACGCCGGCTGCGCGTTGCTGGGCGGCGAGACGGCAGAGCATCCCGGCACGATGGGGGAGGGGCGGTTCGACCTCGCAGGGTTCTGCGTAGGGATCGTCCGCGCGGACGACGTGCTGAGGCCGGCGTCGGTGCGCCCCGGGGACCATCTGCTCGGCCTGCGGTCCAACGGGCTGCACGCGAACGGGTTCTCTCTCGTGCGACGCGCGCTCCTCGGTGACCGAGACGACACCGCGACCCAGGAGCTCCTCGGTGGGTACCGGGCCGAGCTGGGCCGAACGCTCGGCGAGGAACTCCTGACGCCGACGCGGATCTACGTGAAGCCCGTGCTCGCGCTGATGCGCGGAGGACTGGTTCGGTCCGCCGCCCACATCACCGGCGGCGGCTGGTTCGAGAACCTCCCACGGGCGCTCCCGGACGGCCTGGGCGCGGAGGTCCGGCTGGACGCGTGGGCCCCTCAGCCGGTGTTCGACCTGGTCGCCGACGCTGCTGGCCTCGCCCGCGCCGACCTGTTCGGCGTTCTGAACATGGGGATCGGCATGATCGTGACCGTCCCCGCGGGAAGCGAGGACCGGGCGATGGCGCTCGCTCGTGCGAACGGCGAGGATGCGCTCGTGATCGGCCGGGTCACCGAGCGTGAGGGCGTCCGCCTGACCTGACCGCCTTAGCCGGCCGACCTACGAGGGCACGAGCGACGCGACGAACCCGTCCGTCTTGCCGCCGTTGTAGGTCAGGTCCGGCCCGCCCGACAGCGGGAACGACCCCTCGTGCGAGCGGGTGGCGCCCCCGAGGTACACCGTCCCGTCCGCGCCCACGGCGATGCCTCGGCCCTCCTCGTAGTCCTTCCCTCCGATGTAGCCGGAGAAGATCAGGTGCGACCCATCGGGTGCGATCTCCGACACGAACGCGTCCTGGCCGCCGTTGTACGAAGGGTCGGGACCTCCGAACGCCGGGAACGTCGCCTCGGAGGACTTCGTCCCGCCCGTCACGAACGCGTCGCCTGACGCGTCCAGGTCCAGCCCGCCTCGCGCGCCGTCGTGCTCGCTCCCGCCGATGAAGCCGGAGTAGACGAGTGCCGCGCCGCTGACGCTCACCTCCGTGACGAACGCGTCCCGCCGGCCGCCGTTATACGTGAGGTCCGGGCCGACCTTCACCGGGAACGTCGCCTCGGTCGCATTCGTCGAGCCGGCGATGTAGGCGTTCCCCGAGGCGTTCACGCGCAGGCCGTACACCTCCTCGGTGCCGTCGCCGCCCACGTAGCCGGAGTACACCAGCGACGAACCGTCCGGGCTCACCTTCGAAACGAAGGCGTCCCGCGCGCCGTTGAAGGTCAGATCCGGCCCGACCAGCACCGGGAACCCGTCGCCCTGCGACGACGCCGTCGACCCGCCGACGTACGCGTCGCCCGAAGCGTCCACGTCGATCCCGCGGGCGTGTTCGTCATGGGAGCCACCGATGTACCCGCAGTAGACCAGGTGCGTGCCGTCGGCGCTGACCTTGGCGACCCACACGTCGCCGCCGCCGCCCGCCGTCAGGTCCGGGCCGACGGCGACCGGGAACCCGTCGTTCTCGGAGGACTTGGCGCCGCCCGTGACGTAGGCGTTCCCGGCCGCGTCGACCGCGATCGCCTTGCCCTCGTCGTGCTTCGCGCCACCGATGTACCCGCAGTAGTCGAGCGCGGTCCCCGTTGGGTTCACCTTGCAGACGAACGCGTCCGCGTCGCCGTTCTGCGAGAGATCCGGGCCGACCGTCGCGGGGAACCCGTCCGCGACCGTGGACTTCGTGTGCCCGATCACGTAGGCGTTGCCCGCGGCGTCGACCGTGATCGCGCGGCCCCGGTCCCATCTCTTCCCGCCGATATAGCCGCAATAGTCGAGCCCGGAGCCGTCGGGTTCGACCTTGCACACGAACGCGTCGCTGTTGCCCCGGTACTTCAGGCCTGGCCCGGCCGTGACCGGGAAGGACTTATCGTCGGACTTCGTCGCGCCCATGAAGTAGGCGTAGCCCTGGGCGTCGACACCGATCCCGTACGGGTCCTCGTACCCGGCGCCGCCTACGTAGCCGGCGTAGCCGATCTGCACCGGGTCGATCACCAGCGGCACCGCCCGGTCGTAGGCGCCGACCTGGAACCCGTAGATCTCCGGATGGTCAGGTAGGCTGACGAACGACGCGGCGACCTGCGCGCGGCGGCCGTCGACCGTCTGGTACGCGACGGGAGCCCGATCGACGAATCCGCCGGATGGCGTGTCGACCCGCAGCTCGCCTTCGGGCGTGAGACCGACGGTCGCGCCGTCGTACGCGACGGCGATCCGCTCCGGATCCGCACCGGGCGCCACGTTGAAGGTGTACTCGAGGGCGCCGTTCGAACCCGAATAGGTGAGGTCGATCCCCGACCAGAGCCCCCGGTAGGTGATCCGTGGGAACGCCGGGATGCCCGTTCGCCAGTCGTTCGACGAACCGTGGAAGTAGCTCACGATGCCGCCGCGCCGACCGCCCGCGACGGGAACCGTCGCCGTCGACCCCGGGAAGCGTTGCCGCACGGTCCACCCGTCCATCGCCAGTGTCATGCCGCCGGGCGTGAAGAAGCTCGTCGAGGTCGAACCCTGGACGTAGAAGGACACGCGCGGGTCGGACTGGCCGGTGTTCGCGACGAACGACCAGGGAAGCGACCGGATCGCCTGGCGTACCGCAGCGTTCGACCGGCCGGAGGACTGGTCCGGCGCGACGACCGAGGGCGCGGACGCGCCACCGGCGACGGCGGCGAACGAGGACATGACCGCGAACGCCGCACCGAACACCATGGCGGTACCGGCCGGTCGCGTCCTCATGCGATGGCCTGGTCGCTCGGGCTGCCCGCGCCCGCCTCCGCCCGTTCGGTCAACTCGGAGATCGCTTCGACCATCTGCCGCCACGCCGCCCGGGGCAGCTCGTGTCCCATCCCGTCGATGGCGAGCAGCTCCGCGCCCGGGATCGCGTCCGCCGTCATCCGGCCCCCGACGAACGGGATCAGCCGGTCTGCGGTCCCGTGGATCACCAGTGTCGGGATGTGGACCTGGGCGAGCGCCGCTCGTCGGCCGGGCGCCGCGAGGATCGCGGCTAGCTGCCGGTGGACGCTCTCCGGGTCGTGGTTCCGGTCGTACGCACGCGCCACGAGTTCGCGCATCTCAGCCAGATCGGCGTCGCTCGGTGGGAACGCCGGTCCGCCGAGCATCCGCCAGATGCCGACGCCGGCGTCGATCGCGGCCTCACGGCCCTCCGGGATCGGGGTCGCCAGCATCCCGACCATCTCGGGCTCCGGGAGCACGCGCTCCGGCGCGGACATGATCGAGGTCAAGGACCGCACGCGGTCGCCGTGCCGGAGGGCGACGATCTGCGCGATCATGCCGCCCATCGACGCGCCGACCACGTGGGCCGAATCCCAGCCGAGCGCATCGATCAGGCCCGCCGTGTCGTCCGCCATGTCCTCGAGCCGGTACGGCATCTCCATGGCGGGCCCGCCGCCGAAGATCGCCATCAGCAGACCGTTCAGGTCGATCGTGGTGCCTCGGAAGGTCGTCGAGAGCCCCGCGTCCCGGTTGTCGAACCGAACGACGCGATGGCCGCGTTCGGCCAGCAGGTCCACGAACCCGTCCGGCCACATGATCATCTGCGTGCCGAGCCCCATGATCAGCAGCAGCGGTCGGCCGTCGCGTGGACCGCGCTCCTCGTATTCGATATCGATCCCGTTCGCATGCGCCCTCGTCAACGATGTCTCCTTCGTGCCGGCGGTCGGCCCAGGCTACCGGGTCGGGCGCGCGAACGACGCGTGGGTCGAAGGCCTCCGGAGGGGCCGAGGGTGGGGGGCCGCTGGTCCCGATCGTGCCGGGACCCTTCGCCCCGCGTTCGCGCGGCGTTTGGCGTATCCTCACGCAGGACTTCGTTCGCTGGGCTTCGAACGGAGAGAAGAGGAGGTTCTGCATGGCTCATCTGATGCGGCGTTCTGGAGTCGTCGTCGCGAGCGTTGTCGTGGCAGCCGTCCTGGCTGCCTGTAGCAACAACAACGAGACGACCGCTACGACGCCGGCGACGACCGGCTCTTCCGCCGCGATCCCACAGATCGACGCGGCCGCCTTCACGGCGGACTTCTCGCTGATGAAGCAGCTCACGGACCTCGCCTCGCAGGGCAAGGGCATGGTCGGCGTGCTGCTGCCAGACACGACCACGTCGGCGCGGTACGTCCAGTACGACGCGCCGTACCTGACGCAGGCGTTCCAGGCGGCCGGGCTCTCCGCGGACCAGTTCAAGATCGACAACGCGCAGGGCAGCGCCTCGACGATGCAGCAGCAGGCCGAGGCCGACATCACGGCCGGCGCCTCGGTGCTCCTGGTCGACCCGCTCGACCCGGGCAGCGGCGCGGCGATCGAGTCCAACGCCGAGTCCAAGGGCGTTAAGGTCATCGACTACGACCGCCTGGTGACCGGCGGACCCGCCGACCGGTACTACGTCAGCTTCGACAACGTGAAGGTCGGTCAGATCATCGGCCAGGGCGAGGTCGACTGCATCACCGCGTGGAACGTGTCGAAGCCGAACATCTTGATCATGGACGGCGACCCCACCGACAACAACGCCAAGCTGTTCGCGCAGGGGTACAACGGGGTGCTCCAGTCGCACTTCGACGACAACAGCTACGTCAAGGTCGGCGAGCCGGCCGGCACGTGGGATCCGCAGACCGCGGCGAACACGTTCCAGCAGCAGTACACGGCCCACCCGAACATCAACGCTGTGGTGACGCCGAACGACGACAACGCGAACGCCGTCATCGCGATCCTGCAGACGAACAAGATCCCGGCGAAGACGTTCCCGACCACCGGTCAGGACGCGTCGCCATCCGGCCTGCAGAACATCCTCAAGGGGTACCAGTGCGGCACGGTGTACAAGCCGATCTACCTGGAGGCGCAGGCCGCCGCCGCGCTCGCCCTGTTCCTGCGGGCCGGCGTCACGCCGCCGGCGTCCCTGGTGAACGCGACCACGCAGGACACGACGCTCGGCAAGGACATCGCGTCCGTGTACACGACCCCCATCTGGGTGACCACGGACAACATGGCCGACACCGTCGTCAAGGATGGCGCAGTCAAGGCCTCTGACCTGTGCGCGGGGGACCTCGCGAGCGCGTGCCAGGCCGCGGGCATCTCGTAATAGGCTGAACCGGCCACGTTCGGGCCGCACCCGCCGTCGGTGGGTGCGGCCCGACGGAACCGGGCCACCGGGCCCGGCAGTGTGGGAGAGGGGGTGGCGCGAAGACCTGTGAGCACCACCATCGACCCGGGGGCGGTCGGCGCGCCGACCGACCCCGTGCCCCAGGCAGCCGGCGAACCGCTGCTGAGGCTGCGAGGGGTTTCGAAGAACTTCGGCCCGGTCCAGGCGCTCACGGGCGTCGACCTCGACATCCCGTCGGGGAAGGTGACGGCCCTCGCCGGCGACAACGGCGCCGGCAAGTCGGTGCTCATCAAGTGCATCGCCGGGATCCACGCGCCCGAGCACGGGCAGATCTTCTGGGAGGGCCGACCGGTCCACATCCGCACCCCGCGAGACGGCGCCGCCCTCGGGATCGAGACCGTCTATCAGGACCTGGCGCTCTGTAACAACCTCGACATCGTGCAGAACATGTTCCTCGGCCGCGAGGATCGACACGGGATCACGCTCGACGAGGAGGGCATGGAGACCAAGGCGCGCGAGACGCTCGCGAGCCTGCACGTCACCACCGTGCGTTCGATCCGCCAACCCGTCGCGTCGCTCTCCGGAGGGCAGCGCCAGTCCGTTGCCATCGCGAAGGCCGTCCTGTGGAACACGAAGCTCGTGATCATGGACGAGCCCACGGCGGCGCTCGGGGTCGCGCAGACCGCGATGGTCCTCGAACTCGTCCGGACGCTCGCCGACCGCGGACACGCGGTGATGATCGTGTCGCACAACATGAACGACGTGTTCCAGGTCGCCGATCAGATCGCGGTCCTCTACCTCGGGAAGATGGTGGCCGTGCGTCCCGCCGCGGAGATGGACCGCCAGATCGTGGTCGACCTCATGACGACCGGTGGGTCGACCAGGGTCGCTGAGCCGCACGCACCCACGGGCGGGGAGAGCTGAGGCGATGGCGAAGCTCGACGAACCCACGCCGCTGCCCGACGAGGTCCCCGACGTCGAGGCGACGCCGGAGGCCGCCGCCGCCGCGGCCGCCGCGGTTCCGCCCGAACTGAAGGCCAGCACGGTCGGCGAGTACATCAAGGCCTGGTTCTCGCGCATCAGGTCTGGCGAGAGCGGCATCCTGCCGGTCATCGCCGGGCTGCTGCTCGTCTCGATCCTGTTCCAGTCCCTCAACGGTCACTTCCTCGAGGCGGGGAACCTCGTCAACCTGCTCGTCCAGGCGGCCGTCTTCAGCCTGCTGGCGATGGGCGAGGTCTACGCGCTGATCCTCGGCGAGATCGACCTGTCGGCCGGATTCGTCGCCGGCATCGGCGGCGTCGTGATGGCCGAGATGGTCAAGCCGTCGATCGGATGGCCGTGGTGGGCGGCGATCGCGGCCGCGCTGATCGCGTGCGCGGCGATCGGGCTCCTCCAGGGCTCGATCATCACGCGCATCGGGCTGCCGTCCTTCGTCGTCACGCTCGCGGGGTTCCTGTTCTGGAAGGGCGTGATGCTGAAGATCCTCGGGAGCGGCGGTTCGGTCCCGATCAACGACAAGGTGATCAACGACATCGCGAGCGCGAACCTCACCCCGCTCGCCGGCTGGGTGCTGATGCTCGTCATCGTCGGCGTGCTCGGTGCGTGGTCCTGGCGACGCGACGCGCGGCGACGTGCCGCGGGACTCGTCGCGCCTCCCCCGAGTCTGACGCTCGCGAAGATCGGCGGAGCCCTCCTGTTCGGCATCGCGATCGTCCTGATCTGCAACACGAACCGCGGGGTGCTCATCCCGATCGAGGGCGTCCCGTGGGTCGTCCTGCTGGTCCTCGCCGTGCTGGCCGCGTGGACGTTCCTGCTCGGCAGGACCCGCCTCGGCAGGTACATGTACGCGATCGGTGGGAACGCGGAGGCCGCGCGCCGCGCGGGCGTGAGCCTCGCGAGGATCCGGACGATCGCGTTCGTCCTGACCTCGTTCACGGCGGGCATCGCCGGCGTCGTATACGCATCGAGGCTCCGGTCCATCTCGACCGCCCTCGACGGCGGGACGCTCGTGCTCTATGCGGTCGCCGCCGCCGTCATCGGCGGAACGAGCCTGTTCGGCGGGCGCGGGAAGCCGCTGGCCGGCGTGTTGGGCGGCATCGTGATCGCGGCGATCGACAACGGCATGGGCCTGCTGGGCTTCAGCGCCGCGTCGAAGGACATGGTGACCGCCCTCGTGCTCCTTGCGGCCGTCACGATCGACGCCCTGGCCCGCCGCGGGCGCGCCCCCGGCACCTGAGCCGGCCTACGCCGGTACGCCGTAGATCCCCTGGCCCGTCTCCGGGTCGAAGAAGTGGAGGTGCCCCGTGTCGACGTAGAGGTCCAGGGGCTCGCCGACCCGGGCGCTCGTCCGTGGGTTCAGGCGTGCGAGGAAGAGCGATCTCCCCTTGGCGGAGACATCCTCGAGGCTCTTGACGACCTCCTGTCCGACGTCCGCGGCCAGCTCCTTGACGTCCTCCGTCACCACGACGGGCGCGGCGACGGAGAAGTGCACCACCACATCGGAACCGAGGGCCTCCCGGAGCTCGATGACGGCACGGATGCGACGGTTCTCCATCTCGCCCGAGGTGACGCTCGCGTCTTCCATATCCTCCGGGCGCAGCCCGACGATCAGCGACTTCCCTTCGTAGCCGCGCAGGGCCGGTCGCCGCTGGATGGCGTCGTCGGCGAGCCCGAGATGGAAGCCACCGAACTCCACGGCCAGAGAGCCGTTCGACCTCACGAGGGTCGCCTCGGTCAGGTTCATCGCGGGCGATCCGATGAAGCCGGCCACGAACAGGTTGACCGGATGGTCGTAGAGGAACTGGGGCGCGTCGACCTGCTGCAGGACGCCCTTCCGGATCACCGCGACGCGGTCGCCCATCGTCATGGCCTCGGTCTGGTCGTGCGTGACGTACAGGGTCGTGACCCCCAATTCGCGCTGGATCCGTGAGATCTCCGAACGCATCTGGACGCGGAGCTTCGCATCGAGGTTCGACAGCGGCTCATCCATGAGGAACGCCTGCGGGTGGCGAACGATCGCCCGGCCCATCGCGACGCGCTGACGTTGCCCACCGGAGAGGGCCTTCGGCTTGCGTCGGAGGAGGTCGTCCAGCCCGAGGATCCCGGCGGCGTGCCGCACCCGTTCGTCGATCTCCTCCTTCGGGACCTTCCGGAGCTTCAGCCCGAAGGCCAGGTTGTCGTACACGGTCATGTGCGGATACAGCGCGTAGTCCTGGAAGACCATCGCGATGTCCCGTTCCTTGGGCTGGAGCTGATCGACGACCCGCTCGCCGATCCGGATCGACCCGTCGCTCAGCGACTCGAGGCCGGCGACCATCCGCAGCGCGGTCGTCTTCCCGCATCCCGACGGTCCGACGAGCACGATGAACTCGCCGTCCTCGATCTGAAGGTTCAGGTCGGAGACCGCGGTCGTCTCGTCGGCGAACGTCTTCGTCACGTGGTCAAGAACGATCTGGGCCATTCGGCTCCTCTACCTCCCTCGTGATCGACGCCGATCGGTTCGCAGCTCGGCGATGTGGTCGGCGACGCCGATGCACGTGAACGGGAGCACGGGCGCCGCCAGGACGATCGTGTCGCCGGCGACCCGGATCAGCAGGTACGTGTAGACGGTGGCCACCGCGACGGCGATCGCTCGGGCCTTCCAGTCGTGGTCCCCCTCGAAGCGCAGCGCCGCAGCGCCGCCGGCCGTCATGCCCGCGACGATCCCCGTGATCGCGTCGCCGGCCAGCGCCGACACCGGGATCCCGACGAGGACCGCGAGCACCATGGCCTTGACGACCGCTCCGGGCGCGCGCGCGTTACCGGAGGCGAACGCCAGGATCATGAAGACGAACGGGATCAGCGCGAGCCCGAGCGCCAGCGACGGTGCCGGTGCCGGACCTCTGGATCCCCCGGCGCCGGAGACCAGACCGGTCAGCAGCAACCAGTACGCGGGCAGGAACGCCACCGTCGCCAGGGTGATCGCCAGCCATTTGCGGCGTGGCGACACGGGAGCGAATCCGTCCAGGGCGGACCGGCGCGACCTGGCCATGCCCGATCAGCCCTTGACCGAGCCGGCGGTCAGCCCGCGCACGAAGTACCGCTGCAGCGAGAAGAACACGATGAGCGGGAGCGCCATGGAGATGAACGCCGCCGCGGTCAGCACCTCCCAGTTCTCGCCCCGAGCGCCCACCAGCTGCTGGAGCGCGATCGTGAGCACCCGGGTCTGCGGCGTGCCACCCAGGAACACGTAGGCGACCAGGAGGTCGTTCCACACCCAGAGGAACTGGAAGATCGCGAAGGCAGCGATCGCGGGCACGGACAGCGGAACGATCAGCCGCCAGAAGATCGTGAAGTCGTCGGCGCCGTCGATCTTCGCGGACTCGACCACCGACGAGGGCAGGGACCCGATGTAGTTGCGCAAGAGGTAGATCGCGAGCGGCAAGCCGAACGCGGTGTGCGCGAGCCAGACGGCCAGGAACGTTCCTCCGAGGTTGAGGTCCGGGAACAGCACCAGCCTCCCCACGGCCGCACCGCCCGTGTACAGGCGGAGGACCGGGATCAGCGCCATCTGGAGCGGGACCACGAGCAAGCCCACGACCAGGACGAACATGACGTGCCGACCCCAGAAGTGCATCCACGAGAACGCGTAGGCGGCGAACGCGGCGATCGTGATGGGGATCACCGTCGACGGGATGGTCACGGCGAGGCTGTTGAGGAACGCGTTCCCGAAGCCCCCGGTGGACAGCGCCATGCGGTAGTTGTCGAAGGTCCACGCCGCCGCGCGGAAGGGATGCGCGAACACCGTCCACCATCCGGTCGTCTCGACCAGGTCAGCTGGGCGGAACGAGCTGATCAGCACGCCGATCGTCGGGATCATCCAGAGCAGCACCACGACGACGATCGTGATGCGGACGAACCAACTCGCCCTGCGTCGCTCGAGCGGCCGGCGTGTGGTTACACGCGTCCTCGCCGGGGCTTCGGCCGTAACCCCCTGCGCGGCGTCGACGGCGCTCATCGGATCGCCTCCTGCGCCCTGAACTGGCGGATGTTCCAGATCATCACGGGGATGATCGCCAGGAATAAGACGACTGCGATCGCGGCTCCCCGGCCGTTGTGTCCGCGTATGAAGAACCAGGCGATCATCCGCTCCGCGATCACCGACGTTTCCCTGCCTTCGGGGTTCCCCATGACGAACACGATGTCGAACACCTTCATGGCGTTGATGACCATGTAGGTGGCGACCACGACGATCGTCGGGAGGATGCTCGGCACGATGATCCGGCGGAACACCTGGAATTCGGACGCGCCGTCGATACGGGCGGCCTCGATGATCCCGTCGGGGATCGATTTGATGGCTGCGGACAGCACGACCATGGCGAACCCGGTCTGCATCCACACCATGATCACCATCAACATCACGTTGTTCCACGGCTTCTGGTCGAGCCACGGCACCGGGTTCTTGCCGAGACCGAGCATGACGCCGTTCAGCAGGCCGATGTTCGAACCGAACCCCTGGGGTCGGAAGCTGTAGATGAAGTCCCAGACGACGGCGGCGCCCGCGAACGAGATCGCCATCGGGAGGAAGATCATGGACTTCGCGACGGCTTCCCCACGGATCAGCCGGTCGGCGAGCGTCGCGAAGATCAGGCCCGACGGACAGCGCGAACAGCGGCACGATGATGATCCACCCGAACGTGTTGCGGATCGCGACCAGCATGCCGTGGTCGGTGAAGACGAACCGGTAGTTGTCCACGCCGACGAAGCCGCTCTGGAAGGTCGGTCCCTTGAAGCTCAGCACGATCGTGTAGATCAGCGGATAGACCAGGAACACGCCGAGGATCACCAGGCAGGGGCCGACGAAGACGTACGGTCGCACGCCTTCCCGGTAGCGCGCCGGCAGGAACCCGACCACCTTGATCATCGCCCAGTACAGGAAGAAGATGCCACCCACGCCGACGACGACCGCGACGACGACGATCAGGCCCCGGTTGGCGTCGGTCCTGCGCAGGTAGTCGAACGTGGCCCAGAGCAGGACGAACGCCAGGACCGGGATCGCCGATCGCGCCGACGATCCGGAGGCAGGTACACCCAGATCGACGTCCTGCTTCCCGGGGCGTGGCCGGGATCGATGACGCCGACGTCCTGCGACCCCCCTACCGCCGGTGAGCCCACGCGCCCTCCTCTGCCTCCGGACCGAGGGGAGCGGCCGGGTCGGAGCCGGCCGCTCCCCCCGTCTGATCGACCTACCGGGAGCCCGTCCCCCTAACTGCTCGTCGGCCAGCTCTTCTCGATCTCGTCGAGCACCCCTTCGAGCGAGTCCGGCCCGTCCTGCATGTATTTCACCATGCCGGTCCAGAAGCTCCCCGACCCGACCGCTGAGGGCATCGCGTCGGATGCGTCGAACCGGGCGTTCCCGGTCTGGATCGCGGCGGTCGTGACCGCCGACGCCCCGGCGAGGAGATCGTTCGCGTAGCAGCTCGGCGCCACGTTCACGTTCGGCGAGATCCGCGACGTGGCCGTGCTCCCACCTTGATCGCACTGCACCTTCGCGTCGGCGAACCTCTGGACGAAGTCCTTCACCTCGGGCGCGTTGCGGAACACGACGGAGAGCTCCCCACCGATCAACGCGGCCGACTGGCTCGGGTCGTCGATCGTCGGGAACGGGAAGAAGTCGTAGTCCTGGCCCGCGACCGCGTCCGACGGGAAGAACGCCACGATGAAGTTCGCCTGGCGATGCAGCCAGCACCCCGGAGGGTTCTTGAACATCGGCAGGGGAGCGTCACCGAAGGCGATCGACGGCGTCTGTGCGGCGCCACCGAGCACCCACCCGTCGTGGAACATGATGTCCCCGAACAGCTGACCCGCCTTGACCACCCACGGGTCGTTGAACGGGATCTCGTGCTTCACCCACTTGTCGTATGTGTCCACGCCCGCGGTCCGGAGCATGATGTCTTCCATCCAGTCGGTGGCCGGCCATCCCGTGGCGCCGCCGCTCTCGAAGCCGACGCACCATGGCGTCCCGCCGTCCTTCTGGATCTGGGCCGAGAGCGCGAGCAGCTCGTCCCAGGTCTTCGGCATCTGGTATCCGGCCTTGTCGAAGTCCGCCTTCGGGTACCAGATCATGCTCTTCAGGTTGACGTTCGTCGGGATGCCGTAGTGCTTCCCGTTGTACTCGCCGAGCCCCATCAGGTAAGGACCGAAGTCCTTCTCCATCTTCGAGACGTCGAGGCCCGAGATCCTCCAGCGCGACCGCCTTCCCCGCCTTCGCCTGCTCGATGACCGAACCGGGCTGCGGGTACATCGCGACGTCGGGCGGGT
This sequence comes from uncultured Actinomycetota bacterium, assembly GCA_963781595.1. Classification (GTDB taxonomy): domain Bacteria; phylum Actinomycetota; class UBA4738; order UBA4738; family UBA4738; genus JBEDUK01. The sequence goes on along the minus strand of CAWAGG010000001.1, from coordinate 223,316 downwards.
TCCCGCCCTCGACCCGGATCTTGACCTGTTCCTCGAAGTCGGCGTTCGCCTCGACGGTCGCGACGTAGTCCGCGTCCTTGTTGATGTCGGTGTCGATGACCGTCTGGAGCGCCTGTGCCTCGGACGGCTCCATCGCGCTCAACATGCTCACCCGGCCGATGTTCGCGCCGGATCCTCCGGTCGTGCTCGTCTCGTTGCTCGTGCCGCTCCGGCACGCCGTTGCGAGCAGGGCCAGAACGGCCGGTACCAGTAACCACTTGGCGACGCGCATGCGTCTCGCCCCCTTCTCGGGCCTAGCCGGCGGCCCGCTCCATGCTTCCCGACTGAATCGAAACTGTACCTCCGGTGAGACATCCGGCGCGAATGCTGTCGACCCGTCGCCCACGCCGGAGGGCTTCATCCCTGGCGTGGGCCGTCGCGCGGCCGTGATGCGTGTACGCGACGTTCCATCGGAACCTCCTCCTTTCGTTCTGATCTCACGCCGATCCCCGGATCACGAGGGTCGCTGGAACGACGACGGCGGCCCTGCGCTCGGCATGGCCTGCGAGCTGCTCGATCACGAGGTCGGCCGCCGCGCCGGCCATCTCGTCGAGCGGCTGGCGCACGGTGGTCAGCGGGGGATCGGTGTGCTGGGCGAGCGGTGCGTCGTCGAACCCCACCACCGCCACGTCCGCGGGCACGTGCCGTCCGGCCCGGCGCAGGGCCCGCAACGCTCCGGCCGCCATCGGGTCAGAGGCTGCGAACACGCCGTCCAGGTCCGGAACCCGCGCCACGAGCCTCGCCATCGCTCGCTCCCCGCCGTCCTCCGAGAAGTCTCCCGAACCGATCAGTGCCTTCGCCGGTCGGAGCCGTGCCGAGGTGAGCGCGTCCCGGTAGCCTTCCAGCCGATCCTGCCCGGCCGACATGTCCAAGGGCCCCGCGATCGTGGCCACGCGTCGATGCCCGTGCGCGATCAGATGCTCGGTCGCCATCCGCGCGCCGCCGCGGTTGTCGGCGTCAACGTACGGCAGGGACGATCCGACCGGCGGCCGCCCGATCACCGCCGCCGGAAGCCCTGCTCGTGCGAGCGCGACGGGCAACGGATCGCCGCCGTGCAGTGACATCAACACCGCGCCGTCCACGTGCCCCTGCATGAGGTAGCGCTCGACGCGGTCGTGCGCCTCCATGCCCTGCGCCAGCACGATCACCATGTGGAAGCCTCGCTCCGACATCGCCGCGCCGATCCCACGGACGATCGCTGCGAAGAACGGATCGGCGAACAGCCGGGACTCCGCCTCCGAGACGACCAGGGCGATCGCGTCGGTACGGCGAGTCACCAACGCGCGCGCCGCGCGGTTCGGGACGTACCCGAGGCGGGCGATCTCGCGTTCGACCGCTTCGCGCACGTGGGGGCTCACCTTCGGCGACGCGTTCACCACGCGTGAGACGGTGGCGCGGGAAACGCCGGCGGCAGCCCCGACCTCTTCGAGCGTCGGGCGCGGCGGCGGCTGCTCCCGCGTCGTCCTCATCCCTCCGCCTCGCCCCCGTCGGTCCCCGCTAAGGGCCCGTTCGACCGGATCACGCCGCCGTACCAGGCGGCGCTGTCCTTGGGTATACGGCGCTGCGTCGCGTAGTCGACGTACACGATCCCGAAACGACGCGCATAGCCTTCGGCCCATTCGAAGTTGTCCAGGAGCGACCACACGAAGTACCCGCGCACGTCCGCGCCGGCCTCGATCGCCGCGTGCACAGCTCGGACGTGCTGGTCGAGGTAGTCGATCCGGCCCGGATCGTGCACCGTCCCGTCCGCCTCCTCGCGGTCGTCGTAGGCGGCACCGTTCTCGGTGACGAGCAGCGGGACCGGAGGGTAGGAGCGGTGGATGCCGACGAGGAGCTCGGTCAGACCGCCCGCGTCGACCTCCCATCCCATGGCGGTCCTGGGGAGGTCCTGTCCGATGACGGCCACGCGTTCTGCGCCGGGCCAGCCGGCCTGCCGCGCGTACCGCCCGCGTGTCCGCCAACCCTCGTCGGGCGCCACGCGGTCGTCGATCCACGCGACGACGTACGGTCGGTAGTAGTTGATCCCCAGCAGGTCGATCGGCGTCGCGATGACCGCGTCGTCCCCGGCGCGGACGTGGGCGAGGTCCACGGTCCCGGCGAAGTCGGCCACCACATCCTCCGGGTAGCTCCCGCGCAAGATCGGATCCAGGAACGCCCGGTTCATCGCGCCGTCCATCCGGCGCGCGGCGTCCCGGTCGACGTCGGAGTCGGATGCCGCATGCACCGGTGCCGGGTTCAGGACGATCCCGAACCTCCGGTCGGGGGACGCGAGCGCGCGCATCGACCGCACGGCGAGGCCGTGTCCGAGCAGGAGGTGGTGCGCGGCTCGTACCGCCAGCTGCGGGTCGCGGAGTCCGGGAGCGTGCCGGCCCTCTCCGTAGCCGATGAACGCGGCGCACCACGGTTCGTTGATCGTGGTCCAGTGGATCACCCGATCGCCGAGTGCCCCGAAGACCGTGGCCGCGAAGTCGGCGAAGCGGTTCGCGACGTCCCGGTTCGGCCAGCCTCCCGCGTCCTGGAGCGGCTGCGGGAGGTCCCAGTGGTAGAGGGTCAGGAACGGGACGATCCCCGCCTCGAGTAGCGCGTCGACCAGCTGTCGGTAGAAGTCGAGGCCGCGTTCGTTGACCGGCCCGGTGCCGTCTGGCTGGATCCGCGGCCACGCCACGGAGAACCGGTAGCTCGTGAGGCCGACGTCGCGCATCAGCGCGACGTCGTCGCGCATGCGGTGGTAGTGGTCGGCCGCGGCGTCCCCCGTTTCACCGCCGCTGATCGCGCCCGGTGTCCTGCTGAACGTGTCCCAGATCGAGGGACCGCGACCATCCTCGGCGGTGGCCCCCTCTACCTGGTAGGCGGCGGTCGCCGCGCCCCACAGGAACCCGTCCGGGAACCCATCCCGTGCGGTCATGCCGCCTCCACCTCGTCCATCGGCGCTCTCCGTGTGAGAGCAGACTGTGAGAGCGCTCTCACAGCGCGGAGGATGCGCGCGCGCCGGGCGCTTGTCAAGCCGTACGTCGGCTGATCGATTGCGCTGGGCCGCCGCGCGCTCCTACACTGAACCGCCGTTCAAGATCCGGCGTCGGCCCGTTCGAGACGAGGAGACCACGATGACGTTCGGCCTGTCCGATGACGACATCGACATCCAGCAGCGCGCGCGAACCCTGATGGACGAGATCATCCCGTGGGAGGTTCACGCCGAGATGCACGACGGTGAGCTTCCCGAGGGCCAGATGGACAAGCACATGGCCCGGGCGCACGAGCTGGGGTTCAACGCGATCAACATCCCGAAGGACCTCGGCGGCGACGGGTTCTCGATGCTCCAGCAGGTGCTGATCCAGGAGCAGACGGGGCGGGCGACGAACGCGCTCGGGTGGATCATCCACGCGCCGCTGGGATGGTTCTGGGAGGTCGCGACGCCGTTCCAGATGGAGACGTGGGGCTACCCCGCGTACCGGTGCGAGGTCCGCGAGTGCTACGCGATCACCGAGGAGGCCTGCGGCTCGGACGTCGACGGGATCCGGGCGACCGCCCGGCGTGACGGGGACTCGTACGTGTTGAACGGTGTGAAGTGGCACGTCACGTCCGCGAACCTGTCGGAGTTCGTCTTCTTCCAGGCGAAGCTCACCGAAGGCGAGCACGCGGGCGAACACGCGATGTTCGTGATGGACCTCGACACCCCGGGCATCACCGTCCGGCGCGTGCCCGCGTACACGCACACGTATGCGCACCACCACTGGGAGATGGAGTTCTCCGACGTCCGCGTACCGGCGACGCACCTGATCGGCAACGAGGGCGACGGGATGACGTTCGCCCACGAGTGGTTCCGCTACGAGCGCCTGATGATCGCGGCGCGCTGCTGCGGCGCGATGGAGCGCCTGGTCGAGGACGCGACCGCGTTCGCGAAGGAGCGACACGCGTACGGCAAGCCGATCGTCGAGTACCAGATGATCCAGGCGATGCTCGCGGACTAGCGTGAACGACCTGTGGGCGTCGCGGCTGATGACCTACGAGTGCGCGCGAAACATCGACGCCGGCATCGACCGGAAGGTCCAGCACGCGCAGTGCTCGATGGTGAAGCTCTTCGCGTCGGAGGCGGCCGGACGGGTCGCCGACCGCGCCGTGCAGATCTTCGGCGGGCGCGGATTCATGCGCGAGAACGTGGCCGAGCGCTTCTACCGCGAGCTGCGGGTCGACCGGATCTGGGAGGGGACCTCGGAGATCCAGCGGATCATCATCGCCGACCAGGTCGCGAAGCGAGGGCCGCAGACGCTCGTCGGTTGACGCGTCCCGGCTAGGGTTGCATCGCCAGAGTCTCAGGCTCCGGACGCGGCCGCCGGGTCCATCAGCCGCGCGAGGGACACGGCAGGTGGCGAAAGCCGCCCATCGAGGTACCCGCGCGCGACGATCGTGATCGCTTGGTACACGGTCGACTCGCGCGCCGACAGGGGGCCGGGACGGAAGCCACGGTACGCGGTCGCGCGCTGGACCGATTCGCACGCGCCCCAGTCCTCGCGGTTCGTCACGTCCCAGAAGTCCACGGCGTACGCAGGCGAGAACCCGGACAGCTCGAACGCCTCCGGCGGGAACAGCCACTGGCACTCGATGAACGTCCTGCCGGGCTCCAGCGGCACCAGCCGGTGCGTCATCACGTAGTCGGGGTGCGCGCTGATCAGCACGTTCGGGAACAGGTGGCAGTATTGCACCTCGCGACGCTTCGCTTCGTCCAGACCTCGGAGCATCACACCGCCGGACTCGCCGGTGAACGACATCGTCTTGGCGAAGTCGAACAGCTCCATGTTGCCGCCCGCCCAGACGCCGGTCGGCACGTAGTCCAGGCCGCTCTCGATCGGCGTCACCTTGCACAGCGCGGGGTGGATGTTCGAGCAGTGGTAGCACTCGTGGTAGTTCTCCGCGACCAGCTTCCAGTTCGCGTCGATCACGTAGTCGTGCGTCGCGGCCGCGACGAGTCGCTCCGGCTCGTAGATCCCGAGGACCTCCTCGGCCAGGTTCCCGACGTGTTCCGCGAACGGCGGCGCCGATCCGGAGGCGTTGACGAACACCCACCCGAGCCACTCGGCCACCCCGACCTCGATCAGTGGGAACTCCGTCTTGTCGAGCGAACCCGCCTCCTTGAACGACGGCGCGCCCCGGAGGGCCCCGTCGAGGCCGTACGTCCACGTGTGGTACGGGCACACGATCGCCTTGTTGACCGTGCACTCGCCGGCCTGCAGGAGCTGGTGGCCGCGGTGACGGCAGACGTTCGAGAACCCGCGCAGCTCGCCGTCCGCATTGCGGACCAGCAACACGCCTTCGTTCCCGATGTCGACGGCCTTCTGCGCGCCCGTCTCCGGGACGTCGGACGACCGGCCCACGCAGACCCACGACGCCTCGAAGAAGTGCTCGCGCTCCCAGGCCAGCAGGTCGGGGGAGGTATACGTCTCGGCGGGCAGCGTTCGGCTGTGACCGAACGGCGCCAGCGCTCGTTCGACCGCCGCGACCTCGATCGGAGCCTTCATCCTCTCCCACCCCCTCGCTCCCTCGGCGATGCTCTCACGACCTGGAACGGGCTCCAGGCACGCAGGAACGAACGCGTGTTCCCTCCGGAGCGACCCCCATCGTATACTGAACCGCCGTTCAGCTTCACGGGGAACGTGCCCGCGAGCGAGAGGGAGTGAACGAGACATGGCCACCGCGGAAGCGGAACGGGCCGTCGACCGCGACGCCGCCAGGCTCGACGAGCTGATCGCCGAGCAGGAGGCGATCTTCGTCGCGAACCGCCCTCGAGCTGCGGAGATGCAGCTCCGGGCCGAACGCCACCTCGCCGGCGGCGTGACGTCATCGTGGCAGATCGCGCGCCCGCGCCCCGTCTGGATCGAACGTGGCCTGGGATCCAAGGTCTGGGACGTCGACGGTCACGAGCTGGTCGACCTGCACAACGGCTACGGCGTGATGGCCGTCGGCCACGCCCACCCGAAGATCGTCGAGGCGGTCCAGCGCCGTGTCACGGAGGGGACGCACTTCGCGCAGCCCACCCCGGATTCGATCGTCGTCGCCGAGAACCTCGCCGAGCGGTTCGGCCTGCCCCTGTGGCGGTTCGGCAACTCCGGCACCGAGGCGACGATGGACGCGATCCACCTGATGCGTGCCGCGACCGGGCGGCCGAAGATCGTCAAGATCGAGGGCAGCTACCACGGGCACCACGACTCGGTGCAGGTCTCCGTGTACCAGGAGGGCGACGAGCTAGGCCCGAACGATCACCCGTTCAGCGCGCCCGCGTCGTCCGGGATCCCGGTCGAGATCATCGAGCTCACGCGCGTCGCGCCGTTCAACGATCTCGAGGTCCTCGAGCGGATCTTCGCCGAGAACGAGGGCCAGATCGCGGGCATGATCATGGAAGCCGTGATGATGAACTGCGGCATCGTGCTCTCCACGGCGCCCGGCTACCTCGAGGGCGTGCGGCGGATCACCCGCGAGCACGGCGCGCTGCTGACGTTCGACGAGGTGAAGACCGGCCTCACGATCCACCCCGGCGGGGCGACGAAGGCGTTCGGCGTCACGCCCGACATCGTGTGTCTGGCGAAGGCGCTGGGCGGCGGGGTACCCTGCGGGGCGATCGGTGGGAGCGAGGAGGTGATGTCCGTCATCGCCCGCGGCGAGTACGACCAGGTGGGGACGTTCAACGGCAACCCGCTCACGATGGCGGCCGCGCGGGCGACGCTGACCCAGATCCTGACGCCCGACGCGTACGAGCACTTCGCGAAGCTCCGCACCGTCATGGTCGACGGCTGCAACGCGGTGATCGACCGGTACGAGCTGCCCGCGTACGTCGAGGCGATCGGCGCGAAGGGGAGCATCACGTTCTCGCCGACGACCGTCACCGACTACCGGGACTACGTGGCGATCGACGGGCGGTACAGCCACGCGCTCTGGCTCTTCCAGCACAACGGCGGCGTGTTCCTCCCGCCGTGGGGGAAGGCCGAACAATGGATGCTCTCCGTCCAGCACACCGAGGACGACGTCCGGCTGTTCGTCGAGAACGTGGCGACGTTCGCGAAGGCGCTCCGCGCGTAGAGGGGGGGACCCGAGCCGATGGCCCAGGCGACGCATGGCGGTGAGGTTCGGCTCGTCGGACTGACGAAGCGCTTCGGCGACGCGCCGCCGGCGGTCGCCGGGATCGATCTGACCGTGCAGGCCGGCGAGTTCTTCTCTTTGCTCGGGCCGTCGGGGTGCGGGAAGACGACGACGCTCCGCATGATCGCCGGGTTCGAACGCCCGACGACGGGGCAGATCCTGCTGGACGGCGTCGACGTCGCGGACGTCCCACCGAACAAGCGCGGCGTGAACACGGTGTTCCAGAGCTACGCGCTGTTCCCGCACCTGAACGTCCACGACAACGTCGCGTTCGGCCTGCGGTTCCGCACCATGCCGAAGGACGAGAAGCGGGCGAAGGTCCAGCAGGCGCTCTCGCTCGTGCACCTGGCGGGCTTCGACCGACGCAAGCCCTCGCAGCTCTCCGGCGGTCAGCAGCAGCGGGTGGCGCTGGCGCGTGCGCTGATCCTCGAACCGAAGGTCCTGCTTCTCGACGAGCCTCTCGGCGCCCTGGACGCGAAGCTCCGCAAGGCCCTGCAGGTCGAGCTCAAGGCCCTCCAGGAGGAGGTCGGGATCACGTTCATCTACGTGACCCACGACCAGGAGGAGGCCCTGACGATGTCGGACCGGCTCGCCGTCATGAACGTCGGGCTGATCGAGCAGATCGGGCCGCCGCGCCAGATCTACGAGGAGCCGTCGACCGCCTACGTCGCGGACTTCCTCGGGGTGTCGAACCTGATGGAGGCGAGCTGCGAGGCGCGGACGGACGGCGCGGCGACGGTTCGGATGGGGGATTTCCGGATGCGCGCGACGAGCGGCAACCTCGACGCGGTCGGCGACGTGAAGCTCACGATCCGGCCCGAACGCGTCCGGCTGGAGCCCCATACCGACGGCGCCGGCGACCCGGCCGGCAGCGCGACGGCGAACGCGAACGGCGACAATCGGATCCCCGGCATGGTCGAGCGCCTCGTGTTCCTGGGCAGCAGCACGCAGGTGATCGTTCGTCTCGCCCCCGGCGACCTGATCCAGGCGCTGATCCAGAACCAGGGCGACGCCCTGCCCTTCCGGCAGGGCACGCCCGTCAGCGTGGTCCTCGCGCCCGACGCGCTGCGGGTGCTCGCGGTCGGCTGAGGCCGCGTCTACAGCTGCGCGGCGAACGTGTCCAGCGACGAGGTGGCCGTGCGTTCGCCCTTCGTCAGCCAGCGGTAGATCAGGAACCCGACGCCGACGGCGATCATCGTCGAGAACAGCATCAGGGTGGCGAGCGCGTTCAACGCCGGCGTCACCGCGGCACGCGCCGTGTCGTAGATCTTGATCGACACCGTCTCGGTCGAGGCGTTCGACGACAGGTAACGGACGATCACGAAGTCGTCGAAGGTGTCGGCGAAGACCAGCATGAAGCTCGCGACGATCGCCGGGGCCAACAGCGGGAGCAGCGCGAGCCGGAGCGACTGGACCGGCGAGGCGCCCAGGTCCATCGCGGCCTCCTCGTACTCGCGCCCGATCGACAGCAGGCGCGCGCGCACGATGATCACGGCGAACGCCATCTCGAACGTGATGAGACCGAGCACTTGCGCCGTCGTCCCGAGGGGGATGAACAGCAGCAGCTTCGCGAACACCAGGAACAGCGAGACGCCCATCACGATCTCCGGTGTGACGAATGAGAACAGCATCACGAAGTTCGACGTACCCGAGCCTCGGCCACGCCACCGGTCGAGGGCGATCGCGAACGCGGTGCCGAGGGGCACCGCGACCAGCATCGTGATGACCGACAGCTTGACGCTCTGGGCGAGCGCTCCGCGGAACGATGGGTCGTTCATGACGGAGCCCGGGTCCCACGTGTACCAGCGCAGCGAGAAGCCCTGGAACGTCGAACGGGACCGACCGGCGTTGAACGAGAAGAGCACCGCGATCGCGACGGGCAGGATCGACCACACGAGGTACGCCATCGTCAGCACGAAGAGGAACCGCGGCTTCCCCCAGGGGTTGGACACAGCCGTGCGCAGCCGCTTGGTCAGCGGGACGCGCTGAGCCGCGCTGGTCGTCGCGGGGGCCGAGGTCGCGTCGAGGGTCTCCGCACTCATGCTTCGCGCGCCGCCTTGTTCGTCTCGTAGAGGTAGTAGAGCATCGGGATCAGCAAGATGAACATCATGATGATCACGATGGATGCGGCCTGCGCGACGAGGGGGCTGTTGATCGAGTCGTCGATCAGGTTCGCCAGCATGCTCGTCTTGGGTGAGTTCGACAGCATGTTGTTCGTGTAGTAGTCGCCGAACATCGGCAGCATCACGATCACGGTTCCCGCCAGGATCGCTTGGCGGGACAGCGGAAGCGTGACGCGCCGGAATGTCTGGAATCGGCCCGCACCCAGGTCGCGCGAGGCCTCCAGCAGCGACGGGTGGATCCTGTCGAGCGACGCGAAGAGCGGCAGGATCATGTACGGGATGTAGCCGTAGACGAGCCCGAGGATCACCGTGTACGGCTTCGCCGTGAGCCAGTCGATCGGCGTCGCGATGATGTTCAGCCGCAGGAGCGTCTTGTTCACGAGGCCGTCGACTTGGAGCAGGTTCACCCACGCGAGCATCCGCATCAGGTAGCTGATCCAGAAGGGGGCGATCAGCATCAGGAGCAGCGCGGCCTTGAACCGCCCCCCGTACCGCGCGATGAAGTACGCGACCGGGTATCCGATCAGGAGCGACAGCGCTACCGCGATCGCCACGTAGGCGAACGTCCGGAGGTACGCGCCGCGGAAGATCCCGCCCTGGAAGAACGTCTGCTGGACGACGAACCGGAACGAGGCGAAGTTCCAGTGCAGCGGGTTCCACACGGGGACCGGCGTCTGGAAGATCGGGTCGAGCTTGCCGAACGCCACGGCGGCGATCGCGTAGAAGGGCAGGACGAACAGGAACAGCAACACGATGATCGCGGGGAGCGAGAACGACGGCCAGAAGAACCTCGGGTACCTGATCCCGTCGTTGCGCTCGACACGGGCCCGGCGGCGGGTCCGGCGACCGGGCCCGAGGTCGGAGGGCGGCGTGAGAGGATCGAACCCCGGCTCGTAGCCGCCGCCCCCGCCCTCGTCGCCCAGGCCGACGGCCGTCCCCGCCTCAGCCATCGCCCCCCGCCCTCATCCGTCCGCCGTCACGAGCCGGCTTGGAACTGCTGCCAGACCGCGTGCCACATCTGGTCGGTCGCGGGCGGCAACTCCGCGTACAAGAACCCCTTCTCGAAGTCCTCGGGCCGCATGATCGTGCTCGCCAGGTTCTTCGGAACGGCGCCGTCCGCGATCAGGCGGTCCGGATCGAGCTTGTTCATCGGCGGCTGGTAGCCCGTGAAGTTGACGAAGTTCGCGTACGCGACCTTGGAGTCGAGCAGGTAGTTCACGAACAGGTGCGCGAGGACCGGGTTCTGCGCGTTGCTCGGGATCGCGATCAGGTCGTTGTTGATCGGGCCGCGGCCGTCCGACGGGAACCAGTAGCTGAGCGTCTTGATCTTCTGGGCCAACGGCTTCCCGCCGGACGGGAAGTAGTACGGCGCGGAGATCATGTCGCCCGACCACGCCTGATGGATCGCCGCCCGGCCCTCCGGCAGCTCGGTGTAGTCGTTCACGTCGTACTTCACGTTCACGTCGGTGATCAGCTGCAGCAGCTGGTCCTTGACCATGTCGAGCTGCTTCGGGTCGCCGGTGTTGATGTCGTAGATCCCGTTGCGGAGCAGGACCATGGCCGGCCCCTCGCGGTAGTCGTCGAGGATGAACGTCTTGCCCCGGTACTTCGAGTTCCAGAAGATGTCGTAGGGGTTCGACATCGAGGGGATGTCCTCGCTCACCATGTCGTTGCGCCAGCCGATCCCGGTCGTGAACAGCGCGTACGGGACCGAGTAGCGCGAGCCCTTGTCGTAGTAGGGATCCTGCAGGACCGGCCAGACGTTGGAGATGTTCGGGAGGTAGTCGTGGTTCAGCGGCTGCAGGAGCTTCGCCGCCGCGAGCTTGCCCAGAAGGTCCGGGCTGGGAAAGGTGACGTCGAACTGCACAGACCCCTCGGACATCTTCGAGATGAACTCGTTCGTGTTGTCGAACGTCGTGATCGAGTACTTCACGTCGTACTTCTTGGCGAAGTCGTTCACGACCTTGCGCCAGATGTAGTCGGCCCAGTTGTAGATCTGGAACTTGATCCCCGTTTCCGGCGCCAGGCCCGAGGCGATCGCCGGGTTGTCGTCGAACAGCGGCAGCGTCCGCGGGTGGTCGGGGGTCGCGATCTCGAACGGCGTGGGTCCCTTCGAGGCGGACCCGGCCTCCTGGATCTGCGGGACCGTGTTGGCGGGGGCGCTTCCCCACGGCAGCAGGAGCGCCGCGCCACCGGCGACCGCGAGCGCGGCTCCCGCCGACTTCTTCAGGAACTCGCGTCGATCGATCTCTGCGCCTGTCGGTGGTCGTTCCTTCGGATGCATCCGTGCACTGTCCTCCTTGTTCGCGTGCGTCGAACCCCTCGACGGCGCACGTGACGATAGACAGGCATCCTGAACGCCGGTTCAGGGTTGGGTCTACCATGCGGCCATGTCGTCCGCAACCCGCCCTTCGTCGGTGGTCGTCATCGGCGCGGGGTTCGCCGGCCTGGCCGCCGCCCTCGAGCTGTCGGGCCGTGGCGTCGCCGTGACGGTGCTGGAGGCGCGCGACCGCGTTGGCGGGCGTGTGTGGTCCGTCGAGCTGTCGAACGGCGCCGTCGCGGAGCTTGGCGCCGAGTGGATCGAACCGACCGAAACGTCGGTCCGGGACCTGGCCGCGCGGGTCGGCGTTCGCCTGTTGCCGGCCGGCATCGCGTACCGGCGGCGCGAGGCGCCAGGTCCGCTCGGGGCGAGCCTCGCCGAGCAGGATGAAGCGCTGCAGGCGATGGCCGCCGCGCGGGCCGAGCTCTCGTCCGCCGAGGTGGCCCGAACGACCTTGGGTGCGCTGATCGAGGGTCTCCCCATCGATGATCGCCAGCGTGCGACCGTGCGCGCACGCCTGCAGGGGACGTTCGGACAGGACCTGGCGAACGTCGCGCTCCGCGCCGCCGACGGGTACGGCGGCTCGAAGCCTGGGGATGCGAGCGACCTTCGGACCGAGGGTGGGAACCAGCGGATCGCGGATGCCGTGGCGGCTCGGCTGCCGGACGTTCGGCTCGGCCATATCGTCAAGCAGATTGACCATTCCGGCGGCGGCTTGACGGTACGCGGGGAGTCGCGCGCGTCGCCGTTCACGGTGGACGGCGACGCGGCCGTGGTGGCGATCCCTGCGCCCGTCGTGCCGGAGGTGACGTTCGAGCCTCGGCTTCCGGACGCCGTCGCCGTGGCCTACCGGGAGTTGCCGATGGGGGTGGCGGCGAAGCTCGCGGTGCCGGCGGCTCCGCCGCCGGCACCGCGAGCGATCCAGGACGTCGAGGCGCCGTTCTGGTGCTGGGCGGCGCTCGGCGAGGGCGGTTCGCCCCGGGCCGCGCTGACCGCGTTCGCCGGGTCGCCGGCCGCGATGCGTGCCCTCGCCACCTCGGGCGGGGACCCGGCGCCGTGGCTCGAGCGGATGCTGGCGCTGAACCCGGACGTTCGGCCTGCGGGCGACCCCGTCATGGCGGTGTGGGGGCAGGATCCCCTGGCGCGTGGCTGCTACGCGGCGTTCGACAACCGGTCGTTCGACCGCCGGGAGCTGTTCGCCGAACCGGTCGGGCGCCTGGTGTTCGCCGGCGAGCACACGGCCTCGGCCGTCGGGACGATGAACGGCGCCATCACGACGGGGTTGCGCGCCGCCCGCCAGATGGCCGGCATCCTCGGGCTCGCCGACTGACGGCCGGGATCAGAGGTCGAACCCGAGCTCCCGCGCCGACATCGCCAGGCAGAGGTCGCGCATCCGCTCGACCGGCACGTCGGGGTCCTCCAGGACGACCTGGACCGAGAGCCCGTCCATCAGCGACGACAGCTGCAGCGCGAACTCCTCAGGGTCGCGTTCGCTGAACTCGCCCTTCGCCTGGCCGTCCTTGACGATGTCGACGATGATCGCCCTCCATCGCCTGTCCAGCGCCTCGCGGTTCCGCGAGACCTCCCGATCGCGCGGCGCGCGCGCCCACAGCTCGAGCCACAGCATCGTCTCGCTGCGGAAGTCGTCGGCCCACGTCTCACCCTCGGAGTCGCACGATCGTTCGATCAGGCGAACCAGTCGGTCACGGGCGCTGGCGACCTCGGCCAGCTCCTCGGCGGTTCGAGCGAAGAACCGATCCTCCGCGTACGTCAGCGCCTCGGCGAGCAGGCGGTCCTTCGACCCGAAGTAGTAGAGGATCAGCGCGGGGCTGGTGCCGGCGGCCCGCGCGATGTCCGCGACCCTCGTGTCGGGGAGCCCGCGCTCGGCGATCGTCCGGGCGGCCGCGTCGACGATCTGGGCCCGCCGTTCTTCGGTGAGCCGCCTGCGCGTCCTCTTCGCCACCGCTCGATCCTCCACCGCGCGATTCAAGGCGTGGTGCCCGCGCCTGTCAACCGCCGCCGTGGAGGGTGGTGGCGAGCGGAGCACCCTGGAGGATCTCTTCGGTCGGCCTCAATGCGTCCGCTCGATGCGTCGATGTTCGTGGTCGATGCGCCGGCGATGCTCGTCGGTCGCCAGCGACCATATATCCGTCACTTGAGGAGTCCCATTGATCGTACGGACGTCGGAGCGATGAAGCCGACGGACGCCTCCATGCGGAAGCTCCTCGTCGGAGGGGTGCTGGCCGTCGTCCTGGGTGCCGCGTGTTCGGTCAACGATGCCACGAGCAACGTGGGCAATATCGACGCTTCGGCCCGCCAGGCGTGCACCGACCTCCGGGCCGTCGTCCAGGCCAGGGCGTCCGGTTCGCTCAGCCCCGCCGATCTCCAGCAGCGCATCGGGAAGGTCTATTCGGAGGCGTCGTCTTCGGCAAACCCGATCCTCAAGGCCAAGGCCGTCGCCGTGTTCACCGACGCGACGCAGCTCGTCGCGAGCGGCGAGAGCGGTTCGCTGGACGCGGATCTGTCCTCGATGAGCCAGACATGTTCGAGCGTGAACGGATGACCGAGCGCTCGAGCGCCGACCCGACCGACATGCGACTGCCGTGATCTGAGCCAGCCCCCCGGTGGCCGCCACCGCGTCATACTGCACGGCCATGGAGGGGGAGCGAACGGCGCTGCAGGCGATGCTCGAAGCTCGATCGGTCGCGGTCGTCGGGGCCAGCGCCCGGCCCGATTCGTTCGGCGAACAGATGATGCGCGAGCTGGCGAAGGGCGGCTACGAGGGCCACATCCTGCCCGTGAACCCCCGGTACGACGAGGTCCTGGGCCTCGCCTGCTACCCGGGGCTCGCGGAGCTACCGGAGACGCCGGACCTGGTCATGCTCGGCGTCCCCAACGCGAAGCTCGAGGAGCAGCTCGGTGGCGCGATCGCCGCGGGCGCGCGGTCGGCCGCGATCTTCGCCAGCGGTTACGAGCCACCGGCAGGGGGCCTCCCGCCGCTCGTCGAGCGCTTGACGGCCGCCGCGCGCGAGGCCGGCATCGCGATCTGCGGCGGGAACTGCATGGGGTTCTTCAACATCGACCAGCGGCTGCGCGTGACCGGGTTCAACCATCCGAACGAGCTGCCGCCCGGCGGCGTGACGTTCATCAGCCATTCGGGGTCGGCGTTCTCCGCGATGCTGCACAACGACCGGGGGATCAGGTTCAACCTGGTCGTCTCGGCCGGCCAGGAGTTCGTCACGACCGCGGCCGACTACCTCACCTATGCGCTCGATCAGCCGACGACGAAGGCCGCCGGGCTGTTCATCGAGACGATCCGCGATCCGGCAACCTTCCGCGCGGCGCTGGTCACGGCGGCCGATCGCGACATCCCGGTCGTGATCCTGAAGGTCGGCCGCGACGAGGCCGCGAAGGAGATGATCACCGCGCACTCGGGCGCCCTCGCCGGCGAGGACGGCGCGTACGAGGCGCTCTTCGACGCGTACGGCGTGCTCCGTGTGGACACGCTGGACGAGATGGCGGACACGATCGAGCTGCTGGTCGCGGGCCGCCGCGCGGCGCCGGGTGGCCTGGCCGCGATCCACGACTCCGGCGGTGAGCGCGCCCTGCTGATCGACGCCGCGGTGGCGAACCACGTCGCGCTCGCCCGGATCAACGACGCCACCGTCGCCCGGTTGGCTGCGACGCTCGAGGAGGGGCTGCCGCCCGTGAACCCGTTGGACGCATGGGGGACCGGCAACCGCGCCGAGGACATCTTCATCGAGTGCATGCACGCGCTGCTGGAGGACCCCGACACCGCGGCGCTCGCGTTCTGCGTCGACCTGACCCCCGAGC
Source organism: uncultured Actinomycetota bacterium (assembly GCA_963781595.1). Taxonomy (GTDB): domain Bacteria; phylum Actinomycetota; class UBA4738; order UBA4738; family UBA4738; genus JBEDUK01. Next base: position 207,872 of record CAWAGG010000001.1, on the reverse strand, counting down.
TGGTCGAGGAGGCCGGGTACGCGCGTGTGGCGAACGACGTGTTCGCGGCGACCTCGAAGCCCGTGGCCGTCCTGTCGAACCTCGCGAGCGCGATCGACCGCCGCGACGCGGGGTTCGTGCGGGGGAAGGGCATCCCGGTCCTTGAGGGAACCACGAGCGGTCTCCGAGCCTTCGGTCACCTGTTCGCGTACCGGGACTTCCACGAACGCCCGCCGACGGACCCGCCCCCGAGCGCCGATCCCGAGGTGGTCGAACGCTGGTCGGCGCGCCTGGCCACCCGCGAGGCCCTGAGCGAGGCCGAGGGCCTGTCGCTGCTGGCGGACTTCGGCGTGCCGGTCGTCGAACACCAGGTCGTCGGGTCCGAGGAGGGCGCCGTCGCGGCCGCGCACCGCATCGGGTGGCCGGTCGCGCTCAAGACGGCCGCGTCCGGCGCCACGCACAAGTCCGACGTCGCCGGCGTGAAGCTCGGTCTCACGGGTCAGGACGAGCTGGTCCCCGCGTACCGCGAGCTGTCGGAGCGCCTCGGCCCGACCGTGACGATCGCGGCGATGGTGCCGCCGGGGGTCGAGCTGGCCCTGGGCCTGGTCCGCGACGCACAGTTCGGCCCGCTGGTACTGGTCGCCGCCGGGGGTGTGCTCGTCGAGCTGCTGAAGGACCGGCGTCTCGCGCTCCCGCCGGTCGACGACGCCGCTGCCGATCGATTGCTGGCGCGGCTCACGGTCCGTCGGCTCCTGGACGGGGTCCGTGGCGCGCCGGCCGCCGATGTCGCGTCGGTCAGGCATGCGATCGTCGCGCTGTCGTCGTTGGCGACGGCGCTCGGCGACCGGATCGCCGAGCTCGACGTCAACCCGCTGATCGCGGGCCCGAACGGCTGCGTCGCGGTCGACGCGCTGGTCCTGCCCGCCTGAAAGGCCCGCCCGCGCTACGTGGGGTCGTCGTCCGGGCCGGTCGGATGCGTCGCGATGTGGTCGAGCGACGCGTTCGGCACCCGGTGGATCGGCAGCCGGATCGGCGCGAGCGGGCGCTGGGTGAAGTCGAACGCGTTCGCGAAGTCGTAGGCGTTCGCGTCGTCCTGGGCCAGCGGCGGGAGGCCGAACACGTGCTCGGTGAACGCGAGCATCGAGGCGAACGACGAGACGTTGCTGTCGACGAAGTGCGGCTTCGCGTAGGGGCTCACGATCAGCATCGGGACCCGGATGCCCAGGCCCGGGGGCGGTGCCACCGGGTCGTAGAAGCATCCGCAGTCGTCCCACGTGATGAAGATCGCCGTGGACCTCCAATCCTTGCCGCTCATGATCGCGCTCACGTTCTTCGCGATCCAATCGTCGCCCTGGATCAGCGACTTCCCGTTGTGCTGGGAGTTGACGGGGTACGGGATCAGGTACGACAGCGAAGGCAGGTCACCCTTCTTCGCGACCTTTTCGAACTTCGAGGACTCCTTCACCTTCTTGACCTGGTCGCTGCCGAGGCACTCGTAGAACGTGGGGCAGATCGCCCAACCGTAGCCGGCGCCCCCGTGCACGCCGGGCGCCCAGATACCCCAGGTCAGCCCGGCGTCCTCGATGCGGTCCATGATCGTCGGCACGTACTGGACCGGCGACGGTCTGTACGGGCCGTTCCCGAGTTCGTCCGGGACGCACGATGGCACCCAGATCGTCGCGCCGGCCTTGAGCTGCCACAGGGCGTCGTTCCCGCTGTCGCAACCGCCGCCGGCACCGCTGCCCCTCGTTTCGTTGCCGACGAACCCGTCGAGCGTCCCGGAGACCAGCTCCATGTGCGAACCCCAGGACGGGACCGAGTCGGTCTCGAACGTCATGTCCGAGATGGCGTACGTGTCCGCCAGCGACCACACGGTCGGGGACGCTCCGGCGTGCGCCTGCGTCAGGCACGGGTAGTCGTCCTCCGCCGGACATCCCTGCCCGCCGAGCCCCCCGGAGCCGTGCGGCATCAGGTCCCAGCCGTCCATCTCGCCGCCGTGGATCGCCGCCTTCTGTGACTGGAAGTCGTGTCCGGCGTTCGGCACGACGTCGGGCTCGGCGTACAGCGGGATCGACTGACCCGTGCTGATCTTGCCCGTGTCCGTGGCGACGCACCGGTTGCCCTCGTCGAGGCACAGCTTGCCCAGCAGCTCGTTGAACGAGTGGTTCTCCTGGTAGATCACCACGACGTGCTTGATCGGAGAGCCCTGGAGCCTGCTCGCGTGGCCGGTGCTCGCTCCCGCGGAGCCGGCGACGACGAGCAACCCGACGACGGTGGAGACGATCAGCGCGCCGGTGATCTTCGAGCCCGGCCGTTCGATCACGTGGGGTCGTCCTTCGGCGGAGGATGTTTCGCGATGTAGTCGATCGAGGACTGCGGCACCTTGTGCTGGGGCAGGTCGATCGGCGACAGCGGCTTCTGGCTGAAGTCGAAGGCATCCGAGTAGTCGTAGGCGGCGGCGTCGGCCTCGGTCAACGGCGGCAGGCCGTACAGATGCTCGGTGAACGCCAGCAGCGAGAGGAAGGACGCCGTGGTGTGGTCGACGAAGTGCGGCTTCGCGTACGGGCTCACGATGATCATCGGGACCCGGACGCCGAACCCGGCGGGCGGCCTGACCGGGTCGTAGAAGCACCCGCAGTCGTCGTACGTGATGAAGATGGCGGTCGAGTCCCAGTCGGGGCCGTTCATGATCGCGGAGACGTTCTCCGCGATCCAGTTGTCGCCCTTGATCAACGAGTAGCTGTTGTGCTGTGAGTCGTTGTAGTACGGGATCAGGATCGAGAACTTGGCCAGGCGGCCCTTCTTCGCGTCGTGCGCCAGCTTCCTCGGGTTCTCGGTGTTCTTCACCTGGTCGCTGCCCATGCATTCGTAGAACGTCGGGCAGATCGCCCAGCCGTAGCCGCCACCGTGCGGGCCGGGCGCGTAGATCTTCCACGGGATCCCCGCGGCGTCGAGCCGGGTCATGATCGTCGGCACGTACTCCACGGGCGACGGACGGTAGGGCCCGTTGCCCGCCTGGTCGGGGATGCACGCCGGCACCATGATCGTCGTCGGATCCTTCACGTTCGCCTGCCAGGCGGAGTCCTTGTGGCTATCGCAGCCGGTCCCGGAGAACTCGCCGCTACCGACCGGCTGCTCCCCGAGGAACCCGTCGAGGGTCGCCGAGACCAGGTCGAGGTGGGAACCCCACGACGGGACCGGGCCGGTCTCGAACGTCATGTCGGAGAGCGCGTAGGTGTCGGCGAGCGACCACACCGTCGGCGACGCGCCGGCCTGCGCCTGCATCATGCACGGGTAGCCGTCCTGCTTCGGGCAGCCCTCGCCGCCGATCTGGCCGCCGCCGCCCGGCTGGAGGTCCCAGCCGTTCATCTTCCCGCCGTTCATGATGATCACCTGGTCACGGCGCGTGTGCCCCGCTTCCGGCACGATGTCGGGCTCGTCCGCGAGCGGCACCTTCTTGCCGTTGTGGATCTCGCCCTGGTCCGTCGCGAGGCAGCGGTTGCCCTGGGCCATGCACAGTGCGCCCAGCAGCTCGTTGAAGGAGTGGTTCTCCTGGTAGATGAGCACCACGTGCTTGATCGGTGACTTCGCCAGCGGGTGGCTCGGCACCGTCGCGGAGCCCTGCTGGGGTTTGAGCATGAAGACGGCGGCGATGGCCAGCATCGCCGCGAACGTGGCGGTCGCTCTTCTGGGCAGCTGCGTCAGCACGTGGTCGACTCCTCGCGGGCGAACGGACAGGGCCGCGCAAGGATACCGACGAACCGCTGGAACCGCTTCGTCCGTTCGGTCATGGTTCGGGCGCGCGGCTACGTGGGGTCGTCTAGGTTCGGCGGGTGCGCCGCCATGTAGGCCAGCGAGGACCTGGGCACCTGGTGGTGCGGCAGGGGGATCGGCCGCAGCGGTCGCTGGGAGAAGTCGAACGAGCCCGCGTAGTCGTAGGCGTTCGCATCGTCGTTGGCGAGCGGTGGCAGCCCGAACACGTGCTCCGTGAACGCGAGCAGCGAGGCGAACGACGCGACGCCGCTGTCGACGAAGTGGGGCTTCGCGTACGGACTGACGATCACCATCGGGACGCGGACGCCCAGTTGCGGCGGCGGTGCGACCGGGTCGTAGAAGCAGCCGCAGTCGTCGTAGGTGATGAAGATCGCCGTGGTGGCCCAGTCGGGACCGTTCATGATCGCCGAGACGTTGTCCGCGATCCAGTTGTCGCCCTTGATCAGCGAGTTGCCGTTGTGCTGCGAGTTGGCCGGGTAGGGGATCAGGAACGACAGCGACGGGAGCTTGCCCGCGGCGGCGACCCCGGCGAACTTCGCCGACTCCTTGACGTTCTTGACCTGGTTGCTCCCGAGGCATTCGAAGAACGTCGGGCAGATCGCCCAGCCGTAGCCGGCGCCGCCGTGCTTGCCCGGCGCCCAGATGCCCCAGGACAGGCCCGCCGCCTGGATGCGGTCCATGACCGTCGGCACGTACTGGACCGGCGACGGCCGGTAGGGACCGTTCCCGAGCGTGTCCGGGATGCACGACGGCACCTTGATCGTCTGGGTGCTCGCGGCGTTCGGGCTCCACTTCGCGAGGTCGTAGCTGTCGCATCCGTTGCCGGGCCCGGTGCCGTCCCCGCTGAAGTCGGGCTGATCGCCCACGAAACCGTCGAGCGTCGCCGAGACCAGTTCCATGTGCGAGCCCCACGAAGGCACCGTGTCGGACTCGAAGGTCATGTCGGAGATCGTGAACGCGTCGGCCAGCGACCACAGGTTGGGTACCCCGCCGGCGGGAACCTGCTCCATGCAGGGGTAGCCGTCGTCCTTGGCGCACCCGCGGATGCCGAATTCGTCGCGGGGCATCAGGTCCCAGCCGTCCATCTCGCCGCCGTGGATCGCCGTGACCTGGTCGGCGACCGTGTGGCCGACGTGCGGAGGGATGTCGCCCTCTGCCGCGAGCGGGATCGTCTCGCCCGTGCTGATCCTGCCGGTATTCGTCGCGGCGCAGCGGTTGCCCTGGGCGATGCACAGGGCGCCGAGCAGCTCGTTGAAGGAATGGTTCTCCTGATCGATCACCACGACGTGCTCGATCGGCGAGGCTTGCAACGGGTCCGCCGCCCTCGCCATCGCGGTCGATGCCTGGACGCCGAGGACCGACGCCAGCGGGAGGAGCAGCGCGAGCGCGCCCACGGCACGGCGGGTCATGGGCCTCGCCACGGGACCTCCCTTCCCGGAGCGTGCCGCGCGGGCGTCGAACGGACGGTCCGCCGCGTCACGTGGGATCGGTCAGGTCGGGCGGATGCTTCGCGATGTACTCGATCGACGAACGCGGCACCCGGTGCTGCGGCAGCGGGATCCCTGCGAGCGGCCGCTGGCCGAAGTCGAACGCGTCCGCGTAGTCGTAGGCACCGGCGTCGACGGTGCTGAGCGGCTCGAGCTCGAACACGTGCTCGGCGAACGCCAGCATCGACGCGAACGTCGCGGCGTTGTCGTCGACGAAGTGCGGCTTCGCGTAGGGGCTCACGAGCACCATCGGGACCCTGATCCCCCAGCCCGGCGTCGGCCGGACCGGGTCGTAGAAGCAGCCGCAGTCGTCGTAGGTGATGAAGATCGCGGTCGATGACCAGTCCGGTCCCTTCATGATCGCGTCGACGTTGCGCGCGATCCAGTTGTCACCCTGGATCAACGAGTACCCGTTGTGCTGCGAGTCGTTGTAGTAGGGGATCAGGATCGAGAGGTTCGACAGCTTGCCCTTCGCGGCCGCCTTCTCGAACTTGCGCGGGGTGGACACGTGGGTCGCCTGGTCGCTGCCGATGCACTCGTAGAACGTCGGGCAGATCGACCAGCCGTACCCGCCGCCCCCGCGACCCGGGGCGTAGATGCTCCACGACAGGCCCGCCTCCTCGAAGCGGTCCATGATCGTGGGCACGTACTGGACCGGCGACGGCCGGTACGGGCCGTTGCCCAGCTTGTCCGGGATGCAGGACGGGACCATGATCACCTTGCCGAACAGGTCGGGGCTCCATGCCGCGTCGGCCCCGCTGTCGCATCCGTCACCGGCGCCGTCGTCCCCGACGGGCTGGTCGCCCAGGAAGCCGTCGAGGTTCGCGGAGACGAGGTCGAGGTGCGAGCCCCACGACGGGACCGGGCCCGTTTCGAACGTGCGATCGGACAGCGCGTACGTGTCGGCGAGGGACCACAGGTTCGGCACGGCCCCCGGCTGCGCCTGGACCATGCAGGGGTAGTCCTCGTCCGGCTTGCACCCGTGGCCCTTGAACCCGTCGTTGATGCTGGGCTCGAGGTCCCAGCCGTTCATCCTCCCGCCGTTCATCGCGACGACCTGCGCGCGGTTCGTGTGCCCGGCGTCCGGCGGGATGTCGGGTTCGGGCTTCAGCGGCACCTGCTCGCCGGTGCTGATCTGGCCGACGTCGGTGGCCACGCAGCGGTTGCCCTCGTCCAGGCACAGCTTGCCGAGCAACTCGTTGAAGGAGTGGTTCTCCTGGTAGATGATCACGATGTGCTGGATCGGCGAGGTCGACAGGCGGCTCGCCGGGGAGGCCGAGACCGACGACCGGGCCCCCAGGAGCGTCGCCGCCGCCAGCAGCAGCGCGCCCAGGGACACGCCCAGCTTCCACGGGGAGGGCCGAGTCCGCGGGCCGAGCCCCGCGCTCACGACCGCAACGCGTGCTTGAGCGCGTCCAGGAACCCCTTCGTGTCCTCGAACGTCAGCACCGTGGGTCGGAACCGTCCGAAGAGATCATCGAAGCGTTGGACCTGGTCCGGGAGCTTCTCGGGGTCCGACACGACGTTCTGGAGCGCCTGCACGATGGCCTCGGCCCTGGTCGGTGGATGCTCGTCCGTCGGGTCTGCCGATAGGTACCAGCCACCCAGCGGGTAGCGTCCAGGCTCCACCCTCGCCAACTCCGTGCGCCATGGGCCCTGATGGGGGAGCGCCTCGATCACGGCCTCGTCGACCTGCACGCGCGGTTCGGGCACGATCAGCTCGAGCCGTTCCAGGTCGATGTCGGCGGTCGGGTCATCCGCGATCGCGATCCCCATCTTGGCCAGGCCCGGCTGCACGTGCTCGATGTCCTCCAGGACGAACGCCGGCAGGATCAGCGCCTTCCCTTCGTGGATCCCGACGAGCTCGATCGTCCGAAGGAGCCCGTCGTCGGGCAGCGGGAGCACCCGCGAGAGGTACGCCGCGAGGCCGTACAGCACGCGGCGGGCGGACCGGCTTCGGATCACCGTCGTCGTGCGATCCATCAGCAGGTTCAGGCCGCGCGACGCTCCCTCGTGGTCGCCGAGGACCACCGAGTAGTTCACCGGTGCAGGGGTCCCGCCCGGCAGGCGGTGCGCCGCGAACACGGCCTGGATCGTCGCGTGCGTCTCCGCCGAGTCCGCTCGGATCCCGACGTGGTACTCGCCGATCGCGTACGCCCTCGTACCGGACCAGACGCGGGACTTCTTCCCGCCCTGCGCTCCCGGCGCACAGACCTCGGCGGAGGCCGCGGGCAGGTACTTCACGCCCGGGATCTCCGGCAGCTCGACGTCCTCGGGCGCGCTCGGAGCGTCGCTCACGATCGGAAGCTCGACGCGCGCGGCAAGCCCGGCCGCCTCACGGGCGAGCGTCGGCACCTCGGTCGCTCCATAGGCGAACCTCGCCGACACCTTGCCGTCGGCATCCAGCAGGTAGGCCGCGGGGGTGCCGATACCGGGGAACGGATCGTCGAACTCCTCGTCCTCGTCGTCGCCCAGCATCACCGCGGCCGCGAGCCCGTGGGCGTCCATCAGCTCGGTGTTCTCGTCCGGCTCGCCGATCGAGAGGAAGACCATCTCGACGCCCCGCTCCGCCATCTTGGGCTGCAGCTCGGCCAGCTCCCCCGCGAGGCCCTCGCAGAAGCCGCATCGCGGGCTCCAGTTGATGAGGAAGACCTCGCGGCCCCGGAGGTCGGCGAGGTCGAGCTCTCCGCCGTCGACCGTCGGCAGGTGGGTCGGCGGGAACTCCTCACCGATCCCAAGGCCCTCCGGCGCGCCGATCGGCGCGACGACGACGGGGACGACGCCCTGCAGGAGGCTCGCCTCGCCGAGGGCCTCGGCCATGTCCAGCATCTGCGCCTCGGCCTCCTCCGACGGCATCTCGGCGGCGTCGGCGAGGTCCTGGCTGAGCTCGCCGAGCGTCGTCTCGCCGTCGAAGAAGCTCCACAGGAGGGCCCCGGTCTTGCTGAGGTGGTGGACGGTCTCGGTCGCGGGGTCGACCAGGACCAGCTCGCCGTCGATCTGGGTCGCGACCACGCTCTCGCTCACCGTCGGCGCGAACCCGAGGTCGATGTCCTGGCTCCAGATCTCGCCCTCGGCGAGGAGGTTCTCCTCTTCTTCCTCTTCCTCGAGCGCATCCGCGCCGGGCGCGGCGCCTGTGCCGTCCTGCAGTTCAACGTCGTCGATCACGGGTCCTCCTGTCGGTGGCCAGGGCTCCGGGCGCCCGCCAACAGCGTGTCCGAGCGAGGTGTCCCGACCGGACACCGAAACAGATATACCACGTCACAGATCGGTTCCCATCGGCCACACGACCGCCGGGCGTCATGGCGGTCCTCGCGGTCCGACGATCGTGCTCGGAACGTCAACAGGGACCCCCGGAGGGGTCCCTGTTGGGTGAAGCAGATGCAGAGCTTCAGCGCCGGATCGCGTTGGCGCCACCCTTCGGGACGACCTTCCGCGGTCCGCTGGCCGGCTTGTTGCAGGTCGGCAGACAGAGCGGGGGGTATCCGAAGTACTGGTCGCAACACGTGCTCATGCACTTCTGGCCCTTCGGGCACTTGTACTTGTTTCCGCACGCGGCGAAGCTCGCGCACGACGAGCCGCTGCTCAGGTCAGCACAGAGGAGCTTGGTGCTCTTGTACTTCCCCTTCTTGTTGACCTTGCTGAAGCAGTAGCCGCCGCCACCACAGCAACTGGGCGGCACCTGGCTGCTGCAGGACCAGCTCTGGCCCTTGCAGGGGTTCTTCGAGGTCGAAGCCTCGGCCGGGAGGCTGGTCAGCACGGGCGCAGCCCACGCGACAGCACCGGCGATCCCGATGTTGCGAAGCATCTCGCGACGAGAGATCCTCTTCTCCGAATCCATTTCTCACCCCCTCCGTTCGTCCGGCAGAAGTGGGTGGATGTTAGACGGCCGGCCCGTCGGAGTCTCCCCCACGCCGGGGGATTTCCGGTTCGAGCGGTGGGGAAAACCCGTCACCCACGGGGCCTCGCCCTACGTACGGTGGCTACGCTTGCGATGCCGAACCGCTGGTCTCGGCCCCGATCTGCTGGATCGCGGTGACCGCGTCCTGCGGGCGCTCCGTCGAGATCGTGTAGCAGGGAACGCCCGCGATCAGCGCGACGACGCCCGGCAGGATCCGACCGGTCGAGGGGATCATGTTGATCGCCCGGATCGCGAAGCTCTGGGCCACCTCGGCCGCCGTCACGCGGCGGATCGGTTCGCGCAGCCAGTCCGCATCGCAGGCGGCGTCGATCCGCACCGGTGTCTCGAGGGATGGGCGGTCGACGGACGCGTTGGGCGGATCCAAGGCCGCGAGCCGCTCGATCGCATCGGTCGGCACGTCCGGCCAGGGCAACCGCTCGACCAGGTTCGTCGACGGGTCGAGCGAGACCCACATCTCGTTCGACAGGCTGAGCCCCCCCTGGACGGCTCGTCGCTGGTGCTGGCCGAGCCACCTGATGACCTGGCCCTGGACGAGGATGTTGACCCCGTCCACGGTTACGACGCCGGCGTCCAGGTACGTGCCCTCGGACCTGGTCGCGCATACCCAGCCCGAGAACTCGTTGATCAGCGCCCGGCCGATCACCTGGAGCGAGAACGTCCGGATCGTGGCGCCGTCGCGTTCGTACAGCGTGGTGTAGCGCCGTCCCAAGCCGCGCTTCTCGGGATCGGGCACCTGCACCGAGTAGTAGAAGTGATCGGCGATGCGGTCGGTCGCGTACGCGGCGAACGTACGGTCCAGCCAGTCGCCGAACTCGCGCGAGGTCGAGCGGATGCCGATGAGCTCGTTTCCGACCTGGTAGTTCCTGAAGACCACCCAACCTAGGCGGTCGAGGCGCTCCCCTCAGCCAGGCTCGTCGTCCTCGTCGTCGTCGTCCTCCTCGTCCTCGAGGTCGGCGAGCGCCACGTCCGCGGCCGCGACCATCGCGGCGGCCTTCTCGGGCGTGATGGGCTTGATCTCGGGCTCGTAGCGTTCGGCGCCCTCGATCAGGCCCTCGCGGCGGAACCTGGTGTAGATGCTGCGGACCTGTCCCTCGACCTCCGACGCGTCCAGGCCGAACGCGTCGGCGATGTCGGTGGCGACCTCGGAGAGCGTCCCCGTCCCGTCGAAGCACTGGAAAGCCACCGAGGCCTGCGGGTTCAGGTGATGGAGCTCGGCGTCGCGAGGGTTGTAGATGATCAGCCCGCCGTCGATCGGCGCGACGATCAGGTCGGGATTGACCTTCGGTTTGACGGGCTGGCTCAAGCGGGGTCTCCCATGCCGGAGATCAACCCCGCCACGGTGAACTCGGCCAGCAGGCGATCGACGTCTTCCCTCACGATGTCGGGGAGCATACCGGTCAGCTGGCAGATGGCCACGATCATCTCATCCTCTTCGGTCTCACCGTCGCAAAGCTCCCAGATGGCGGCGGCCGTCTCATTGACGAAGTGCACGCGGTCCTCGGCCGGGTCGTACAGGATGATCTCGTCGCCCGAGCGCCGGAGCGTGACCCCTTCCCTGCGGAGCGGTCGCCCGTGTTGCACCACGTTCACCGGTCCATCCCCACGAGCGGATCGAACAGATCGTCGGGCCCGACGAGCGCCGCGGCCTCGACGCGCGAGTGCACGCCCAGCTTGGTCAGGACGTTCTGGACGTGCGTCCGGGCCGTCTCGGGGCTGATCACCAACTCCTCGGCGATCGTCCTGCTGTCCGCGCCGCGGCACACGAGGGCGAGCACCTCGCGCTCCCGGCGGGTGAGGTTCGAGATCCGCTGCATCACGGCCGCCTGCTCCCGCCGGCGCCGGATCAGCGCGGCGAGCAACGGACCGAGCATCATCGGCGGGACCATGGCCTCCCCGCGGTAGACGGCGCGGATCGAGAGGATCAGCTCGGAGAGCGGGTTCGTCCTGGTGATGAACCCGGCCGCGCCCGCCTCGAGCGCCTCGAGCAGCGCCGCCTGATCCTCGTCGCGCGCGAGGACGAGCACCCGGCATCCCCCGGCGCGCTCGAGGACCAGTTTGACCGCTTTGTCGCCTTCGCAGTCCGGCAGGTTCGCCGAGAGGAGGGCGACGTCGGGCGCGAGCTCCTCGGCGAGCGCGGCCGCCTGGCACGCGGTCGTGGCCTCGGCGATCACGAGCAGGTCCGGCTCGTTGTCGAGCACGACGCGGACGGCCTCTCGGAAGAGCGCCTCGTCGTCCGCGAACAGGACCCTGATGATGCCGTTGTCATCCATGCGGGCCGTCCTCCCCCGGGACCCGTTGGGAAAGCGACCGTAGGTATATCACCCGCCGGCTGTCTCTGGCTACAGTCGATAGTTGCGGGACCATTGGCCGACCGTCGGTCTGTTAGTTGGATAGCCTCGATTGGCCGACCGCCAGTCGGTAATTGGAGGACCCCGGGGCCCCCCTCCGGACGGCCGTACCGAGGCTCACGCACCGAGCCTGGAGGTGGGCAGATGGCCTACGTCCCGGCCCTGCGCACCGCTGATTGGCCGGCACGGAAGCCGCGTAGGATGCGCTTCGCCATGAGCGAACCCGCGCTGCTGACCGATGACCTCGGGCCCGTTCGGCGGCTCACGCTGAACCGACCTGCCGTCCTGAACGCGCTCTCGTTCGAGCTGGTCGATCGGCTCTCCGAGGCGCTCGCGGCGGCGGCCGCCGACGACGGCGTCCGCGTCGTGGTCATCCGGGGCGCCGGGCGTGCCTTCTGCGCCGGCTACGACCTGAAGGAGGATGCCGAACAGGATCGTGAGCGCCCGAAGGACGAACGGACCTACCGCGGCGAGTTCGCCTACGACGTCGCGCGGATGCTCGAGATCTTCGACCATCCGAAGCCCGTGATCGCCCAGGTCCACGGGTACTGCCTGGCCGGCGGGTGCGACCTGATGATGATGTGCGACGTCGCGATCGCCTCCGAGGACGCGATGTTCGGCGAGCCCGAGATCCGGTTCGGCTCGGGTGTCGTCACGATGGTCATGCCGTGGTTGGTCGGGGCCCGGAAGGCCAAGGAGCTCCTGCTGACCGGCGAGGACCGGATCCCGGCCGACGAGGCGGCGCGCATCGGGCTGGTGAACCGCGTCGTCCCCCTCGAGCGGCTCGAGGAGGAGACGCTCGCGTTCGCGATGACGGTCGCGAAGCTCGACCCGGTGGCGATCTCGCTGACGAAACGCGCGATCAACCGTTCGCTCGAGGTGGCCGGGTTCCGCGAGGCGATCTGGGAGAACGTCGACCTGGACGTGCGGATCGAGGTCGCGGACGTCCCGGAGCGCGAAGAGTTCAGCCGGATCCACCGGACCGAGGGCCTGAAGGCCGCGATCGCGTGGCGCGACGCCAGGTTCCGCACCGAACCCGACCCCTCGGACTGAGCTCGGCGTGATCTACGGTCTGCTGGCCGCGGTCGGTTTCGGCACGGCCGACTTCCTCACGGCGATCTCCTCGCGGCGCATCGGAACGTTCGCCACGCTGCTCATCGGGCAGGTGGCGGCGATGGCGCTGATCCTCGCCTTCGCGGCGATCGGCCGCCCGGACCTGAGTGGCCCGGACGCGTCGCAATGGGGGCTGATGCTCCTGGGCGGCGCCTGCGCCGGCGTCGGGTACTTCGCGCTGTACCGCGGCCTGGAACTCGGGCCGATCGCATTGGTGAGCCCGATCGTCGGGGCCGACGCGGCGTTCAGCGTGGCGCTGTTCGTCGTGGTCCTCCACGAGACGCTCTCCGTCGGCGCGACCGCCGCGATCGCGATCACGATCACAGGGGTGATGCTGGCCTCGGCCGATCCGCGCGCGCTCGCGCACCAGCGGTCGGCGGAATCGAAAGGCATCCCGTTCGCGCTCGTCGCGCTCGTCTTCTTCTCCATCGGCCTGTTCGCGGCCGGCTACTACGCGCGGTCGTTCGGTTGGTTCCCGGCGCTGCTGAGCTCCCGGCTGGGGACGATGGCCGTCCTGCTGACGTTCCTCGCCGCGACCCGCGGTCGGGACCTCCGCAGGTCGCTCCCGGCGCGGAACGTCGCGCTCGCGGTCGCGGTCGGGCTCACGGACCTGGCCGGGTTCGCGGTCTTCGCCCGAGGGACGCAGGTCGCGTCGGCGTCGATCGTGACGGCGGCATCGGCAGCGTTCGCCCTGATCCCGATCGTCGGCGGCGTCGTGCTGTTCCGGGAGCGTCCCGCTCCCACCCAGTGGGTCGGTGTCGCGATCGTGATCTGTGGACTCGTGCTGCTCGGCCTCGCGCGTTGACCCTCGGGGAGGGAGGTCGACGCCTCAGGATCGGTACGACAGGCGAACCCATGCCCGGCGACCGCACGCCGGACACCGCATGAAGGAGTGGTAGCGGCGCACGAACGGCAGATGCAGCGACAGGGGCAGCGCCGCCTTCGCCACGTCGACCGTCGACACGCGCGTCTCGGCGAGGCACGACGAACACTCGATCACGAGGCCGCCCTTGCTCGGCGAGGGCTCCGGCTCGGTCGAGGAGAACAGCGCCATGCGGCCCATCGGATCGCGGCTGGAGGGGTCGTCGGGGTCGGGGACGTTCGGCGTCCTGGACGGGGCATCCGTCACGCGACCACCTCCCGGCTGAGAGCCCGGTAGGCCTCGGCACCGGGGTGCGCCGGCGCGAACTTCAGGATCGACAGGCCCGCGCCCGGCGCCTCCGCGAACCGGATGCTCTTCGGGATCGGGTCCAGGACCCGGACCCCGTACTTCTCCCCGACGTCCTCGAGCGTCGCCCGCGCGTGGCGCGTACGCCCGTCGTACATCGTCGGCAGCAGGCCCACGATCCGCAGGTCGCGGTTCGTCAGGCGCTGGATGTCCTCGATCGTCCCAAGGAGCTGGCCGACCCCGCGATGCGAGAGGTTCTCCGCCTGCATCGGGATCAGCACGTGGTCGGCGGCCGTCAGCGCGTTGATCGTGAGCACCCCGAGCGACGGCGGGCAGTCCATCACGACCACCTGATAGTCGCGGGCGACCGGCTCGAGCGCTTCGCGCAACGCGTACTCGCGCGCGGTCCGCCCCAGCAGGTAGGCCTCGGCGCCGGCGAGGTCGATGTTCGACGGGACCAGGTCGAAGCCCTCCTCCTCGGCCGCGATGACCGTCTCGTCGAGCCCGGCGCGACCGACCAGCACGTCGTGGATCGTGGGCTCGATGTCATCGGGTTCGAAGCCCAGGCTGTACCCGAGCGAGCCCTGCGGGTCGAGGTCGACGGCCAGGACACGGTACCCGCGCTCGGCGAGCGCGGCGGCCAGCGCCGCCACGGTCGTGGTCTTCGCGACGCCACCCTTCTGGTTCGCGACGGCGATGATCCGGCTCACCGTTGGACCTCCCGCCGGGCGGCTAGCCCGGGACGACCTTGCCGAACCGGACCCCGCGCATCGGCACCCGCGCGAGGGTGCCGTCCTTCCTGCGAACCATGAACGTGGCGGCTCCCTCGTCGTAGGACTCGAGCCGCCCGAGCGCCTCGCCGACGTACCCGTTCGGCAACTCGAACTGGAAGGAGACGCGCTTGCCGACGTCGGCGGGGGTCACGGTGTTGCGCCCGGTCTGCACGGGGACACCGTACGGGCCGTCGCACGCGCCCGCAACCGTCGGCGCGGCCTCGACGAACGCCTCCGCGCGTCCACCGGCTGCTGGACTTTCGGGGGCGCGAGCGCGTAGATTCCGGGCCAACGCATCGTGGATCCGGGCGTGCCCTGCCGCGTTCGCGCTGCACGGTCGCCTCCATCGCCGAGAGGGGGTAGATGATGGCCGCACAGGAACCCGCGGCTGCAGGGAGCGCGACCGATGAGCAGACGATGATCTCTGAGAAGATCGCGCCTGTCCTGGTCGCCAGGACGCTCGGGCCGTTCGACCTCGTCGTCGTCTTCATCGCGATCGTCCTGTTCATCAACAACTCCGCCGGCGTGCAGTTCGCCGGTCCGTCGATGTTCATCTTCTGGACGATCGCGTTCATCACCTTCCTCATCACCGGCGCGTTCGTCACGGCGCAGCTCGGCCGGATGTTCCCCGAGGAGGGCTCCCTGTACGTCTGGACGCACAAGGTGCTCGGACCCTTCTGGGGGTTCTTCGCCGGATTCGTGGCGTGGTGGCCCGGCCCGATCGTCATGGTCGCGGCCGGCATCCTGGTCGCGAACTTCATCCAGCAGGTCGCCGCGTTCAACAACACTGCGATCCTCACCGAGAACTGGCAGATCGGCGTCGTCATCCTCCTGGTCCTGTGGTTCAGCGCGGCGATGTCCCTGCTCCGGCTGCGCGTCACGCAGAACTACGTGAACATCCAGTTCTACGCCTACGCGGCCGCGATCTTCCTGATCGGCCTGGCCGGCGTGGTCTGGCTCATGAAGGGGAACCCGTCGGCGAACTCGTGGGCCGCGTCGGAGTGGAACCCGTTCAAGGGCGAGAAGCTGCTCGGCCCGATCCCCGCGAACCTCACCTTCTTCTCGTTCGCGATCCTCGCGCTCCTCGGCATCGAGACGCCGATGAACATGGGCGTCGAGGTCAAGGGCGGCGAGCGTGCGATCAAGACGTACCTCTTCTGGGGCTGCATCATCGTCATGGTCGCCTACCTGTGGACGACCTGGGGCAACATGGTCTCCGTGCCGATCGCGGACCTGAACGGGACGACGGGAGGGGCGCAGGCGGTCGGGGCAGCCATGGGCAAGCCGCTCGGGATCATCGTGGCGCTGATCCTCGCGTGGGTCTTCCTCACGGCAGCCGTGGTCTATAACTTCGCCTTCGCGCGGCTGCTGTTCGTGTCCGGCCTCGAGAAGCGTCTGCCGCACCAGCTCGGGCGCGTGAACGCGAACAAGGTCCCGGCGAACGCCGTCCTCCTGCAGACGGTGATCGCGTCGATCATCGCGATCCTGATCTTCTTCGTCCTCGGCGCCGGCCAGCGGGACCCGTACAAGGCCTTCTACGCGCTCTACGCGGGTCTGACGATCGTGTGGTGCATCTCGACCGCGCTGCTGTTCCTGGACATCTTCTTCGCCAGGCGAGCGAACCCAGAGCTGTTCGAGAGGGAGCGCCGAGCCCCCTTATGGGTGTTGTACCTGAGCGGCGCGTTGGGCACCCTCGCGAACATCGCCGCGGTCCTGTTCATCTTCTTCGGCTCGTGGTACCCGCCCGGCTACCCGACGCTCGCCGAGTGGGACGCGTGGATGTTCGGGATCTCGCTCGTCTCCGTCGTGGCGGGCATCCTGATCTACGTGATCTCGCAGCGGGCGCGCCACGGGAGGTCCGAGATGGACCTGGTGTCCGAGGTCGCCGGGGAGGTCGGCGCTGAGGTCGCGCCCGCCGGGAGCGGAGGAGGCGCCCCGCCGCCCGCGGGATGACGCCCGAGGAGGTCGTCGAGACCTGCTGGGATCGCGGGATCCGGCTGGTCCGGTTCCTCTATTGCGACAACGGCGGGATCGTCCGCGGCAAGGCGACGCACGTCGAGGGCCTGGCCGACCGGATCCGCACGGGCATCGGCCTGACCGTGGCGATGCAGGCGATGAACTCCCTCGACCACCTCCAACCGGTCGACGGCATGGGTCCGGTCGGCGAGATCCGGCTGGTGCCGGACCCCGATTCGTTCGTCGTGCTGCCGTACGCGCCGCGGTCGGCTGCGATGCTCGTGAACCACATGCGGCTCGACGGTCATCCGTACGAGGCCGGGCCGCGGAACTTCCTGATCCGTCAGGCCGAGCGTCTCTCCGCCGAGCACGGGCTGGCGTTCTCGTGCTCGGTCGAGAACGAGTTCACCCTGGCGCGCCCGGACGAGCACGGTGGGTTCGAACCGATCGACGAGAGCCTCTGCTTCTCGACGGTCGGGATGACGGCGTCGGCCGAGTTCGCGGACGCGATCGTCGGCGCTCTGGACGCGCAGGGCATCCACCTGGAGCAGTACTACGCGGAGCTCGGTCACGGTCAGCAGGAGCTGTCGGTCGCCCACGCGCCCGCTGTCCGGGCGGCCGACACGCAGATCCTGGTCCGCGAGACGATCCGCGCGGTGGCGACGTCGTTCGGGCTGACGGCGTCGCTCGCGCCGAAGCCGTTCGCGGATCAGGCTGGGAACGGCGCCCACGTGCACTTCAGCCTCTGGGATGCCGACGGTCGCAACGCCCTCCATGACCCGGCCGGCCGGTTCGGGCTGTCGTCGACCGCGGAGGCCTTCCTGGCCGGCGTGCTGGCGCACACGCCGGGCCTGCTCGGGCTGACGGCGCCGTCGTTCAACTCGTACCGGCGGCTGCAGCCGCAGTTCTGGTCGTCGGCCTTCGTGTGCTGGGGGCCGGACAACCGTGAGGCGACCGTCCGCGTGCCGTCGACGTTCTGGGGCATGGAGGCGGCTTCGACGAACCTGGAGTTCAAACCAGCCGACGCGTCGTGCAACCCGTACCTCGCGTTCGGCGGGCTGATCGCGGCGGGTCTGGACGGGCTCGAGCGCGGCCTCGTGCCGCCGGAGCAGCTGCTGGTCGATCCGGCGACGCTGGCCGACGACGAGCGCGAGGCGGCCGGCGCCGTCCGGTACCCAACCTCGCAGGCCGAGGCCCTCGACGCGCTCGCGGCCGACGAGATCCTCACGGGCGCGCTCGGGGACCTGCTGAGCGCCTCCTACCTCGCCGTGCGACGGTCGGAGTCCGAGACGTACGCGGGCGAGGACCTCGAGTTCGAGCTGCGGAATCACTTCGCGAAGTACTGACGAGCGCTGCGGCCCGAGCCAGCGTCTACGCCTCGATCGGGTAGATCCGCAGGGCGTTCTCGCGGCCGATCAAGCGGACGATCCGTTCGGCCTCTGCGGTCGAGCAGGTGTCGTCGTCGACCCAGCACTGGAGCACCGCGGCGAGCGCGCGGCGGAACCACAGGGCGCCGAGGAGGTACAGCTCGGCAGCACCGAACGCGTCCGAGGAGAAGAGCTGCTTCGTGAACGGCGCCAGCTCGAGCGACGCCGCCATCACGGCCCGCGCGCTCGGCCCCACGTAATGCAGGACCGCGCCGATGTCGAAGTACACGTGCGTGAACATCGACGCCAGGTAGCCCGCCTCGCGGTGGTACGGGTAGCAGTGGAGGAACACGACGTCGACCGGCAACGCGCCGAACGCCTTCAGCAGGTCCGTCAGGAGCGTCGGGTTCGCCCGATGGAGCGTGAGGTCCGTGTCGCCGAACCCCGTGTGGATCTGGATCGGCAGCCCGCGCTCCCGCGCGATCCTCGCGGCGGCCCAGATCCCGTGGCGCAGCAGGACGGGATCCTCGGTGCGGCGCGGTGCGGGCATCGCGAGCCAGGCGGCCGCGGCGCGTTCGACGTCCTGCGCCGACGGCGGCGTCGGGTCGAACCCGAACCCACCGCGGTACGCCACGATCGTCTTGAACCCCACGGTCGCCGCGCGGGCGGCTTCGTCCGCGAGTGCCGCCTCGACCGTGGTCGCGTACGCGGAGGCCTCGACGCCCTCGTCGGCGACTCGCTGTTCGACCGCCTCGATCCGGACGATCTCGAACCCGGGCACGCCTGCGACCTCGGCCATCCCCTCGACGCCCAGGATGTCATCCGAGCGGTAGCCGGTGTCGACCAGCAGTTCACCGATCCCGGCGGCGCGGACGAGCCGGCGGTTCACTTCGTCCCACCCGAGGTCGGCGCGTCGTCCGACGTACGCCTCGGGTGACGCGTACGGCTCGAGGTCGAGCGCAGGGGCGCACCAGCGCCGGACACCGAGCCCGATCGGGCTGTCGAAGTGGCTCGTTCCCGGGGCGGGCGGTTCGAACCCCTCGTTGATGAAGGACTCGAATCCGTCCTGGTCCAGGTCGCGGGCGACGACGCCGTGGCAGTGATGGTCGAGCAGCGCGATGTCCTCCAGACCGAACGGGAGCGCCGAGCCGCGGGCGCCGGGCATCGGGCTCAGCCCTCGATCCGCGTGATGCGATCGGACGACGGCTCGGGGAAGGCGTCGGGGTGGATCGCCCAGGCCAAGATCTCCAGCCCGTCGACGATCCGCGGCCCAGGCCGCGAGAAGTACGAGGTCGCGTCCACCGCGTAGACGGCGCGCGCCCGGGCCGCCGGCGTCTCGGCGAACTCGGGCAGGCGGTAGAGGAGCTCGGCCTCGGCCTCCGCGTCCTCCAGGTAGTACCCGCACGGCATGAACACGATCACCTCGGGCACCGCGGTACCCACCTGGTGCCACGTCACCTTGAACGACGGCTCTCCGGCCTTGCCGAGCGCGTTCGCGCCGCCGGCGATCTCGACCATCTGCGGGACCCAGTGCCCGGCGATGTATGGCGGGTCGCCCCACTCGATGCACAGCGCCCGGATCGTGGGCAGCGGCAGGACCCTTCGCTTGACGGCCTCGACGCGGGTCCGGAGGTCCTCGACGATCTCCTTCGCCCGCGGCTCGGTGCCGGTGGCCGCGCCGACCGTCACGATGCTCTCCAGGATGTCGTCGAGCGTGTGGGGGTCCAGCGACACGACCTCGGCGTCGATCCCGAGCTCCTTCAGGGTCTCCTGGACCTGCTGTGCCGGGACCGCGCAGACCGAACAGAGGTCCTGCGTGATCACCAGATCGGGCCGGATCTGCGACAGCAGGTCGCGATCGAGCGCGTAGATCGATTCGCCGCGGGCCGTGAACTCGGTCGTGAGCCGGTCGACCTCGCGCGCGGAGAGCGGGCGGTCCTGCGGAAGGGCGGTATCCGAGACGACCGGCTTGGATCGTGCCTCAGGCGGGTAGTCGCACTCGAACGTCACGCCGTCGAGCTGGTCCCCCAGCCCGAGGGCGTAGACGATCTCCGTCGCCGACGGCAGCAGCGAAACGATCCGCACGCCGCGAACACTATCGCGGAAGCGATCCGAGTTCGAAGGGGCTCTCGAGCAGGTTCGCGAAGGCCCGGAGCGCTCGTCCCGCCTCCCCGCCGTCCATCAGGCGATGGTCGAACGTGAGCGAGAGGGTCGTCGCGGGGCGGGCCTCGACGCGGCCGTCCACCACGAGCGCCCGGGGTTCGATCAGCCCGACCGCCAGGATCGCGCCCTCCGGGTGGTTGATGATCGGCGTGCCGAACTCCGCGCCGAACGTCCCCACGTTCGAGACCGTGATCGTGCCGCCGGTGAGGTCCTCGAGCGTCGCCCGGCCCGCCCGCGCGGCGTCTGCCAGGCGGTCGATCTCCGCCGCCAGCGCTGCGATCCCCAGCCGATCGGCGTGGCGCACGACCGGGACCAGCAGGCCGTTGGGGGTATCCGCAGCGATCCCGATGTTCCGGTCACCGTGGAGCACGATCTCTGGCCCGCCCTCGCCGCCGACGTCGAACGACGCGTTGAGCTTCGGATGTGCGTCGATCGTCCGAGCGAGCGCGGCGATCAGGATCGGCAGCGGGCTGAGGCGCTCGCCGCTCGACGCGCGCAGCTGATCGCGGAACGCCATCAGGTGGGTGCAGTCGACGGTCAGGAACGTCGTGACCTGCGGGATCTCCCGAGCCGACCTCGTCATCTTCTCGGCCATGAGGCGGCGCGTGCCTCTGACCGGGATCCGTTGCGTCTCTCGTGACCCCCCCTCCGGGGGGGCGGGGGGTTCCGCCTCGAAGACCGTGGAAGTCGGCTCCACCCCCCGCCCCCCCGGTTGCTCCGACGCGCGCTGCACGTCCTCCCTCGTGACCCGCCCATCGGGACCGGTGCCGGTCACCCTGGCGAGGTCGACGCTCAACTCCTTCGCGAGGCGGCGCACCGGCGGTGTCGCCGCGACCGGCCCAGACCGTTGTGCCACGGTGGGCGGCGGGGTCGGCGCGACGAACGCGGGCTCGTCCTCGATCGCCCCGTACCCGACGAGCACCGCGGTCCGCTTCGGCGGCTCGTCGCCCCCGCTCGGGGCGGTAGCGTCGACCCTGATCGAAACCAGCGGCCCGCCAACGTTCACGACCTGGCCTTCACCGGCGTGGAGGTGTTCGATCACCCCGGCCCAGGGCGAGGGGAGTTCGACGAGCGCCTTCGCCGTGTTCACCTCGACCAGGATCTGGTTCAGCTCAACGGCATCACCGACCGCCACGCGCCAGGTGACGACCTCGGCGTCCTCGAGGCCCTCGCCGAGGTCGGGGAGCGCGAAGTCTCGGACGTCGCTCACACCGATCGGTCCCTCAGTACGTGACCACGCGGTCGATCGCCCCGACGATCCGCGCGACGCTGGGCACGTAGTGGGTCTCGAGCGTCGCCGGCGGGTAGGGCGTGTCGTACCCGGTCACGCGGAGCACCGGCGCCTCGAGGTGGTCGAACGCCTCCTCGACGATCCGCGCGACGATCTCCGCGCCGAACCCGGCCGTCATCGGCGCCTCGTGCACGACCACGGCTCGGCCCGTCGCTCGCACGGCCGATCCGATCGCGTCCAGGTCGAGCGGCACGAGGGACCGAACGTCGACCACCTGCACCTCGGTGCCGCGCTCGGAGACGACCTGCGCCGCCTGCAGCGACCGCGCGACCATCGCGCCCCAGGCGAACACCGTGCAGTCGGAGCCATCACGGACCACCCGCGCCCGGCCGATCGGTAACGCCCCTTTACCATCGCCGAGCTCGCCCTCCTCCTTCGACCAGTAGCGACTCTTCGGTTCGAAGAACACCACGGGGTCGGGGTCGGCGATCGCCGCGCGGAGCAGTCCGTACGCGTCGAGCGGCGTGGCGGGGACGACCACCTTCAACCCGGCCGTGTGGGCGTAGTACGTCTCCGGGCTCTCGGAGTGGTGCTCGGCGGCGCCGATGCCACCGCCGTACGGGATCCGGATCACGATCGGCATCGGCAGGCGGCCACGGGACCGGTACCGGAGCTTCGCGACGTGGCTGAACACCTGATCGAGCGCAGGGTAGGAGAACGCGTCGAACTGCATCTCCGCGATCGGCCGCCACCCCGCGATCGCCAGGCCGACCGAGACGCCGGCGATCCCGGCCTCGGCGAGCGGCGTGTCGACCACCCGTTGCGCGCCGAACCCGTCGAGCAGCCCGTCCGTGATCCGGAAGACCCCGCCGAGCGCGCCGACGTCCTCGCCGAGGATCATGGTCCGAGGGTCCTCCTCGAGGGAATCGTGGAGCGCGCGGTTCAGCGCGTTCGCCATCGTGATCTCAGCCATCGGCGTCGATCACCTCGTCACGCTGCCGCGCCAGGTGCGGCGGGAGGTCGGCGTACACCCAGGCGAACAGCTCCTCGACCGGGCGCGGTCCGGAGGCCAGCACGCCCTCGCGGACGCCGGCTGCCAGCGCGGCGGCCTCGTCGTCGACGGCGGTGAAGAACGCATCGTCGGCGACGCCGGCCCCCGAGATCCACGCGCGGTAGCGCTCGAGCGGGTCGCGTTTCGACCAGGCCTCGACCTCGTCCGCCGTCCGGTACCTGGTCGCGTCGTCGGCGGTGGAGTGCGGCCCGATCCGGTACGTGACGGCCTCGACCAGCGTCGGCGTCCCGTTCGCGCGGGCGCGCGCGGCGGCCTCCTTCGTCGCGAGGTACACGGCGAGGACGTCGTTGCCGTCGACGCGGACGCCCGGGAAGCCGTACGCCTCGGCCTTGCGCCAGATCGGCGCGGCGGTCTGCTTCGCGAGCGGCACGGAGATCGCCCACTGGTTGTTCTGACAGAAGAAGACGACCCCGGCGCGGAAGACGCCGGCGAAGTTGCACGCCTCGTGGAAGTCGCCCTCGGACGTCGCGCCGTCGCCGAAGTACACGAGCGTCGCGTCGCTGCGGCCGTCCATCCGTGCCCCGATCCCGTAGCCGACCGCGTGGAGCGTCTGGCTCGCGACCGGCACGGCGATCATGCCGAAGCGCTTCGCCACGGGGTCGTAGGTCCCGCCGTGCCAGGTGCCCCGGTAGAAGTGCAGGTACTCGACGAGGTCGATCCCGCGCACGATCGCGGCGCCCAGCTCCCGGTACGAGGGGAAGATCCATTCGGACGGTTCGAACGCGAACGCGCTGCCGATCTGCGCGGCCTCCTGGCCGGTCAGCGGCGGGTACACGGCCAGCTGCCCCTGCCGCTGGAGCGCGGTGGCCTCCAGGTCGATCC
Source organism: uncultured Actinomycetota bacterium (assembly GCA_963781595.1). Taxonomy (GTDB): domain Bacteria; phylum Actinomycetota; class UBA4738; order UBA4738; family UBA4738; genus JBEDUK01. Next base: position 184,700 of record CAWAGG010000001.1, on the reverse strand, counting down.
GGCGGGCTAGGGCCATCAGCCGGTACAGCTCGCGGAGGTCTTCTTCCTTGATATCCAGCGACGATGGGTCCGGCCCCGGGCCACCCGCGTCGGGGAGGATCCGGCGGAGGTCGCCGTCGGGATCGAGGTCGTCGGCCACGTCGCGGCAACGCTAGCGGATTCGGAGTCTGCGTGTCCCCGCGCTATCATTCGCGCGTGGTGCCGGGCGCGTACCTGCGCGTTTACCGCCCGCTGGATTCGTTCGGCGAGGACGAACGGACGAAGTGGGAGCGGTACATCCTGTCGGGCGTCCGGCCGTCCACCGGCAAGGGACCGTACCGTGACGAACCGGTGAACGGCGGGGCGTTCGGCTTCCTCATGCCGGCCGACGAGGAGCACGCCGACATCCGGCTCGTCGACGAACGGTACTTCGTCTGCCCCTGGCAGGCGCGGGTGCGGGCGATGGCCAGCATGCTCGCGTTCCGCGAGGAGTCTCCGCCCGAGCTCGCCGAGGCGTTCGTCCCCGAGATGGAAGCGCGGCGCGTCGCGCGTGAGCTCGCGCGGGTGCGCAAGCGCGAGGGCGTGGCCCCGTCGATATTGCAGAGCTCGTGGCATGTCCCGGTCCGCTGGTTCGTCCTGTTCGAGGACGGTGAGCGCCGGCTGGTCGAATCGCCGTCTGGCGGGTTCCGCCTCTACTACTGGACGACCACCAGGCTCGCCCGCGAGCGGGCCGTCCGCGCGATGCAGGAGATGCGGCGCTCCGAGCTGGAGCCGATCGTGCCGCTGATCCGTGAGCTGGTCGAATGGCTGAGCGGCCACCACCCTCGGTCCGCGGTCGAGCTCGACTACGGCTCCCTGTCCGGCCTGTTCGCGTGGGACGAACTCGACGACGACCGCTCGGCCCGCGACATCCAGCAAGCGATCCGCGCGCTGTCAGGGCCCGGCGGGTTCGCCCGCGCCGGCGAGCTCTACCAGAACGTCGCGACCCGCTGGGCCGAAGCCAAGGGGCGGCTGACGCTGAACTGAGCCATGGGGGCCTCCGGCCTGCCCCTTTCCGCCGCATGCCGACCGATGGTCGGTCTCGACACAAGGCGCGCCGTCGTTTGGTCCATTCTGGCTATGTCCCCCCATGGGGTTTGTGGTACAGGATTCCCCGACTGTGGCCGATTTGTAACGACTGCAGCGGGGGGGTCGAACATGATGAAGGACCGTGAGGGCGTCGAACGACTGCTCACGCCGGCCGAGGTTGCCGCCCGGTTCCGGGTCGACCCGAAGACCGTGACGCGATGGGCGAAGGCGGGGAAGCTGTCCTCCATCCGGACGCTCGGCGGGCATCGGCGCTACCGCGCGACGGAGATCGAGGCGCTGCTCGCCTCGACGGGGGACGACGAGCGCTGAGGTGATCCGCGCGGGCCGGCGATCCGGGGCCGCTCGAGGCGCGCAGCGGAGGACCGGCCCCCCCGGCCGAGCCGGAGTGATCACGCGACGACGGGGCGGCGGCCCAACTTCGTGAGGACCACGATCGCGAGCCCCGCCGACGCGACCACCGCACCGACGAGGAACGTGCCTCCGCGTCCGAAGCCCGTGGCCGCGAGCCCCAGCGTCGCAGGCGCCAGCCCGAGCGCGAGGTCGAGGAAGGCGCTCGTCGTTCCCATGACCGCACCCCGCTCGTTCGCGGGTACGCCCGTCACGGCGATCGTGAACAGTGACGGCGTGAACAGGGCGACGCCCAGCGCCAGGATCACCGCGCCGACGCCGAGTCCGGCCGGCGCCCGCCACGAGCCGATCACGGCGAGCCCGAGGGCGGTGAGCACCAGGGCGATGCGGGTGGCTCGCGCCGGCCCGATCCGGTCGGGGATCGTCGCGCCGGCGCTTCGGACCAGCACGACGGTTCCTGCGAACAGGCCGAGGACGATGCCGGCCCCATCCATCCCCAGGTCGAGCGCGTAGAGCGGCACGAACGCGAGGAAGCCCGCCATGCCCCAGATGGCCGCGAGCAGCACGACGCCCGGGAGCAGTCCCCCGCGGTGGACCAAGCGATGCTTCACCTCGGGCTGGCGCTCGTCCCGGATCGGCCGCATCGCCGGGAGCCGGAGCGTCAGCGCGACGGCCGCGAGCGCGAACCCGATCGACACGATCCACGCGGTACGGAACCCGAACCGCGCGATCACCGCCTCCCCGATGAACGGGCCCGCCCCGATGCCGATGTACAGCGCGAGCGAGGCGAAGCTGAACGCCTCGCCGCGCCGTTCGGGAGGCGCCAGGTCGACGTTCGCCGCCAGGGCGCCGACGAAGAACATCGCCTCGCCGGCCCCGGTCAACATCCGCGCCGCGAACAAGGCTGGGACCGACGTCGCGACCAGGTACAAGCCGACCGAGGCTGCGAAGGTCGCTGCCCCCGCCACCATCACGAGGCGGCGCCCGTGCCGGTCGGCCACCCGTCCGGCCCACGGCCGGAGGAAGAACGCGGCGACGCTGAACGCTCCGACCACGAGCCCGACCGCGATGTCGCCGCCTCCGAGCGGTCCTTCCACGTAGCGGGGGAGGGCGAGCAGGAGCACGCCGTCGGCCGTGAAGTACGCGAGCTCGGCGATCGCCACGGTGACGAAGGCGCGCGTGAACAGGGCCGGCCGGCCGGGGCTGTGAGCGTCTCGCTCGCGTCGTTCGCTCGTCACCAGCGTGCGTGCCATGGTGCCCTCCGTTCGTCGCTCGCCGTCCACCGCTCCACGATGGCCGGCCGGACGTGCCGGGCGCATCGGTAGGTCTGCCCATCTCGCCGCGGTTTGCGCGAGCCCGGGACGCTTGCGATGCTCCTCGTTCGCAGCGAGGAGGTGGCGAACGTGCACGTGACCGCCGGTTCGCGGCTCATCGACGTCCTCGCGGCCCTGTCCCTCGCGACCGACCTCGCGATGGGGCAACCGACCGAGAAGGCGATCCGGTCAGCGGTGCTCGCGGCCGCGATGGCGCGACGACTCGGACGCGACGAGTCGGACGTCTCGGACGTCCTCTATGCCACGCTGCTCAAGCATCTCGGCTGCACAGCGTCCTCGCACGAGGAGGTGTCGTTCTTCGGTCCCGACGACCTGGGGGCTCGCCTCGTCGCGGAGCGGACCGACGACGCGAACCCGCGAGAGTCGTGGGTGTTGTTCGCGACGATCGGCCGGGGGACCGGCGCCGCCCGCGTTGGCTACCTCGCGCGCGCGATCGTCGGTGGCCGGCGGGAGGCGGACCGCATCTACGAGGCGATCTGCGAGGTCGGCGCGCGGATGGCTGAGCGGCTCGGGTTGGGGGAAGCGGTCGAGCGGGCGCTGTACGAGATGACCGAACGGTGGGACGGGAAGGGGAAGCCGCGCAGGCTCGTCGGCGAGGGCATCTCAGCCGCAGTGAGGATCGCCGAGCCCGCGACGCAGGCGGTGATCTTCCACGACCTCGGCGGGGTCGAGGCCGTCATGGCGATGGCGGGTCGGCGGTCGGGAGGGATGTTCGACCCCGAGGCCGTCGAAGCGCTCCGAGCCGTGGGTCCGGACGTGCTCCGCGGCTTCGAGGACCACGATCCGTGGGCGATGCTCCTGGAGGCCGAACCCGCCCCGGTCCGAGTGATCGGACCAGATCGCCTCGAGCGGGTCGCGGAGGCGTTCGCGGACATGGTCGACCTCAAGAGCGCCTACATGTTGGGGCATTCGTCTGGGGTCGCCGAGATCGCTGCGACCGCCGCGGACCGCCTGGGTCTGCCCGACCCGCAGACCGTGCGGTTCGCGGGGCTGCTCCACGACCTCGGCAGGACGGCCGTCGCGACCGGCATCTGGGAGAAACCCGGTCCGCTCACCGCATCGGAATGGGAACAGGTCCGGTTGCACCCGTACCACACCGAGCGCATCCTCGACCGGTCCGAGGCGCTCCGTCCGATCGCGAGGATCGCCGGCATGCACCATGAGCGCGGGGACGGGTCCGGGTACCATCGGGGCGCGTCGACGCGCGACACCCCGGCCGAGGCCCGCGTGTTGGCCGCGGCGGACGCGTATCAGGCGATGACGCAGGATCGGCCGTACCGGCCGGCGCTGACGCCGGGCCGGGCCGCGGAGCAGATCCAGGCGGACGCCGCGACTGGCCGGTTCGACGCGGAGTGTGCCGGCGCGGTGCTGGAGGCGGCCGGTGGTTCCCAGGCACGCGTCCGATCGTCGTGGCCGGCGTCCCTCTCCGATCGAGAGGTGGAGGTCCTTCGCCTCGTCAGCCGAGGCCTGTCGAACAAGGAGATCGCGGAGCGATTGGTGATCTCGTCACGGACCGCGGAGCATCACGTGCAGCACATCTACGAGAAGATCGGCACGTCGACCCGCGCAGGCGCCGCGATGTTCGCGATGGAGCACGGGCTCGTGCGCTGAAGTCCGTGGCGAGGGACGGGATCGAACGCCGACACCGCGGTCTTCAGCCGCGTCCGTGCCGTCCGCCGCCGTCCGCGGGCGGCCGTCGCTGCACGTGAGCGACGGTGGCTCGTCCGTCGCCGTCCGCATGCACCCGTTGCCGAAGTCACATCTGGAGTCACACTGCCCCGGCGTGTGGGCGCCGAGGTGTCGCCGACGGAGGGCGGAGACGAAGCGGCGGTGAGAGGCGAAAGGGGCCGACCGAAGCCGATCCCTCGCTCCACATGGGCCCCGCCAGGCCGGTCCTCCGCGACGGCCGTCAGGACACCGCCCTTCACCTGGCCGGTATGACCGCGGGCTATCATCGCGCCGAACGCGCCTCCCGCGACCGACTCCGTCAGCACGTCCGCCACGATCAGCGCGAGCTTCCGGTCCTCCTTGAGACCGATCAGCAGCTCGGCGGCCTCGCCGGTTCAGCGCCTTCGTCCTAACTGTCCGACCTCCACCTTCGGCGGAACGGCTCCCCGCCGTCGGGGTTCAGGAAGTGAAGGATTCAGCGGTGCTCATTACGACCATCGATGGGCTTTGATCGAACGAAGGACCGATTGACCGGTCATCGGGAATCGCAGAAGATGCGCTGGCTCGCTCGATCGGAGTCGCTGCCCGCGCTGGCGAGGACAGGTTGGCGCGGCTGACCTGCCTGGTCCGGCGCAGTATGAACGGGAAATCGTCCCTTCGTCGAAGGGGGGTTCAGCCTTGAAGTTCCGCATGTTCAGGATCCTGACCGCTGGCGCCCTGGTGCTTACGACCGCTGCTGTGATCACGGCCCCGGCGAACGCCAGCCCCGCGCCGCTGCGCACGATCAACGCCAACGTCATCGTCCCGCACCACATCTCCGGGACGGTGATCTACGACCAGACCGACAACCTGAGCGGCTTCGGTGTCTCGTCGCAGAACTTCGAGCCATCGCTCGACGCCTATGACACCGCGGCCGCTGACGATTTCAAGCTCACGGGCAAGGCCACGGTCACGACCGTCGTGGTCGAGGGCTTCGACTCGCCCGGTGGCAACTTCGTGACGAGCGCGACCGTCACGTTCTACAAGAACGCTCACGGCCTTCCCGGGGCGGTCAAGAAGTCGGTCACGAAGCCCGTGGACGACGACGGGATCGGCGACCTCACCATCGATGTGGGAACCATCAAGCTCAAGCGCGGCACCTACTGGCTCTCCGTCGTGGTGAACGAGGACTACCTGCCCTACGACACCCAATGGTTCTGGGCGACGAGCGCCACGAAGCACGGGAAGCTGGCCGTGTGGCAGAACCCTGGTGGCGGCCTCGGTGTGTGCCCCACCTGGACGAAGCTTCAGTCGTGCAACGGGGACGGTGCGTCCTTGGACATGATGTTCAGACTGCTGGGGCCGTAGGTCCGAGATACGCGGACCGGTCGGGTCCTGGGAGCGCAAGCCACGATCCGATGTCATCGACCCGAGGGTCGTACCTTCGCGGCGTCTATCCACCAGGTCGGCGAGGTGGGGCCCGGGGGGACGCCAGGACATGTCTCAGGCGTGGCGAGGGACGGGATCGAACCGCCGACACCGCGGTTTTCAGCCGCGTGCTCTACCAACTGAGCTACCTCGCCGTAGGCTGCAACGCGCGCGGGCCGAGGATGGCTCCGCGAGCGGCTGCGCGGTCCCGACGGGATTCGAACCCGCGACCTCCACCTTGACAGCCTGAAGAGGCCTTCCCGCGTGGTCCCGCGTCATTCTGGGTGAAACTGTATCGCCAGGTCAGTCAGTCTACTCGCTCTGCCCGGTCCTGCCTCATCCCGGCTCGAACCGCCCGGGTGGTAACCAAAGTGGGAACCATGACGGTCGGCCCGCCTGAGGCGACCTACCGGCCGAGGACCCGGCTCATCTTCTCCGCGGCGTCGACCACGAGGCCCTGCGGGAGGGCCCGATACCGATCAAGCATCCGAATGCTCGTGTGCCCGAGCAGCCGCATGCTCGCGTAGTCGCCCACGCCCGAGATCAGGAGCAGAGTCGCGTGACCGTGCCTCAGGCCGTGGTAAGTGACGAAGCGCTCGTCGCCGTCCGGGGTCGGGCCGCGCAGGTCGTGCTGCCTGGCGAACCGGCGCCAGAGGTAGGAGAACGTCGGCGGGCTGAACGGCTCGCCCTGGCCCGCGTCGATCACCAGGTCCTCGGGACCGACGCGGTGCCCGAGGGCGAGGAGACGCTCGGCCTGGGTCCTGGCGTGGCGGCGCAGAGCATCGACCACCTGGTCGGCCAGGCCGACGACCCGCTCCGATGCGTCGGTCTTCGTCTCTCGGACGCGGTGGAGCTTCCCGCCGGCCCACGTAACGGTGGAGCGCACCTGGACGGTCCGGGCATCAAAGAGATCCACGTCCCGCCTCTCGAGCCCGAGGCACTCCTCGCGCCTTAAGCCGCAGCCGAGCGCCAGGGCGACGGCCGCGTCCCAGGGATCGAGGCCGCGGGCTGCGTGCCGGATCCGCTCGGCCAAGGCGCGTCGACGACGACGAACTCGGCCGGATCGCTCTTCGGCCGGGTCACAAGGTCGGCGTCGGCGGGGTTCGACTCGATGTAGCGCCTCGCGACCGCCCGGTTCATGGCCTGGGACAGGACCCGCAGGATGTCGCCGACCGTGGAGCCGGAGAGGCCCTCGTCCGAGAGGGAATCCCGGAGCCGGGTGACGTGGCCCTCGTGGAGGCGGTCGAGCGGGACGTCGCCGATGACCTTGCAGATGCGGTGCACGGCGTCCCGGGTACTTGGCCGCAGTGGTCGGAGCCAGCGGGACGCCCTTCTTCGACATCTTCGAGACCTCCGGCAGGTACTCGTTGCGGAGGTAGTCAGCCAAGAGGTCCCGGTGCGGCTTGTGCCACTTCCGGGCCTCGGACTGGACCTGGAGAGCGCGGACCTTGCGGTCCAGCTCACGAGCCGTCGGCTCAGTGACCCGGACCTTCACCCGCTCGCCGGTCCTGGCGTCCCGGACCCAGACCAGCTTGCTGAACTGGTTGCCGCGCTTCGGTCGCCTCGTCCTCGTCGCCTGCTCGCTCATCATCCTTCCCCCTTCCGTCGATCCTTCTGCCACGCCTTGAGCTGGTCCGTGGCCTCCCTCACCCTCCTGCCCTGGCCTGGGTTCGTGAGCCAGCCGTACCGGGCCGCGGCTCGAACCCAGTCCCGGACCGTTCCCTCAGCAACCTGCCGACCGCGGCCCCGGAGCTCAACCGTGAGCGCAGCGATAGCTCTCGTCGGCTCGCGGTGGACGGCCGCCAGATACAGCTCTGCGATCTCGGCGTAGAACAGGTCGTCCTTTCGCTGTCCCTGACGCTTCCGGGTCGCGGTCCTGGCGAGCCTGCGGCGTGCCGACGGCGTCAGCCTGCCCATGCCCACCTCCCGGAGCTCGGCCTCGGCCTCGAGCGCGGCCGTGAGCGCGTCGCTGAACCTGATCGCCCTGAGGTCCCTGGATCCGACGCCCTCGGCCGGGAACGGCTCCCTCGTCCGCACCTCCAGCTGGACCACGACGAGCCGGCCGCGGCTCTCCCGCAGCAGCGCCGTCACGACGACCCGGTCCAGCTCGACGCGGACGGGAAACTGGTTGAACCGACCGCGTGCCCGAATCGCGTCGTGGGGGTCTTCGCTCGGCCACCGGTCGAGGACCTCCCACCCGGGGTCCCCCGTCTCTCCTGCGCCTCGCCATGGGGCTACCTTACCGTGTCTGTGCCAGCTTGTGCCAGGTGTGGCCCAACCATGGAAACCTGACGTGGCTCGGCTCCCTTGGTCGCGGATGAGCGGACGCTGACCCACCCGCGTGCCAAGGTTGGGCCCGACCATGGAAATTACGCTCGATGAGGCGCTCGAACGAGCCGCGGAGCGCCGCGCGCCACTCCCGCCGCCTCGAACGCGGCGGGCGTTGCGGCTCAACGCCGAGCTGACCCTTGCCGATCTGGGCTCGGTCGTCGGCGTGACGCACACGACCGTCAGCCGGTGGGAGCGAGGACTCCGGGAGCCGACCGGGGACTTCCGACGGCGGTACGCCGAGGCGCTCGGGAGGTTGGCCGATGTGTGAGCCCGCCGACGGCGCCGACGCGCACGACCTCAGCACAGGGGTTCCGTTCGCGGATCGCGCGGTGTGGACGGTGCGGGAGGTCTCCGGCTGGAGCTTGGTCGGTCGCGAGCAGGTGTACCAGGACGCCCGGGCCGGGCTCCTTCGAACCTTCCGAGTCGGCCGAAGGATCACTTCGTGCGGCGGGCCGACGCCGAGCGGTGGCTCGCCGATCTCGTCGAGCGCGAGGCGGCGAGCCGGTGACCGAACCCTCTGACGCCCAGCGACGATGCGACGCCGAGCGGGGAGTTCGAGGACGCAGAGCGCTCGCTCCATGTCCGCGAACGCCAGGCCGACGTCTACATCGACATGAGCTGGCCGGTCCCGGCCAACGTCCAGCGTCGGATCGACACGGCGAGGGCCACGGTCGAATTGATCGGCGTCGAGCTGGCGAACGCGGAGGATCCGTGAAACGAACGAGCCGCCCAGAGAGGCGGCCCGGTCGAATCCCGCGGGGGCGCGAGGACGGAACGCAGGTTACACCCCCGCCCCGACAGACCGACGCGTCCTGTCCGGCGTGCTGGGCGATCTGCAGTCCACCGGTGCCGTTCACATCACCGACTGCCCGAACCGTCCCTGTCGCAAGGATGCGATGCTCGGCCCCTCCGAGGGCGAAAGATCCCCGCTGACGACCGGACCGGTGGCACGTACCGGGATCGGTCGCGAGCCCGTCAGCGGGTCTGGTAAGCGTTACACGTGCTCCCGCTGCGGCGGTCCTATCGGACGGCGCCGGACCGGGGCGCGCTACTGCTCCGTGCGATGCCGGGTCGCGGCGTCGAGGGCCCGGCGGCGATCCGGGGGTGCACCGTGACCATGGACAGGCGCCATGCCTACCGGGAAGGCGGCGACCGCCACTGCATCGAGTGCGCCGGGATGGAGGACGACCCCGTTCATGCCCCCGAGTACCGCATCGTTTGGGCGTCCGACGTCGAGGCGCGGCCGGTCAGGTGGCTGTGGCGCGAGCGGATCCCGATCGGTGGACTCACCCTCCTGGTCGGCCGCGGAGGCCGCGGGAAGTCCACCATCGTCGTGGAGCTCGCGGCACGGCTCTCGAACGGGCAGCTAGACGGCGACCTGAAGGGGGAGCCCGTCGAGGTCGCCTACTTCTCGGCCGAAGATGGCCGGGAGTTCGTCCTCAAGCCCAGGATCACGGCTGCCGGCGCCGACGATTACAGGGTGGGCTTCCCGGAGCTCCTGGACGAATCCGGAGCACCCCGTCCGGTGACCCTCCCCGCCGACGTCGATCTCGTTCGCCGCGTCCTCGGGGAGATGGAGGTCAGGCTCGTCGTGTTCGATCCCGTCGTGGCGTACCTGGACCGGCACGTCAACTCGTGGAAGGACCAGGACGTCCGACGGGTCCTCGCGCCCCTGGCGGCGCTCGCCGAGGACCTCGACGTCGCCGTCGCTGGCGTCGTGCACCTCACGAAGAGCCCCACCACCGACCTGATCGATCGCGTCGGTGGCAGCAGCGGATTCGCGAACGCCGCGCGGTCGGTCCTCGCGGCCGATTACCACCCGGATCACCCGGATGGCAAGGAGCACGTGCTCGTCCACGCGAAGTCGAACTGGGGGGTCCACGCGCCGACCCTCAGGTACGGGGATCGAAAGCTCGCCGGTACGTCGAAGGCGAAGGCAGCATACAGATCAAGACGTCCGAGATCGTCTGGCTCCGCGAAGACGCGGAGGTCACCGCCGCGAACATGCTCGTCCGCGAGTATCCGGAGGAGCGCGGGGCGAAGGCGGAGGCGATGGAGTGGCTCGCGGCCGAGCTGGCCGACGTCCGCGCGAGGTGAAGCATATCCAGACGGCAGCGAAGAGCGCGGGCATCGCGGAGATGACCCTCAAGCGAGCGAAGGGAGCGCTCGGCGTCGAGTCCGACAAGACCCCCGCGTTCGGCGAGCCCTGGATGTGGCGCCTCCCCGAAGGGGGTCATATCTCGGAGAGTGGATCCCCTTCGGGACCGAGACCGAGCCGAAACCCCAGGTCGGCACCGAAGGGGGTCAAAGAGAGATCAAGGGTGTCCGCGACGAGGCGGCGACCAAGGGGATTCGACCCCCCTTCAGTCGATCCCCTTATCTGCCCAGGTAAACGTCGAAGAGGATTAGAGGATCGCCTTCGCGAGATAGAGACCCCCTTAGTCGATCCCGGCACCGCACCGCCTTGTCCGCGTGCGGCCACCCCGTGGTCCACTTCCTGTCCGGCGCGTGCCCTCTGTCGTTGCACGGCCTGCCCACAGACGGCCTGAGAACTGGCCTTCGGGGAATCCTCGAGAGGACCTCCGTCGGGAGACAGGCCTCTTCGGCGGCACCAGCCGATCGCGGTCCGAGCGCCATATCCATGCCCCCGCCACCCGAGCAAGTGGTAACTCAGGCCGGCTACCAGGACCGACGAGGCGATAGTTCCGGACCTAGTGGCCACCTCCCCGCCGCCAGAGCCACCCGATACATCCGAGCCGTAGCTCCTGACCTCCGGATCCGTGCCCTGTCTACCGAGACCCCGCCCAGAGCGCCAAAGTCCTCCTGCCAGGCCTCTCTGCCTCCCAGCCAGTCCGAACGCGCAGGCCAGCGTCACGAACGTCATCGAGGACCACCAAGCCACGATCCCAGCCGTGTTCCTCTTCGCTCCGTTCGTCCGCGCAGGCGCGTCGAGGAGGAGCTGCGCGAGGACCCGTGCGGCAGCGAGGAGCGTCAGCCTCGTCGATCGTCAGGTGAGCTGACCGGATCGTCAGGTGGTTGACCATCTACCGAGGCGTGCGAAGATCCCGCCGCAAGACGGCACCGCCTCAGCAGCTTGCCGGCCGCCGGCCGCCCGTCCTTCCGCGTTCCCGTTCCGCCCGCTCCGTGGGCGGCTCCGACGTCGAGCCACCAGCTCTAGCCGAGCGCCGCCGCCCTCTGTTCCCGCGCCGCCCGCCCCGATGGTCGCTCGCCTCCGAGGCGCCGAACCTTCATCCACGCAGGATCCCCTACGAGGAGGTTCGACCATGCCCACCGACGAAACCCCCACGCAGCGCGAGGCGCGACGGCGCCAGATGCCGGCGATCTACGACGGCCCGACCGACGGCCGCGACCGAGGGGCCTGGAACGGGCCGAGCGCGGGCGAGCAGTACGTCACGAGCCGCGACGTCAGCGGCGTCCGGGCGATCATCGCCGACTCGCTCGAAGGCGCGAGGCCGCGGACGTTCGCAAGCCCGGGCGTCCGGCTCAGCGGCGCCTGCGCGCGCTCATCACGTCCGGCGACGCGTGGTCCCGTCCCGACTTCGCCGGGGTGTTCCCCGACCAGGTGCGGCCACCGACGATCGTCTCCCTGCTGACGGTCCTCGGGACCGAGAGCGATTCGCCGCAGTACGCGGTCCAGACGGCCATCCCGTCGTCGGCAGCCGCCGTGGCCGAGGCGACGGCGATCAGCGGCTCGAGCGGCACGAAGCCCGAGGCGACGTTCAGCTTCGAGATGAAGAACGCGCCGATCAAGACGATCGCGGAGTGGGTCCCGGCGACGAAGCGGGCCCTGTCCGACGCCTCCGAGCTCCGACAGCTCATCGACTCAGAGCTGTCCGACGACGTGCGCCGGGCGATCGAGGACCTGATCGTGACCGGCGACGGCCAGGGCGAGAACTTCTCCGGGATCCTCACCATCGTCACGCAGTCGGTCGGTCCCCCGGCGAACAGCGAGACGGCGATCGCGTTGGTCAGAAAGGCGGTCACGAAGTGCCAGACGGTCGGCCGGGCGAGCCCAACGGCCGTGCTCGTCTCGCCCGCCGACTCCGAGGCGATCGACCTCCTGCAGGACCAGCAGGACCGGTACTACTCCGACCCGTTCGGACCCGTGAACTTCTCGCCGCTCTGGAACCTGCCGCGGGTCACGTCCGAGGCGGTGCCGGAGGGAACGGCCGTCGTCGGGGACTTCCGCCGAGCGATCCTGTTCGATCGCGAGGAGGCCAACATCAGCGTCGGTACGATCGATCAGATGTTCGTCCGGAATCAACTGGCGGTGCTCTGCGAGGCGAGGGCCGGGTTCGGGATCACGCGGCCGAACGCGTTCTGCACGGTCGACTTCGCGGCCTGAGAGGACGTGGGGACCGGACCGGCGTCCTTCGCAGGCTGCGACGGATCGTCTCAGCGCCGGTCCGGTTCTCCACCAACGACGTTCGTCTTCCGCCATCGCGGCTCGCTCGATGGCCTCGGTGATCGGGATATCCCGTTCGGCCATCCAGAGCCCGTAACCGCGCGCGTAGGTCCGGACGGTCGAGAACGCCCGCCCGACCGCCCGGGCGTACTCCTTGAGCGGAACCCGCTCGGGGTTCGACTCATCGAGCGTCCAGTGCCAGCGCAGGCGTGCCAGGTCCTCGCTTCCGGCTACGGGATCTCGCGGCCCCGGTCCCAGGTGATCCGCCGACCGTCGGCGTACTCGAGCACCCGGCCCCGATCGTCGAGCGTGAACGCGTGGTCCTCGAAGGTGACCACCGGGACGTCGTCCTCCCACCGGACGTCGATACGGGCCCTCTCCGTCGCGACCGGGACGCGATCGACGGGGAGCCCGCCGAACAGCTGGGCGAGGGCCTCCAGGCGCCGGCACTCCTCGCGCGTCGGATCGGCGGCCTTCGACTTGCCCGGGGCGAGGATGTCGCAGACGAGCGCCGCCCGGGCACGCTCGCGGAGGTCGAGCGGGACGTCCCGCCACCGACCGGTCGCATCGTCCGCGTCCACGGATCGTCAACCTACCTGACGACAGTCAGGTGAGGCGATGAGCTAGTCGACCGACAGCGGTACGCTCCATCCATGTTCGGCGGCTGGCACGAACAGTGGAACAGGACGCTCCTTGGCCTCGGTCGAGTCGAGGAGATCTATCGGGGCCGCGAAGGGGTTCGGCGGATGCGGTCTACGACCTGTACGCGTTCTTCCTGAACGCGTTCCACCTGCGCGACTGGCTCCGGTCCGACCGATCGACCAAGCTGACAAAGAGCGATCTCAACGCCACGATCAGAGGGTCGGTGCCGCTCCGGATCTGCGCCGACCTCGCGAACCGAACCAAGCACCTCGTACTCACGCAAGAGCCGTGGATCGACAAGGACACCGCGGCGGTCCGCCAGGACGTGGCAGTGCGAGTACCGAGCGCGGGAGCAGTCCCTCCTCGAGCGGCCGCGTCACACGCCTGGACGATCGAGGCGGACGGCCAGTCCTACGACGCCCTCAACCTCGCCAGGGACATCGTCCACGCCTGGGAACAGTTCCTGCGCGCCAGGGGGCTCCTGTACGACCGCTGCCCGGCGGCACCGCCCCAACCCGAGACGAACGTCTGCGCGGATCGTCAACCTACCTGACGACCCCGACGGACCGCTCGGCCAGGGTCGATCTTCGGGGCCTGGGAGGGCCGGAGATCGACGCAGATCCGGCTCGGGTCGTCAGGTACCGGGGAGGGCGTTCGCGGTCTCATCCCCGAGGTTCACCGGCCGCCGATCTAGGCTTCCCAGTGCCCCCACGTGATGGGGAGCCGCGGGGGCTTGTCTTGGCCGGGCTCCGTGGGCTCCGTCAAGACCGCCAGCGCCTCCGCGCTCGACATCCACTCTCGTCCGTCATCCCTCTCCTGAGCCAGCGGGATGCGTAGGAGCAACGGGGACGAGGCACCGACGACGCCAGCAGCAAGGACCATCACGCCGGAGGGGTCTGGCGCCGAGGTCACAGGCTCAGTAGACCGGGATGCGCTGGCCCGCACCACCGCAGGACCGGTGAGGATGATCTCGTCGTCAGTTATCGCCACGTGAGGCGAGTGGAACCGATCCGCACCCAGCACGAGGCGAAACGCCAACTTCGAGGTCGGGAACTCCAACGCTGCCGAGACGCGGTGGAACGGGATCACGGTGGCGTCATCGGTCGTGGGTGTGACGTACAACTCGGCAACGAAGCCCCACTGCAGCGACAACCGCTTCGGGTCCTCCTCCCGTTGCCGATTGCGAGGACTGCCGTAGAAGAACGTCGCGGTCGCGCTCGCCGCGATGACCTCGACCTCTGGGAGCCGCAGGCGTGGCACCAGAATCCGGATCAGATCCGCATGTCTCGCAGGGCGGGTGGCGGTGCCCTCGCGCCACGGGACCCACAAACCCGCCCGATCTCGGGTGCCAGTCACGTTGGGGTTGCGCACGACGTAGGGCGCCCCGGTTGTCTCGAACAGGAGCGCAGGAACCGTCGTCTCAGGGTCCGGACTGACGTTCACGTCGACCAAGCAGCGTGGGGGATCACCGTCGAACCGCGCCTGAACGGACGGCCAGTCGTCCGCCAGCTCTCTGCTTGCCGCGCCTGGCACCTCGCCTGCTCGCTCGTCGACTCCGATCAGCCAGAGGATGGGCTCGCCCGCGGCCGCGTTCGCGTGTCCTGCGAGTTGGTCCGCCCAGGTGGCCAGGTCCGGCGGCCATTCCCGTTTGCACTCGACCCGGGAGTCCTCCACGCGGCGTCGCGAGCGGACAGTGTCGATTACCTGGAGTGCCCAGTACTCGACCTGAGACGGCTTCATCCGCTACGGTCCTGGTCGGGCATCCGCCCTCCTCGTCCTCCGCTTCCCGCACCGCCCTTCCCGTCAGGCGATGCCCGCAGCATCGTAGCCCGGCGGTACGACAGGTCCTGCGGATCGGGGACCACGGCGACTCCGGGTGGATCGGTAGCGTGTTCGAGCGGGTCCGGTGGCGGCCGGATGGCGACGCGACGGCGCACGCCTGTGCGCTCGCTAGTGGGATCTGACCCAGCACGTCAGCGATCCCGACTCGGGTCCGACGTCATCGGGGAAGCCGCGCCCGCTGGGAACCAAACGGGAACCATCACCCGGCGGACTCGCCCTTGGCGGGGACGTTTCGCCTGGTCAGACTGGCGGTCCCGACGGGATTCGAACCCGCGACCTCCACCTTGACAGGGTGGCGAGCACGGCCAGGCTGCTCCACGGGACCATATTCGGTTCGATGGTACCGGTACCCCCAACGGGATTCGAACCCGTGTCGCCGCCTTGAAAGGGCGAAATCCTAGGCCGCTAGACGATGGGGGCCCACCGCCCCCGGCCCGGGGGCAGTCGCTGCCGAGTATAGCCGCAGCGCCCTCGCGGCACGACCTCGAGGGGTAGGCTCGAGTTTCGTGACGGGTTGGCGTGCGGTCGGGCAGCGCCGCGCGGCCGCTGCGCTGGCCACGGCGTTGACGGTCGTGCTCGGCGCGGCGTGCACGGGAGCGCGGGGGTCCGGCTCGGCCGCGACCACCGTCCGGCCGGGCTCGGGGGACGGGTCTGGGTCCGGGGTGACATCCTCGCCGGCCGATCCGTACGAGCAGGAGTTCGTCAACGGCGACCCGTGCCCGATCGCCCGGGCGCCCGGGCTCCCGCCCGGCGTGGGGTGCGTCTCGAACGCTCGCGGCGACCTCGACGGCGACGGCCGGCAGGACCGGTTCGTCGTCTACGGCCGCTTGGACGCGCAGCGCCTCCCCACCGCGTGGGAGGCGTCGGCGCTGCTGGGCTCGGGGGCAGCCGTCGCGCCCGTCGCGATCCCGACCGGGTCCGCGGTCGAGGGGCAGTCCGATGTCTATCCGCGGGTCGTCGGCGCAGCCGACGCCGACGGCGACGGCCGCGCTGAGGCGTTCGTCAAGCTGACGGGCATCGTGTACCACATCGCGGTCTCGCACATCGCGGCGATCTTCGACCTGACCGACGGCGCGATCCATCAGGTCGAGGTGCGCGGCGAGGGGCCGTTCCACTTCTTCACCGGCGGCACGTCGCGGCGCGGCCAGGGCGCCGTGTGTGCGTCGGTCGACGGTCGGCCCGTCCTGCTCGTTCGTCTGATCCAGGTCGTGCCGCCGGAGCGCTGGTCATGGACCGAACGGACCTACGTCTGGGAGCACGGCGACCTGGTTCCCGGCGCGATGCGGCGCGGCGGGTATCCGCAGTCCGTCTCGATCGCCGACCCGCGGATCACCGCGTTCTTCGCGCTGCGGTGCGACGGAGTGTTCCTCGAGTGATCCGCGCCGCCGTCGCCGGGCTGCTGGTGGTCGCGACCGTCGCGGCGCTCGCCACCCGATCGGGGGACGGGTGGATCCATATCGTCGCGCTGGCGATCGCGTTCGTCGCGTTCGGGCTGCTGTTCGTGCGGCGGCGCCGGTGGGGGGTCCTGGCGCGGTGGTCGGTCGTGGCGCTGTCGGGTGGGCTGATGCTGGCCGCGACCGTGTTCCCGCCGCGCGAGTCGCTGGACGTCTGGGCCTACGCGATGTACGGGCGGATCGCGGTCGTCCACCACGACGATCCGTACCAGACGCCGCCTGCGACCTTCACGCACGACCCGTTCCTCCAGCGGATGGGCGCGATGTGGCGACATCGGCCGTCGCTGTACGGACCCGGGTTCACCCTGCTCTCAGAGGGGGTGGTGAGGATCGCCGGGGACTCGCCCCGCGCGAGCCGCGCCGGCTTCCAGCTCCTCGCCGCGTTGGCGGCGTTCGGCGCGGTCCTGCTGGTCGGGTGGGCGACCGGCGACGTCCTGGCGATGGCGTTCCTCGGGCTGAACCCGTTCGTCGTCGTGACGGTCGTCAACGGCGGGCACAACGATGCGATCGCCGCGGTGTTCGTGCTGGGAGGGGTGCTTCTGGCGCGGAGGGAACGCTACGTGCTCGCCGGGCTCTCGATGGCGCTCGCGGTGCTGGTGAAGGTGATCGGCGTCGTTCCGATGGGGATCCTGGGGCTGTGGACGTGGCGGCGCAGGGGCCTCGGCGCTGCGGCGCGCCAACTGGTTGCGGGCCTGGCGGTCGTGGCGGCCGCCTACTGGATCGCGGGCATCGCGGCCGTGAGGGACCTGCGGAACGGGTTCCCCCTCGGCGACCCGTTCTCGATGTGGAAGCTGCCCCTGCACGTGGCCCGGCTCGTTCATCTGGGCGACCCGGTGTCGAGCCTCGCTGGGATCGTCGGCGCTTACCGGTATCAGAGCCTCGTGGCGTTCCTGGCGATGGCCGCGGTGATCGCGGTCGTCGCGCTCCCGCGGCTGCGGGACCCGTCGCCTGCGCTGGCGGTGGGTGCGGCTGCGCTCGTCTACGGGCTGATGGCCGCCTACGTCTTGCCCTGGTTCGTCTTCCTGAGCCTCCCGACGCTGGCGCTCGTGTGGCGGCGGCTCCCTGCATGGGCGGCGGTCGTCGACGGGGCCGTGCTCGCATCCGGCTACCTCCTCACGCAACGCTTCCGGGCGATGGGTCTCTACCCGGCCGTCGTGTGGACCGAGGTGGCGGTGACGACCGCGGAGCTGGCGCTCGTGGCGGTGCTCGTCGTGTGGTCCATCCGAACGGCGGGCGTGCGCGACTCGAGCGCGGTACCCGTCGCAAGGTGAAGCACGGGATGGGGCGTTCGATGTGATCCGCGAGGCCTCACGGCGGCGCCGCCGGACGCTGCCGGCCCTGGCGGTCGCGTTGGCCTCGCTGGTCGCGGCGTGCACCGCGCCCCGGCCGACCTCCGAGACGGCAGGATCGCCGTCATCGGGTTCGAGCGCGCCGACGGTATCGCATGGACCGAGCCCGAGGGGCGTTCCCGCGTTCGACCGCGCACGGATCCACCTCATCAAGCACGTCGTCGTGATCATGCAGGAGAACCGGTCGTTCGATTCGTACTTCGGGACCTTCCCCGGGGCCGACGGCATCCCCATGCGAGACGGCGCGCCGGCTCCGTGCCTGCCGAACCCGAACGGCCCGTGCATCCGTCCGTTCTACGACCCGAACGACGAGAACTTCGGCGGCTCGCACCGCGCCGCCGACGCGCACATCGACATCGACCGAGGGAAGATGGATGGCTTCGTCCTCGTCGCCGCCAGGAGCGTGGCGAAGCACTGCCTGCGGAACAGCGTCGCGCCGGTCTGCGTCGCGGGCGGGTCCGGCGAGGACGCGATGGGCTTCCACGACGCCCGCCAGATCCCCAACTACTGGACGTGGGCCAAGGACTTCGTGCTCCAGGACCGGATGTTCGAGCCGAACTACGGCTGGAGCCTCCCCGCGCATCTGTTCACCGTCTCTGGGTGGTCGGCGTCGTGTTCCAACCCGCCCGACCCGATGACTTGTCACAGCGACCTGGACCTGACGGGTCCCGGCCGGCGCAGGGGCACCCACGGCGAGCCGTACGGCTGGACCGACCTCACGTACCTGCTGTACCGCCACCACGTGAGCTGGGCGTACTACCTCGACCAGGGAGCCCAGCCCGACTGCGACGACGACGGCCTCGCGTGTCCGTCGAAGCCCCAATCGGTCGGGGTGCCGGGGATCTGGAACCCGCTCCCGCGCTTCGTCGACGTCAACAGCGACGGCCAGACGTCGAACGTCCGGCCCGCCCGTAACTTCTTCCAGGCGGCCGCTCGAGGCAGGCTGCGGGCGGTGTCATGGGTGGTTCCGAACCAGCGCGACAGCGAACATCCGCCCGCGCTGATCAGCGACGGCCAGGCGTGGGTCACGCACCTGGTCGATGCCGTCATGCGAAGCCCCGATTGGTCGAGCACGGCGATCTTCGTCACGTGGGACGACTGGGGAGGCTTCTTCGACCACGTCGTCCCGCCCCGCGTGGACGCGAACGGCTACGGGATCCGGGTGCCCGCCATGGTCATCAGCCCGTACGCGCGCACGGGCTACATCGACCACCAGGCGCTGTCGTTCGATGCGTACCTGAAGTTCATCGAAGACGACTTCCTAGGCGGGGCCAGGCTCGATCCGACGACGGACGGGCGGCCCGACCCGCGTCCCGACGTGCGCGAGGACGAGGGGATCCTCGGGGACCTGCTGGCGGACTTCGACTTCAGTCAGCGGCCGCGGCCCCCGGAGATCCTCCGGTTGCGTTCGCCGCCCGGCTCGCCGTCGATCCCGGATCGAACCTCGAGGGCGTCACCGCTCTGATCGGTGGATGGACCTTCCTTGCGCGTCCGAAGCGGCATCGATCCAGGGTATCCTCCACCGGTCCAGATGAGGGGTGGGACATCCTTCCGTGCGATCCTCGCCGGGCTCTGCGCCACGGCGCTCGTGGTGGCTGCATGCTCCGGCTCGGGCTCAGCGGTTGCAACACTCGGCGCGCCGACGAGCCGTTCCGGCTCGACGCCGGAGACGAGCCCCGGCGATCCGACGCCGGATGCGATCCTGGCCCGCTCGCCGATCCAGCACGTGGTGATCATCGTCAAGGAGAACCGGAGCTTCGACTCGATGTTCGGCCGGTTCCCCGGCGTCGACGGGGTGACCGTCGGCAACTGTCATGGCCGGCCGATCCCGCTCGCGCCGATCCCGCAGGTCTTCCAGCACGACCTGGGGCACTCGTTCGGCGACGGGCTGGTCGACTTCGACCACGGTAAGCTCGACGGGTTCTGCCGCGACGATCCACGTATCAACGCCGGCGCGTACTCGCAGGTGCGGCGGGGGCAGGCGCCGAACTACTGGCACTGGGCGTCGCGCTTCACGCTGGCCGATCGGTTCTTCTCCTCGCACAGAGGGCCCTCGTTCCCCAACCACCTCTACCTGATCGCAGCACAAGCCGGCGACGCGACCGACGGTCCGGGCTTCACGGTCAAGAAGCGACCCGGCCTTGCCAGGAGCTGGGGTTGCGACGCGCCGGAGGGGGAGACGGTGCCCATCCTCGACGCCGAGCATCACCGGGTCCGTGTGCCGCCCTGTTTCGACTTCACCACGGAGGGCGACCTGCTGACCCGGGCCGGCGTGGACTGGTCGTACTACTCGGGTACCAGCACCCAGGCCGGGTACATGTGGTCCGCCTACGACGCGATCCGGCACATCCGGGAGGATCCGCAGCAGTGGGTCCACCACATCAAGCCCGTCGACAGCTTCCTGCACGACGCTGCCGCCGGCGCCCTCCCTCCCGTGACGTGGGTCACGCCCCATTTCAACGTCTCCGAGCACCCGTTGCCACCCACCAACGCCTGCCAGGGCGAGAACTGGACCACGCTCCTGGTCGACGCCATCATGCGAGGGCCGCAATGGGGGAGCACGGCGGTGTTCATCACCTATGACGAGTGGGGCGGCCTCTACGATCACGTCCGCCCGCGGGAGGTGGACCGGTTCGGGTTCGGCTTCCGCGTGCCCCTGCTGGTGATCTCGCCGTACGCGAAGCCGGGGAACGTCGACCACCACGAGGGCGAGTTCTCGTCGATCTTGCGCTTCATCGAGGAGAACTGGGGTCTGTCGCAGCTCACCGAACGGGACCGCTCGGCGACGGACATGTCGTACGACTTCGACTTCACGCAGCGCCCCATCCCCCCGGACCCCCTGCCGCTGCGGACGGATTGCGTCGGCGTCCCACCGCTGCCGCCGGACACGCCGACGAGCTGACCGGGTGGCGTCACGGTGTGCGGTCTCCGGGTGCCGCGCGAGCATCGCCGGTGCGCTGCTCCGTGACGCTGGAGCTCCACGCGCACGGCCCGCCTCCTCCTCGATCGGGTGAGACCGGATGCTGCGCACATTCGCTCGTCGCGCGACACGGAGATCGGCCAGCTGACGCCACGCGGGGATCGACCCGGCAGGATCGAGGCGCGAGAATGACCACGATGCCGAATGAAGCGGAGGGCATCGCGTCCGAACCGCTCTCGGCCGGCTGGGCGCGGCTCGCCGACGGAGAGTGGGCGGCCGCACGCGCTCTGTTCGCGGACGCGCTGGTTCGCGAGGAGACGCCGGAGGCCCTTGAAGGGCTGAGTTGGGCTGCGTGGTGGCTCGACGACGCAGGGGCGGTCTTCGACGCCCGCGAGCGCGCCTACCGCCTCTACCGCCGGCGCGGAGAGCCCGCGAGCGCGGCGCGGATGGCTACCTGGCTCGCGGCCGATCAGCTGGATTTCCGCGGCGCCGTGGCGGTGGCGGGCGGCTGGTTGCGGCGGGCAGGGCGACTGCTCGACCCGATCGAACCCGGACCGGACCACGGCTGGCTGGCCTTCCACCAGGGCTACATCGCCCACCTCTCGGGCGATACCGCCACGGCGAGCGGGCTCGGTGCCCAGGCGGCCGAGGCCGGCCGGCGATTCGACGTCCCCGACCTCGAGATGCTCGGGCTCGCCCTCCAGGGAGCCGCACTCGTCGCCTGCGCGCAGGTCGAGGAGGGCATGCGCTGCCTCGACGAGTCGACCGCGACCGCACTGGCGGGCGACGCGACGATCCCGATCTCGGGCGCCTGGGCCTGCTGCTTCTTGGTGAGTGCCTGCGCCGCCGTGCTCGACTACGAGCGTGCTTTCGAGTGGTGCGACCGGATCGCCGAGTTCGCGGAGCGCTATGGGAGTCGCTACATGCTGGCCTTCTGCCGCGCCGAGTACGGCGCGGTCCACCTCTGGCGGGGACAGTGGACGGACGCCGAGGAGATGCTGGAGACATCGATCGAGGACTTCTCGCGCTCCCGCCCGGCGCTGGTGGGAGGCCCGCTGGTCGGCCTCGCGGAGCTGAGGCGTAGGCAGGCCCGGGCGGAGGAAGCGGAGCTGCTCCTCGATCGAGCCGGCCCGTCCGCGCCGGCGCAGCTCTGCCGAGCCCGCCTGGCGCTCGATCGGGGCGAGTCGCGCCGGGCGGTCGAGCTGGGCGAGCGACTGCTACGCCAGGCACCAGCCGAGCGCAAGCTCGACCGAGCCCCGGCGCTCGAGCATCTGGCCCGCGCCCGGGTAGCGCGGGGTGAGTTCGAAGAGGCGCGCGTGGCGCTCGATTCCTTGCGGGAGATCGAACGGTTGGTTGGGACCGAGCCGTTGCGCGCCACCACGGAGCTGATCGCCGGAGTGCTCGAGGCCGCCGGCGGCGATCACGATCGGGCGAGGACGTTGCTCGAGGACGCCGTCGATCGGTTCCAGCGGATCGGCGCGCCGTTCGAGGCCTCGCAAGCGCGGATCGAGCTGGCCACGAGCCTCGCCGCCTTGGGTCGAACCGGATCGGCCGGGCACGAGGCGACCACGGCCCTGGATCGCCTGCTCGAGCTGGGGGCCGAGGCTGAGGCTGAGCGTGCCCGTCGGCTGCTCGAGGTCTGGAGGCGCGGCAGCCGCGATGACCGAGGGGTGCCCGCGGTCACGCGGCGCGAGCGCGAGGTACTGGGGCTCCTCGCCGAGGGGCTCACCAACCGGCAGATCGCGGACCGGTTGGTGATCTCAGAGCACACCGTTCATCGCCACGTCACCAACATCCTGCGGAAGCTCGACCTGCCCTCACGCGCAGCCGCGGCCGCCTATGCGGTGCGATCGGGTCTGGTGAACGACACCGGGAGATAGCCAGCTCCGGCCATGCCAGTCCCGTCGGAAAGATGACCATCTCGGGCGAAGTCGGGGCGGGGCCGCCGACGCTACGGTCCCGACGATGGAGCGTTGGGTCACCTCGGGGCGACCGATGATCGAGGCCGCGGCGCTCGCGAGGATCGTGGAGATGGCCGGGGCTACCGGCGGCGAGGATGGGAGGAGACCGATGATCAACCACCAGGGAACCGAGGCGTCGGCGGCGATCGAAGCCAGCCGCGAGCTGAAGGCCGCCACACGGGCCGCCTGGGCCCTCGGTGACTACCACCGGTTCGCGATGGCGACGATCTGGCAGCTTGGGGAGGTGCTGGTAAGGGCGTGCGGGATCTCGACGGGGCAGCGTGTGCTCGATGTCGCTGCCGGGACGGGCAACACGGCGATCCGCGCCGCCGAGGCCGGGGCCGAGGTCGTCGCGTCGGACCTGACGCCTGAGAACTTCGAGGCGGGCCGCCGTGAAGCCGCGGCCCATGGGGTTGAGCTCGAATGGGTCGAGGCCGACGCCGAGGCGCTCCCGTTCGCAGACGGAGAGTTCGACGTCGTCACCTCTTCGTTCGGTGCGATGTTCGCTCCCGACCAGCGGGCGGTGGCCCACGAGATGCTGCGCGTGTGCCGGCCCGGAGGCACGATCGGGATGCTCAACTTCACGCCCGAGGGCTTGATCTCCGACTTCTTCGGCGCCCTCGCGCCCTACATGCCCCCGCCCCCGCCCGAAGCGCTGCCGCCGGCGCTGTGGGGCAGCGAGGAGCACGTGCGGGAGCTCTTCGGCGATCGGGCGGAGCTGCTGGAGGCAACCCGCAGGCATTACGTGGAGAGCGCGGACACCCCGAGTGATTACCGCGAGCTCTTCAAGCAGACGTTCGGGCCGGTGGTCGGGATCTACGCCGCCCTCGCCGAGGAGCCAGAGCGCGCGGCCGCGCTGGACCGTGATCTCCTCGAGTTCGCCACGCGCGCCAACAGCGGACCGCCTGAAGGTCCCGCGGAGTACCGCTACGAGTACCTGCTCCTGGTGGCTCGCCGGCGGGCCGCGTAGATGCACGGCGCTGAACCCGGCCCACTTCCTGTTCGACCGGGGAGATGGGAGGTGTCGGGGATCAGCCGGACTTCCGTCAAGCATCACGTGACGCCGGAACATGGATCATCACCCGAACCACGACAACCGTTCCGTGGGCCTGGCCTTCCACAATGCGAACCTGGCTCCCACCGTCGAGGGTGAGCGGACTAGCCTGACGGCGCGCCACGCCAAGGTCCGACCAAGCCCTGCGAGCTTCGCCTGTTGGACCGGTTCGCCCCGTTCCGGCCCACGGGCTCGGCCCCCTTCCACCACGTGCTCGGCGAGCTCGCCCACCAGGAGGTGGCGGGGCGGCGTCCACGGGCCGGCGGTGACGGGATCCGGGTCGAGCACGACCCACCTCTGGTGGGACTCGAACGCGTTCGCCTCGGCGACGTGCAGGGCCGCGACGCCGAGGATCAGGTGATCGCGCGCCTCGTTGCGGCGCGGCGGGGGGGCCCGCCAGATCCACGAACGCGACCGGGTCGTCTGTCCGCACGATGCGCATGGGACTGACGCTATCGGTTGTCGGCCCGCGTTTCACCTGGCCGCCGGCCGGCGCGGCGCTGCCGCAGGACGGCGGCTCGCACCGCGACCCGCCCGCGTTCGAGCGTCGCCGCGTCCCTTGTGAGGATGTAGAGGTAGTTGGCAAGGTCCAGCGCCGCAACGATCTCGAACGACAGCTGCTTCGGCTCCGCGCCGCGCGAGAGCTGCCCCTGGTCCCGCGCGACCGCCGCAAGGTGCTCGACCAGCCCGAGCCACTCTTGCTGGTCGGCCTCGACCTCCTCGTGCAGCGGCCCGACCAGCGAGTCGAACTCCCCCAAGAGCTGCGCGAAGAAGCATCCGCCGGGGAACACCGCCCGCTCCACGTAGGACAGGTACGCCTCGGCGATGGCCTCGAGCTGCCCGAGCCCCTCCGGCGCCGCCAGACCCGGCTCGATCACCTCCCGCTGGAACACCTCGCGCGCGGCCTCGATCGTCTCGAGCTGGAGCCGTTCCTTCGAGCCGAAGTGCGCGTACACCCCGCTCTTGCTGATGCCGAGCGCCTCCGCGAGGCCTCCGATCGTGAGCCCCGCGAGCCCCTCGACCGAGGCCAGTCGCATCGCGGCCTCGAGGATCGCGGCGTGGGTGCGCTCGCCGTCCGACCGCCTTTCGGCGACGGCGTTCGTCGGCTCGGCCACAACTTGACAAAGATAGCACGGTCGTGCCAGGTTAGAAAGAGAGAGCACGGTCGTGCTAGATCGCTGGGCTCGGCGAGAGGAGGGCGCGATGGCCGCAACAAGCGAAGTCCTTTCCGACCTGGCGCGATCGGAGGATCTTGACGTCGTGGTCCCGGGCGATCCCGGCTACGAACAGGCTCGAGCCGTGTGGAACGGCTGCATCGACCGCCGGCCCACGGCGGTGGTCCGGTGCCGCTCGGCCCGGGGGGTCGCGCAGGCTGTTCGGGCGGCCGCCGAGAGCGGCCTCCCGCTCGCCGTCCGCGGCGGTGGCCACAGTCTCCCCGGCTTCTCGACCTGTGACGGCGGCATCGTCGTCGATCTCTCCCCGATGCGGACGGTCGAGGTGGACGCCGCGGATCGGATCGCGCACGCCGGGGGCGGATGCCGGTGGTCGGAGTTCGATGCCGCGACCGCGGCGCACGGCCTGGCGAGCACCGGGGGCGTCGTGTCCTCGACCGGGATCGCAGGACTGACGCTCGGTGGCGGAATCGGTTGGCTCATGAATGAGCGCGGCCTCGCATGCGACAACCTGGTCGGCGCCGAAGTCGTGACGGCGAACGGCGACGTCCTCGAATCCTCCGATCCGCGCCACGAGGGCCTGCTCTGGGGCCTGCGCGGCGGCGGGGGCAACTTCGGCGTCGCGACCCGCCTGGACTACCGTCTCTCGCCGATCGGGCCCGTGGCGGGTGGGGCCGCCTTCTATCGGAACGAGCGGGCCGAGGAGCTCGCGAGCGCATACGTCAGCCTGGTCCCGAGGCTCTCGGACGCGTTCACGACGATGCTCGTCCTTGGGCCCGCCCCGGACGAGGAGGTCGTCCCGCCGGAGATGCGCCTGGCGCTCTCGGCGGCGATCGTCGGTTGCCACACCGGAGACCCGGTTGTCGCGGAGGCCGAGCTCCGGGCCGTCCGCGGACTCGATCCGGCCGTGGACCTGTTCGACACGATGCCCTACCCCGTCATGCAGGGGTTGTTCGACGCAGAGTTCCCCGAGGGAGGCCGGTACTACTTCAAGGGCGGGTTCCTCTCGTCCTTCCCGGACGAGGCGGTCGATGCGGTGATGGATCACATGCGTGCCCGGCC
Source organism: uncultured Actinomycetota bacterium (assembly GCA_963781595.1). Taxonomy (GTDB): domain Bacteria; phylum Actinomycetota; class UBA4738; order UBA4738; family UBA4738; genus JBEDUK01. The sequence continues at coordinate 158,662 of CAWAGG010000001.1, read as the reverse complement.
GTCGCCCGCGAGCGAGTTCGACCTGCACCATATGGGCGGTGCAGTCCATCGCGTCGACGAGGGCGTCACCGCGTTCTCCGGTCGCTCCGCGAGCTTCACGTACAACGTCGTCGCTCGATGGGAGGACCCCGCGGACGACGACGCCAACCGTGACTGGGCGCGAAGCCTGGCCGCCGCCCTCGAGCCCTTCGGGCCGGCTCGCGGGTTCGTGAACTTCCTCTCGGAGAGCGGCGGCCCCGGTTCGGTTCAGACTGCATACGGACTCGCGCGATACGGCAAGCTCGTGGAGCTCAAGCGCCGGTACGACCCGGACAACGTCTTCCGACTCAATCAGAACGTGGTGCCATGACGCGGCGACCGAGCGAGGGGCACGACCTCGGCCTGGCCAAGCAGGTCCGGTCGAAGGCCACGGCGGCTGGCTTCGGGCGATGCGGCCGGTGAACACCTTCCCTTGTCGGTGAGGGATCTGCCTCGGCACGCCGTGGCGCTCGAGCGCCTGCAAGAGGGCATCGCAGACCGGCCGGGCGGTGGCCCGGGTGGGCAAGCTTGGCGATCACGCAGAACCTGTGGTGGTCGAGCCCTCTGATGGCCTCGACGCACGTCAAGATCAGGTCAGACCCAGACGCTGGAGCGAGCAGGACGCAGGCACCAGAGCCACTGTCGCTCATCAGTCGGAGCCGCGTAACCCCATCACCCGGAGCCGACGTGTGACGCGTCAGGCGGAACCAGACGGTCGGCGGAGCGGGCGGTCGGTGGGCCGGCTGGACTGCGAATCGCTTCCCCATGACCTCTACCTCCTGCTGGTAGCGCGAGCCCCACGAGCCCGCGCGACGGCCTGATGGGAAATCTGATGCGCGGACAGGGGACGCTGAGGAGCCGATTCCGTCCAATCTCTCGGCGTGAACTTGTCGCCAAACCCCCTCCACGGGGCGGTTGGAGGGTAGACGCGAGCGCAGCCGCCTTTGCTGCATGCCAGAACCAAGCAAGTCCATCAGCCCGTGCCTGAGAGAGCCCCGCCGAGCGGCCAGGCACGGGTCCAGGCGCGCCTTGCCGGTCGTGCTTGCCCCGGCCCGCCACGTCCCGCTGGACGAGGTCCACGAGTGGCAGGCTGTCGCGGCTCTGGAGGACTCCGAGTACCTGCTCCCGGGGCTCGTGGAGTGCGGGAGGTGTGGCAAGCACATGGTGGGTAACGCCGCGAACGGGCGGTCGTACCGGTACCGCTGCTACACGTGCTTCTCCCGGCAGCGGTACAGGAAGGTCGGCTGCACCGCGGAGCGCCTCTCCGCCGACGACTCGGTCCAGTGACGGCACGGAAGTCGTTCGTGCAAGCCCTCGTGCAGGAGGTGCGGGCAGAGGATCGGAGGCGGGTGATACCGGTGTTCAGGGTTCCGATGAACGGGCAGGTACCGACGCTGGTTCGCGCACCGTCAAGGGTGGTGGGCCGTGAAGGGATCGAACCTTCGACACGAGGGTTAAAAGCCCCCTGCTCTGCCACTGAGCTAACGGCCCCAAGCGGACCATCATACGAACGCTCCGAGCAGGCACGATGAAGCTCGCGACGCCGAGCGAGTGGATGATCCAGCGGGTCCGTCAGATCGCGTTGCTGCGCATGCGATCGTTCCCGTACCGGAGCTCCTCGAGCAAGCGCGCGCGCGCGAGGCGCCACGCGATGATCGGGACGAAGTCGCGAACCTTGGCTCCGTCGAACTGCGACACCTCGTGGGTGGCGACCTCCTGGATCGTTTGGGGGTCGACCTGGTCGCCGAACTCCATGGACAGCTGATGAACCACGAACGCTCGCGGATCTGGCGTGTGGGGAACGCGGAGCGCCATGTCTCGATCACCTCCTGTCGCAGGGTCCTGGAACCGTGCGCGATGGGTGGCGGGCGACGCATCACCCATTTCGGATGAAAGCGGTGGGTCTCCGTTGGCCGATCCGGCCGTCTCTCCCGGCGAGCCGGCGTCCCCCTGATCAGCCGGTCGCCGCGCCCGAGCCGGCTTCGATCCGTTCGGCGGCGACGCGGTCCGCGGCCTCCGCGGTCGTGATCCCTTCGGCGTCAGCCCTGGCGTAGACCTCCAGCAGGGTCTCGCCGACCGCTTCGAGTCGCCGATCGACCTGCTCGCGCGTCTCGCCGAACGCCTCCAGGCCGATCAGATGGATGACACCGCCGGCGTTGACCACGAAGTCGGGCGCGTAGACGATCCCGGCGTCCCGGAGCCGCTGCGCCGCGTCCGCCGATGCGAGCTGGTTGTTCGCCGCCCCTGCCACGATCCGGCATCGGAGCGAGCCGACGGTTCCCCCGTCGAGGATGCCGCCGACCGCGCACGGCGAGAACACGTCGCAGTCCTGGCCGGCGATCTCCTTGACGTCGACGCTCCGCACGCCCAGCCGCTCCACGAACCCTCGCACCCGACCTTCGTCGACGTCCGCCACGGTCACCGTCGCGCCGCCGGCGACGAGCTCCTCGACCAGCGGGGCGCCGACCCCGCCCAGTCCCTGGACCGCCACCGTCCTTCCCTCGACGGACGGCGAGTCGAAGACGTGGGCGAGGCTCGCGCGGATCCCGTGCAGGACTCCCAGCGCCGTGTCGGGCGCGCTGGATCCGGAGCCGCCGTTCGCCTCGGTCCGGCCGAACACGTACGCGGTGCGTTCCCCGATCACGTCCATGTCGGCCGAGGTGGTGTTCATGTCGCAGGCGGTCCGATAGGTCCCGCCGATCGATTCGACGAGCTCGCCGTACCGGAGCAGCAGGGTCCGTCGTTCGTCACCGCGCGGGACGGACGGGACCGCGAGCACCGCCTTCCCGCCACCGAACGGCACGCCGGCGACCGCCATCTTGGAGGTCATCGCGCCCGCCAGCTTCATCACGTCGGCGAGCCCGTCCGCCGGTCGCTCGTAGACGCGCATCCGCGTGCCGCCGCACGCGGGCCCGAGCCGCGTCGAGTGCACGCCGACGAACATCCACGAGCCGGTCGGTTCGTCGTATCGAACGACCGTCTCCTCGCCGTCCCAGCTCCGGAGCAGGTCCTCGAACATGCCGGCGGGAGTCTACCGAGCGCTTGCTATCCTCACCGCCTCGACAGCGGGAGGCCAGAGTGGCGGTCGTGTTCTCCGGGATCCAGCCGAGCGGCGAGATCCACCTCGGCAATTACATCGGGGCGATCCGGCGCTTCGTCGAAGCGCAGCACGTCGACGACTGTTACTTCTGCATCGTCGACCTCCACGCGATCACGCTCTCAGTGCCCGAGGAGCTCGCCGCGAAGACGCTCGACCTCGCCGCGGTGTACATGGCCGCCGGGATCGACCCCGAGCGTTCCACCCTGTTCGTCCAGTCCCACGTCGGCGAGCACGCCGAGCTGGCCTGGATCCTGAACTGCTTCACGGCCTTCGGCGAGCTGCGCCGCATGACGGCGTTCAAGGAGAAGTCCCAGCGCGGCGAGGAAGGGTTCGTCAGCGCGGGGTTGTTCGACTATCCGGTCCTGATGGCTGCGGACATCCTGCTGTACCACACGGACCGCGTGCCGGTCGGGGACGACCAGCGCCAGCACCTCGAGCTGTCGCGCGACGTCGCGATGCGATTCAACCAGCGGTTCGGCGAGACGTTCGTCGTGCCGGAGGCGGACATCCCGCCCGCCGAGGGCGGCGCGCGCGTGATGGACCTGCAGAACCCGACGGCGAAGATGTCGAAGTCGGTCTACTCGCCGCTGGGCACGGTCAAGCTGACGGACGATCCCGATGTGATCCGGAGGAAGGTGAGGTCCGCCGTCACGGACTCCGGGCGCGAGGTGGTCGCGTCGCCCGACAAGCCCGCGCTGTCGAACCTCCTGACGATCTTCTCGATCGTGTCCGGGCGCTCGATCCCGCAGCTCGAGATGGCGTACGACGGGAAGGGCTACGGCGACTTCAAGGCCGACCTGGCGGAGGCCTTGGTCGAGTACGTCCGGCCCGTCCAGGATCGGTACCGGGAGCTGATCTCCGATCCGGGGGAGATCTCAAGCCTGTTGGCGGTGGGCGCCGACCGTGCGCAGGACGTCGCGGCGAAGACACTCGCGACCGTCCACGACCGGGTCGGGTTCCTCCCGCGCGGGGCGTAGCGGGCGATGGCCGACGCCTGCATCATCACCTGCGCGGTGTCCGGGGCGGTGGCGAACAAGCAGCAGTGCGCCGGCATCCCGTACACGCCCGAGGAGTACGCGGCCGAGGTCCGGCGCGCGCGCGACGCGGGCGCGTCGATGGTGCATATCCATGCCAGGACGCCGGACGGGGTTCCCTCGGTGGACCCGAACGACTACCGCGCGATCACGCAAGCGATCCTCGCCGAGGCGCCGGACATCGTCATCAACTACTCGACGGGATGGGTCGGCCTGCCGATGGCCGAGCGCGTCGGTCACATCTCGCAGCTGAGGCCGGAGCTCGGCGCGCTGAACATGGGCTCGATGAACTACGCGCGGTACTCCTCGAAGCGCAAGGCGTTCGTGTTCAACTTCGTCTTCGAGAACCACTTCGACGACATCGTGTTCCTGCTGCGCACGATGCAGGAGGCCGGCGTGAAGCCAGAGTGCGAATGCTTCGACGTCGGCCACGTCGAATCCGTGGTGCCGCTGCTGGACCTCGGCGTGCTGACGACGCCGATCCAGTTCTCGCTGATCCACGGGGTGCTGGGCGGGATCAGCGCGACAGCGCGGAACCTCGCGCACATGTCTTCCGTGGTGCCGGCCGGCTCGACGTGGGGCGTGATCGCCGTCTCGAGGGAACAATGGATGATGGTCGCCGCCGCGGCGGCCCTCGGCGGGAACGTTCGCGTCGGGTTCGAGGACAACTTCTACGTCCCGACGGGTGGGATGGCGACGTCGAACGGCGAGCTGGTCGACGCCGCCGCGCGGATCGTGCAGCTGCAGGGCCGACGGGTCGCCGATCCGGCCGAGGCACGCGCGTTGCTCTCGCTGCCCGCGGCACCCGACCGAGCAGCGGTCGTGGGTGGCTGACCCGTCGGTGGCCGAGGTCTACGCGGAGATGGTCGCGAACGTCTGGAAGGTCGTGGTCGCCGCCGGCGACCCGGTCGGCGAGGGCGACACACTGGTGATCCTCGAGTCCATGAAGATGGAGATCCCGATCGAGTCGCCGGTCGCAGGCACTGTCACCGAGCTCCGGGTCCAGGAGGGTGGCGTGGTCCAGGAGGGCGACGTGATCGCCGTCGTGGCCTGACCAGGTGAGCCGCGGATGTCGCTGATCCAGCTCGAGCGCTCGGAGGACGGGGCGTCGGCGACGGTGACGCTCCAGCGACCCGAACAGCGCAACGCGCTGACGCTCGAGATGCTCGACGAACTGACGGACGCGTTCGGCGATCTGGCCGCGGAGTCGGCGCCCGCGCCGCGCGTGGTCGTGCTCGCAGGCGCCGGCGTCGACTTCTGCGCGGGCGCCGACCTCGCTGCGCTCGAGCGAGCCCGCGCCGGAGGACCCGCCGGCGTGACGGACTTCGACGGGCCGTTCCGCGACGCGATGCGCGCGATCGCGACCTACCCGATGCCGGTGATCGCGCGCGTCCAAGGGCGGGCGCTCGGCGGCGGGTGCCAGCTGGTCCTCGCGTGCGATCTGGCGGTCGCGGCATCGGACGCGGTGCTCGGCATCCCCTCGGGACGGCTGGGCGTGGTGATCCCGTTCGACAGCGTCCAGCGCCTGGTGCTGGCCGTCGGCCCGAGGCGCGCGGGCGAGATCCTCTATACGGGCCGAACCGTGACCGGCGCCGAGGCCGCGGCGTGGGGCCTGGTCACCGAGACGGCGGACCCGCGCCGGTTGGACGAGGCCGTTCGTGCCCTTGTCGACCGCCTGGCGGGTTCGGCGCCGCTGTCGGTCCGCGCGTCGAAGCGCGGCATCGGGCTGGCCGTCGAGCGCATGACCCGGGACCTGGGCGATCCGCACGGGACGACGGACTTCGACCTGATGCTCGCCGAGGCGCTCGCCAGCGACGACCTGGGCGAGGGGATCGCGGCGTTCCGCGAGCGACGCCCCCCGAGGTTCGAGGGACGCTGATGGCCGCCGCGCCGAAGACGAAGCCGAAGGCCGAGCGGCCGACGGAGCAGACGCCGACGAAGCCGAGGGCGAAGCTCACGCGGGACGACCCGATCGACGCGCGCTGGCCGCTGATCCGTAGGCGCTTGACGAAGGCCTACCCGGACGCCACCGTCGCGCTGAAGTTCTCGAACCCGCTCGAATGCCTCGTCGCGACGATCCTGTCCGCGCAGACGACGGACGAGAACGTGAACCGCGTGACCCAAGGGCCGAACGGGCTGTTCGCGAAGTACCGCACGCCCCAGGACTACCTGAGGGTCCCGGTCGGGGAGCTGGCGCGCGACCTCAAGCCCACGGGGTTCTACAACAACAAGACGAAGTCCGTCCGCGGCGCGTGCGCGAAGATCGTCGAGGACTACGGGGGGAAGGTGCCGAAGACGATCGCGGAGCTGACCACCCTCCCCGGCGTCGCCCGCAAGACGGCGAACATCGTCCAGGGGAACGCCTACCCGAAGGAGCACGCGAAGGACCCCGATGCCGGCATCGCCGTCGACACCCACGTGCGGCGCCTGGCGAAGCGGATCGGGTTCACGAAGCACGACGATCCCGACAAGATCGAGAAGGACCTGATGCGCGTGATCCCGGCGAAGGACCGGTTCGGGTTCACCTACGTCCTGATCGACCACGGGCGGACGATCTGCGTCGCGCGCAACCCGAGGTGCGAGATCTGTCCGATCAACGATCTGTGCCCGTCGAGCCGGGTCTGATGGTCTACCGCGACGCCGCGACGGGTCTCGCCCCGTACCCGGCGAGCTGACGGCGCCGCCGAGCCCGACGCACCGCGCGCCGTTCCTCCTCCGTCGTGCCACCCCAGACGCCCGAATCCTGCCCGGTCGCCAACGCCCATTCGAGGCATTCGTCCCGAACCGGGCATTGGAAGCAGATGGCTTTCGCCAGGTCGGCCTGCGTCGCAGCTGGACCGGTCGTACCGATGGGGAAGAAGAGTTCCGGATCCTCGTCCTTGCAACGTGCGCGGTGGACCCATTCCATCGAGCGACCACCCCCCCTCGAAGGGCGCCGAGTACGGTACCCGTCGAGCCTCGAACCCCACAACGAACCCTCCCCCATGCCGGTCCCGGTCCGCCTGAGGGGGGCAACGAGGCGCGTATCATACCGGCGCGCGAGAGCGCCTCGTCAATGGGTCATTCGGTGTCCACCAGCGGTTCTGTCGAACTATCTCGACCCCTCGTGGTCGCCCATCGTGGGGCATCCCTCGCGTTCCCGGAGAACACGCTCGAAGCGTTCGAAGCCGCGGTCGCCGTGGGTGCGGACATGGTCGAGCTCGACGCACGCCGGTCCGCGGACGGCTCGCTGGTGGTCTCCCACGACCCGGTCGCGTCCGGAGACGACGCCCGCAAGCTCCCGACGCTTCGCGCGGCGCTCGAGCTGATGGCCGGCCGGATCCAGGTGGACATCGAGGTGAAGAACCTCCCCGAGGACCCGGACTTCGACTCGCCCGACGAGTCCGTCGCGGTCGAAGTGGTAAAGCTGGTTGACGAACTTGGACTTCGTGCCAGCACCTTGGTGTCGTCGTTCAACTGGCTCTCGATCGAACGCGTCCGGGAGCTGGCACCGGACCTCAGGACCGGCTTCTTGACGCATCCGGCGATCGACCCGCACGCCGCGCTCGTGTACGCACGCCAGCACGGGCACGCGTTCGTGCTGCCGCACGCGTATGCGTTGGTGGATGCAGGGGAGGCGTTCGTCGCCCGGGCCCATGCCGGCGGCGTCCGCGTCGGCACGTGGACCGTCGACGTGGCCGAGGACATCGCCCAGCTGTTCGCCTGGGGCGTCGACGCGGTCGTGACGAACGACCCTGCGACCGGCGTCCGCGTCCGCGCCGCCCTCGCCTGAACGCGATCGTTCAGGTCAGGATCGACAGCGCGTCGGGGACGCTGCGGACCTCGACGCACGTCCGGTCGCCGAGCAACTCGCCGTCGGCCTGGGCGGGGAGGGGTTCGTCGCTCTCGATCCGCAACGCGTCGACGTCGTGGAGCGCGAACACGTGCTTGAACGACGTGTGCTTCGCGGCCCCGAACGACTGCAGCGCGATCCGCAGCGTCGTGCTCACGCGCAGCCGGTCGACCGCGACGAGATCCAGGCCCGCTCCACGTTCGACATCAGGGCAGAGGCGCATCGGCCGCGCGCCCAGGTACGTGTACGGGTCGGCCTTCTGCACGATCGCCAGGAACAGGCCCTCGCGGCGTTCGCCCGTCTCGTCGCCGGAGGAGACCGTGAGGTGCGGGTGCCGCCGGTCGTATCCCGTGAAGAACACCTTCAGCGCCGTCCAGATGAAGAACCCGTCCCCGGCGATCCGCTTCGCGAACTGCCGCCGTTCGACGCTGCGCACGATGGCCGCGTCGAAGCCGAACCCGCAGTTCGACACGAACCACCGGTCGTCGATGCGCCCGAGCGGGATCCTCGTCGGCTCATGGTCGAGGCGGTCGATCAGCCAGCCGGTCGCCTCGATCGGGTCGTTCGGCATGCCGAGGCCGCGAGCGAAGATGTTGGCGCCGCCGCCGGGCAGGACCGCGAGCGGCGTGTGGCTCCGGGCGAGGCCCTGGACGACCTCGTTCACGGTGCCGTCGCCGCCGAGGACGACGACGAGGTCGATGCCCTCATGCGCGGCGCCGCGGGCGACGTGCGTCGCGTGTCCCTGGCGCTTCGTCTCGACCTTCTCCAGGCGCGCGTCGGCGGCGAGCGCGCGCGAGATCACGTCGTAGGCGTAGGGGGTCACGGTGTGCGCGTTCGCGTTCGCGATCAGCAGGACCCGGCGCATGGCGGTCCAGGATACGTGCGGGCGCGTGGGGCTCCCGGCCGTGCCGGTCACCGGTCGCCGGTCGCGCCGACCGCCGGCCGCGGTCCGCTAGCATCGCGCACCGCGATGGGTCGGCGGCGATGGTTCGGGCGCGATCGGCCAGCGGTCGCACCGGAGCTGCGGCGCGCCGGCGAGGCGTTCGCCTCGACGCTGGCGTCGGTCGAAGGGGCGAAGGCCGCCCTGGTCACGGCCGTGCGGTCGGGCCGCGCGCCCGGCGCGCCGCTCGCCGAGGCGCTGGCGGGGTTCGAGCTGGGCCTCGCCGACGCGTCCGTGTCCATGGACGCGTGGCGCGTGCCGGACCTCGGAACGGCCTGGCACGCCTGCAGCGCCGGCCTGGACGGCGCCCGCGTGCGGGCCGAGGAGCTCCGGCTGCGCGGCGACCCGCCGAGGGTCTACGAGGAGCTGGTCGCCGCCCTCGAGGAGCTGATGGATCCGCTCGAACCGTTCGAGGGCGCGGCCGAACGGTTCCGAGCCCTCGGCGTTCGGGTGTCGCCGTGACGCCTGCGGATCAGGCCTGCACCGGCACCTCGTAGACCTGGTCGGTCGGGTGGCCGGCGCGTTCGTGGATCCGCTTGACCGCCTCCGCGCTCGGCGCCTCGGACAGGCAGAAGACCTTCCCCGAGACGGGATCGGCCCACGCGTGCTTGAAGTCGACGCCCTCCTCGCCCTGGATGTTGAGGTCGGCGTCGTGGGCCTCCGTGAGCCCTTCCGGCGTGATCCCGACCATGCCCTCGTGGACGTCCATGAACTCTGGCATCCCGCTGCTCCTTTCCCTTCTCTGCTGTCGCATCCGACGACCGTCGTTCAAAGCAGTACGCGAGCGGTCGTGGAAGGGTTCACGCGAGTTCGAACGAACCCTGGTCCGCGGCCCCACCGTCGTAGACGAGGCCACCGTCCGGCTGGACGCGAAGCGCCGGATGGAGCCGGTGCGGTTCGCTGACGCCGGGCTCGATCGGATGGACGACGATCCAACCCTCGACGGTCAGCGCGTCGGCGACGAACCGCCGGTGGCAGTTCGTCCAGCGCGTCTCGGCGCACATGAACGCCGTCGGCCCGCGGCGCCCGTCCTGGGCCAGGCCCGCGAGGGCTCGCGCGAACGCCGGCGTACCCATGTGGTCGGCGTATCCGCGGAAGCCGTCGGGCGCGAGAGCGGTGTGAGGCGAGCCGGCGGCGGCCTCACGGAACCCGCCGAGGTCCGGTTCCCATCGGTACGCGACGCCGGCGGCGCCCAGCGTCTCGGCCAGGACCGACTGACCGAACCACGGGTGCCGTCGCGAGCCGGGCTTCGTCCTGACGTCGACGAGGTGCCGGACGCCCACGTCCCGCAGGAGGACGACGAACGCGTCGGCCGGCCTCGCGCCGTGGCCGACGCTGTACATACGCTGCCCGACTGGACCGCGCGAGGCTACGCCTCCGGCTCCCACGGCAGGGCGAACGGTCCGAGGACCGCGTCGCGCTCCTCGATCGGGCGCGCGTTGAAGTCGTCGATCCATCGCGCGACGGCTCGCTCGTCGGTCAGGTCGACGCCCCCGGCCAGCATCGCGTTCGTCATCGCCTTCGCCGGCCCGAAGCTCCGGTGGTCCGTGACCGCCTTGCGGAACGCCGGGGCGAACGTCGCGACCGCCGCCACCGCCTCCTCGATCCACCGCTCGTCCAGGCCGCGCTCGGTGAGGGCGAAGCGGACCCAGCCCGGGAGCACCTTCGGGAGCGCCCGGATCTGACGCGCGTCCATGATCGCCTTCCGCGGCAGGAAGTCGAGCATGAACAGCTCGACGACGATCGGGCTCCACCTGAGCGGGTCGCCATCGCCGAAGTCGCAGCGCGCGTCCAGGCACCGGCCGACGATCAGCTCGGTCGTTTCGGGCTCCACCTGGTCCGGGTCCGGGGCGAACGGCGAGGCCATGAACCGCTCGAGCAGCGCCAGCCTGGCATCTTCGTCCGGCGGTGGCTCGCGCTCGGGGAGTTCAGCCGGCCCGATCAGCTCCATCCGGGCGAGGATCAACGCCCGCGTCTCCTTGAACCCGTCGGTCCAGTCGTTGTCCAGGTACATGTCGCCGGTTCGGATCGCGGCGATCACGCGCGCGGCCATCAGGTCGGGCGCGGCATCCGAGACGCCCAGGCCCCGCTCCCGCTCCGCGAGGGCCCGCAGGTCGCCCTTGGGGTAGGCGGCGAAGGCGTCCTTGACGATGCCGCCAAGGTTCTCGTCGCAGAGCGCCATCACGACGTGTGGCTCGCGGCCAGGGTAGACGAACGTCCCGAACCAGGTGCGCTGGTCGCCCCACGGGTCCACGTAGGTCCAGGCGTCGACGAGGTCGGGCCGGCCGATCCGGGCCGCCCACGAGGGTTCGGCGACGCCGGACGCGGCGAGCCGGTCGCCGGCGTCGGCGGCGAGCGCGGCCGTCGGGCCGTCGGCCACCGCGCCGAACGCGCGCAGGACCGCGAGTGCCGGCGGGTCCCCTGCCCGTTCGGCGGCGTCGACGATCGCCGGCCCGATCGAGCGCTCGACCTGGTCGCGCGCGTCGAGCGGGATCGGGAGCTTGTAGAAGGACCCGAGGATGGAGCTGGCCCACAGCTCGCCCTCGAAGGGGTCGTCGATGGCCGCGAGCTCGTCGCGTCCGCCCAAGACGGTTCGAACCAAGCCCTCGATCGGCGGTATCGGCGGGGTGTTTGGAGAAGGCCCCGACGCGGGCGACCGGGGCGACCGGGCGCGCTGGCGCTGCCCGCGCGAGGGCTTCTTCCTGCGCTTGCTGACCGGCACGTCCGAACGATCGTGACGGGCCGGCCCGAACCGGTCAAACCGAGGAGATGCCGTTCGTCGCAGCACCGAACGATGCCTCGGGTCCGTGCCTCGGCGCTACCGGCTCCCGTGCAACGGCGGCTCGGGCGGCGTGTTGTAGATCGTCACCCCCGGATACCGGACCTCCCACACGGGATGCATCTCGTTCCACCCCGTCGCCACGTTGCGCACCCATGTTCCGAACACGGCGATCCGCTCGCCGATGTCGGGACGGAACAACTGCATGGCCTGCCCGTAGATGATCACCGCGGGGAACCGTCCGTGCAGCGCCGAGCGGTTCACGTCGTTCAGGTACCGCTCGGACCCGCGGGCGGGAAGCAAGAGGAACCGCACGTCGTCGTCGTCCAGTCGGACGATGCCGGTGACCGTGCCGTGGAACCATCGGCACGTGCCGAGGACGCGCACCCGACCGGGAGCGTAGACGCCCAAGAGCGGGCGCGACGGGCAGTCCGGCCCAGGGTCCGGAGGGGTCTCGGTCGGGTTCGGCGAGCCGGTCGGTGTGGGCGGCGTGTCGGTCGGCGGCCCCTCCGGCGTCGGTGGAGGCACGCTGAGCGTGAACGGCGGCCCGGTCCGCGGAGGCCCGGGCTTCTCGGAGGCCGGCGGGAGCGCCGAGCCGCCCGCGCCGCATCCCGCGGACAGGCAGCACAGCGCGGCCACGCATGCGCCCGCCACCAGCCGTCGGGCTCTCCGAACGCGGGACATCGTGGCGGCATCTTCGGCGCGCATCGGCCCGATGTCGAGCGCCCGAGCCGTCGTGTAGCCTCACCGCCGGCTCACCGGCGAAGGAGCCGCACCATCGAACGGAGCCGCCGGCGAGCCCACGGTCCTCGACAGGAGGCACGGCCCATGGGCACCGCGATCTCCCTCGTCACCGAGCTCCCCGGTCCGAAGTCGGCGGCGATCCTCGAACGCAAGGCGAAGGTCGTCACCGACGCGTTGGGCCACCACGTGCCGGCCGTGATCGACCATGGCCGCGGCGCGACGGTCACCGACATCGACGGCAACACGCTGATCGACTTCTCCGCCGGCCTCGGGTGCCAACTGGTCGGCTACTCGCACCCGAAGGTCGTCGAGGCCGTCCAGCGGCAGGCCGCGAACGTCAGCCACACCGACTTCTCCGTGATCCCGTACGAGAGCTACGTCGAGCTCGCCGAACGGCTGGTCGCGCTCACCGGGGTCGACGGCGGCAAGGTCGCGCTGTTCAACGCCGGCGCCGAGGCGATCGAGAACGCGGTGAAGTTCGCGAAGGCCGCGACCGGCCGGCAGGCCGTGATCTGCTTCGAGGGTGGGTTCCACGGGCGGACGCTCCTCACGATGTCGCTCACGTCGCGGATCCACCCCTATAAGCACGGGTTCGGGCCGTTCGCCGCCGAGGTCTACCGGTTGCCGTACGCGTACCCGTACCGCGCGCCCGACCCGGCGCGCGCGGCGCAGGACGCGCTGGCGGCGCTCGAGCGCGCGTTCACGACGGTCGTCGACCCTTCGACCGTCGCGTGCGCGGTGATCGAACCGATCCAGGGCGAGGGCGGGTTCGTCGTTCCTCCGGCCGAGTTCCTCCGCGGGGTCAAGGATCTCTGTTCGAAGCGCGGGATCCTGGTCGTGGCCGACGAGGTCCAGACGGGGACCGGCCGCACGGGGACGTTCCTGGCGTCCGAGCACTTCGGGTTCGAACCGGACATCGTCGTCCTGGCGAAGGCGCTCGCGTCCGGCTATCCGCTGTCCGCCGTCGTTGCGCGCGCCGAGATCATGGACGCGCCCGGCCCGTCGGCGATCGGCGGCACGTACGTCGGGAACCCGGTCGCGTGTGCCGCGGCGAACGCGGTCCTGCAGGTGATCGAGGACGAGGGCCTGATGGAGCGCGCGATCCAGATCGGCAAGGTGGTCACCGCCCGGTGGGACGAGCTGGCGACCCAGGTCGACGAAGTCGGCGAGATCCGCAGCGTCGGCGCGATGGTCGGCGTCGAGTTCGTCACCGATCGCGGGACGAAGGAGCCGAACGAGGCGTACCTGGGCGCCGTGGTTGGCGGGTGCATGCGGCGCGGGCTGATCACCGTGTCGTGTGGGACGTACCACAACGTGCTGCGGCACCTGATCCCCCTGGTCATCACCGATGCCGAACTGGACGAAGCGCTCGACGTGATGGCCGGCGCCGCGTTGGCGGCGCGCGGCGCACTCACACGCCCGTTCACCGAGGTCCTGGTCGAGGGCGACTGACCGCGACCGAGGCGGATCAGCCGGTGTCGGCTCCCTGCGTCGCGGCGCGGGGGAGCGCGGCGTCGACCGCGGACCGAGGGCCGGCGACGATGACCCCGGTTGTGTGCACGACGGCCGCTCCGGATCCGGGGAGGACCGAGCCGTCGGCGAGCTGGCGCGCCAACACCGACACGCCGCGGCCGGCCGCGGCCGTCAACCGTTCGGCCGCGGCCGGATCGGTCACGTCGAGCCGGAACGCGACGTAGGGTTCGCCGTCGACCTCGAACGGCCGGAGGGCGCGTTCGTCCGTCGAGGCGCCGACGAACGCGGCGGCCGCGACGTGGGACGAGCTCACCGCCGCGTCGATGCCGAGCGAGCCCGCCACCCGCTCCGCGAGCGCGTCGTCGAACACCCGCGCGACGGTCCGGATCGACGGGTTCAGCCGTCGCGCCTGCAGGCACGCCTCGATGTTCGCCAGGTCGCTGTCCGTGCACGCGAACAGGCACGCGGCCTCCGCGATCCCGGCGCGTTCGAGGTTCTCCGGCAGCCGAACGTCCCCGGTCAGGACCGGCGCGCTGGCGCCGGCGGCTTCCGCGAACCGCGGGTCGGGCGCGCGGTCCAGCCCGGCCCACGGGATCCCGCTATCGCCCAGGAGCTTCCCGACGCGGTACCCGATCGAACCCAGCCCCGCGACGACGGCGTGCCCGGACATCTTGCTCGCCTGGCGGCCGGCGCGCTGTTCGATCCGGACGGTCGTCGCGACCGACGCCAGGTACGAGAACAGGACCCCGAGCAGTGCGCCACCTGCGATCATCGCGATCACGCCGAACAGCTTCAACCACGCCACAGAGTCGTCGAGGGTCGAGTTCCCCAGGGCCGTCGAGATCGAGAAGTAGATCGCGTCGATCGGATTCTTGTGCAGCGCGATGCCGAACACGAGCACGGCGAGCAGGAGGAACGCCGCCAGCACGATCGCCGTGATCGGCAGGAGGGTGCCGCCGGCGACCCAGCCCGAACCGGACGAACGCGCGGCCTTGCGGTCCGCGCGAGCATCACGGCGCCGTTCTCGCGCCGAACGCCTCGCACGGGGCGCGAACAACGCGTTCCCGCTGAGCGCCAGCTTCACGAGCTGATCCAGTGGCCCGCCGACCACGACCCGCTCGCCGGGATGCAGCTGGGTCCGCGGGTCCCCGCTCCGCCACAGGACCTGCGCGCCGATGGCTGCCGGTGCGTCCAGCGGCGAGATGCCGGCCAGCGCGGACCCGTCCGTCACGGGCAGCGCCCAGATCGGGACGGGCGTGTCGCCCAGCCGAAGCGTCTCCAGGACCTCCGGCCCGAGCGCGGCGGCCAGGAACGCCGGCGCCGACAGGACGGACACGCTGAACGCCCGGCGAACGTTCAGGCCGCGTTCGAGCTGGTCGGCGAGCGAGATGTCGTACGCGCGAAGCACGATCGGGACGTCGGGCTCGAGCGCGTGCGACGTGACCGCGGCGGCCAGGTTCTGCAGGTCGTCGTCGTCGAGCGCGAGGAGGCATTCGGCCCCCGCCAGCGATGCGCGAGGGAGGGCCTCGTCCACGTCCGAGCCGGTCACGACCTCGACGCCCTCGGGGAGCCGGGAGGCGAGGGACGAACGCTCCCGCCCCGGCGAACCGTCCTGGCGGTCCGGGGAGATCACGGTCACCGCGCCTCCACGCTCGTGTAAGGCGGCGGCCACCCGGGTCGTCACCCGCGACACACCGGTGATGACGAACCGCTTCCCCAGCAGGTCTCGATCCACGTGATCTCCCGCGCTATCAGCGACCGGGCGCGGCCGACGCCCGGATGCGCAGTGTTCCATCCGGCGGCGCCGCGCGCCAGCCACGGAGGAGAACCGCTTGACATGACGCCGTCATGGCGTCATAATGACATCATGCAGACATCAACCCACATCGAGGCCCTCGCCGCAGATCTCTCCGCGATCGCCGCGACGGGCGACGAAGCGAGCGCCGCGGTCGCCGAACGCCTGATCCGAGCCCTGGAGCCGTCGCTCCGGCTCCACCTGCTGGAGGCGCTGACGGAGGCAGCCGCCGAGATCGACCCGCAGCTTCCGACCGGGAGGATCGATGTTCGGCTGTCAGGCCACGACGTGATCCTGACGTACGTGGACGCGCCAGCGGCGAGCGCACCGCCCGACCAGGACGACGACCAGGCGGCGCGGATCACGCTTCGCCTGCCCGAGCGGCTCAAGGTCGCGACCGAGTCCGCCGCGGCGACCGACGGGTTGTCGGTGAACGCCTGGCTCCTCCGGGCGATCAAGGCGAGCTTGGATCGGCGACCGGCGGGACGCCGCCTCCAGGGGTACGCGCGCAGTTGACGGCACGACGTCCGGACCAGTGACCGAGACAGGAACGAGACAGGAAGGAGTCGTGAGATGACCACCTACGAGACACCCGGCCCCACGGCGCTCCGGCTCCGACTGACCGCCGGCGAGATCGACGTCACCACCGACGACGTCACGGAGACGACCGTCCAGGTCGACGTCCTCCGGGGCGACCCGTCGGCCGTCGACGATGTCATCCAGGAGTCCAGGCCGACCGGCGAGGGCGGCACGGAGATCCGGGTCGAAGCGCCGGCGCGCACGAAGCTGTTCGGGCGTGAGCCCGTGTACCGGTTCCGCGTGGTCGCGCCGCACGGATCCAGCGTGGAGGCGAACACCGTCTCCGGCGGGATAGAGGCGCGCGGCGGATTCTCCCGGGCGGAGCTGCACACGACGTCGGGGAGCATCCGCGCCGAAGGGGTCGACGGCGACGCGTCGGTCCGGACGGCCTCGGGCTCGATCGCGCTCGGCGATATCGGCGGGGACGCCGACGTCAGGACGATCTCCGGTTCGGTGCGCATCGGCGCGGTCGGCGGCACGCTCCGCGTGAACGCCGTCTCGGGCTCCGTCGAGGTCCGTGAGGCGCGCGGCACCGTCAGCATCGAGTCGGTTTCGGGCCGGATCGAGGTCGATCGGCTGGGCGCCGGCGACGCGAGGTTCCGTTCGGTCTCGGGCTCCGTCAGGGTCGGGGTCGAACCCGGCCTCCGCGTCTGGATGGACCTGGTGTCGACGTCCGGCAAGACATCGTCGGAGCTGAAGCCGGACGACGACGCCTCGCCGGCGACCGGCGGGGACGGGACCGACGCGTCGCTGCAGCTCCGCGCCAGCACCGTGTCCGGGAGCATCCGCGTCACGAGGGCCCCACGCGCCACCGCAGCCTAGAGGCGGGCACGGTCGAACGGTCAGGCGGCGCACCTCCGCGAACTCTCAGGAGAGCTCGCGGCGGAGCGTCGCCTCGACCGTCTCCATCACCTTGATGCGGGCGTACAGCTTGTCGTTCGCCTCCACGACGGTCCACGGGGCGGGCGGCGTCGAGGTCTTCAGCAGCATGTCCTCCGCAGCCTGCTCGTAGTCCTCCCACTTCCCGCGGTTCCGCCAGTCCTCGTCGGTGAGCTTCCACGCCTTGTAGTGCGTGCGTTCGCGCTCCTTGAACCGCCGGAGCTGTTCCTGCTGGCTGGTCTGCAGCCAGAACTTCATCACCACGGTGCCGAACTGCGTGAGCTGGCGTTCGAACTGGTTGATCTCGCGGTACGCGCGGCGCCACTCGTCCTCGGTCGCGTAGCCCTCGACGCGCTCGACCAGGACGCGCCCGTACCACGAGCGGTCGAACAGCGCGATCTGTCCCGCGACCGGGAGCCGGCGCCAGAAGCGCCAGAGGTAGTGGTGGTTCTTGTCCTCGCCGGTCGGCGCCGCGATCGGCCAGACCACGTAGCCGCGCGGGTCGAGGCGCCCGGTGACCCGCTTGATCGCGCCGCCCTTGCCGGAGGCGTCGGGGCCCTCGAACACGATCACGACCGGGCGCTTCTGTTGATAGACCTGGAACCCGAGCGCGTGGAGCTCGGCCTGCAGCACGCGACGGCGTTCGCCGTACTCCTCCCGCGTGACCTGGAGCGTGAGGTCCAGGCGCTCAAGCATCGAAGTCCTCCCCGAGGATGTCGGTCACCTGCGCCTGAGCCCCCGCGCCGTCGGTGTCCACCCCGGCGCGCTGCAGCGCGGCCTCGAGCGTCGAGACGATCGTCTCCATGATCTTCAGCCGGGCGAACCGCTTGTCCGTGCCTTCGACGATCACCCACGGGGCGACGGCGGTGTCGGTTCGCGCCAGCATCTCCTCGACGGCCGAGAGGTACTTCGCGTACCGCTGATGCTGCGCGCGGTCCTCGTCGGTGACCTGCCAGGCCGTCAGCGGGTCCCTCAACAGCGCTTTGAACCGCCTCGACTGCTCCTGCTTGCTGATGTGCAGCCAGAACTTCACGATCACGGTCCCGTCCGCTACGAGGGTCTCCTCGAACTCGACGATGTCCTGGTAGGACGCGTCGGCCACGCGCTTCGGGATCTGCCGCTCGATCCGCTCGATCAGCACCCGCCGGTACCAGGACGTGTCGAAGATGACCATCTGTCCCTGGGCGGGGATCTTCAGCCAGAAACGATGCAGCCACGGGTACTGCGTCTCGAGCGTGCGCGGCGCGAGGATCGGGACGACGGTCGATCCCCGGGGATCGAGGCGGGCCGTCGTCGCGCGGATCGCCCCGGCCTTGCCTGCGGCGGACCAGCCCTCGAAGACGATCGCGACGGGCAGGCGCGCCTCGGACACGGCCCGTTCGAGGTCGTACAGGCGCGTCTGGAGACGGGGCAGCCGCCGCTCGTACGTCGCCTTCGGGACCGTGCGATCCAGGTCGATCAGCTCGAGCATGGCCTCACGAGGTGGAACGATACCCGGACCACGGCGCTGGTCGCGAGATGCCGATATGCTGCGCGCTGTGTTGGCGCTGATGTCCACTTCGGCTGTCTTCTGGGTCGTGCTCGCCGTCCCGATCGTGCTGGGCCTGATCGCGCTCGGCGCCGCGGTGTCGAGCTCGCGCAAGGGCGGCGACGGTTCGTAGCCCGCGGACCCTGCGGCGCCGACCGGCCCTGGACGACCACCCTCACCACCGTCCCCGGTGGACGAGCTCGTCCAGCGGGACCCTCCTGCGCGTGTCGCCCGAACCCCGACCGGGATCGTCCGTCCGGTGTCCGACCGCGACGGCGCCGATCGGCACGTAGGACTCCGGAACGCCGAACCCCGCGCGGAACCGGTCGGTCACGTCGGGGGGAAGCCCGAAGAACAGCGCCCCGAGGTCCTCGTCGACGGCCGTCAAGAGCATGAGCAGCGCCGTGAACCCGGTGTCGATGTACCAGTAGGGGACCGGCCAGCGCGCCGGGTCCCGGTCGGTCCATCCCTTGTCGGGTTCGGCGTACCGGTCGAGGTACGCGTCCTCGTTCGCCATCGGAACCACGATGAGCGGCGCGTTCATCACCTCGGGGTCGAACGGCGGCTCGCGACCGCCACCCCGCATGGCCGACCAGAAGCGGTCGACCTCCGCGCGGCCGTCGAACACCAGGAACGCGTACCCCTGGGAGAACCCCGCGGACGGCGCCCGCGCGGCGTTCCGGAGGATCCGTTCCACGATGGCCGGCGCCAGCCCGTCCGTGGCGAACCGCCGCACCATGCGGCGTTTCCGAACGACGTCGTCGAACTCCATGCCGATCGCCTCCTCGCTCCTCGCCGGTAGCATGAGGGCGCCGGCGGCCCGGCGCCGCCGTGCGTCGAGAAAGGACCGTACCCATGATCGAACGCGCCGTCCGTCCCCGCCGTTCGTGCCTGTCCGTCCCCGGTTCGTCGCCGAAGATGCTCGCGAAGGCGCCGAGCCTCCCCGCCGACGAGGTCTTCTTCGATCTGGAGGACTCCGTCGCGCCCGGTGCGAAGGAGGAGGCCCGCGCGAACATCGTCCAGGCTCTCAAGGAGGGCGACTTCACCGGCAAGACCGTCGTGGTCCGGATCAACGGCGTGCCCACGAAGTGGTGCTACCGCGACGTGATCGAGATCGTCGAGAACGCGGGGTCGTTCCTCGACTGCCTGATGGTCCCCAAGGTCGAGTACGCGACCGACGTGACGTTCGTCGACGACCTCCTCCGCCAGGTCGAGGACACGGTCGGGCTCGACCGCAGGATCGGCTTGGAGCTGCAGATCGAGACGGCGACCGGTTTGACGAACATCGACGACATCGCGGAGGCCTCCGATCGCGCCGAGACCCTGATCTTCGGTCCCGCGGACATGAGCGCCTCGCTCGGACTCCCGACCGTGACGGCGGGCCTGCCGATGCCCGGGTACCCCGGCGATCACTGGCACTACGTGCTGTCGCGGATCCTCGTCGCGGCGCGGAACGCCGGGCTCCAGGCGATCGACGGACCGTACCTGGTGATCAAGGACCTCGACGGCTTCCGCGAGATGGCCCTGCGCGCGCGGGCGCTCGGCTACGACGGGAAATGGGCCTTGCATCCGGGGCAGATCGACGTGTTGAACGAGGTGTTCGCGCCGACCCAGGACGAGTTCGACAAGGCCGAGGCGATCCTCGAGGCGTACGCGCACGCGACGGACGTCCAGCTCATGGGCGCGGTGATGTTCGGCTCGGAGATGATCGACGAGGCGTCGAGGAAGATGGCCGAACAGCTCGCGATACGTGGCCGGGCGGCCGGGATGACGAGGGTGCGGTCCCTGGGTGACTTCACCGGGCCGCCCGCCGGCTGATCACCGCGGCGGCGAGGTCGCCGGCATCGTTGAGGACGGCGTGCACCACGGCCGGCGCCAGGATGCTGCCTGACCGCAGCCGCAACCACGAGAAGGCCGCACCGGCCGCGCCGGTCACCAGCGCGATGCCGGCGAGCGCTCCGAGGGTGGACCTCCACCCGGGCCCGATCAGGCCCTCGGTCGCGGGGTTCCGCCGGAGCGTCGTATCGAGGGTCGGCAGGACGTGCCACGCGCCGAACAGCGCCGAGCTCCACAGGACGGCGCGCCGCCATCCCCGCCGCCGGCCGTACGTCCCGAGCAGCGCCCCCCGGAAGATGACCTCCTCCGCGAGCGCGGTGCCGATCGGGATCCGGATCAGGGTCTCGTACAGGAGCCGCCGGGTCGTCTCGTCCTCGGACCCCTCCTCGACGAAGAACCGTCGCGTGCCCGGCGCCGCGGCGGCGAGCGCCACACCCACCACGACGGGCGACGCGGCCCGGAGGCCGAGCCGAACGCCCTCGGCGGCCGCGCCCGGCGCCAGGCCGAGGTCCCGCCGGCTCGCGCCGGCTCGGCGCGCCAGCGCGACGGCTGTTGCCGCGGCGGCCAGGTTCGCCGGCACGTACCAGCGCGGCGGCACGAGCCGGTTGATCAGGACGTTGTAGCCGAGCGTGAGCGCGCCGGCGGCCACGTCCGTGGCGACGCCACCCGGCTTGCGATCCGTTGCCGCCACCTCCCGCATCGTTCGACCGCTCCCTCGCGCCGGCCGCGTCCGCACCGCAGCAGGATGCGCCTACGTCAGGATGTTCACCGCGCGGGCGATCACGAGGATCCCCACGACGAGCGAGATCGCCTCCTCGGCCATCATCATGAGCTTCGCCCATGGCCTGATCGCCGAGACGTCGGTCGGGCTGAACGCCATCGCCGTGTTGAACGACAGGTGCAAGTAGTCGACGAAACTCGGATACCACCCCTCCCGCACCAGCTCGGGGTTCGCCATCTCTGGGAACACGAACGCGGGACCGATGCTCGACCCGGCTGCGCGCGCAGCCGCACCGCCGCGGTCGAGGTCCCAGTACCAGAGGCCGAACGCGATGACGTTCGTGAGCCAGATCACGCCGCCGCACACGAGCAGGGTCCGCGCCTGCTGGGTGAACGGTTGGGTGTAGATGATGCTGACCACGAGGCGGACGGCCGAGGCTCCGTTGACCACCGTGATCAGTCCGATGAGGACGCCGGTCAGGACCCGCAGCCAGGTCTTCTGGCGATCGATGCGGCCCGGGTCGCCGATCATCAATGCCGCCACGAGGACGACGAGTAGGAGGAAGAACGCGGGCCGCGCGTCTCGGACCCTGAGCTCCGAGGGAAGGAGGATCCGCATCAGTCCGGCGGCGAGGACGGCAGCGGCCATCGGCCAGCGGCGTTCGCCCTTCTCCGATCCGGTCACCACAGGGCGGAACGATACCGCCCGCGGCGAGCCCGCCGACCACGGGTGCCGGGGGGATATGCTGCGCATGGAGCCCGCCGGCCGCGGACGGAGGTCCTGGCGCGCGCCCGGCGGGGAGAGACGATGAGCAAGGATCCTGGCTCGGCGGCGAGCGGCCGCGAGCTCCGGACGCCACGCGCCGCCGCGATCGCGGGGATCGTGTTCGCGTTGCTCCTCGGGGCCGCGCTCGCCCTGCTCCTCGCGGCCGTGCCGGCGGGGAAGCACGCGTCGACCATCTGGCTCTCCGACAGCGGCCGCCGCACCGCCGTTGCGGTCGCCCTGAACCTCCTGCCGTTCGCCGGGATCGCGTTCCTGTGGTTCATCGGGGTCGTCCGCGACCGGATCGGGGCGCGCGAGGATCGGTTCTTCGCGACGGTGTTCCTGGGCAGCGGGCTGCTGTTCGTCGCGATGCTCTTCGTCGCCGGCGCGTTCGCCGGTGGACTGATCGCGGAGGCGACGTCGAAGTCGATCTCCAGCGGAACGTTCGCTGTGGGACGGAGGATCAGCGCCCAGCTCCTGAACATCTACGCGATGCGGATGGCCGGGGTCTTCACGATCGCGACCGCGACGATCACGATCCGGACGGGCGTGATGCCCCGGTGGCTCGCGATCTTCGGCTACGTCTCGGCCGCTGTGCTGCTGATCAGCGTCGGCATCTCGCCGTGGGTCGAGCTGGTCTTCCCGGCGTGGATCCTGGTCGTCAGCATCCACATCCTCGTGGTGAGCGAGCGTCACCCGGAGGAGCTCCCGTTCGTCGGCGACCCCGACGCGTAGCACCGCAGCGCGAAGGTCGAACCTCCGCGAACCTCAGACGCCGGGCGTGGCCTGGATGCGGCCCGACGCCACGGCCTCGCCGAGCAGCCCATAGTCACGCTCCGTCTGGTCCGCGTACGCTTCGGCGAACGCCGCGATCGCGTTCGGGAACGTGTTCCCCGTGCCCACGTAGCCCGTGATCGCGGCGGCGTCGCCCGAGCGCGCGTGCGCCCGCGCGAGGCCGGCGCCGCACAGCTGCGCGTAGAGGGCGAACCCCGCGGGCTGGATCGTCTCGAGGTCGATCGAACCCTTCGCGTCGCGGAGCTGCCGCCAGTAGAAGTCTCGATGGGCCTCGCCGCGCCCGCGGATCCACCCGAGGAAGATGTCGCTGGCCGCCTGCGTCAGGCGCTGGCCCACCACCACCCGCTGGCCGTGGTTCTTGTACCGGCTCGAACGGTGGTGCCGTTCCAGGACCGACGACGTCGCCTGCTTGACCTGCAGGAACAGCGGATCGTCGTCGCCCTGACCCTCGAGCAGGACGATCACGCAGTACGTGCCGACGCTGCCGACGCCGACGACCTTGAGCGCGACGTCAACGAACCGGTACCGCGAGAGCAGGTGCTTGCGGTCGTCGTTCAGCGACCTGCGATAGTCCTCGAACGTCTTTCGGATGAACTCGGGGTCTGCGACCTCGCTGTCGCGGAGGCTGACGACGAGCGGGGGGCGTGCTTGATCCGGCGGGCCCCGTCGACCACCTCCGTCAGCTTCGCCTGCGCCTGCAGGCTGTCGCGCGTCCACGTCTTCTCGACCGTCTTCTGGGAGCGCTTGCGCAGCTCGCCCTTCATCGCGGCGACGATCGTGTCGACGTCGATCCGCGCGTACCAGACGTCGAGCAGGCCCATCGCGGCGAACTCCCGCATCCGAAGCGCGTACGTGCGGGTCATGCTGATCGCCGCGAGCCGGTTCTGCGCGTCGGAGAACCCACGGTGGCGACCGGCGACGACGAAGCTCGCGGCGAGCCGCTTCAGGTCCCACTCCCACGGGCCGGGGAGCGTCTCGTCGAAGTCGTTCAGGTCGAACACGAGGTTGCGCTCGGGGGTGGCGAAGATGCCCAGGTTCGCGAGGTGCGCGTCGCCGCACGCCTGGACGGAGATCCCGGACGCAGGCGTATGCGAGAGATCCTCGGCCATCACGATCGCCGAGCCGCGGAGGAACGCGAACGCCGAGGACGCCATCCGCCCGTAGCGGACCGGCAGCAGCTCCTGGATCCGGTCCTTGCCCTGTCCCTCGAGCAACGAGATCGGGTCGGACCGGCCCGCGGCCGGTGACCACTCCCCGTGCGCCTCGCGGGCGACGTCCTTGCGCAACGCCTTGCCCGCGGCCATGCGCTCCGCGGCGCTCGGCGGGATCGCGACCGCCCTCGCGCGCTTCACCGCGGATGGCGTGCCGCCGTTCCCGGTGACCGCGCCCCTTCGGACCGGCGTTCTCGTCTTCGTCGTCGCCTTGCCGTTCGACCTCGCCACTGGTCCCCTCGCTCTCCACTCTCCAACGGGCGGTCGTCTCGTGCGAGACTGCACCTTCGGGTCGGTTCGAAGGCCCCAGATGCTATCCCGAAAGGTGGTCTCGATGAAGACGGAGGGGAACGGGCAACACCTCAGGCGGGTCGAGCTACACGACGTGGCCGAGGAACCCCCCGACCGGGCGGACGACGTGGTCGTCGAGCCGGCGGGCGAGTCGTCCGGTTCCGAGGTGGCGATCGGTCGCACCCTCGGCCGTGCGGATGCCGGGCTGGAGGGGCTCGTCTCGGTGCTCGTGGGTGCGGTCGGCCTGGCCGTCGCGGCGCTCGAGAGCCTGCTCCGCGGCCTCAGCGGCGCGGACGCGCCCGGGTCCGAGGAGGGCGAGCCGATGGACGGGACGCTCTCGATGCTCCTCGCCGCCGGCGCCGGGCTCGCGGTCGACGCGGTCCGGACGACGGCGATCGCCGTGCGGTCCGCCTCCGAGGCGGCGCGCCCGGCGGCGGCGTTCGTCACGGAGCGAACCGTGATCGGCCTGCCGATCCGCGCGGGCCTCCGGTGGCTCTCCGAGCGCGCCGAGGTCGAGCGCGACGAGCAGCGCGAGCGGGAACGCACCGCCGCGGCGCTGATCGACGCGATGATCCCGCCCGTGGCGGCGGGGGTGATCGATCGCATCGACCTCGACGACATCGTCCGGCGGGTCGACATCCAGGACGTGATCGATCGTGCCGACGTCAACGGCATCATCGCGAAGGCCGACCTCGACCGGATCGTCGCGCGCCTGGACATCGACGCGATCGTCGCCCGCGTCGACATCGGGGCGATCATCGACCGGATCGATATCGACGCGATCGCGTCGCGCATCGACATCGGGGCGATCATCGACCGGGTGGACATCAACGCGATCGCCGACCGGGTGGACATCCAGGAGATCCTGAACCGCGTCGACCTCGCCGCGGTCACGCGAGAGGTCATGGACGAGGTGGACATGGGCGAGATCATCCGCGAGTCGACGGGTTCGATCACCACCGAGACGATCGATGCGGTTCGTTACCAGGGCATGAACGCGGATCGGTTCGTCGCGAAGGTCGTCGATCGGATCCTGATGCGGAAGGCGAGCCGCGAGGACATCGAGCCGGTGCCCGTCGGTCTGGAAGCCGGCCCCGTCCAGGCGACGGCCCCGGCGGCGCCGGACGTGCCCGAGGCGCACGACCGCACGTGAGCGCACGCGAAGCCAGGCTCGCGCGGATCCACGCGATGCAGGGGGTGCGTGCAGGGTTCGTCTCGCGCCTGCTCGGATTCGTGGTCGACCTGCTGGTGCTGGGGGTCATCGGGTTCCTGATCGCGTTCTTCGTGGCGGTCGCCAAGTGGGCCTTCACGTCGCAGGGGTTCCAATTCGATCGCCCGAGCGGGATCGTCGTGCTGGTCGGGCAGGCGATCCTGGCGATCCTGTACTTCACCTACTTCTGGGCCACGACGGGCCGAACGTTCGGCGAACAGATGCTGGGGCTGCGCGTCGTCCGCGAGGACGGTTCGCACGTGCGGGGCGGCCGCGCGTTCGCGCGGAGCGTCCTGACGGTCGTCTTCGCGATCGGCGTGCTGTGGGTCCTGGTCAGCAAGCGGAACGCCGCCATCCAGGACCTGATCTGCCGAACCGCCGTGGTCTACGACTGGTCGTACAACCCCCCCACCGCGTAGCCGCGGGCGGCGTGCTCGACGCGGTTCGTTGAACAGGGTCCTCCCCCGTGCCACGATTCGCCCGGGCCGGCCGGGGAGCGCCGCGAGCTTGGCTCGGGCGAACGCGCGAAAGGTTCGGATATGGGGGATCAGCCGATACCCGGCGCAGGCTCGGGATCGACCGGGTCACCGCCCGGATCGGCGACGCCTCCGCAGAGCGCGGTGACCAGCTCGGGACCCGGCGCCTCGGACCAACTCGACTTCGAGCTCTCGCCGCGCGCGCAGGTCGCCGTCCGCCGCCTGTCGTGGCGCGTGCTGCTCGTGCTGGTCGGCGCCGCGCTCGGAACCCTCCTGATCGTCCAGACCGTCCGGCAGCTCCAGACCTTCCTCTCGATCCTCGTGATCTCGCTGTTCATGTCCTTCGCGATAGAGCCCGGCGTGAACTGGTTCGCCCGACACGGATGGAAACGCGGGCTCGCGACCGGCGCGATCTTCGTCGGGATCCTCCTCGGCGTCATCATCCTCACCGCGCTGCTCGTGCCCGCGATCGTCTCGGGCGTGCGCGGGATCGTCGAGGCGTTCCCGGGCTGGCTCGAGAAGGTGTCCAAGTTCGCGAAGGACTGCTGCGGCGTCGACGTCTCGCAGGTGCGGCTGCTCGATGCCGTGCAGAAGGTCGGGGCGAGCGCCGCCCACTACGCGGCGAACATCGCCGGGAACCTCCTGGGGATCGGCGCCTCGTTCTTCGGGGCCATCTTCAAATGGGCCACGATCGGCCTGTTCACGTTCTACATGGTCGCGGAGGGCCCGCAGTTCCGCCGGACGGTCCTGCGGTTCTTCCGTCCGGACCGCCAGGAGCGGATCCTGTTCGTCTGGATGACCGCGATCGAGAAGACGGGTGCGTACTTCTACTCGCGCCTGCTGCTCGCGATCATCAACGGCACCGGGATGTACATCGTCCTGCGCGTGCTCGGCGTGCCGTTCGCGGCGCCGCTCGCGGTGTTCTGCGGCGTGGTCGCGGAGTTCATCCCGACGGTGGGCACGTACATCGGCGGCGCGCCGCCCGTGCTGGTGGCGCTCCTCTCGCAGCCGACGGACGCGCTCTGGGTGCTGGCCTACATCCTGGTCTACCAGCAGATCGAGAACTACTTCCTCGCGCCGAGGCTCACCGCGAAGACGATGAACCTGCACCCGGCGGTCGCCTTCGGAGCGGCGTTCGTCGGGGGTGCGCTCGGGGGGATCCTGGCGGCGTTCCTCGCGCTGCCGGCGGCCGCCGTGATCCAGGCCGCGATCGGCGCGTATGTCGAGCGCTACCAGGTGATCGATGACGAGCTCACGAGCGACGCCCCGACGCCGGCGTCCCGAGCGGGCCCCCGGGAAGGCTCCGGCTCTGGTCGCGCCGACGCAAGGCCGCCGCCGGCGATCCGGACGCAACCGCCGTCTCCGGATCGCGCCGGGGGCAGGATCGACCGCCCGATCCCTGACGCCCACCGCCTCGCGAGTCACCCGTCGGCTCCGTGCGAAGCTGTCCGACATGGCATGGTGGCGCAGCGATCCGGCGGGAGGATCTGCAGGGCCTCCGAGACGAGTGGACGGCGTTCGAACGAGCGAACAGCACGTCCGCCAGGACTACCTGAACGGCTACGCGCGGGGCGTCGAACGCCTCGGCTCGGGGTTCGTCTCGCGCTTCCCTCGCCTGTCCCGGAGCGTCTCCTGCTCCCGTCGACGATCCTGGCTCGCAGGATCGTCGTGGACGACGTCTCCACCCACGCCGGCGCGCTCACCTACGCCGCGCTGCTTTCGATCCCGGCCCTCCTGCTCTTCTCCGTGTCGATCGCCGGGTTCGTGCTCGCGGGGAACGCATCGGCACAGCAGGCGGTGATCGACGGGCTCACCAAGCTCCTCCCGAGCGACTTCGCGTCCGCGACGGGGTTCCTGACGACCCAGTTGAACGCCGCGATCGAGGGCCGGCTCTCGTTCGGCCTGGTCGGGTTGATCGCGCTCCTATGGACCGCCTCGGGCCTCGCGAGCCGGCTCCGGCATGCGCTCGGCCAGATCTTCGGGACCGGATGGGCCGGCGTGCTGACGGGGCGGTTCGTGGGGATGGTCGTCGGGCTGCTGATGATCCTCGCGATCTTCGGCCTGGCCGCCTTCTCGATCGTCGAGGGGTGGTTCGCGTCGGGGAACCACGACTTCGTCGCCCAGGTCGGCGCGCTTCCTCGCGTTGGCGGTGGGGCAGTTCGCGTTCTTCCTCGCTCTGTACGCGATCCTGACCCCGCACGGACCGTCGTGGCGCTGGCACGTTCCGGGAGCGGTGGCATTCGTGATCTGCTTCGAGGGCCTGCTCACGCTGGGCGGCTTCTACTTCTCCCGGGTCGTGGCGAACTCGACCGCCCTGTACGGGACCCTCGGCAGTCTGTTCGGCGCGATCGCGTTCCTGTACGCGACCGCCTGGCTGCTCCTGGCGGGTGCCGAACTCTCCGCGTTCATCTGGATACGGAGGCGCGCAGACGCATACCGAAGCAGTCGAGCGGCCCGCGCCCTGACTAGAATCAGCCGCGAAGGCACCGGCGATGCCGTGCCCGGCCGGTCACGGCGCTCGCACACGATGTGCCCGGGGCGATGCACGCATCTCGAGCAACGGAGGAGGGGAACGCATGTCCGACCTGATCGCGATCGGGTACGACGACATGACCACCGCCGCTGAGGCGATGGACGAGGTCGAGAAGCTCCAGGGCGACCTGATCATCCAGGCCGACGCGGTTGCGGCGATCGTCCGCAACCAGGAGGGCAAGATCCGCGTCACGACGAACCACCACGAGGTGGGGGCCGGGGCGAGCTTCGGCATGTTCTGGGGGTTCCTGTTCGGGATCCTGTTCTTCGTTCCGTTCTTCGGCATGGCGGTCGGCGCCGGGCTCGGCGCGATCATGGGCAAGGCCGCGAAGAGCGGGATCGACAAGCAGTTCGAAGAGCAGGTCCGCGACATGCTCAAGCCCGGCACGTCGGCGCTGTTCATGGTCGTGGAGAAGGTCACGCCGGACAAGGCCGTCGCCGCGCTGTCGAAGTTCGGCGGAACGGTCCTGAAGACCTCGCTGTCCGAGGAGGCGCAGGCCGAGCTCCAGAAGGACCTGCACGGAGCGGCCGCCAGCTAGTTCGTCAACCAGCTTTACCGATACCCGAACATCGCGAGCGGGGCGGCCGGGAGGTCGCCCCGCCGCGTGTCAGCCGTCGGGGTCCTCCACGCGCTCGGCGGCGTCGAAGCTCCGGGCCGCGTCGGCGACGGTCATGAAGATGTTCTCGGGCCCGATCGCCTCCTCCAGACCGAGCCGCCGCAGGGTCTTGCGCACCGAGGTGCGGACCCGCGCCATCGTGAACCGAACCCCCATCTCGTCCAGGTCCTCGAGCAGCCTCCCCAGCATCTCGCCGCCGGTCACGTCCATGTCTGTGATGCCCTCGGCGCTGACGACGACCTGCCGAACCGGCTTCTTCGCGTGCCGGGCGAGCTCGCGGATCTGGTGCCGGAAGACCTCCGCGTTGGCGAAGAACAGCGGCGCGTCGAACCGGTAGACGACCAGCCCTCGAAGGACTTCGGCGTCGTCGTAGTGGGTGACGTCACGGTAGGTCGGCGTCCCGGCGACCTGGCCGAGGACGGCCGTGTGGGGGAGGACCGCACGGCGCATCGTCTCCAGGAGCGACACGGCGACGCCCACGCCGATGCCCGGGAGCACGCCGAAGAGCAGCACGCCGGCGAACGTGACGATGGACAGGACGAAGTCGCTCCGCCGGATCCGCCAGAGACGCCGGAACCCGGCGATGTCGATGAGCTTCGACGCCGACACCAGGATGACGCCGGCGAGCGCCGCGATCGGCAGGTCGCGGAACAGCGGCGTCAGGGCGATGAGCGTGATCGCGATCGCGGCGGCGCCGAACACGTTGATCGTCTGCGACTTGCTGCCGCTGTCGGCCACGATGAAGCTCCGCGAGTCGCTCGCGTTCGCCGGGAAGCCCTGGAGCAGCCCGGCGCCGAACCCGGCGGCGGCCAGACCGAGGAACTCCTTCGTGGGGTCGACGTCCTCGCGGTCCCGGGCCGCGAGCGCCTGGGCGGTGGCGACCGAGCTGGCGAACACGAGCAGCGCCACGCTGACCGCCGGACCGAGCAGGTCGATCGTGTCGCGGAGCGATACCCGGGGTATGCCCGGGATGGGGATCCCCCGCGGGATGACCCCGACGATGGCGACGGCGTGGTCAGCCGCGAGGTCTCCGGCGGCGACGATCACCGTCGCGAGCGCGAGCGCGATCAGGAAGGCCGGGAGGGCCTTCGCGAAGCGCTGCAGGACCACGACCAGCACGATCGTCCCGAGCCCGATCCCGAGCGCCCAGAGGTTCGTCTGGTCGAGGTTCGCCACCGTGTGGCCGAGCTTGCGCCACCACGCGCCGTCCTCGACCGGGATGCCCAGGATCTTCGGGACCTGGCTCGCCATGATGATGATGGCCGACCCGGTGAGGTAGGCGGACAGGATCGGCGTGGACAGGAGCCGCTTGATCGCGCCGAGGCGCATGAGGGCGCCGACCAGGAGGAACCCTGCGGTGAGGACGGCCAGCATCGCGGTCAGCTGGACCGCCCGGGTCGGATCCCCGCCCGCGAGCGGCCCGATCGACGCGGCGATCACGATCGCCGCGGCCGATTCGGGCCCCACGTTGAGGTAGCGACTGCTGCCGAAGAACCCGTAGAGCAGCATGCCGGCGAGCGCCGTGTACAGGCCGCCGACCGCGGGGACGCCCGCGAGCTCGCCGTACGCGAGCGCCTGTGGGACGACGACCGCCCACAGCGACAGCGCCGCGACGAGGTCGACCCGGAGCCGAGGCACCCCGTAGCCGTCGAACATGGCGATCCCGGGCATGAACCGCGCCGCGCGCTCGTGCACGCTGGGGCGTGGATCGGGCGGGGCGCTCATCGCAGCGGCCTCACTGGAAGGACGTCCACGGCAGCATCTGCGGCTGCAGCGCGAGGACCACGAGCCCGATCACGAACAGCGCACCGGCCAGCCCCAGCATCCCGACACGGATCCGGCGCGAATCCCACCTCGACTCCAGGCCCGAGAAGAACAGCACGGAGGCGAACAGGACGGCCGCCAGGACGAACGTGTCGCCGATCCGGTTCGCGCGCGTGGCCCGGGCGAACTCGCTGACCGCATCGCGCTCGAGCCGTTCGGCGTCGGCGCTCGCCTGGACCCGGTACTCGGGGAGCGTGAACGGCGTGCCGTCGGGCAGCGTACGTCCGCTGGGGGGCGTCTGCGCGATCCACGCGTCGAACGCCGGCACGAACTCCTCCCGGAACCGGTCCTGGAGGAACGTCGCCAGCTTCTGGTCGCCCGCCTCGGTGGCGATCACCCATTGGACGAACAGGCCCACGTCGATCTGCGTGAGCTGGCCCGCCCTCGTGGAGGACCGGAGCGACTCGGAACGCTGTGCCGACGCGCGGCTGTAGCCGTTCGCTTGGTCGCCGCTCCAGAGCGTGGCTTGGTACGCGCTCCAGGCCGACGCGACGGTCGCGAGCCCGAGCAGGAGGACGGCGAACACCTCGATCCGGCGGTCGCGAACGGCCCGTGGCGTCTCCGGCGCCGACGCGACCGCCGGTCCAGCGTCATCGCTCACGGGTGCGCATCTCCCCGCCGGTCGGGCATCGATGTGTTCCGGGCATCACGCCCCCGCGACGCGATGCAGGACGCGCGACCAGACGCCGCGGTTACCGGCATCGTAGCCCGAGCCGGGCCGGGCCGCGTCGGCAGCGTGGGCGGCGCCACCGCGGACGCTCGCCGATCAGACGCCCTCGGTCGCCTCGAGCCTCCCCGACCGAACCGCCGCGACGAACTCCTCGTAGTCGCGTTCGTTCTGGTCCGCGTACCATCCGGAGAACTCCTCGATCGCGCGGTCGAACCGGTCACTGGTTCCCAGGTACCCGGCGACCGCGACCGGGTCGCCGGAGCGGGCGTGCGCCCGCGCGAGCGTCCACCCGCAGGTTCGCGCGTAGAGCGCCATCGAGTCCGGCGCCATCGTCTCGACCAGCGCCGAGCCCTTCATGTCGCGGAGCTGCCGCCAGTAGAAGTGGCGGCTGACATCGAGTCCCACGGTCCATCCGAGGAAGATGTCGCTCACCGCCTGCATCATGCGCTGGCCGCGCACCACACGCTCGCCGTGCTGCTTGTACCGGCTCTTCGGGAGGTGGTCCTCCAGCACCGACCTCGTCGCCTCCTTGACCTGGAGGAAGAGCGGGTCGCTCTGGTCTCGGCCCTCGAGCAGCACGATGAACGCCCGCGTCCCGACGCTGCCGACGCCTACCACCTTCCGGGCCAGGTCGACGAACTCGAACTTCTCCAGCAGGCGCCTGCGATCGTCCTCCAGGGTCGCCCGGTACGAGCGGAACTGGGCGCGGACCGCGGGCTCGACGTCCTTCGGGGACAGCCCGTAGGTGGCCGCGAGGTCCCGCGCCGGGACCACGATCGGCGGCTGGCTCACGATCCGGTATCTGCCGTCGACCTGTTCGGCGAGCTTCGAGAGCGCCTGGAGGCTGTCGCGCGTGCGCGCCTTCTCGACGTTCTTCTCCGCGCGCTTGAGGGCCTTGGCGTCGCGCTTCGACTTCACGGCGGTCCGCGCCGAGGCCATGAAGTCGTCCTCGGACAGGTGCGCGTACCAGATGTCCATCGTGCGCATCTGGGCGAACCCGGCCATCGCCTCCCGGTAGGACCTGGCGGACGCCTGGGTGACGGCTCGCGCATCGCCCTTCGAGAAGCCGTTGTTGCGCGCAGCGATCGTGAAGCTCGCCGACATGCGCTTGACGTCCCACTCGAAGGGTCCGGGGAGCGTCTCGTCGAAATCGTTGACGTCGAACACAAGGCGCCGCTCCGGCGAGGCGAACACACCGAAGTTCGACAGGTGCGCGTCGCCGCAGAGCTGGGTGGTCAGCCCGGCGTTCGGCGTGCGCGACAGGTCCGAGGCCATGATCTTCGCGGCGCCCCGGTAGAAGGTGAACGGCGAGACCATCATGCGGCCGTGCCGCACCGGCACCAGGTCGGGTTCGCGCGTCGTGTTCTGCTGTTCGAGCAAGGCGACCGGGTCCGGGCGATCCTTTCCTGTTTCCCACCCGGCGTGCGCCGACAGCGGCGTTTCGGTGCGCGCTTCCTTCCCTCGTGCCGTGCGCTCGTCGACGCTCGGGTGCGCGACCCGTTTCACAGCCATGACACCGACCCCCTTCGATCGTTCGACCGGTCGCCGGCACCGTCTCGGCCGGAGATGCACGAACATCATCCGGTTTCGGGCCTTCGGGGCGCATCGTCCGAACCGGATGAGACGTCCCGGCCCGCGATCACCGGTCCATCCGGGCGTGTCGGTCGGGAGCCTGAGCCGGTAGGGTCGTGTCGGATGAGCCGAACCGGTTCGCGAATCCGAACGTCGCCCGCGCGGGGGGGAAGCGCGGCGGCCGTGATCGACCTGGTCGGTGCGAGGATCGCTCCGCCGATCACGCGCAGGGGCGCCGTCCCCCGGACCGACCTGGTGGACCGTCTGCGTGGCACGACCGCTCCCGTGATCGGTGTGATCGCTCCCACCGGCTACGGGAAGACCACGCTCGTCGCTCAGTGGGCCGAGGTGGACCCGCGGGGCGTCGCATGGTTGTCGCTCGACGAGACCGACAACGATCCGGTGGTGTTCCTGGCCTCCGTCGCCGCGAGCGTCGGTCGTGTCGCCCCGATCGATACTTCCGTCGTGGACGTCCTCCGCGCCCCGACCCCGTTGCCCGGTGTGGCCCTGGTTCCCGTGCTCGTGGCCGCGCTGTCGTCGCTCGGTGCGCCGATCCTCTTGGTGATCGACGACGTCCACGCCCTCCGTCGCCGCCCCTCGAAGGACGCGCTGAGCGACTTGACCGAGCGGCTCCCGAACGGCGTGCAGCTCGTGCTGATCAGTCGCTCCAAGCTGCCCGTGCGCGCGGCCGTGCTCCGGGCTCGCGGGCACCTCGTCGAGGTCGGTCCGGCCGATCTGGCGCTCGACGACGGCGCTGCGCAGATGCTGTTGCGAGGCGCCGGCGTGGAGGCATCCCGTGCGGACGTCGCCCACCTGAACCGGGTCACCGAAGGATGGCCAGCGGGCCTGTACCTGACCGCGCTGTCCTTCCGGGACCGTGCGCTGTCCGCCGTCACGCCGGCGCGGTTCGCCGCGGACGATCGCTACGTCGCCGACTACCTCCGGTCGGAGGTGCTATCGCAGCTCCCTGCGAAGGACGCACGGTTCCTGACGCTGACCTCGATCCTCGATCGCATGAGCGGGCCGCTGTGCGACGCGATCCTCGAGACCACGGGTTCGGCAATCTCCCTCACGTCGCTGTCGCAGCGGAACCTGTTCCTGATGCCGCTCGACCGTCAGGGCCGGTGGTTCCGCTACCACCACATGTTCCGGGCGATGCTGCGTTCGGAGTTCGACCGAACCGTCGACGCCGACGAGCAGCGAGGACTGCATCGACGGGCTGCGGTCTGGTGTCAGGAGAACGGCCTCACGGAGGACGCGATCGTCCATGCCCGAGCGAGCGGTGACGGGGAGCGGTTCGCGCAGCTGTTCGTGGTCGCTGGGTTGCCGGCGTACCGCGAGGGGCGCCTGGAGACCGCTCGGCGGTGGGGCGCATGGCTCGAGGAGGACGGGCTGATCGACCGCCACCCGGCGGCCGCCGTCCTCGGGGCGTCGATGCACGCGCTCACCGGTGATCCGGCTGCGGCGGAGCGATGGGCCGGCGCCGCGAGGCGCGGCGTGCTCGAGGAGCCGGCGCCCGACGGCAGCGCCACCGTCGCCTCCTGGGTCGCCGGGCTCGACGCGCTGCTCTGCCGGGACGGACCCGATCGCATGCGCGTGGACGGGACGGCCGCCGTCGACGGTCTCTCGGATTCGAGCCCCCTTCGACCGATGGCGCTCGTGACGCTCGCGGTGTCGCACCTGCTGGAGCGGGAGGTCGACGACGCCGACGCGATCCTCGCGGAGGCGGCGGAGACCGCGACCCACTCGACCGCGACCGGAGCAGCCACCGTGGCGCTCGCGGCGCGCGCGTTCATCGCCATCGGGCGGGACGACTGGCTCCGCGCACGATCGTTCGCCGAGGCCGCTATCGACGTCGTGTGCCGCTGGCGGCTCGATGGCTACATGACGAGCGCGATCGCCTTCGTCGCGACGGCACGGGTCGCGGCGCACCTCGGTGACCCTGGCCGTGCACGGGAGCACCTGGCCAGCGCGCACCGGTTGCGTCCATTGCTGACCCACGCCGTCCCGTGGCTCTCCGTGATGACCTTGCTCGAGAACGCCAGGCTCTACGTGGCGCTCGCCGATCCCTCGGGGCGCGGGTCCTGCTCGGTGAGGTCGACGAGATCCTGCGCCGCCATCCCGACCTGGGGGTCCTTCGCGCGGACGCCGAAGAGCTCCGTGCGTACCTTGCGACGATGCGGGCGGCCGGCAGCGGCTCCGCAACCCTGACGACCGCGGAACTCCGACTGCTCCCTCTGCTCGCGACCCATCTCTCGTTCCGTCAGATCGGTGCGCGACTGTACGTGTCGCCGAACACGGTCAAGACGCAGGCGATCTCGGTCTACCGGAAGCTCGCCACGAACTCGCGGGGCGGCGCGGTCGAGCGCGCCCGCGAGCTCGGTTTGCTCGGCGCCTGAGCCTGACCGCCTCGATCCCGGCGCGCTGGGGTCGCGGCGATCGACGGCGCAGATTCATCCGGTGTGGATGATGCCTCCACCCGCGGAGCGCGGTGTCATGGACACGGCCAGCTGCTCCATCACGCGACGGTGCCGAGGAGGGATCCATGGAACCCGCCCACGAGCACGCGCTCCGCTGCCTCGCGCTCAAGGACGAGGCGTTCATCTCGGCGGTCCTGCGTATCGACGGGCGCACCGTCGAAGCCTCGAGCCTGGATCCGAAGGTGCATGCCCTTGTGGGATTGGCGGCCACGCTCTCGCTGGGCGCGCCGCCCGTTGCTACCAGGCGGACGTGGAAGCTGCCCGCGCTGCGGGAGCGACCGATGACGAGATCGTCGGTGTGCTGATTGCCGTGGCACCGACGGTCGGGCTTCCCCGGGTGGTCTCGGCGGCGCCGTGCGTCGCGCTCGCCCTCGGCTACGACGTGGAGGCCGCCTTGGAAGGCAGCGACGACCGCTCGCCGCGGGTCGAGAACCGCGGGCTGGGGATCGCCAACGGCTCGGCTCGCTGAGGCACCGACCGGAGGCGAGAAGCCCCGGCGCCGCCGGTGAGCCAGCCGTCGGGTCAGGACGATCCGCCCTGTTCGCGCTGCGCTGGCCTGCGTCTCGGCGTCCAGGCGTTGATGATCTTCGCGACGGCCGTGACCAGGAACAGCTGCCCGATCAGCATCTCCAGCACGGCGATCGTCTGACCGGGATTCGCCGCCGGGACCAGGTTACCGTAGCCGGTCGTCGTGAGCGTCGTGAAGCTGAAGAACAGGTCCTGGGGCACCGTCCCGTCGCCGCGGCGCCGAAGAAGTTCCCACCCTGCAGAGCCCCGATCGCCTGGTACGTGAACGCGAAGAAGAGCCCGATGAGCAGGTAGATGTCCACGGCACCGAACAGCGTCTCGACGTCGATCTGTCCCCGAGCGACGAGCGCGCGCAGGATCGAGAGTGGCGCGATCAGGTACAGGAGCGCGGCCGTCCCGAAGACGATGCCCCTCAGCGTCGGGTTGTCCGCCACGACCAGGTTCGTGACCGCCACGACAAACGCCAGCACGAACGCCACTGCCGCGATGATGCGAACGATCCTGTGGGCCTGCGTGACCCGCAGGATCAGCGACACCGTAGCGATCTGGACGACGAGCACGAGCGACTTGGCCCACGAGCTCTCGATGGTCACGATGAGCATGTACGAGACCAGGATCAGCACGAGCACCGAGCCGAAGCTGTCGGGCGAGGTCAGCGCGTGCCAGATCGTGCCGCGCCGCACCCGGCGTCGACGTTCCGCTCCCGCAGCTCCCATCTCGGTATCAAATCACGCGCAGGGCCTCGACGATGGAGCGAGCCCTAGCCCGACGTCGCTGAGGCGGTCCCCGACAGATTCTCGCCGCGCCGTCGTGCGCGTGGTAGTCGGCGAGGAGCGTGCGTTCTTCCGTCATCTTCGGGAACAGGACGAACACGAGCGCGGCGCCGACGAGCACCGCGATGATGCCCGCGAGATAGGCCCACTCGTCGCCGTGGAGGAACGCGGTCTTGGCGCCCCGCGATGATCTGCTTCGAGTACTGCGGGTACTGCTTGGCCACCTCCGCCGCGCTCGAGAACGACTTGAGTGAGCTCTGGACTGGACGCTCGCGGTGATCGCGTCGCTGTTCGGCGCCGCCGCGATTTCGGCCGCGGCGGCGGTCGCGTACCCGGCCGTGAGCAGGGCCCCGAATATCGACTGCAGGATCGCCCCGCCGAGGTCGCGCTGGAGGTCGGCGGTCCCGGATGCCATTCCGGCCCGCGTCACCGGCACGGAACCCGTCAACGAATGCGAGGCGGGTGTCCCCGCGAACCCGACCCCCGCGCCCACGAGCGCGTACGCCAGCGCGACCTTCCAGTACGGGATGCCCTCGTTCCACAAAAGGAGCATGGTGAGGAACCCCAGCAGGCAGAAACGTACCCGACCAGCAGCGTGAACCGCGCGCCGCGAGCCTCGACGAGCTTCGCCGACCGCGGCGCGCACACCACCATCAGCACGGCCGCCGGCAGGATCGAGGTGCCCGCCTCGACCGTGGAGTACCCCAGGACGTTCTGCAGGAACTGCTGTCCCACGAACATCGCGCCCATCAGCGAGCCGAAAACGATGATCCCGGCGCACGCCGCGACCCAGAACACCCGCCGGGCGGCCACTGGAGGTCGTACAGGGGGTTGGCCGCCCGCCGTTCCCGCAGCACGAACGCCCCCGCGGACGCCAGCGTTCACGACGGCCCGGACGCGACCTTGTGCCGGCGCTGGGGACCGGCGCGAAGTTGATCGCGAGGATCAGCGACCCGACGAGCACCACGGTGAGGATGCCGCCCAGGTTGTCCACGGGTTCGGTCGCCTCGTTCACGTGGGCGGGAACGAGCTTCCAGGCCATCAGCAGCGCGATCGCCGCCAGCGGGAGCGTGATCAGGAACACCGATCCCCACCAGTAATGCTCGAGCAGGATCCCGGCCAGCAGGGGGCCGAGCGCCGCGATGGCGCCGCCGGTCGCCGACCACAACGCGATCGAACGGGTCCGCCCGGGCCCCGACCACAGCGCTGCGATCAGGGCCAGCGTGGTGGGGTAGGCCATGCCGGCCCCCACGCCGCCGACGAACCGGGCGACGATCAGCACGCCCACGTTCGGCGCCCATGCGGCGGCCAGGCTGGCCGGGATCGAGACCAGGATGCCGAGGATCAGCATCATCTTCCGGCCGTAGCGGTCGCCGATGGCCCCGAGGTACAGCACCGAGCAGGCCAGGCCGAGCGAGAACGCCACGGCGACGAGTTCAGCTCCGTCTGCGACGCGTCGAACGCGGCGCCGATGGCGGGGAGCGCGACGTTCGCGACGGCGAGGTTCAGGTTGGCGACCGCCGCCACGATGATCAGCGTGCCCAGCACGAGCCCCGCGGGCTGACGCGCTGGACCAACCGACGCGACTGTCCGGGGCGTCACCCTTCGCAGCCATCCCCGTACCCCTCCGCCACTCAACAACGCCGTCCTGCTTCACGGTCCCCTGCGAGGCCGGACGGCACCCCGAAGGAGTACGTTACCCGGCAACGCCTGCGGCGACCACCTGGTGGACGTCGTGGACGAGCAGGTCCTTCTCCTCCTCGTGGGTGGCCGGCTTCAGGTCGAACACCACCTTCCTGACCGTGCCGGTGAACGCGTACGGGGCCTTGTCCTCGTAGGCGAGGTCGACGACCCCCTCGTTGTCCCGACCGATGTCCATGCCGGAGAGCTGGTGAACGTGACCGGGACCGTCCGCGGCATGTCGCCCGAGCCGACCTCCTGGTCGTTGACGAAGAGCGTGACGTGCCCGCCGCTCCCCGGCTTGTTCTCCGTCGATCGAACAGCATCCTCACGCGCGACGTCGCCCGTGGTAGCTGCGACGTCGCCGCCGCCGGTAGGCGTCGACGCCCAGCATCGAGTACGTGTGCCGCAGGATGCCGCCCCGTCGACCCACAGTCCGAACCCGCCGATGATACCGGCCATCGCGACGATGACCCCCTCTGCACCAGACTCGGGCACGACGAGGTCCGCCTCGATCGCGTACGAGCGACCGAAGACCCTGAGGAATCACGCCCACATCACGTTCTCGCACGTCACCCGCGAAGGCGTACCGGGTCTGCGTCGGGAGCGGCGGCAGGATGCCGTAGAGCACCGAGAACCCGGCCATCAACGGCAGCACGCGGTCGCGTTCGGCCTCCTTCGACGACAGCTCCTGGAGTTCCTGGACCCTGTCCGGATGATCCGCCGCGACGTCCTTCGCCTGGGAGAAGTCCTCGGGCAGGTAGTAGAGCTCCCAGCCGACGTCCCGATCGGGGTCGAAGTCGGCCTCGGGCCCGAACCTGGCCAGAGTCTCCGGTGAGAGGTCCCATGGGAGTCGATCGGGCCTCGAGGCTGCCCACCAGCCCTCCTTGTACATCGCGCGGCTGGCGAACATTGTCCTGAAGTACTGGGTCGTGTGGCGCTCGGGCGCCTCGGCGTCGTCGAACGTGTACAGGAAGCTCGTGCCGTCCATCGGCTCCTGTGCGATGCCGTCGACCGTCTCGGGCTCCGGGATGCCGGCAGCCTCGAGGATCGTCGGACCGATATCGATCACGTGCGTGAACTGCGCTGCGCATCGCGCCGTCCGGCTTCACCCGCGACGGCCACGCGATCACCATCGGGTCGCGCGTGCCGCCGAGGTGGCTCGCCGTCTGCTTGCCCCACTGGAACGGCGCGTTGCAGGCGTGCGCCCACGCGGCGGCGATGTGCGGCGCCGTGTGGTTGCCGCCGAGCGCCTCGAGGCCCCCGTACCGCTCGATCAGCTCGGTCTGCTGCGCGGGGTCGAGGACGAGCCCGTTGAGGAACGTCAGCTCGTTGAACGAGCCGGTGATCGTGCCCTCGAGGCTGGCGCCGTTGTCGCCCCAGACGAAGATGATCAGGGTGTTGTCGAGGTCGCCCATCTCCTCGATGGCGTCGAGCAGCCGGCCCACGTTCCAGTCGGCGTTGTCCTGGTACCCGGCGTAGACCTCCATCTGTCGCGCGTACAGCTTCCTCGACGTGTCGTCGAGCGAGTCCCACGCGGGGAACGCGTCGGGGCGCGGGGTCAGCTGCGTGTCCTGCGGGACGATCCCGAGCCCCTTCTGCCGCTCCAGCGTCCGCTCGCGCAGCGCGTCCCACCCGTCGTCGAACGTGCCCTTGTACTTGTCCGCCCACTCCTTCGGGACGTGGTGCGGTGCGTGCGCGCAGCCGGTCGAATAGAACATGAACCACGGCTTCTGGGCGTCCTGTGCGCGGACCCCGTGGAGCCACTCGACCGCCTTGTCGGTGATGTCATCGGGGAAGTAGTACTGCCCGCCGTCCTTGCCCTCCGTCGGCACGCCGATGACCGCGTCGTCCTGCGTGATGATGGGGTCGTACTGTCCAGCGGCGCCGGAGAGGAACCCCCACCAGTGATCGAAGCCCCACGACTTCGGCCAATGGTCGAACGGTCCGGCCGCGCCCTGGACGTTGTTCGGGGTCAGGTGCCACTTCCCGAACCCGCCGGTGACGTAGCCGTTCTCCTTCAGGATGCGCGGGAGCCCCGCGCAGCTCTTCGGCTTCGAGGCCGTGTAGCCGGGGAAGGGGCCGGGGTATTCAGCGATCGAGCCGAACCCCACGCGATGCTGGTTCCGCCCGGTCAGCAGCGCGGCGCGAGTCGGCGAGCACACGGCCGTCACGTGGAAGCGGTTGTACGTCACGCCCATCTCCTGAACACGCGTGAACGCCGGCGTAGCTGATGGGGCCGCCGAAGGTATCGATCGACCCGAACCCAGCGTCGTCGATGATGGACGAGCAGGACGTTCGGCGCGCCTTCGGGCGCCTTCGGTCCCGGGATCATCGCCCAGTCGGCGACCGAACCCTTCAGCGTTCCGCCCCGCCGTCCCGCCGAACGCCGCGGTCGGGGATCGGGAGCTCGCTGCGGTCCTGCGCGAACTTGCCCATCGCCGTCGGCGAGCTCCGCCTTCAGCGCTCGGACGCCGTCCCTGTCGGTCTGGGCGACGGACTTCGCGGGCGAGCCCGGGAGCGCCTGCTCGATCGCCAGGCGATGCACGTCGTCGAAGACCGTGATGATCCCGGCGGTCCCGGGCGGCAGCTTCTCGGCCAGGTCCTGCATGCCCGCCTGCACCTTGCGGTCGGTGAACTTCCCGATCAGCGCGCCCGCGGCGGCACCGACGGCGATCGAGCCGAGCAACGGCGGGGCGAACAACCCCACGACGAGGCCCGCGCCGGCGCCCCACCCCAGGCCCTTGCGTCCCAGATGATCGCCGTGCTGGATGACCGTGACGTCGCCGCCCGTCTCGTGGGTGACGAGGATCGCTCCCTCGATCGTGACCCGCTTCTCCTTGACGATCGCCATGAGACCGTCGAAGTCGCGCGAGGCCGCGTCGATGTCCGGGTAGGCGGCGACGAGGACGTCGGTCATCGTATCGGCCATCTCGGTGCTCCTCCCCCTCTAGGGGCTGCAGCAGCCTGTTCCGCCGTTCCGCATGCCCACCTGTCGGTCGAGTCGACTCGACCGTCGTCAGCGATTCAAGCTTGGTTGGCTCGAGGCGACATCATGCGCGTCGGATGAATCGGTGAACCCGTCCCTGCCCGCCGTGGACGCGCCGAGCCGATACGATGCGGGGTATCGCGGCTGTCCAGCGCGAGAGGGGGGAACATGGGGTGTCTGTTCGTGATCCTGGCGGCGTTCTCGCCGCGGTTGGCGCTGGCCTTCATCTGGATCTTCACGACCCTGGTCGATCGCGCGTTCGACGGGTTCCTCCTGCCCCTCCTCGGGCTGATCCTCCTGCCCTGGACCACGATCTTCTACGTCTTCGCGTACAACCCGATCGGGGGCGTGACCGGGATCGGGTGGGTCTTCGTCGCGCTCGGGTTCCTGTTCGACCTCGGTGCGTACGGGGCGGAGCGCGTGAGCGCGCCCGGCGCTGAGGTCCGGACGCCGGCAGTTGAGCCTTGACGTCCTCCGGTTCGGTCGGGAGCATCGGGAATCATCCGACTCGGGTGATGCGGGGCCGGCCCGCTGCGGCGAGGCTACCGGTGTCGAGCCCGGTCGGCGCGCTGTGCCATGGCGCTCGGCCGGCTGCGTGAGAGGAGGAGACGATGGCGATCGGACCGGTTCAGCTTCTCGTGCTGGGCTTCGATCACCCCGACTTCCGAGGCGAGATCCTCGAGGAGTTGGAGCGGCTGCGCGAGAGCGACACGGTGCGCGTGATCGATGCGATGGCCGTGTACAAGGATGCCGCCGGGGAGCTCGAAGTCGAGCACCTGAGCAACCTGACGAAGGACGAGGCGATCGAGCTCGGGTCGAAGATCGGCGCCCTGATCGGCCTCGGCATCGAGGGCGAAGAGGGGATGGCGGCGGGTGCGGATGCCGGCGCCGAGGCTGGCGCCGAGGGCATCCAGGTGTTCACCGACGAGGAGGCATGGGACGTCCTCGAGGACATCCCCAACGACTCGGCGGCGGCGCTGCTCCTGATCGAGCACAACTGGGCCGTGCCGCTCCGCGACGCGATCATGCGCGCGGGGGGGTTCCGCATCAGCGACGGGTTCATCAGCCCGCTCGACCTGGTCGGCATCGGGTTGATGACGGCCGAAGAGGCCAAGCAGCACCACGAGATGTCGACATCCCGCGCCGCGGACACCAAGGGCGCTGCGGCCACCGCGTAAAGGGAGGCAGAGATGGTCGGAGTCAGAAGGGTCGCGCGGCGTACCTCTCGGCGCACCGCCCGTCGCCGGTAGACGGCGCACCTCGAACGACGAACCCGCCGGTGGCCCGCAGGGGTTGCCGGCGGGTTCCTTGTTGTATGCGATCAGGCGCTGTCGGCGGCCATCTTCTGCTGTGCGTCCGCGATCGCGCCCTTCAAGGCCTGCACGTGATGGCCCTCGGCTTCGCCCACGACCTTCTTGATCGCGCGGGTCACCGCTGGTTCGACCTTCGCGCCTGAGGAGCGCGGGTAGGCGACGATCAGCCCGGCGCCACCGATGGGGATCGTGGCACCGGCCTGCTCCTCGAGCTTCTTCGACGTCCGGCCGTGCAGGAGCTTCCCGGCACCGGCGCCGATCACGGCGCCGATCGCGGTCGCCGCGAGCAGCGGCGGCGCGAACAGCCCCACCGCGAACCCGACGGCGCCGAGGCCCTCCGCGCCCTCGCGGACCATGTGGTCGGTCTGCTCGACGGACAGGTTGCCCTCGAGGTCCTTGGAGACGACCACCGCGCCGAG
Organism: uncultured Actinomycetota bacterium; assembly: GCA_963781595.1. Classification (GTDB taxonomy): domain Bacteria; phylum Actinomycetota; class UBA4738; order UBA4738; family UBA4738; genus JBEDUK01. Next base: position 115,262 of record CAWAGG010000001.1, on the reverse strand, counting down.
AAGGTGCGCGCCGCATCCGAGGACCGCCTCGTAGTCCTCCTGGGCGGCCTCCTTCGCCATGTAGCCGCCGATCAGGACGTCGGTCGTTTCGTCATCGAATGGCATCGAGAACCTCCCGGTCCGTCCGTCTCACCCGCTCAGCGCGTGCGCCGCATCCCCGTGATGGGCAGCCGCGTGGATCGCCTGCTCGTCCTCGTCGGTGAGGTGGGGCTTCACGTCGAAGACCACCTTCTTGATCGTGCCGTTGAACGGGAACGGCTTGCGATCCTCGTAGCCACGATCGACCACACCGCCGTTGTCACGACCGATGTCCATGCCGGCGTACCCGGAGAACCGGATGGGAACGGTGTGGTCCATGCGCCCGGATCCCACGGGCCGGTCGTTCACGAACAGCGTCACCTCCCCGCCGGTCGCCGGCTTGGGTTCGTCCGCCGCGAACTCCATGCGGACGCGGACGTCCCCTGCGGGGAGCGGCTCGGTGGCCTGCTGCCGGAAGAGGAAGACGCCCATCATGGAGTACGTGTGCGTGAGCTTGCCGTCATCGACGAACAGGGAGAAGCCTCCCAGGTGGTCGGCCTCGGCCACGATCACGCCCTCCGCACCGTCCTCCGGAACGACCAGGTCCGCGCTGATCGTGTACGAGCGGTTGTAGATCCTCGGGACCATCCCCGACAGCACGTTCTGAACGTCGCCCCGGAACTCGAACCGGGCCTGGTCCGGCAACGGTGGCAGCATCCCGAAGAACGTCGAGAGGGTCGCGAGGAGCGGCAGGACCTTGTAGCGCTCGGCCTCCTCCCAGAAGAGGTCCTTCAGTTCCTTGACCTTCTCGGGATGCTCTGCCGACAGGTCCTTCGCCTGGGTGAAGTCGTCCGGCAGGTAGTACAGCTCCGCGGGGCCAGCGTCTGGGTCCCAGACGCCGGGTGCGTAGGGTTTGAGGGCATCCGGGGTGAGGACCCACGGGATGCGCTCGGTCTTCATCGCGAGCCACCAGCCGTCCTTGTACATCGCCCGGTTGCCGATCGTCTCGAAGTACTGCTGCGTCCGATGCTCGGGCGCCGCCGCGTCTGTGAGGGTTCCCGTGAAGACCGTTCCGTGCATCGGTTCCTGCTCGATCCCGTCCACCGACGTCGGGACCGGGATCCCCGCGGCATCGAGGATCGTCGGCGCGACATCGATGACGTGGGCGAACTGCGAGCGGAGCCCGCCGGTGTCCCGGACGCGGGCCGGCCAATGGATCACCATCGGGTTCCGCGTGCCGCCCAGATGCGAGCCCACCTGCTTGCCCCACTGGAACGGGGTGTTGCCGGCCCAGGCCCACGCAGCACCGTAGTGCGGGTCCATCATCGCGTTGCCCCATGCCGCCAGGCCCCCGTAGCGCTCGGAGAGCTGCACCTGCATCTCGTCGGTCAGCGGGATCCCGTTCTGCATCGTCAGCTCGTTGAACGAGCCCGTGACCGTTCCCTCCATGCTGGCGCCGTTGTCGCCCCAGATCCAGATGATCAGGGTGTTCTCCAGCTCGCCGAGCTCCTCGACCGCGTCGATCACGCGACCGACGTTGTGGTCCGCGTTCTCCGAGAACCCCGCGTACACCTCCATCTGTCGGGCGTAGAAGGGCTTCAGCTGATCGGACACGTCGTCCCATGCCGGGAAGGCGTCGTCGCGCGGCGTCAGTTCGGCGTCGGCGGGGATCACCCCGAGGTCCTTCTGCCGCGCGAACGTCTCCTCGCGCAACCGGTCCCAGCCCTGCTCGAACTTTCCCCGGTACTTCTTCGCCCAGGCCTCCGCCACGTGATGCGGGGCGTGGCTGCAGCCCGTGGAGAAGTAGACGAAGAACGGCTTCTTCGCGTCCTGGGCGCGAACGGCGTGGAGCCACTCGATCGTCTTGTCCGCCATCGCGTCGGGGAAGTAGTAGGGGTTCTCCTCGTCGTAGAACGCCGGGTCGGTCCCGATGATCCTCTGGTTCTCGGCCAGGCACGGGTCCCACTGGCTCGCTCCGCCGCCGAGGAAGCCGTAGAAGTAGTCGAACCCCCAGCCGTTCGGCCAGCGATCCAACGGACCCGCGGCGCCCTGCTGACCGTCCGGGGTCAGGTGCCACTTGCCGAAGGCCGCGGTGCTGTAGCCGTTGTCCCGGAGGATGCGTGGCAGCGGTGCGCAGTCGCGTGGGAGCGTGGCCGAGTACCCGGGGAACCCGCCCGCGAACTCGCCGATCGATCCGAAGCCGACCGCGTGATTGTTGCGGCCGGTCAGCAGCGCCGCTCGCGTCGGCGAGCACAGCGCGGTCACGTGGAACCGGTTGTACTTCAGTCCGGCGTCGGCGATGCGCGTGTAGTTCGGCGTGTCGATGGGGCCGCCGAACGTGCTCGGGTTGCCGAACCCGGCGTCGTCGATGAGGACCAGGAGCACGTTCGGCGCGCCGTCCGGCGGCGTCGGGTGACCGATGAGGTTCCAGTCGGGCTGGGAACCGTCGAGGGTCCTGTTCGCGACCCCTGCGAACGCGTCCCGGCGGATCGGGAGCTTCGTGCGGTCTGGCTCGGCCATCGTCGCATCCTCCTTCGTCGCCCGCGTTCGAACGCACCTCGGTCATGCAACAGGTCCCGACCGCTGCTCGCATCACCCCGATGGCATGATTCGTCCACCGTGTGGCGGCCCCAGGCGCCCGGCATCGACGGCGGGCTTACAGATCCTTGCGGTACCAGCGGGTGGAAGTGCCGGCCGGACAATCCTCGATGAGGCCGATCGTACGGAACCCGAGACGGTCGTAGAGGCTCCCCGTCAAGACGTCGTACGCCAGCCCCATGATCAGCCGGCATCCGCGCCGCCGCGCTTCGCGCTCGACCTCCTCCATGAGCGCTCGTGCGAGCCCCCGACGCCGGAGCGGTGCATCGACCCACACCGCGTGCACCTGGCAGCCGCCACCCCAGACGCTGCTCGATGCGCCGGCGACGACGCGCCCGTCGTCGCGCACGAGGACCGCGAACTCTTCTTCGTCGCCGGCCCCGACGGCCGCTACCGCGGCCTCGGCCAAGCGCTCCTCCAGGAAGGCCAGGTCGAACGGATCCGGCTCGCGCTCGACCACCAGGTGGTAGGCGCCGTCCACTGTCTGCTCCCGCGCGCTGCCTACGTGCCGATCATCTGCTCCAGCAGGCTGGCGTCGTCGAAGTAGGCGCGGACCGCCTTGATCTTGTCGCGCTCGAAGTCGGCGACGGCCGCCGCGGCGAGCAGGAGCTGCTGCCCGTTGGGCGCGATCACCACCGCCTCGTCGATCACGAAGGGGCCGGAGAAGGTCGCCGCGACGCGGAACTCGGCCAGGCCACGGCTCCCAAAGATATCGAGCGTGTCGATCTGGAGGTCGACGTCGGAGAACGCCGTTTCGCGGAAGGTGAGGTTCTCCGCAAGGTCTGCAAGGCCGACCGCCAGCATGTTCGGTGACCACAAGGTCGCGTCGTCGGTGAATAGTTCGCCGAGGTTCGCGATCGCGTCGTCGTCGGGTGAGATGCAGGTCTCGATAGCGCGGCGCAGGACGGCGCCGCGAGGATTCTCGGCCATGTGGATGGCTCCTTCTCGCTCTTGGGTCGATGACGGGCTATGCGCCGATGACCTTCTGCTTGGCGGCGGCGAACTCCTCGTCGGAGAGCGCGCCCGACTCGTGCAACGACGCCAGACGCTCGAGCTCGCTCGCGGCGTCGTCGGCGCTCGGCGCCGGAGGCGGTGGGGCGGCCGGGGGCGGAGGTGGCTGCTCCGCATACGCCTGCTCGCCCTGGGCTTCCTCTTCCTGGCCTTGGTTCTTCCCCCGCTCGTATGCCATCCCTCCGGCCACCATCATCGTCCGGCGGCGGGTCCGGCGACGTACCATGCCCATGGCTGCCTCCTGTCTCCCCGGACCGTGCACCGGAGTCCTGGCGAGCAACGAAGTACTTGGACCATACGTGTGTCGCGTTCCCCTCAGCATCATCCGGATGGGGTGATGCTCGGCGTCACCCGCGAAATGGTCGTCGGGGCGTCTCGGTCGACGCTGCGACGGGATCATCCGACGCCGGTGTCCACCACCCCGCATATGAGCCCGTCCGGTGCTCCCGGGACCCGACGGCGGTAGTGCACCCGCAGCACGGATCCAGCTCGGACCTCGACCGGATCGGGCAGTACCCACACCGACGTCGCCCAGCTCGACGCGGGCCACGTCCACGGATCGAGCGTATGCGAGATGCCTTCGTACAAGTCGGCGCGGAACGTGAGTGCGATCGCGTTCACGTGGCCGGGTGGCTCGACCACGAGGTCGGTCGACGCGCGCACCGACGGCTCGGCGAAGGTGGTGAGGTCCACCTCGGTCAGCACGACCGGCGGACCGACCTGCGGCCAGGTGGCGACCACCTCGCCCTCGGTGATCGTATGGGTCGGGCCGGGGATCGCCGCGTCTCGCAAGGGTTCGAAGTCGATGCCGTACAGGTTCCGCCACCGCTCCACCGCCGCCCGCCCGAACGAGCGTTGTCTGACCTCCGCCTCGGGGAGCAGGACCGGCCGCGCCAGCAGCGTGAGCGCATGAGGGATCAGGCGGGCTCCGGTTACCAGCAATCGGCGGCGGGCGTCGAGCGTGGTCTCGAGGATCTCCTCCTCGAGCGGCTCGTTGCCGATGAGCTCGGCGACCAGCAGGTCGGCGCGCTCGGGCAACTCGATCTCCCGCGACCAGCCGGGGAGGAGCGTCACCCGGTCCCGTACGTCGTTGACGGCGAACACACGCTCGGCGACCGCCGCGATGTCGCTGGCCTCGACGGCGTAGACGCGCCGGGCACCAGCTCGGGCCGCGGCGACGGCGAGGACGCCGCTGCCGGTGCCGATGTCGAGCACGACGTCGTCGGGGCGCACCGCTGCCGCCAGCGCTGCCAGGTAGTCACCGGTCCTGCGCTCGTCGTTGAGCATGCGCGCGTGTTCCATGGGATCGGCCCAGCCGCTGGTCGGTGCGCGCCCCGCGTCGGGTGTGACCAGTGCGCTCTCCTCGATGAGCATGTTGAGGACGTTCAGCGTCGGCGCCAGGTCCGTCGTGTGGCCGTGTTCGCGCTCGAGCCGATCGATCGCGTCACCCAGCCGCGTCGGCTGTGAGAAGAGCGACAGGATGCCGAAGCCCCTCGGCCCGATGTCGACGATCGTTCCGACGGGCGAGTCGACCACGACGTGTCCGGTGGCGACCCATCGCGTGCGGAGCCCAGGCGCGAGCTGCAGGACGGTATGCGGAGAAAGCTCGATGTCACTCATCGTCACCGCCCTCCGGTCCCAGGCGCCGTCGCCGCGCGGGTTCTCGTTGGAGCCCGCTTCGATGATGAAGCCGTCCTGATCAGGCCGGGTGCCGTCCATCTTCGTGCCCTCTCGGTTGCCTGCGTCCAGACAACGCCATTCATGGAACACGGTCCCGGTCGCTGTCCGCATCACCCCGATGGAATGACTCTTCCACACGGACCCGGAGTAGCCTGTGGCCATGAGCCTCGTCGAGGAGCGCGCCGGCGGCCCGTTGATCCCGCCGGGTGCACCGCCGGCGTTCCACCTGCTCGCGAAGCCCACGGGGGCGATCTGCAACCTGGACTGCACGTACTGCTTCTTCCTGTCCAAGGAGATGCTGTACCCGGGCAGCAGGTTCCGGATGGCCGACGACCTGCTCGAGGCGTACCTGCAGCAGTTGATCGAGGCGCATGCTCGCGCCCCCGAGGTCATGGTCGCCTGGCAGGGCGGCGAACCGACGATGATGGGCCTGGACTTCTTCCGGCGTTCGGTCGAACTCGCGGAGCGATACCGGCTCCCGCATCAGCGGGTCGTGTTCACGATCCAGACGAACGGCACCCTGATCGACGACGAGTGGGCCGGGTTCTTCAAGGAGAACGACTTCCTGGTCGGTCTGTCGATCGACGGGCCGAAGCAGATCCACGACGCGTACCGCGTCGACAAGGGGGGCAAGGGGAGCTTCGACCGCGTGATGGCGGGGCTCGGCGCGCTCCAACGGCAGGGCGTCGACTGGAACGCGCTCACCACCATCCACGCGGCGAACCAGGCCCGCGGCGGCGAGGTCTACCGCTTCCTCCGCGACGACTGTGGCGCGCGGTTCATGCAGTTCATTCCGATCATCGAACGCGCGACCCCGCAGACGCTTCGGGTCGCCAACGCGGGGTGGGGGGAGCACGTGAAGATCGGCCGCTCTACGTCCAGGAAGGGAACCTGGTCACCGGGCGCTCGGTGTCACCGGAGGGCTACGGCCGGTTCCTGATCGACGTCTTCGAGGACTGGGTGCGCCGCGACATCGGCGAGGTCTACGTCCAGATGTTCGACGTCGCGCTCGCGAACTGGTACGGCGAACCGCCGGGTCTGTGCATCCACTCGGAGACGTGCGGGCTGGCGCTCGCGCTCGAACACACCGGAGACCTCTATTCCTGCGACCACTTTGTCGAGCCTGCCTACAAGCTCGGGAACATCCGCGACTCCCGGATGATCGACCTCATCGTGCTGCCGCAGCAGCGGGCGTTCGGCGAGGCGAAGCGCGACACCTTGCCGCGGTTCTGCCACGAGTGCGACGTCCGGTTCGCGTGCCACGGCGGATGCCCGAAGGACCGGTTCACGAACGACCCGTACGGAGAGCCCGGGCTGCATTACCTGTGTCCGAGCTACAAGTCGTTCTTCGGCCATATCCGGCCGACGATGGACGCGATGTGCGAACTGCTCCGCGCCGACCGAGCGCCCTCCGAGATGGTCGGCCGCTACGCTGTCGAGGACGCGAGACGGGGACGCAACGAGCCGTGTACGTGCGGCTCGGGCCGGAAGTGGAAGGCCTGCCACGGGGCCTCGCGCGGGGACGATCGTCGCGAAACCGCGGCATCGAACGCTCCTCACGGCTTGTAGTTGTCAGACGGCTGCCGGAAAGCAGGCCTCGATATCGGAGGGACCGAGCCATCCATCGCCACAGCGAGATGAACGTGGGGTCCGTGCTGGAGCGACCATCTGATGGGCCGATCCGTCCTATGGGGTGGCACCGGGCGCCGCGGGGGCCCTCGGTGTTGAACTCCTCCTTGGTGGTGAAATGGCCTTCGGGGAGCGGCCCGTGACGACACAGCCCGGGCCGGACGACGAACCGCGTCTATGCCACCGGGCTGCCCGGCGCATCCCGTCCGCGATCAGCTACTGGCCTCGGCGGCCTTCAGCTCCTTCGCCAGCTCGTCGGCGTTCGCGTCGATCTCCTCGGAGACCTGCCGGTTCTGCGCCTTGATGCTGGCAGCGACCTGGTCGGCCATGTTGGTGGCATAGACGGCGATCAATCCGGCCTGCCCCTTGTTCAGGGTCTCACCGAGGTTCTTCAGGTCGTGGTCGCTCATGCCGCCCTTGACGTGGCCGGTCACCGCGCCGATCGTGGCACCGGCGGCAGCGCCGCCGGCGACGCCGACGAGCGCGATCCCCGGCATCAGGACGCAGGCCGCACCGACTGCCAGGCCCCAGCCCATCCCGACCGCGGCACCGTGGCGGGTCGGCTGCTCATGCTTCTTGATCACCCGGACCTTCCCGCTCTCGTCGCGATCGATCACGGCGGCATCGAAGTCGTGGGAGGTCTCCACGTCGTAGTACAGGGCTTTGACCGCCTCGTAGTCGGCCTCGGCGTCGGCCACGTTGTCGTACGCAGCGGCGAGGATCAGGACCGTGTCCTTCTCGCTCATGCTCGAACCCTCCTCTCCGGTCGATGCGGCCCGCAGTGGGCCGGTCTGACACCGACCACGCCGATCGAGTCAACCAGGCAGGCGGGTCCCGGGCATCACCCGGATGGGATGAACGGGTCTGATCGCCGTTGGACACCGTGGTGACCGGCTCAGATGCCAGCCCCTATCTCCCAACGTAGCCATCATCCGGACAGGATCGAGGGGCCGGTACCGTTAGGCCCATCTGCGCCGCGAGCTCGCCAGCGCACGGCAAGGGCGGCTCCGGCGCCCCTGTCAGGATCGTGCCGGTGTGCGATCGACGCCCTGCCTGAGCGCGCGCGCCTGCCGGCGCCGCCAGATCAGGAACGTGATGACCCCGATGACCATCTGCGGCACGTAGGTCAGCGCCCGCCAGACGAGGTCGGCAGCGAGCGCGTCGCTGCTGTTCGCGCCGAAGGCCGTGAGGATGCCGGTGATCGCCGCGTCGACGGTCCCGAGCCCGCCGGGGGTGACCGGGATGAAGCTTCCCAGGCGCCCAAGTGCGAACGCCGCGAACGCCTGCGCGAACGTCGTCGGGTTCGGCTCGCCGGCCTCGACGCCGCGGAGCGCGATGAACAGGATCATGAAGGACGTGAACTGCATCGCGAAGTTCGACACGGTCAGCATCGCCCAGCGCGCGCGGATCACGTCGACGGTCGAACCGCGGAACCTCACGAGCGCGTCGCCCAGGTGCAGGTCGAGGTGCTTGTGGATCACGCGCAGGACAGCGTTCGTGATCCGTTCGGTGACGTCACCGATCCTCGGTGCCTCGGCGTCGCTGCGCAGGATCAGCTTCAATGCGATGCCGCCGATGACGATAGCTGCCACTCCGATCGTGGCCGCGAGGACATATTGAGATTCGGACTGTCCGGTCGCGACCAGCAGGAGGACAGCGAGGACCGGCAGGGCGAGGGTCGCGATGAGGTTCCACACGCTGTTGATCGCGATACCGGCCGCCGCGGGCGCGCTCCCGATGTCGTAGGACTCGAGCATCGAGTACTGCACACCGAGCCCGATCGCGCCGCCGACCGCGGGGATCCCGTTGCTGATCGCGTACGAGGTCTGGCGAACCATGAACCCCGGCCAGTACCGCAGGCCGGGGATCGCGACCAGGAACGGCCAGACGTACACCAGGATGTTGACCACGCAAGCGATCATCAGCGCGACGATCCACGGAGCGGTCATCGACTGGATCGCCGTCCACGCGTCGGCGTAGCTCGCGAACTGCGGGAAGACTCCGAAGAAGATGATGACGAGGACGACGATCGTGACGATCGTCCCGATGATCTGTTTGCGGCGCGAGATCTTCTTCGACGACGCGGACGGGGTCGACGGGGTCGCCCCGGCGTCGGACGGTGCCTGAGGATCCTTCGACCGGTTCGGCCATCTCGGGGCGAGAGCTTAGCGGTCGTTGCGAGCGATCCGTCCTTCGCCGGAGGATGTCGAACGCCGATGTCGACGCCCAGCAGCCAGCACTCCACCGACGCCGGTGTCGTTCGGCGTCCGGACCGAGCTCGCGTTCTCCGCGGCCGTCCTCGACCTACAACGTCGTGATCAACCGGCTCGTCCCGTCGGCCGTGTACGTTCCGGCGGACCTGGCGGCTGCGGCGCTGGCGGTCTGGCGGCGCACCGGTGCGGCGTGTCCTTCCCCGACATGGGCTTGCGGAGGGACCGCCTCGGCCGCGGGCTGCGCGTCGGCCTGACCTCGGCGGCCGTGATCGCCCTCGTCCTCGCCCTGGCGGTCGCCCTGCCGGCGACGCGTCGGTACTTCGCGGACCAGCGAGCCATCGCGGGCGGAGCCTGGTCACCTCGCGTTCGAGGCGCTCATCAGCGTCCCGCTGGGAACCGCGCTCGCCGAGGAAGATCATCTTCCGCGGCGCGCTCCTCGGGCTCTTCCTGCAGCGACATCCGCGCCGGACCGCGATCGCGATGAGCTCGTTGCTGTTCGGCTTCTGGCACGTCCTTCCGACCATGGATACCCTCCACCTCAACCCCGTGGGCTCGCTCACCCACGGCGACGCGATCCGCACTGGCCTCGCGGTCCTCGTCGCGGTGCTCACCACGACGGCCGCCGGCTAGGGTTTCGCGTGGCTGCGGTTCCGCGCCGACAGCGTCCTCGCCCCTGTGCTCGCGCACGCCTCGCTCAACTCGCTCGCGCTGGTCTCGGGCCGTTTCGTCGCTGATCGGGCCAGCTGAGCCTTGGCCTGCCGGCGCGATCGCCCGGCGAACATCATCCGGAACGAGTGATGGCGCCGTGTCGGGTACGCTCCAGCATCCACGGACGGTTGGACGAACCGTGACGGGGGACGTGAGGAGGAACGATGCCCAGGACGAGGTCGCCGAACGCTGGTATCGGGGGGCGGACGCAGCAGGCGGGCACCGCGCTGGCCGCGACCATCATGCCGATCACGTTCCAGCGGACACTCATGCCGCGGAGCAACATGGACCAGGCGCTGATCACCGGCATCTCCACCGCCCTGAACTACGGGTTCGCCGCGATGATCCAGGACACCGTCGAGTCGGTCGCGCTCCGTCTCTCCGGGTCGGGCTCGCCCGATGACGTCGACCGGCACACGTGGCGGCGTGCGGCGATCGCCGTCGACCTCGCGGCGATCGGGCTCGGCGTCGCCGGGCAGTACGCGTTCCGGCAGCAGCCGGGCGAGCGGATCCCGCGAGGGGCGGCCAGGACGACAGCGTGGTGGATCGCGGCGACCGGCTTGTCGGGCGCCGATCGTCGGCCTGGCGCAGGAGTCCTTCCTCCGTAGGAGCGGCGACCAGGATCGTTCGGTGCCCGTGGCGCTTCCCGCGGGGGTCGCGCTCGCGGCCGTGAACGGGTTCCGCCGCCGCCGCTGGGAGGCCGCCGACCCCGACCACTACGTCAGTGAGGACGCGAGCGTCTCCGCACTCGGTCGTTCGGCATGGGGATCGGGGTCACCGCGGCGCTCAATGCGGTCGCGTTGGGTGAACGCCTCTTCGCGTCGGGCGTGAGCCGTGTCCTCGACGGCCGTCGCCGGAACGGGGGCCACGAACGCCAGCTCCGACCGATCGGGCATGCCGCGGCGCTCTCGGTGATCGGCGTCGCGCTCTACGAGCTGATCCGCCGCGTCGACCGGCGGATCGAGCAGGGCGCCGAGCGCATCGAGGAGGGGCTTCGACACGCCGCCTGCGTCTTCCAACGTGAGCGGCGGGCCGGGCAGCCTCGTGCCGTGGGACAGCCTCAGCAGGCAGGGCCGCCGGAACGTGTCCACCGCCCTGTCGACCGAGCTGATCGAGGGCGTGATGGGCGAACCCGCCGTGGCCGACCCGATCCGCGTCTTCGTCGGCCTGGAGAGCGCGCCGACGGAACGGGAGCGGCTGGACCTCGCGATGCAGGAGCTCGAGCGCACGGGCGCGTTCGACCGCAAGCTGCTGATGGTGATCTCGCCGACGGGAACGGACTACGTGAACTACGTCGCCGTCGAAGCCGCCGAGTACATGACGCGCGGCAACATCGCGTCGGTCACGATGCAGTACTCGCTGCGCCCCTCGCCCCTGTCGCTCGACCGGGTCGCGGAGGGTCGCCACCACTACCGCGCGCTGATCGACGCGATCCACAACACGCTGAAGGGCCGGCCGGCGTCGAAGCGCCCCCGCGTGGTGCTGTTCGGCGAGAGCCTGGGCGCCTGGACCAGTCAGGACGCGTTCGAGCATCGCGGCACGCAGGGCCTGGTGAACGGTGGCGTCGACCGCGCGCTGTGGATCGGCAGTCCGTACATGAGCAAGTGGAAGGAGGAGGTGCTGAAGAGCGACCGCCTCGACGTCGACCGGTCGCTGATCGGTCGGTTCAACGACTTCGGGCAGGTCGAAGCGCTCGACCCTGAGGCCAGGAAGAAGCTGCGCTTCGTGATGATCACGCACGACAACGACGGCGTGGCGCACTTCGGGCTGGACCTGCTCGCGCGCGCGCCTGACTGGCTGGGGCCCGCGGAGACCCGCGCGGCGACGGTTCCGAAAAGCATGCAGTGGAGGAGCCCGACGACGTTCGTGCAGGTGCTCGTCGACATGAAGAACGCCGCGAACGTGATCCCCGGTCAGTTCGAGGCGAAGGGCCACGACTATCGCGCCGATCTCGCGCGATTCGTCAGGGAGGTGTACGACCTGCGGGCGACGGACGAACAGCTCGCGTCGATCGAGGAAGCGCTGCGCGCGAACGAGCTCCGGCGCAAGGAGATCATCGACGCGAACGCGAAGCCGAAGAAGAAGGCGCCCCGCAGGGCCCCGAGGAAGAAGACGGACGAGGAGCCGGCCGGCGCCTGAATCAGAAGCGGGGCCGGAGCGGCATGCCGCTGCGGCCGCCGTTCGCGGGGACCCCCAGGATCTGATGCAGCTGGATCCCACCCGCCTCGAAGCTCAGCGCCGACGCGGCCATGTACAAGCGCCAGACCCTCGCCCTGGGCGCGCCGGCTTCCGCGACCGCCTCGTCCCAGTTCGCCTCCAGGTTCGATACCCAGCGCCGCAGGGTCATCGAGTAGTGCTCGCGGAGGTTCTCGAGATGCCGAGCTTCGAAGCTTGCGCGCTGCATCGTCGAGACCACCGTGCCGACCTCGTGCAGCTCGCCGTCGGGGAACACGTAGCGATCGATGAAGCTCCCGAACCTGGGCCGGCCGAGCCGCTTCAGCGTGTGGACGGGCTTCGCGGCGCGCGCGATCCCGTGGTTCAGCATGCGCCCCTGCGGGCGCAGCAGCCCGTGTAGCCGTTCGAAGTACAGCTCGAGGTTCCGCATCCCGACGTGCTCGAACATCCCGATCGACGAGATCGCGTCGAACGGACCGTCCCGAACATCTCGGTAGTCCTGCAGGCGGATCCGAACCCGGTCGGAGAGGCCGGCCCCGGCCACCGCCTCCTGCGCCCATGCGACCTGCCGGCGTGAGAGCGTGATGCCGACGACCGATGCGCCGTGGTGCGTCGCTGCGTGCATCGCCATGCCGCCCCATCCGCATCCGACGTCGAGGAGCCGCGAGCCCTCCCGCAGGTCCAGCTTGCGGCAGATCAGCTCGTACTTGGCTGCCTGCGCCTGCTCGAGCGTGATCTCCGGGTCGGACCAGACCGCGCAGGAGTACGTCATCGACGGACCCAGCACCAGTTCGTAGAAGCGATTCGACACGTCGTAGTGGTACGCGATGGCCTGAGCGTCGCGCTGCTTCGAGTGACGCCGGCCCCGGAGGCGCGCCTCCTCCCGTGGCGGCGGGAGCGGCCGGAGCGCGTCCGGGCCCACGAGCTTCACGGCATCCGCAACGAACGAGGGCCGGAGCCGGACGGTGGAGAGTCGGTCGCGCAGCGCCGTGAGCGCCACGTAGATGTCACCTTCGAGGTCGAGTTCGCCGGACACGTAGGCGCGCCCGACGCCGAGCTCTCCCGGCGCGGTGACGATCCGACGGAGCGCGTCCCGCGAACGTACGACGAGCGACGCCGGCGCGTCCGACGGCCCGACCCGGCCGCCGTCGTAGGTCTCGATCGCGATACGCGGGTCGTCGCCCACGATCCGCCCCAGGACCTCCTGCGTGGAGCTCATCGCGCCGCACCATATCGCCTCACGGCGGTCGAAGGGAACCGGTTCAGCGCGTCGCGATCGCCAGCGGAGGGGGTGAGTTGTCACATCCCTGTTGAGTTCGAAGCGGGGCTCCGCTCCGCGGCACTCGGGCTCGTAGGCTGCGCGCGGGTGGCCTCCCGGCTCCCGCCTGCGTCGTGGCGCGATGGGTCTCATCGGCACGCGCCGGTTGGTCTTCGAGATGGAAAGAGAGCTAGCGCCGATGCGAAGCATGCGCGTGTGTCTCCTGGGTCTGGTCGCCGTGTCAGCGGTGTTGATCGGCGGTGCGCCGGCAGCGGTCGGGGCGACGCCCCAGGTGCGCTCTACCGCCCCAACGTTCACCCCGCTCGGTCCGGTCAACGCGAATGCCTTGAGCATGTCCGCGGATGGGTCGGTCATCGTCGGTGTCAACATCTTCGGGGCCGGCGCGTTCCGTTGGTCGCACGAGGGCGGCGTTGAGTCCCTCGGCCCCGCCAGCGGGCAGATCTCGGTCTCGAGGGACGGCTCGGCCATCGTCGCGGACGCGAACCTCCATGGTCAGAGGTCGGCAGCCACGTGGCGGCGGGGAACCCACTGGCGGCGCCTGGGCACGTATCCGGGTTCGCAAGGCTGTCCCGACCTCAGCAACGCCTACGCGGTTTCCGACGGCGGCTCGGTCGTGGTCGGGCTCGGCTGGGACGACTGCAACGCCACCGCGTTCCGCTGGGACGCGGCACATGGCATGGTCAGCCTCGGCAGCCTCGGTGGCGGCGCCAGCCGTGCCAACGACGTCAGCGCCGACGGGTCGGTGATCGTCGGCTGGGACGACGCCCCCGACGGGTCCCGTCGCGGCGCGCGGTGGGTGGATGGGCACGAGAGCCTCCTGTCGCACGGCGTCTTCCTGGGAGGCGCGGAGGCCGTGACCGCCGACGGATCCGTGATCGTCGGAGGGGATGCCGGATACCATGGCAAGCAGGCGTACCGCTGGACGCAGGAGACGGGCGGCGAACTGCTCGGCAAGCTGCCCGGCGGCGGGGCCCTCGCCCGTGCGTCAGCCCTCGGCGCCACCGACGACGGGAAGGTCGTCGTCGGCTTCAGCGGCGCCCAGTTCCGGGACGCGTTCGTCTGGACGCCCGGGTCCGGGATGTTCGACCTGCAGGACTACCTCGTCCGCCTGGGGGTCAAGGGCCTCAAGGGGTGGCGGCTCGACACCGCGCTCGCCATCTCCTCCGACGGCACCACGATCGCAGGGTGGGGGGTCCGGCCGGCTGGGCAGGTCCAGAGCTGGATCGTCGAACACCTGCCGCCTTTCCCCGGCGCGGCCGGGTAGTGCCGTCCCGACCCGGGTGGCGCGATATGCCGTCGTTCGCGACCTCGGGCCGCCGAATGTGGCACGGCTCATCCCGTGCGAATCGGTCCTCCGGACACTCGCGGTAGCGCGCGAACCGGACGTCGCGGTCCAGGAGGATCGGCCGGCGAACCCAGGATCCGCGACCGGGCTCAGATCGGTCGTGCGTCCATCGTGGCGTCCGGTCGCCCGCTTCTCCCCGCGTCGATCACGGTGATCACCGTGCGGAGGAAGGCGACCACCGCCATCGCGAGGAACATCGCTCCGATCACCGCCAGGATCTGGTCCTCCGACCGACCCGTCCTCCGGGCGATCGAGCTGGCGACCGGCCGAGCGGCCTCCCTGGTCCACCCAGTCAGCCCGGCCTGACCCATCGCCACGACATCCCATCTTGCCATCTGGGTCACACCTCCATGTCGGAATCCCGAGAGACGAGCATAGGTGCGCTGGCCGCATCGAGGCGATGGCGCTCGCTTCGTGCATGGGGCCATCGGGAACACGGTGAAGGAGCGTCGCTGCCACCCGCATCACGCCGATGGGATGATGTCGTGGCCGATCCAACCGGATCATGGTGAGCGTCCACCGGATCGCGACACTCGATGAGGGGAAGAAGAGGAGGAGGGGTCGATGGGTGAGGTCACCGAGGACCAGCTCGAGGACATCGAGGCGCTGTTCGTGCAGACCGCGACCGCGTTCCGCAGCGAACAGGGCACCGTCACGCTGTACGGTGTCTCGCCGTCGACGCTCTACTTCGCCGACCGGCCCAAGCGCGAGGTCGGGCACATGCCGTCGCGTCGCTTCGTCGACCTGTGGAGCGAGGGCGGGGACGCCAGCTTCGAGGCGGACCCGCCGAACGCGGTCCTCTCGTTCCTCGAGGTCGAAGGCGAACCCCCGCAGGACGCCGTGATCGTGATCCACGACCCTCGTCTCGACGGTGACACGCTGACGTACTCGGTCGACGTGCTCGACGGCGAGCTTCCGCCGTCATCAGGGCCGTGTTCGTTGTTCATCGACCCGCTCGGCCGCCCTCTGTCGCCGGGTTCGGTCGCCGGCGTCCGGCGCCGTGAGCGGCGGCGGGTGAGCCGCCGGATCTGAACCAGGGAACGCCGAACGTGACGCGGCCCCGGGTGTTCCCCGGGGCCGCGTGCATGGCCGGAACCCAGGAGCGGCTACTCGGAGCTGTCGGCGTCGGCGTCGGCGACCGCCGCTCCGATCGCGATCAGGTCCTCCGGGTGGATCCAGCTGTCCGCGAGCGGGATGCCGCCGGCGCGCCGGATCGCGTCGCGCAGCGGGATCGCCCACCGGTGCTCGAGCAAGGCGACCGCCGCCGTGGTGCCGTTGGGGATCGTGTCGGCGATCGACCACATGGTCTCGTCGCCGAGGATCCCGCCCTCTGCGGCTGCGGCGCCGGCTTCGGCGCCCTCCTCCATCCCGTCCTCGCCCTCGGCGCCAAGGCCGATGAGCGCGCCTGCGATCGCGCCGAACTCGGCCGTCTGCTCGTCGGAGAGGTCGCTGAGCTCGACCCCGAGGATCTCGCCCTCGTCGTCCTTCGCGACGACCACCAGGTCGATCACCCTGATCAGGTCGGCGTCCCGGAGACGCTGCAACTCGGGGAGGATCTCCCCTTGGAAGGTCGTCCCGTCGAACCCGACGACCATGATCTGAACCGGCCCGATCTCCTCCATGCTGCCTCCGTCTCCCATCGCGTGGTGGCTACGTGCCCAGTACCTTGGCCTTGGCGGCCGCGAACTCCTCGTCCGTGAGGACGCCCTCGCTGTGCAGCTTGCCGAGCCGCTCCAGCTCCGCCATCGAGTCGGCGGTCAGACCCGTCGCGGCCGGTGCGGCAGGACCGGGTGCCGCCGGGGCGGGTGCCTGCTGCTGGAGCTCGGCGATCTGCTGGTCCTGCGACGCGTCCTGGGACGCCTGCTGGTCCTGGCCGGCCTGCTTGCTCTTCCCCGCGTGGTACACGGCCGCGCCGCCGGCGGCCAGAGCGGCACCGCGAAGCAGCGGGCGCCTCCGTCGCATCATCGTGGACCTCCTTCCGAAACGTCGTTGTCACGCGTAGCCTAGCCGAGCGCCGCGAGGCGCGCGAAGCGGACCTCGGACCGCTCCGACATCCAACCACGTCCGATCGCATCACCCCGTCCGGATGAGACGCCTGCAAGCGGTTACCGATTCGTCCGGCCGCGGGTCAGATCGCTTCGAGGAGCCCCCGGTCCCGAGCGCCGCCGAACCTCCGCGTCCACGCGGGCTCGGTGCGGCGCGACGAGGGAGGAATCATGAGCCGGGCCGGCCGACGATCCTCTTCGAGCGGACCGTCCGCCAGCGCCCGTCTGGCACGCTCACATCTCTTTCGGATGCTCGACCTCCGTGTCGAGGGCACCTTGTGCGGCACCCGACCCGGCCTTCCCGCCACCGCGGCCCCGCAGCACGAAGGCCGCGCCGACGGCCACGAGCATGCCGCAGATCGGACCGGCCACGTACACCCAGTAGTCGGTGAAGTTCGCCCCGACGAGCTCGGGCCCGAACGTACGGGCGGGGTTCATGGAAGCCCCGGAGATCGGGCTCCCCCACATGCCCGCGAGCGCGATGTAGCTGCCGACACCGGCCGCACCGATGATGCCGATGTTTTGGGCTCCGGACGCCGTGCCGAGGATCGTGCTGAGCAGCCCGAACGTGAGGACCACCTCCATCCAGAAGGCGTCGAGCGCTGAGTAGCCGGAGGCCGGATAGTTGGCGCCGTAGGTCGCCGACACGTGGATGACGGTCTGGAGGAACCAGGCGGCGAGGGACGCGCCGATCAACTGGATGACGATGTACCCGGGGACCCTTCGCCAGGGGAAGTCACCGCGGAGCGCGAACCCGATGCTCACCGCCGGATTCAGGTGGGCGCCCGATACCTTGCCCATGAAAAGGATGATGGCGAAGACCATCATGCCCGGCGTCGCCGTGGCGACGGTTTCGCTGATCTTGCCCGGGAAGGCCTGGCTCATCATCGCCGCACCTGCGGCGACGAGCACCAGGAAGAACGTGCCGACCAGCTCCGAGAACAGCCGCCGCCACTCCTGCTTCGGGTCCTGGAAGTCCTCCATCGGGCGGATCAGGTCTTCCTGGAGCCACCCCTCGACCCGGCCCATCACACCCGACTGGTCCCCCTGCGCCATGGCACCTCCTCTTCATATCACGGCGTCGAACGTCGTGGGATAGCCAGGGGGCTTGGGTAACCAAGAGCCCTCTTGCACGTCCCCTCGATGACGCTAGGCCGTCGCCTCGCCCTGGCCGTGGAGGGCGTCCTGCAGTTCCTTCTCCGCCTCCTCGGACAGTGAGGTCTTCAGCACCGTTCCTCCGAACGCGCTGAGCCCTGCCAGAGCCTTGTCCGTGGTCATCTTCTCCAGGATCAGGAAGAGGGCGGAGGTGCCGGGCTTCAGCATCTCGCGCACCTGGTCCTGGAACTGCTTGTCGATGCCGGACTTCGTGATCTTGCCCATCAACGCGCCCATGCCGGCACCGATCGCCATACCGAAGAACGGGACGAAGAACAGGATCCCGAACAGGAACCCCCAGAACATCCCCCACGTCGCGCCGGCGCCCACCATGTGCTGGTTCGTGATCGTCCTGATCTTGCCCTCCTCGTCGCGGATGATCGCCGCGATCGCGTCGGGCTGGATCACGAGATCGGCGGCGAGCTTCTGCGCTTCGTCCATCGCCTGGATCGCTGTGGTCGTGTCGTCGTAGCCGATGGCGATCAGATCCGACATGCTCTCCTCCTTCCCAGCGCGCCAGCCCGGGTCGCTGGCGTGGTTGATGATGCCATGGGGCCCGGTTTCGCCGCATCATCCGTTCCGCATGAATGCACGGTGACGAGGCGTGTGTTTCTGAGGCGGTTCGACCGGGCGCTTCGCCGCGTGCACGAAGTTCTCCGATGCCTCACCCGATACGGACGATGGCGCGCCGAGCGAGCCGTGTCATTGTGTGTTCGGCATGGTCGGCCGGGATCGCCGAGGGAGGATGCTGATGTCAGACGTTCGAGAGGGTCGGATCGTCGGGATGTGCCGACCGGGGGCGAGGGCTTCATCGTCCGTTCGTCCGGCGAAGGTTTGCGGTCGGACGCGATCGATCGGCAAGCCCAGCGCGGCGATCCTCCTCGGAGCCCTGCTCCTGATGGTTCCCCTCGTCGGCGCTTGTTCCGGGAACGCGGGGGAAGCGATCAAGAGCTCGCTGTCCGGCGGGTCGTTGCCGACACGGCCTTCGACGGAGGCGCCCACGACGGAAGCTCCGACGACCGAGGAGCCCACGACGGAAGCTCCGACGACCGAGGAGCCCACGACGGAAGCTCCGACGACCGAGGAGCCCACGACGGAAGCTCCGACGACCGAGGAGCCCACGACCGAGGAGCCCACGACCGAGCCGACCGAGGTGCAGTCGCCGACACCTGCCGAGGCCGACTCGGGCGGGGTCAGCCCGTGGATCTGGGTCGCGCTGGCCGCGGCCGTCCTGCTGGTGATCGTGCTCGTCGCGATGGCATCTTCCTCCAGGAAGAAGCGCGGAGCGTGGGAGAACCAGGCGCGTCAGGCCTACGCCGCGGGGGTGGCGCTGCACGACCGGATCGCGGCCGACCTGGTCGCCGGCGACCCGGCCGTGTTCGGCCCCGAACGTATCGGCGAGGTGACTCGCCTCATCGACCGCGCCTCGGAGCAGTTCCGAGGGATCTGGCTCACCGTTCCGGATGGCCCGGACGGCCCGAAGAGCCGTTCGTTGGCCGACGTGAACAGGGATCTCGACGCCCTGCGCTCGGCCGTCGAGGTGGAAGCTCGAGCCGCGTCGTCCGGAACGGCGCCGGCAGCCGCTGCGTCGGCGACCCTCCAGGTTCGGCTCGACGACTTCGAGCGGTCCCTTCGAGGATTCCGGGCGGCCGCATGGCCCGGGCAGAGTTAGCGACCAGTCTTCGGGCGGTGGCCCGATGTCCGAGGGATGATGCAGCGAGCGGTCTGGCGCGAGCCGGGCCGGATGAGCGGAGGACATCATGGATGAACACGGTCATGACCAGGAGCACGGCGACGTCACCGACAGCGTGCCGGCCGCGTCGGACGAGCACCTGAGTGAGCTGGAGGCGGAGAACGAACGCCTCCGCGCCGCCGTCGACACGAAACGTCGACGGGCGCGCGCGTGGCGTGTCACCCGCAGCGTGCTCGTCTGGGTGCTCGTCGTGCTGACCTCGCTCAGCATCGTCGCGACTAGCACGGCGTTCTGGGTGCGCAACACGGTGTTCGACACGGACAAGTACGTCGCCCTCGTCACCCCGGTCGCCGCGGACCCCGCCGTCCAGGACCAGATCGCCACCCGGTTGACCGCTCAGGTCTTCACGGCCATCGACGTACGGGCCCGGGTCGAGCAGATCCTTCCGCCAGAGCTGGCGGCGCTCGCCGGGCCCATCACCAGCCAGGTCGAGAGCTTCATCCGGGGGCGCGTCCGTTCGTTCGTCGCGTCGGACACGTTCCAGCAGCTCTGGGTGCAGGCGAACACGATCGCGCACCAGAAGATCGTCGCCCTGCTGGAAGGGAACACTGATCAGCTGCCGAACCTCAACATCTCCAACGGGCTGGTGCAGATCAACCTGATCGGCGCGGTCGCCCGGGTCCTCCAGGATCTTTCCCAGCAGTTGGTCGATCTTGTGGGCATCAACGTGACGGTGCCGGACCTCCAGGCCGAGACCGACCCCCAGGCGGCGATCGCCAAGCTCTCCGCGGTCCTCGGGCGACCGCTCCCGTCTGACTTCGGCCAGATCACGATCATGACCGTGGATCAGCTGAACCAGCTCCAGACCGTGACGAAGCGGATCCAGCGGCTTCCATGGGTCCTGCTGATCCTCACGATCCTCCTCGCGGCGGCGGCGATCGCGCTGTCGCTGCACCGGAGGCGCACGCTCATCGCGCTCGGCATCGGCGCGGCGGTCGCGTTCTTCATCACGATCCGGCTGGTATCTCGCGTGGAGTCCAACCTGATCGACTCGGTGACGAAGGCGGCGGGGAGCGGGGCGAACGCCGGGGCGGCCGTACGTGATCTGCTCGGCGAGGTCCTCGCCGGGCTCCGGACCGTCGCCTGGTGGGTCGTCGGCGTCGGGCTGCTGGTCGCGATCATCGCGTTCCTCGCAGGGCACGCGGAGTGGTTCGCCTCGCTCGGCCGCTGGTGGTCGAATCTGGTGCGGCGCTCGCCGGACGGCTCGAACGAGCTGGAGCGTCGGGTCGCGAGGCGCGCGGACATCCTGCGGGTCGCCGCGGTGGTGATCGCGGCCGTGCTGCTGTTCGTGTGGGGCCTGAGCGTGCTGTCGATCCTGGTGATCGGCGGGCTGCTCGCTCTGATCCTGTGGGGCGTGGCGGTCGCGCAGCAGCACGTCGCCGGCCCCACGGACGCCGACGACGGCGCCGGCGGAGCCGAAGCCGCGCTCCCCGCGCCGAAGTAGGCTGTGCCGCCCGGGAAGCGAAACGCGAAAAGGAGATCGAGATGACGAAGGTCGAGGGACCGATCGGGGTGTTCGTGGCGTCGTTCGACTCCGAGGACACCGCCGAGCGCGCGCTCAAGGCGATCCGCGGGCTGCACACCCGCACCCTGGTGATGGACGTGTTCGAAGACGCGCTCGTGACCCGCGATCAGGACGGCAAGGTGCACGTCAAGGAGTCCCGGGGCCCGGGGCACGCGGCGAAGGTAGGTCTCGCCGCCGGCGCGTTGGTCGGCCTCCTCTTTCCTCCGAGCATCATCGTCACCGGCGCGATCGGCGCGGCGGCCGGCGGCGTCGCGGGCAAGCTGAGCGGCGAGCTCATGGGCAAGGGGTTCCTGGGCCAGGCGGGGAACCAGATCGAACCGGGCAGGTCGGCGATCGTGGTCATCACCGAGGCGCAGCACATGGAGACGCTCGCCGAGTCGGTCCCGAGCGCCCTGAGGACGTTCAGCCACACGTTCGAGTCGGCGGACCCGGACGAGATCAAGGAGTGGCTGGAGTCGATCCGCGCACAGGCGGACGCCGAAGCCGAAGCCTCCTCCTGACCATCGCGTCGGGGCGACCGACGCGCTTCGTGGAACGTGAGACGGCCCGGCGCACCGTGCGGTGCGCCGGGCCGTTCGTTCTACGCCCTTCTCGAGACCCTCTGAGCGGGCGTCCGCGTCAGGAGATCTCCTCCGGGCTCCAGACGCACAGCGCCCAGATGATCCAGATGTCGATCGCGATGATCAGGATCGTCCAGAACGGGTAGTACGGGATGTACAGGAAGTTCGCGATTGCCGACAACGAGACGACGATGATCCCGATGACCCGTGCCCATGTCTGTCCCGCCAGGATCGCGAATCCGACGAGCGCGATGATGATGCCGAGGAACAGATGGACCCAGCCCCACGTCGACGCGCTGGTCGTGATCCAGTAGTTCCCCGCCGACACGAAGAACGTCCCCTTGACGATCCCGGCCAGCCCTTCGAGCGCTCCGAAGCACCCAGCCACGATCATGATGACGCCTGCGAAGAATGCTCCGCCGGCGCCTCTACTTTCGCTCGCCATGTGCAGTCCTCCTCCTCGCTTGGGCGCCGCCGCTCGGCACCGGTAACCACGACCCGGGGGAATCGAGAGATCCCCGAGCTTCCTCGCAAACAGCAGCATCGCGCATGTCGAGGTCCCTCGCCATCACCCGCATGGGATGAATGCCGATCGAGTTGGACGAGTGCGGACGGCGTTCGCGATGCGGCGCGAAGAGCGGATCGCGAACGGTCCCCATTCCCCCAACGGCCGGGGCGCGGCGCATACACTCCACCCGAGTTCACGTACGGGAGCCGTCGATGGACTTCAAAGCGTTGATGGACCACATCTCGACCGGGTTCGAGCTGGTCGGCGTGGCCATCCTGGTGGTCGGGTTCGTCTTCGCCACCGTGCGGGCCACGCTGTCGCTCGTTCGGACGCGGAACGGTCGGACCAGCTATCGGGTCCTGCGCGGGTACTTCGGATGGAGCATCCTGCTCAGTCTCGAACTGCTGGTCGCCGCGGACCTGATCCGGACGGTCGCCGTGGACCCGACGTTGCGCAACGTCGCCGGGCTCGGGTTGATCGTCCTGATCCGGACGTTCCTCAGCTTCTCGCTGGAGGTCGAGATCGAAGGGCGCCTGCCGTGGCGCCGGAGTGAGCCGAGTGCGCTCGTCGCCGACGCGAGCGGAGCCGCCAGTCAGGGCGGCGAGGGCGCTGTTCCGACAGACCTCTGACGCGGCGGGTTCGGCTCAGTCGGTCAGTCCGGCGATCGCGTCGCCGATCAGCTTGAAGCCGATCACCCCGCAGAGCACGGTCATGATGACCGCGTTGTTGTGGCTCATCCAGTCCTTGAGCGTCCAGAGCATCTCGGCGGACCGCGGGCCCAGCGCGAAGTGGAGGACGAGCGGGACCGCCACGCCGATCGACGCGATCAGCGCGAACACCCCGCAGGCGATCGCCTGCTGTCCGCCGGAGATGCCCGTCTGCGCGATCGCCGCGGCTCCACCGATCGCGAGGAGGAGGTTCTTCGGATTCGCCGCGACCAGCGCCACGCCGGCGCCCAGCGAGGTGACCGGCTTGAACCGGTCGATCGAGCCCATCCACTTCGGCATCGGGGGATCCCCGCCCGCGCGAGGGCGGCCGCGGAACTGCCTCACCGCGGCGAGCAGCAGGAGCAGGCAAAGGAGCAGTTCCAGCCAGCTGAGCCAGGTGGCGGGCTCGCCGCTGCCGGCGGCGGATGGGCCCACGACGACGAGGACGATCACGCCGACGATCGCGAGCCCGAGCAGCCACCCGAGCAGGAACGCCCGGCCGACCGCGCCTTCGGCGTCGTCAGCATCAGGACGACCTCGATGATCGGGATCGGGCTCAGCGCGATCCCGATCGCGAACGGGAGGGACTGTCCGATCGCCTGACCCATCGGCGGGCTCTCCCCACGAGCCGGATGGAACCGAGCCCGCATCCATAGGCGCCCGGGCGCGCGCCGTCGTCGCGCGGCTAGCATGGCGACGTCCACGATGAAGGAGCGCACGTCGTCATGAGCACCACCGAAGCCATCCCGACCGCCGCCGGCGGCCTCGTCGAGCTCACCGAGGAACAGGCTGCGATCGTCGCGGCCGTCCGCGAGTTCGTCGAGAAGGAGGTCTATCCGGTCGCCGAGGACCTCGAGGCACGCGACGAGTTCCCCGAAGCGATCGTCGAGCAGATGAAGGAGATGGGGCTGTTCGGCCTGACCGTCCCGGAGGAGTACGGTGGCGCGGGGCTCGACCTGATGACGTACGCCCTCGTGGGCGTCGAGCTCAGCCGCGGATGGATGTCGCTGTCCGGGATCATGAACACGCATTTCATGGCGGTCTACCTGCTGAAGAAGTACGGCAGCGACGAACAGAAGCAGCGATGGCTCCCGCGGATGGCGACCGGCGAGCTGCGGGCCGCCCTGTCGATGAGTGAACCGGGCGCCGGCTCCGACGTCCAGTCGATCCAGTGCCGCGCGGCGCTCGACGCCGAGGCGGGCGAGTACGTCGTGAACGGCCAGAAGATGTGGGTGACGAACGGACTGCGCGCTGGCCTCGTCGTGCTTCTGTGCAAGACGGACCCGACCGCCGAGCCTCCGTACAAGGGCATGACGACGCTCTACGTCGAGAAGGAGCCGGGCGAGCGGTCGTTCGAGGGCATCACGGTCCCGCCCAACATCGAGAAGATGGGCTACCACGGCGTCGAAACCACCGAATTGGTGTTCGAGGAGCACCGCGTGCCGGTCGCGAACCGCCTCGGCGAGGAGGGCGACGGGTTCCGCCAGATCATGGACGGGATCGAGGTCGGGCGCGTGAACGTGAGCGCCCGCGCGGTCGGCCTCGCGACCCGCGCGTTCGAGGAGGCGATCGCGTACGCGCAGCAGCGGGTCGCGTTCGGCAAGCCGATCGCGCAGCACCAGATGATCCAGGAGAAGCTCGCGGACATGGGCACGAAGCTCGAAGCCGCGCGCCTGATGCTGATGCAGGCGGCGAAGAAGAAGTCCGCCGGCGTCCGCGCCGACCTCGAGGCCGGCATGGCGAAGTACTTCTGCACCGAAGCCTGCCACGACATCGTGACCGAGGCGCTACGCGTGCACGGCGGCTACGGCTACAGCGCCGAATACCCGATCGAGCGCCTCTACCGCGACGCGCCGTTCCTGTTGATCGGCGAAGGCACGAGCGAGATCCAGAAGCTCGTGATCGCGCGACAGCTCCTGGAGCGGTACAAGGTCTGAGGCGTGGACGGAACGGCTGCGACTCCGCCCGACACCGATCCGATCGTGGCGCTCCGAGAGGAGTGCGCGGAGGTGTCGCAGATAGTAAAGACGCTTGACGGATCGGACTTCGCGAAGCCCACGCGGTGTCCGGCATGGAACGTCAAAGAGCTACTGGGCCACCTCTTCCGCGACGTCGACCGGATCAACGCGGCGCTGGAGAGCGATGCTCCCGCCGAACCGACCCACGACTCGGTGGCCTACTTCCGATCGTACGACCCGACGCCCGGTGGGGCTGCCGCCAAGGGCGTCGCGGAGCGATCGAAGGAGGTGGCCGCGCGGTACCCGACGGGCCAGGCGTTGGCGGATGACTGGGACGAACTGTGGCCGCGCACGCTCGACCGGGCTGCAGCCGCCGATCCGGGGCGCGTCGTCGTGACGATCGGTCCGGCGCTGACCCTCGAGGAGTACCTGAAGACCCGCGTGCTCGAGGTGACCGTGCACCGGATGGACCTGGAGGACGCCCTCGGCCGGCGGGGCTGGGGCACCGACACCGCGGTCAGCATCGTCGATGACATCCTCGTCGGGCTCCTGGGCGCCGAGCCCCCGCGCGCGCTGGACTGGGACGTCGTCGACTTCATCGAGACGGGCACCGGGCGCCGCGCGCTGAGGGACGACGAACGCAAGACGCTCGGGGTCCGGCTGGCCAAGCGGTTCCCGCTGCTCGGCTGAGGTTCGGGCGTCGTCCGACCATCGAGGCGAGAGTAGGCTCGCGGCGGTTCCGCGCGAGATGGAGGTTCGGCGATGGGAGAGGCGAGGACGTTCGGACGGTACCTCGAGGACTTCGAGGTGGGCGACGTCTACAAGCACTGGCCGGGCAAGACGATCACCGAGTACGACGACCACTTGTTCTGCATGATCACGATGAACCACCATCCGCTGCACACGGACGCGCACTACGCCGAGACGCAAACGCAGTTCGGGCGCAACGTCGTCGTGGGGAACCTCGTGTACTCGCTCGCGCTCGGGATGTCGGTGCCGGACGTGAGCGGCAAGGCGATCGCGAACCTGGAGGTCGAATCGCTCAAGCACGCCGCGCCGATGTTCCACGGGGACACGCTGTACGCGGAGACGACGGTGCTCGACCTCAAGGCGTCATCGTCGAAGCCCGACCGCGGCGTGGTCACCGTGGAGACCCGCGGTTACAACCAGGACGGCGTCGAGGTCCTGTACTTCCGCCGGAAGGTCCTGGTGCCGAAGCGGGGAACGGTGCCGGAGCAGCCGGGCCGCCCGGAGCCGGCGTCCGCGGGCTGAGCGATCCGCTCGCGACCGACGGTCCTGCGGCTCGTTCAACCCAGGACGACGAGGCCGCCGAACAGGATCGCGACCGAGGCGACCGACGCGACGACCGCGAACAGCGTGGCTCGCCGCGGACCCAGGATCTTCCCCACGTCCGTGGCGGTTACCGTCAGCAGGACGCCCGATACCGCGAGCGGCAGCGTTACGAGGGTGATCGCTCCGAGGACCGCGAGCGTGAACGCTCCGGCGGCTGACGAGGCCAGGAGCGTGAACCGGATGCGCGGACGGAGGGCGGTGGACGCGGTCGCCGCGGCCGTCACCGCGACCGCGGCGACGTAGCTCGCGACGAAGATGACCGTGGGGTCGGCGAGGCCCGGGTCCCCCTGCGAGGCGATCACGGCCAGGTAGGCTCCGCCGCACGCGACCGCGATCGCGGCGGCGACCAGGGGGAGCGCGGCCAACCGTCGTTCGGTCCTCCGGATCCCACGGTCGACGTTCACGCCGCCACCTCCTTGAGTCGCTACCGAAGCCACGGTATCATACGAACGTATGACTGACACGCGAGAGCGACTGACGGTCGCCGCGCTCGAGAGCGTCTCCGAGCGCGGCCTCGCCGGCGCCACCTCACGCGACATCGCGCGGCGCGCCGGCACGAACCTCCAAGCGATCACCTATCACTTCGGTTCGAAGGACGAACTCGTCGCACAGGCGCTCCTGTCGGCGTTCCGGAGCTGGGTCGAACCCGCGGTCGAGGCGCTGCGCGCGCCAGGCGACCCGATCGTCCGCATGGTCTCCGCCGTCCAGGCGCTCCAGGGTTCGTTCGAGCGCAGCCGCGCGCTTTTGCCCGCCTACCTCGAAGCCCTCGTCCAGGCGAACCGCACCAGCGTCCTACAGGACGGCGTGCGGGAGGCGCTCGCCGAGCTCCGTGGGTTCCTGCGGGACCAGATCTCCGAGCTCAGGGCCTCCGGGTTCCTCCCCGCGTGGATCGACGCGGACGGGATGGCGACGCTGTTGCTCGCGACGGCCGATGGCCTGGCGCTGCACGCGGCGCTGGATCCGGCGAACGTCGATCACCACGCCGCGTCGGCCCAGGCGATGCAGCTCATGCTCGCAGCGGCGAACACGGGTGGACGGGAGCCGGCGGTCCGTGCCGACCGGGGCGCTGATGCGCCGGCTACCGGAGACGGAACCGGGCCTGCGCCACGGTCCGGCCATCGGCCACGCCGATCGTGAGGCTGCCGCCGCACGCCTGGCACAGTCGCGACGAGACGAACAATCCGAGCCCGAAGCCTCCGGCCTGGCGCGTGCCGGACATGTCCTCCTGGAAGAAGGGTGCGAAGTCCTCCGGCGCGGCGGACCAGGCCCCGGCGTCGCGGACCTCGATCACGCCGTCGAGCCCGTGCCGGTACGCGCGGACCTCGATCGGACGCTTGCCGTGCCGGTCCGCGTTCGACAGCAGCTCGAACGCGACCCGGTGGAGGTACTGGTGCGGCACGCCCGTCCACCGGTCGTCGTCGGCCGTGACCACGTCGGGCGTCAGGTCGAGGCGCTGCGCCGCGCCCTTGATCGCCTCGGCGGGGTACGCGACCTCGTCCTCCGACGGCGCGCCGGCGACCAGCTCCAACCCCTGGACCAGGAATTCGAGCTGTTCGGCCCGCCGCACCGCGCTGTCGAGGACGGACGACTGCTCCGTCGTCAGCGGGACCTGGCGGAACATCTTCAGCGCGCCGGTGATCACTGTCAGCGGCGTCCGCAGTTCGTGCGAGAGCACCTGGACGAACTCACCGCGCGCCTGGCTCAGGCGTTCGACCTCCTCGCGGCGGGAGACCTCCTGCTCGAGGAGCCGGCGCAGGTCCTCGACGGCCGCGGGCAGCACGCGCTGGTCGAGCTCGGCCTCGCCCTCCTTCGCCCGGCGGATCGCGTCGGCCAGCTCGTCCATCGTGCCGCCCTTGACGACGTAGCCCATCGCCCCGGCGGCCAGCATCTCGCGGACCGTGCCTGCGTCGTCGAGCCACGTGAGCGCGACCACCTTGGTCGACGGGTTCCGCGCCGTGATCTCGCGGGCGGCCTGGATCCCATCGCCGTCCGGCATCCGGATATCCATCAGGACGACGTCGGGCTCGAGGTCGCCGGCGATCGACACGGCCTCGCGGCCGTCGTTCGCCTCGCCGATCACCTCGATCCCGCCGGCGAGGCCGAGCGCCTCGCGCAACATCGTTCGCGTGGTCGCCGAGTCGTCGACCACGAGCACCCGCACCGTTTCGGTCATCGTCGTGCTCATAGCGTGCTGCCTCCGGGCTCGTCACACAACGACCGCCCGCGGTTTCCTTGTGGGGGCATCGGTCGTGGTGATGTTCATCTGTAGCATCCGAACGACCATGGCGAAGGACGATGGCGCCGGTCCGGAGACCGTCGGTCCGCTGGAGCGCGTGCGCTGGGAAGTGGAGTCCTGTCGCCGGTGCCCGCGGCTCGTGAGCTGGCGCGAACGGGTCGCGCGCGAAAAGCGGGCCGCGTTCGCCGGCGAGGACTACTGGGGCAAGCCGGTCCCCGGGTTCGGGGATCCGTCCGCGCGGGTCCTCCTCGTTGGGCTGGCGCCAGCCGCACACGGAGGCAACCGCACCGGCCGGATCTTCACCGGTGACCGGTCGGGCGACTTCCTGTTCGCCGGGCTCCATCGCGCGGGCCTGGCGAACCAGCCGACCTCGGTGCGCCGGGGCGATGGCCTGCGGCTCGACGGCGCGTACGTCGCGGCCGTGGTCCGGTGCGCGCCCCCGGGGAACCGTCCGACTCCCGCGGAGCGGGACGCGTGCCTGCCGTACCTCGCCCGGGAGATCGGCGCCCTGCCGGCCCTCCGCGTGGTGCTGGCGCTCGGGGGGTTCGCGTGGGACGGCGCGATCCGGGCGCTCGACGCAGCCGGCCGGCCGGTGCCGCGGCCTCGCCCGCGGTTCGGCCATGGCTTGGAGGCGACCATCGGCGACCGGGTGTTGCTGGGGTGCTTCCACCCGAGCCAGCAGAACACGTTCACGGGCAAGCTCACGCCCGCGATGCTGGACGACGTGCTCGGCAGGGCCATCGCGCTCGCGCGCTGAGCGACGGCCGGCCCGCGAGGGTCACTTCGCATCTGCAAGCGTGGCTATGCTGGGAGCCATGGCGACGGGGCGACGGGGCATGCGGCGTGCGGCGGGGGACCGCGCCGGCCCGCACGGGAACTGGTTCCCGACCCTGCCCGACCCGGAGGCGCCACCGGTCGCGCCCGGGACCGTCAAGCGCGTCGTCGGATCGTTCCGGCCGTACCGGGGCAAGGTCACGATCGTCGCGGTCCTGATCATCATCACCTCCGCGCTCGGCGTGGTGAACCCCCTGCTGATCAAGCCGGTCTTCGAGACGCTCCAGTCGACGCCGATCGACATGCAGCGACTGTTCGAGCTGGTCGGGCTCATGATCCTGATCCCGATCGTGACCGCGGCGATCGGGATCGGCCAGACCTACATGGCGAACGTGGTCGGCCAGCGCGTGATGCAGGACTTCCGGAACTCGCTGTACGCGCACCTGCAGCACATGCCGCTGCGATTCTTCACCGCCACGCGGACGGGCGAGATCCAGTCCCGGTTGCAGAACGACGTCGGCGGCGTGCAGTCGGTCGTGACCGACACCGCCAGCGGCATCCTGTCGAACGTCGTCACGATCGCGAGCACGCTGATCGCGATGTTCTACCTGTCCTGGCAGCTGACGCTCCTATCTCTGGCGCTGCTGCCGGTCTTCCTGGTCCTCCAGCGGAAGGTCGGACGCGCTCGGCAGGTCGTCGCGGTCAAGACGCAGGAGTCGCTCGCCGACCTCACGTCGATCGCGGAGGAGACGCTCAGCGTTTCCGGGATCCTGCTGTCGAAGGCGTTCGGCCGTCAGTCGCGCGAGATCGAGCGCTACCGGGCCGAGAACGAACGCCTGGCGAACCTCCAGATCCGCCAGCAGATGATCGGCCGGTCGTTCTTCGCGATCGTCGGCGTGTTCTTCTCGATCATGCCGGCGCTCGTCTACCTGGTCGCGGGCATCGTGATGAACGGCAACCCGGCCGCGGGGATCACGCTGCCGACGATCGTCGCGTTCACGACGCTCCAGAGCCGGCTGTTCTTCCCGATCGGTTCGATGCTGCAGGTGAGCGTCGAGGTGCAGTCCTCGCTCGCGCTGTTCTCGCGGATCTTCGACTACCTGGACATGGAGCACGAGATCACGGACGCGCCGGACGCGCGCGCGCTCGCACCCGCCGAGGTCGGTGGGAAGGTGCGGCTCCGGCACGTCTTCTTCCGCTACGACACGCCGAGGGACGCGCCCGACCAGGCTGACCAGGAGCCGGTCGCGGAGGCGATGGTCGCGTCGGGCGCACCGCTCGCGCCAGACGTCGAGGCGTCGGCGGTCGAGCTGGTCCTGGAGAACGAGCGCTCGCGCGAGTGGAACCTCGAGGATGTCGACTTCGAGATCGAACCCGGCCAGCTGGCCGCCCTGGTCGGCCCCAGCGGGGCGGGGAAGACCACGATCACGTACCTCGTCCCACGCCTCTACGACGCGACCGACGGTGCCGTCGAGATCGACGACATCGACGTCCACGACATCAAGCTCGAATCGCTCGGCGAGATCATCGGCGTCGTGACCCAGGAGACGTACCTGTTCCACACGACCGTGCGGGAGAACCTCCTCTACGGCAGGCCGGCGGCGACGCAGGAGGAGATCGAGCGCGCGGCCCGCGCGGCGTTCATCCACGACCGGATCGTCGAGATGCCGGACGGGTACGACACGGTCGTCGGGGAGCGCGGGTACCGCCTGTCGGGCGGGGAGAAACAGCGTCTGGCGATCGCCCGCGTGGTCCTGAAGGATCCACGGATCCTGATCCTCGACGAGGCGACGTCGTCGCTCGACACGACGTCCGAGCGTCTCGTCCAGGCCGCGCTCGACCCACTGATGAAGGGCCGAACGACGATCGCGATCGCGCACCGGTTGTCCACGATCCTGGAGGCGGACGTGATCTTCGTCGTGGACCGCGGCCGGATCGTCGAGCGCGGGACCCATCCCGAGCTGCTCGCACGCGGCGGGCTCTACGCGCAGCTGTACCAGCAGCAGTTCCAAGGCGGCGAGGTCGAAGCCGAATGCGAGGACGGCGTAGTGCTCGCGACCGGCCAGGTCGTGCGGTCGGGCTGAGGGCCCGCAGCCCGCGGCTAAAGGGCCAAGCGGTACGCGATCAGCCGGAAGCCGTCGTCCAGGACGATGTCGTGTGACGGGTCGGGTTCGAACCCCATCGACCGGTACAGGCCCTGTGCCGCGGTCATGAGCGACGTGGTCCGGAGCGTCACGAACCGCTTCTCCAGTGTGCGCGCGCGTTCGATCGCGGCATCCATCAGCGCACGTCCGACGCCGCGACCGCGAGCCTGCGGGTCGACGCCGAGCATCCGGACGTGGCTCGCGCCCGCTTCGACCCACTCGTCGTCGTCCCCGATCACGTCGTCCTCCTCGATCGTGAGGCACCCGAGGACGGTGTCTGCCCGGTCGACGGCGACCAGCACGGTCGTTCGGTCCACGCGTCCCGCGACGTCGGCGAGCGCGTCGAGGTACTCGAGCCAGTCGGGCCGCTCCTCGCCCGGCGGGACGAACTCCCGGTAGGCGAGCGCGACGATCCGGCCGGCCTCGTCGTACTCCTCGGGCCGAACGGGTCGGATGTCGAACGCGGGCACCTGGCTCAACGAGCGCACAGCCTAGCGGGCGTCTGTCCCTCGCTGCGATTCGGTAAAGAGGGTTGACGGATCGGCGGCCTGCGGACAGGATGGCGGGCATGGCAGACACGCAGTACCTGAACCGGATGTTGCTCGAGGCGTTCCGCGTCCTGGACGCCCAGGTGGACGACGCCCTCGAGGCACGGGGCGCGTCTGACCTCAGCCCACGGCACGCCACCGCGATCCTGCTGATCGACAAGAAGGGCGTTCGGCTGACCGATCTCGCCGCGCGGGCCGGCATCACGAAGCAGGCCATGATGCAGGTCGTGAACGACCTCGACGGGATGGGTTTGGTCAAGCGCGCACCCGACCCCCAGGACGCGCGGGCGAAGATCGTGTCCCTGACGCCGAAGGGCCAGAGGGAGCGCGCCGAGGCCGGCAAGGCGGTCACGGCCGCCGAGGCGAGGATCCGTCGCAAGCTCGGTCCGGCGAAGTACGACGCGCTGAGGGGCACCCTCGCGTCCATCGTCGGGTAGCGAGCGGCGGCTGGGTTCGCGCTCCGACCGGCGGCGGGCGATGGATCGGATCGAACCGGAGCTCCTCGTCGTCGACGACGTCGCCGCCGCGGCCGTCGAGCTGTTCCTCGAGGTGGGTCCCCGCACGGTCGTCCTGTCCGGCGGTTCGACGCCCGAGGCCTTCTACCGGGCCCTCGCGCAGGTCGACTACCCGTGGCGGGAACTCGAATGCTTCTTCGGCGACGAGCGCTGCGTGCCGGCATCCGACGAGCGGTCGAACGCGCGCATGGCGGCGCGCGCCCTGCTGGATCACGTTCCGGCACGCGCGTACCCGATCGACGGCGCGACGTGCGATGCCGAGGGGTACGAGCGCGTGCTCCACGAACGGTTCGGCGCACAGCTCGGGTTCGATCTGGCCGTCTACGGGCTCGGGCCCGACGGGCACACCGCGTCGCTGTACCCGGGCAGGCCCGAGGTGGAGGAGACGCAGCGATGGGTCGTGCGCGTCCCGGAGGCCGGGTTCGAGCCGTTCGTCCCGCGCGTCTCGATGACCGTGCCGGCGCTGTCGTCGGCGGCGCTCGGGGCGTTCCTCGTCTCCGGGAGCGGCAAGCGGGAGCCCCTCTCGTGGCTGCTGGCCGGACGGGACGTGCCCGCGGCACGGATCGCCCCCGGCCGGTTGGTGATCGTGGCCGACGCCGCCGCGGCCGGCGCTGGATGAGTACGGGGTTCAGACGCCGACGCTGGCGTTCAGCAGATGCCCGACGGCGTAGGTGATTCCGGCGGCGAGCGCGCCGACCACGAGCATCCGCAGGCCGGAGAGGATCGGCGAACGGCCGGTGAACCGCGACATCGCCGCGCCGACCGCGAAGAGCGCCACGCCGCTCATGGCGATCGCGGCGATCACCGCCGCCGTCCCGGAGCCGACCACGAAGGGCAGGAGCGGGATGGCGGCGCCCAGCGTGAAGGTGAGGAACGACGAGATCGCCGCCCCCCATGGTGACCCCAGGTCATCGGGATCGAGCCCGAGCTCCTCCCTGGCGTGGGTCTCGAGCGCGACCTCCGGATCCTCCATCACGACGCGCGCGGCCTGTTCGGCCAGCTCCTTCGGGAACCCCTTCCGCTCGTAGATCTCGGCGAGCTCGCGCATCTCCTCCTCGGGGATCGTCGCGAGCTCGTGGGCCTCGATGTGCAGGAGGCGCTCGAACAGCTCCCGCTGCACCTTCATCGAGACGTACTCGCCCGCGCCCATCGAGAACGCCCCGGCCAGCAGGCCGGCGATGCCGGCCAGCAGCACCACCTGATTGTCAGCGGCGGCGCCGGTGAACCCCATGATCAGAGAGAGGTTCGACACGAGTCCGTCGTTGACGCCGAACACCCCGGCGCGCAGCGCCCCGCTCTTCGCGCTCGGGCGCTTCGTGTCCGCGTCCGCGAGCGGGCCCTCGTGCGGCCGCAACGGGGCCTTGCGCCCGGAGAGCCTCGCGACCAGGTGCCGCTCGGTGGCTCGCTCGCCCATGGGTCCTTCCCGCGTCCCGCCCGTCGACCGTCAGCCGTCGTCGCCGGGGTCGCGCGGTGGCTGATCCCTCAGGAAGCGTTCGACCTCGGCGGCGAGCGCGTCGCCGGAGGGGATCTGCTCGATCCCGAGGTCGGCGAGCGATCCGAAGGACGACTGCCCCGACGGGTCGAGGGTGCGTTCATCGTCCCCATCGTCGGCCTCGCGCCCCAGCCCGGAGGCGTATTCGCGCAGGTCGTCGTTCTCCTCGAGCAGCCGGGCAACGCCTCGCTCCCAGCGACCGACGGCGAGCTCGAGGTCGTCGGTGTCCACCTGGGTCCCCAGCACGGCGCACGCCCGCTCGACGAGCGCCAGCGCGGCCTTGGGGTTCGGACCAGCCGGGAGGTGGTGGGGAACCGCGGCCCACAGGCTGACGGAACGCAGGCCGCCGCGGTTCGCCGCGTCGTGGAGCACGCCGAGGATCCCGGTCGGCCCCTCGTAGCGCGAGTCGGTGAGCCCCAGCCGCTCGGCCTCGGGCCCGTCGCGCGCGGAACCGACCACCGGCACCGGCCGGTCGTGCGGCACGTCGGCCAGGAATCCCCCGAGCGTCACGAGCAGGTCCGCCCGGAACTCGCGGCAGACGTCGAGGACGGCCTCGGTGAACGATCGCCACCGAACGCTCGGCTCCGGCGCGGTGAGGAAGATCACGTCGCGCCCCGGCGGCGAGGCGGCGGCGAACGCGGCGTCCGGCCACTCGATCACGCGGGTCACGCCGTCCTCCAGCCGTACCGTGGGTCGGTTCACCTGGAAGTCGTAGAACTCCTCGGGGTCGATCGACCCGAACCGCGTGGCTCCCCAGCGCTCACCGAGGTAGCGGGCAGCGACCGAGGCCGACTCGCCGCCGTCGTTCCAGCCGTGGAACGCGCACACGAGCGCGGGGTGCTCGAGCGCGGGGTGGCCGTCGAACCGGACGTGAGGGTCCATCACGCCTGAAGCCTATCGCAGCATCACGACCCTCCCGTCGCGACGGCGAACGACCTCGCCACGGTTGCAAGCCACGAACCGCAGCCGGAGATATCCTGTTTCGTCCGTATATGGCATCCGCCTTTCGGTCCCTTCCGTTGTTGATGCGGGGGAGGACGACCGATGTAATACGGGAGCCTGTGAATCGACAGGTACGGCCCCGCGGGGCGGGGCGGATGCCCGAGAGGGAGACGACCGGATGGGACAGCGTCGTTCGATCGGAGCCGGAGCCACGCAGAGCGGCGCGGATCGCCCGCTCCGCAGCGTGCAGGTCCAGGGCGTCCCCGCACCCACACCCCGTGACCCCGACGGATCGACGGACCGGCTGCTCGGGGACATCACGCAGCTGCTCGTGTCCGAGGGCTCGCTGGATCGCGTGCTCGAGGCCGTCGCGGACGGCCTTCGGGAGATCGTCCCCCACGACACGCTGACCGTTTACCGGGCTGACCTCCCCCTGCGGGTCCTGCGGCCGGTCCTCGTCCGTGACAAGTGGGCCGAGGAGATCCTGGCGATGGGTCCGATGGCCTTCGGCCAGGGGCTGACGGGGTGGACCGCGGAGACCGGCGAACCGCAGCTGATCCGCGAGGTCATGATCGACCCCAGGGCGGTCCAGATCGACGGGACGCCGGACGAACCGGAGTCGCTGATCACGATCCCGCTGGTCGCGCGCGACGAGCTGAAGGGCGTGCTCTGCCTGTACCGGCTCGGCGAGGGGAACGTCTTCGACGAGGACGAGTTCGCCCGCGCGATCCGCTTCGGCGGGCTCGCGGCCCTCGCGATCGACAACGCGGAGATCCGGGAGCGCCTCGAACGCGAGCTGGTCACCGACCACCTCACGGCCCTGTACAACCACCGGTTCTTCCACGAACGACTCGCGGAGGAGCTCCGCAGGGCGTCGCTGCGCAAGGCGCCGGTCAGCCTCCTGCTCTACGACATCGATGACTTCAGCCGGGTCAACGGGTCCTATGGGCACCTCGTCGGCGACCAGGTCCTGCAGGGGGTCGCTGCCGCGTCGCGCGAGATCTGCCGGCCGGGGGACATCGCGTGCCGCGTGGGGGGCGAGGAGTTCGCCATCATCCTGCCCGGGGTGGACGGGGTCGGGGCCGCCGCGTTCGGCGAGCGCCTCCGCTGCGTCGTCGGCGCGGTCACGGTCACCGACGCGGGCAGCGTGACGATCAGCGTGGGGATCGCCGAGGGTCCGGCCCAGGCCTCGGCGGCGCGAGACCTGGTCGCATGCGCCGATGCAGCGCTCCGCGAGGCGAAGGCGGCGGGCAAGGACCGGATCACCGTGTGGGGCCACGACCAGGTAGCGCCCAAGGCCACGCAGCGCCGTTCGGGGAGCGCCCGGTCCGCGCCGCCCGACGGATCCGCGCGACCGCGGCCCGCGGACCTGGCTCTGGGCGACGAACTGCGGTCGGTCGCGCACCTGAAGATGCTCCAGAGCCTGTCGCAGAAGCTGAACCGGCTGAACGACGTCCAGCGGATCAGCGAGACGATCACCGCTGAGCTGCGCAGCCTGATCGACTACCACAACTGCCGTGTCCACCTCCTCCAGCCCGACGGCGAGACCCTGCTCCCGGTTTCGTTCCGCGGGGAGCTCGCTCGAGTACCGGGGCGAGACCTTCGACGCGCTGGTGACGAAGATGGGCGAGGGGATCACCGGTCGGGTGGCCGAGACCGGGCAACCGTTCTACGCGCCGAACGCGACGACCTGCGAGTTCTCGGTGCTGCTCCCCGGCACGATCGACATCGACGAATCGATCCTGTGCGTGCCGATGGCGTTCGGAGACCGTGTCACCGGCACGGTCACGCTGTCGAAGCTGGGCATCGACCAGTTCGACTTGAGCGACCTCCGGCTCCTCGAGGTCCTCGCCTCGCACGCGGCGGTGGCGATCGAGAACGCGCGCCTCTTCCAGAACGAACGCGAGTCCGCCGAGGTCTCCGGCGCCCTGCTCGAGCTGTCGGAGGCGCTGACCCAGGCGCGGGATGCCACATCGATCTGGGAGCAGGCGCTGGCGGCGATCCCGGGGCTCATCCGGTGCGCCGTCGCCGAGGCATGGGTCCTCGACGTGGATCGCCGGTACCGCATGGTGGCGCACCTGGGCTACGGGGAGGACATGGCGGACTCGCTGACCGACATGAGCGCGCCCGCGGAGGTGGCCGAGTCGATCATGCGATCGATGACCGAGCCGTTCGTCATCCCGGCGTCGGCACTGCGCAAGGTGCCTCGCCAGTACCGGACGTTCCACCCGCCGAGGCCGACGCTGGCGGCGCCGATGCGCTGGGACCCGGACGGCGTCGGCCTGATCGCGGTCGTCGGGCTCGCGCCGGGACATCGATTCAGCGAACGCGAGATCCGGCTCGCGCGCGGCATCGCGGACATCGCGTCGCTCGCGATGGGCAACGCGATGCGGTACGCCGAGCTGGAACGGACCTACGTCTCGACGATCGAGGCGCTGGCGAACGCCCTCGAGGCGAAGGACGAGTACACGAGCGACCACGCGCGCGCGCTGGCGGAGATGTCGCTGACCGTCGGCGCCGAGCTCGGGCTGGGGGGCGACGAGCTGAAGCGGCTCGAGATCTCGGCGCTGTTCCACGACATCGGCAAGATCGGCGTCCCCAGCGAGATCATCCGCAAGCCGTCACCGCTCACGGCCGAGGAGCGCCGGATCATGAACCTGCACCCCGAGATCGGCGAACAGATCCTGGCGCCGGTCCCGTTCCTCCAGCCGATCCGCCCGATCATCCGGGCGTGCCACGAGCGCTGGGACGGGAAGGGATACCCGGATGGCCTGGCCGGCGAGGAGATCCCGCTCGAGGCGAGGATCGTGTTCGTGTGCGACGCCTTCCACGCGATGACGACGGACCGTCCCTACCGGGACGCGCTGGCCGAGTCGGAGGCGATCCGCAGGATGAAGCTGTCCTCGGGGACGCAGTTCGATCCGCGCGTGGTCGAGGCGTTCGTCAGGCTCCACCGCGAGGAGCGGATCGACTTCCACCGTCACTGATGGGGCGGAAGCTCCCCGGGGGGCTTCCGGGGCTGCCTACTTGCAGTCGATGCCGACGTCGTCCGGCGCCTGGACGAGGTTCGTGAGGGGGATCGACACCTGGACGGACCGCTGCGGCTCGATCGGCCCGGTCTGCACGACGCCGCTCTGCTGGCGGCCGCCCTGCGTGTTCGTCCACGTCGCCACGCATCGCGCGCGGCCGGCGTGGTTCCCGCCGTTGCGGACCAGGCCCGCGACGGCCACGACGCCGTTCGACCCGCTCGGATGTACCTGCGTCACGATGAACGGCCCGACGCCCTTGTTCACCAGGACCGCCGCCGCCATCGTGATCGCGACCGCGATCGCGATGAAGCCGAACATCGTGCCGTGGTACTGGGTGCGGCTGGGCAGCACCATCCCGCGGGCGATCGGCCGGCCCCGCCACAGGGTGCGGCCGGCCGGCGCGACGGGCCGGATCGTCGGTGGATCCGTGGTCGAGGCGCCCTCCGCCGAAGCGCCCGCTGCCGGCGTGCTCACGAGCGGCCGCTCCTCGCGGCAGTCGGCGCACAGGTACTGGTCGGTGGCGATGCGGGTGCCGCAGCGCGCGCACGGTCGGGTGCTCATCGGCCATCATCGTAGCCGAGGTCGGCGTTCCCGCGGCGCGTAGATCCGTGCGATCGCCGCGAGGGCCGGCCCGGTTCGTCCAAGGGAACACGGAGAGGAGATCGAACGTGAAGGACGTCGGCCTGGTCGGGCTCCCGTACTCGGGGAAGTCCACGCTGTTCACGGCACTGACGCACGCCGGCGCGGCGGGCGGTCGCGCGAATCAGGCCGTCGTCCCGGTCCCGGACCCGCGGATCGACGTGCTCTCGGGGATGGAGCGATCCCGCAAGCGCGTGCACGCACAGGTGCGCTTCACCGACGTGCCGGGCGGGACCAGCGCGCAGGCCGTGGCGGCGCTTCGGGAGTCGGACGCGCTGTGCATCGTGGTCCGGGCGTTCGGGGCGGATCGGCACCCGGCGGCGGACCTCGCGGAGGTCGGCGCGGAGCTGATCCTGGCGGACCTGGCGGTCGTCGAGTCGGCGCTGGAGGGCGCGCGGAAGCGGATGAAGGGCCCCACCGCGAAGGAGGCGGCCTTCGAGGTGGAGACGCTCGAGCGCGCGCTGGCGACACTGTCGGAGGAGCGTCCGATCCGCGACGGCGCCTTCGACGAGGAGGCCCTGCGATCGTTGCGCGGGATCGCACCGCTGACGCAGAAGCCGGTGGTGGTCGTGGCGAACCTGGAGGAGGGCGAAGCGATCCCGGACGGCCTGCCCGACGGCGCGGTCGGGGTGTGGGCGGAGATCGAAGCGGAGACCGCCGGCATGCCCGAGGACGACGCGCGGGCGTTGCTCGAGGAGTTCGGCGTGCACGAGCCCGGCCTCGGATCCGTCGTGGCCGCGTCCTACCGGGCCTTGGACCTGATCACGTTCCTGACCACCGGGGAGGACGAGACCCGCGCGTGGGAGGTGCGCTCGGGAGCGACCGCGCCGGAGGCGGCGGGCGTGATCCACTCGGACCTCCAGCGGGGGTTCATCCGCGCGGAGGTCGTCGGCTACGACGACCTGGTGGGCGCCGGTGGCTGGGACCAAGCAAAGGGGAAGGGCCTGCTGCGCGTGGAGGGCAAGGACTACATGGTT
Organism: uncultured Actinomycetota bacterium; assembly: GCA_963781595.1. Taxonomy (GTDB): domain Bacteria; phylum Actinomycetota; class UBA4738; order UBA4738; family UBA4738; genus JBEDUK01. The sequence goes on along the minus strand of CAWAGG010000001.1, from coordinate 75,746 downwards.
CGAGAGGGCGACGTGATGCACGTTCGCTTCGCCGTCTAGTTCGACGCCGAAGTCCACGTCGGCACCGGAGCCCTACGTCGAGGTCGCTACCTCCTGCAGTTCGTCGTCGCCGCTCAGATCCAGCAAGCTCATCTGAGGTTGGACCGGCAGGATCAGGGTGAACGTGGATCCGACGCCGGGTTCGCTCCGAACGTCGATCCGCCCACCCAGGACGCTCGCCAGCCGGCTGGACAGGTACAGGCCCAGGCCGACCCCGCCCACCCGCCGCGCGCCCGACCCGCCCAGCTGCTGGAAGCGCTCGAAGATCCTCGTCAGATCCTGGTCGCCGATCCCGATGCCGCGGTCCGCGACGTCGATCCGGACCGCGCCTCGGGCGACGCGCGCTCCGAGCGCGACGGGGCCGTCCGAGTACTTCAGCGCGTTGTCGCCGAGGTTGTACAGGACCCGGTACAGCAGCGTCGGGTCGCTGGTGACGACCGGCGTGCCGGTCACCCGGACCCGGATGGTCCGGTGGGGAGCCCGGGAGCGGAGCGTGCCGGCGATCTCGTGGACGAAGCTCCGAACGTCGACCTCCTCGGTCGCGACGGCGGGCTCGGCGCCGGCCAGCCGCGAGGCCGCGAGCAGGTTCTCCAGGAGCTCTCCCAGCCGCCGGGCCTGTCGTTCGGCCGCGTCCAGCAGCTCCCGACGGACCTCGTCGGGCAGATCCGCGCCGCGAGCGATCGTGGCGAGGCTCCCGAGGACCGCGGTCAGCGGCGTGCGGAGCTCGTGCGACGCGTTCGCGACGAACTCGTCCTTGATCCGGTTCATGGCCTCGAGCTGATGCATGCGCGTCACGTCGCGCATGGTCATGACGACGGTCGGGTGCGCGGTGCCCTCGGCGGGCGTCAGCGTGATGTCCAAGCGGCGGATCCCGCCGCCGGGCATCTGAACCGCGCACCCGTCCAGGGTGACCGGTTCGCCCGAGTCCAACGCGCGATGCAGGAGCACGACGCCGTGCGGCGGCAGGGGTGGGACGGCGTCGATGGGCGGAGCCGCCGCGGGAGGAGAGCCCTCGATGGCGATCAGGCTCAGGAACCGGTCGTTCGCGCGGATGAGCCGCAGGTCGCGTGCGTCCTGGCGCTCCCAGCACGACACGGCATCGGGCGATCCGGCCAACGTCGCCGTGAGGATGCGGAACCCGTCGCCGTCAGGCGACCTCCCCGGCCGATGATCTCTTCGCGAGTCCACGCTCCGGGAAGAGCATCGGCCGGAAGGCGGTCCGGACTGTAGCCCTTCGACGCAACCCGCACCGCCGTTCCGGCTCGTCGGAACGGCCTACCGTGGCGCGGGCAGCTCGAGCGTGACCCCGGTTCCCTTCTCGGGCTGGCTCCGGCACGCGTGTCCTCGTCCGCTCACCTCACCCGAGGAAGTCGCGCGCGACCCCCTCCCAGAGCGCCTCGGACAGGCCGAGCGACTCCTGGTCGATCCGTTCGTCGTCACCGTGGAACATCGAGCCGAAGTCAGCGAACGAGATCCGGTCGCTGAACAGCCCGTAGCCGTACGAGGGCACGCCGGCCCACCGGAAGAAGCGGGCGTCCGTCGCGCCGACCAGCATGAACGGGACCGTCGACGCGAGGGGCACGAGCGCGCCGCTCACCTTCGCGAGCGAATCCCACAACGGCGTCTCGATCGGGGAGGCGCTCGCCGGGTTCGAGGCGTCGGCGACGATCTCCACGTCGTGCGCCAGCTCGGGGCCGATCGCCTCGAACAGCATCGCGCGGACGTCGTCGTCCGTCTCGCCGGGGAGCGTTCGGATGTCCACCTGCAGGTCGACACGGTCGGGGATAACGTTCGTCTTCACGCCTCCGTGCGCGATCGTGGGCGCGATCGTCGTGTGCGTGCACGCGTGGATCATGCGCGCGAGGCCGATGTCGGTCTCCTCGGAGGCGACGAACGCATCGAGCGACGCAGGGTCCATGAGCATCTCCGAGAGGTCGTCCGGGAGGTCGGCGGCCTCCACGAAGCCCTGCCAGATCTCACCGATCTGGGTCTGCGGGTGGAACTCCGCGAGCCGTCCGACCACCCGCGCCGCCTTCACCAGCGCGTTGTCGGTTCGCAGCGGCATCGAACCGTGGCCCGGGGTTCCCTTCACGCGGATGTGCGCCCAGAACGCGCCCTTCTCGCCGACCATCACCGGGAGCTTCACGCCGCCGGACCTCGACGGCAGGGGCATCGCGAAGCCGCCCGACTCGGTGATCACGTAGTCGGCTCGGACCGCGTCGGGCTCGTGCTCGAGGAGCCACGCGGCGCCGTACGTTCCGAGTGCCTCCTCGTCGGCGACGCCGAGGTACACGAGGGTTCCCCTCGGACGGAACCCGCTCTGTGCCAGGCGCTTGAACGCCACGGCCATCGAGGCGGTCTCGTTCAGCATGTCGACCGCGCCCCGGCCCCAGACTTCCCCGTCGATCAGCTCGCCACCGAAGGGGTCGTTCCGCCACCCGTCTGGGTTGACGGGCACGACGTCCATGTGGCCCATCAGGAGCAGGGTCGGGGCGGCCGGGTCGCTCCCCTCGATCCTGGCCACGACGTTCCCTCGCCCCGGAGCGGGCTCGTACCGCTCGAGGTCGAGGCCCGTGCCGCCGAGGTACGTGGCGAGGAGCTCGGCGTTGCGCACCTCCTGGCCGGATGCTGCGGTGCCGTCGTTCACGCATCCGTTGCGGATCAGGTGCTGCAGGAGCTCGGTGACCTCGCCGATCACGTCGACCGCTTCACCCGCCTGCGTGCTCATCCGTCCCATCCTCCGATCGGCGTTCCCGGACGAACAGGATCCCGTCCCGTTCGACGACTCGACCGCGGGCGAGGGGCACGACCCGGGTGAGCGCCTCGTACGCGGCGTCGAGGCCTGGGACCTTCTCGAAGCCGGCCTGTGGGCCGCGCACCATCCGGCCGGTGGTGACGTCGTACTTCGCCCCGTGCCACGGGCAGACCAGGCAACCGTCGCGCTTGTCGATGCGGCCGCTCGCCAGGTCCGCGTAGAGGTGCCGGCACCGCCGGCTGACGGCGAAGTACCGCCCGTCCGCGTTCCCGACCGCCCACCGCCCGGCGCCGGTCACGGTGCCCGGCGGGAGATCCGACGCAGGACCGACCCGCTGTTCGTCTCGCAGCTGGTCGCGCGGCACGGGGGTGCGCGGCTCCAGGATCACGAGCGGGATCTCGCGGTCCGTCTTGCGCTGGTAATCGCCGTACCCCTTGTACGCCGCGACGACCTCCGGCCACAGGCGGGCCCGCTCCTTGGGGTCGGCCGTCCTCGCACGGACGGCGCGCGTCTCGGACCCGATCTGGATCACCGTGTCCGGGTTCGCGACCAGGTTGTGGAACCACGCCGGGTTGTTGGGATGGCCGCCCTTGGAGGCGACGATGACGATGGCGTCGCCGTCCGTGATGTAAGCGAGCGGCGTCGTTCGGCTCGTTCCGGTCTTCGCCCCGACGTGGTGGAGCAGCAGCATCGGCGGGGCTCCGGGGAATCGTCCGCCGACGCGTCCGTCGGTGGCGCGGTACACGGCGACATGTGCGGTCGTGCCGTGCCGCAGCAGGGACCAGAGCCGGTCCGCGAAGCTCGCGTCGCCGCCGGTCGTCGAACGCTCATCGTCAGGCATGGTCGGGTCCGTACTTTAGCCCCTGGCGCCCGGGGACGCGTCATCGCGCTCGGGGCCCCTTCCTATAATCGGACATGGGTGGCATATCGCCTCCGGTCGCCGGCGACCAACTCCTCGTTGGGCGGGAGGCCGAGCGGTCCCGCATCGAGGCGTTCGTCGCCGCCGTCCCAGAAGGAGCGCGCGCGCTCGTGCTGCGCGGCGAACCCGGGATCGGCAAGACCACCCTGTGGCGCCACGCGGTCGATCGGTGCCGGGCCGAAAGCTACCGTGCGCTCGTGACCCGGCCGGCGGAAGAGGAGATGCCGGTGGCGTTCCTCGGCCTCTCCGACCTCTTCGAGGGCGTCGTCCTCGAGGTCGACCCGTCGTCGTTGCGGGAGGGTGATCCCTACCTCCCCGGGCGCGCGACGCTCGATGCGCTCCGGGTCCTCGCGGAGAGCGGTCCGGTCGTGATCGCGATCGACGACCTGCAATGGCTCGATTCGGTTTCCGCACGGGCGCTCCGGTTCGCGCTTCGGCGGCTGGATCGAGAGCCGGTCGCCGTGCTGGCCGCGGCCAGGCCGGACCGGCAGGCGCGTGACCCGCTCGACTCCGCCCGGACGCTCGCGGCGGACCGGGTCGAGACGATCGAGCTCGAGCCGCTCGGCGTGGAGGACCTTCGGAAGGTCCTCGCCGGCGTCGTTTCGTCGATCTCGCGCCCCATGCTGCGGCGGATCCACGAGATCTCGGGGGGCAACCCCTTCTACGCGATCCAGATCGCCCGCGGTGTGCGGGCGAGCGGCTCCCCGCGATCGACGGAGGATCCCTCGCTGCCGGACAGCATCCATGGAGCGATCGCGGACCGGCTTGACACCGTGCCCCCCGAGCTGATCCCGGTCCTCCAGACCGTCTCCGCGATGGGACCGACGAGCGTGACGGCGCTGCGCGGAGCCGTCGACGCCACGCAGTTCGACGCGCTGCTGGACGCGGCGGAGCAGCAAAGCCTGCTCGTGGTGGAGCCCGATCTCGAGGTGCGTTTCTCGCACCCCCTCCTGGCGTCGGCGGTCCACGCGCGCATGAGCACGCTCGCGAGGCGATCGTTACACGCTCGGCTCGCCGATCGGGCGAGCGAGCCGGACGATCGAGCGCGCCACCTCGCGCTGTCCGCGGAGGAGCCGGACGCGGCCGTCGCGGGGTTGCTGGAGGACGCGAGCGCGCGTGCGGGGGCCCGCGGGGCGTTCGACGTCGCCGCCGAGTTCGACCGGCACAGCATCAGGCTCACGCCCGCCGCAGACGCCGAGGCCGGCCAGCGGCGCGCCGTGGCTGAGATCGTCCACCTGGCGGCTGCGGGCGAACCGAAGCGCGCGCTGGCGCTCGCCGACGAGATGATCGGGGCGCTTCCCCCCGGGCCGGCACGGACCCAGGCGATCGTCGAGCGCGTCTACCTGGACCTGGGCGCGGGGGAGTCCGTGCTCCTGCAGGCACTCGATGTGACACGGGACGATCTGCTCCGGGGCCGGCTCCTCGACCTGCTCGGGTGGATGCGCGGCATCATCCGCGGCGACCTCCGCGGCGGGATGGCCTGTGCGCGCGAGGCGGCCACCATCGCCGAGCGGACCGGCGACGCCGAGCTGGAGATGCTCGCGGAGTCCTCCATCGCGGTGATCGAGGCGATGGCGGGTGATCCTCGTCCCGAGCGCATGGCTCGTGCGCTCGAGCTCGCCGAGGGGATCGGAGGCCCCCCGCTCGCCAGGCGGCCCAGGATCTTCCTGGCCAGGCTGTCGCTCTGGGCGGGCGACCTGGCCGAGGCGCAAGCGTTGTTCGAACGAGCTTTCGACGAGTTCGTGCGCTCCGGAACCGAGTTCCAGCGGCCCTACCGCCTGTGTGACCTCGCACTGGTCCACTGCGCGGCCGGGGACTTCGCGCGAGCCGAGGAACTCGTCGCCCAGGGCACGGAGGCCGCGCTCGACGCCGAGAACACGGAGGCCGAACGGTGGCTGCTCTATCCGAAGGCCCTGGTCGACGCCTGGTTCGGCCGCGCCGCGGCAGCCAGGGCGACGGCCGGCCGGCTGGCGAAGGGCGCGAAGCAGCGCGGCGAGCGGCTCGGGATCGTCCGGGCGAATGCCGTGCTCGGCCTGCTGGCACTGAGCGAAGGCGAGTTCGGGGTCGCGGCCCGCGAGCTGACGGAGGTCGCCGACGTCCTCGACGAGCTCGGGATCGAACATCCCGGCGTATTCCCCGTGCTCCCCGACGCGATCGAGGCGCTGGCCCGCCTCGGTGACGACGACGGCGCTCGGGCCCTGCTCGAGCGGCTCCGGCGGCAGGCGGCATCGGTTCGAACGCCCTTGGCGGCGGCCGTGGCCGATCGCAGCGAGGGCATGGTGCTGCTCGCCCGGGGCGACGCGGATGGAGCCGCCGACCTGCTGGCCGCCGCGACGGATGGCTTCGACCGGCTCGGACATCGGCCCGACGCGGCTCGGGCGCTTCTCGGCCGGGGTCGCGCGCTCCTGCGAGGCGGCCATCGGAACCTCGCCGCGGACGCGCTGGCGGAGGCCCGCGGTCGCTTCGCCGCGATGGGCGCCGCTCGGTGGGAGCGCCTCGCGACCGCCGAGCTCGAGCGCGCGGCCGCCGGTCGGGCCGCCGGAGAGCTCACGCCCGCCGAGCGCCGGGTCGCCGGCCTCGTCGCGCAGGGGATGAAGAACCGGCAGATCGGTCAGACGCTGTTCATGAGCATCGCCACCGTGGAGGCGCACCTGACGCGGATCTACCGGAAGCTCGGGATCGGTTCGCGCAGCGAGCTCACGCGCCTCGTCGCCGACGGGCGTGTGTCGGTCGCTCCGACAAGCGAGGCCGAACCGGCCGCCCCGCCGGTCGCCGGAGGCTCCATATAATCCAGCATGCGCCATGCCGCGCCGCCGGCCGCGGACGTTCCGGTCGTCGTGGGACGCGGGGGGGAGTTGTCTCGGATCGACTCCTTCGTCGAAGGCGTGCCCGCGGGGGCCCGCGCGCTCCTCATCCGGGGTGAGCCCGGGATCGGCAAGTCGACGCTGTGGCGGCTCGCTGTCCAACGGTGCCGGCTGGCGGACCACATCGTCCTCACGGCCAGGCCGGCCGAGGAGGAGATGCCGGTCCCGCTCATCGCGCTGCTCGACATCCTCCGCGAGACCGACGTGGACGGCGCGTCGGTCCGGGCCGGCGACGATCCATTCGCCGCGGGACGGACCGCGTCCGAAGCGCTCCGTCGCCTCAGTGAAGACCGCACCGTGGTGGTGGCGATCGACGACCTCCAGTGGCTGGACCCGGCCACCGCGCGAGCCCTTCGGTTCGCCTTCCGCAGGTCCGACGCCCGGCCGGTCGGGCTGATCGCGGCGGTTCGCTCGGGCGCCGACCGCACGGAACCCCTCGACGTCGAGGGCACGCTGTTCGGCGCTCGCTGTGACACGCTCGACCTGGCGGCTCTGAGCCTGGAGGAGCTGCGGCAGGTCCTCGCGCAGACCGTGAGCGCGATCTCGCGACCGATGCTCCGACGGATCCACGAGATCTCCGGCGGCAACCCGCTGTACGCGATCGAGTTGGCCCGAGTCCTGTCGGCGGCCGAGCTCTCCCGCGGTTCACCGGGGCGCGTCCGGCTCCCCGACTCGCTGCAGCGGGCGGTCGCCGGGCGGCTCGAGGCCGCCCCGTCCGAGCTCTCCCCGCTGCTCGAGGTCGTCTCCGGGCTCGGCCGCACGAACGTCGTCGACCTTCGCGACGCCATGCCGGACTCCGACGTGGACGGCCTGCTGCTCGTGGCGCAGGGGCAGGGGTTGCTGACCGTCGAGGACGATCTCGTGGTCCGGTTCCCGCACCCGCTCCTGGCGTCGGCGGTGTACGCACGGATGGGCCCGATGGCGCGCCGCGCGTTGCACGCGCGGCTCGCCGGGCTCTCGGAGGCTCCGGACGTGCGCGCGCGGCACCTGGCTCTGTCGACCGACGCACCGGATGCGGACGTCGCGACCCTGCTCGAGGAGGCAGCCGAACGCGCGAGTCGCCGTGGCGCTTCCGACGTCGCCGCGGAGTTCGCGGGCCACGGGGTGCGGCTCACGCCGTCCGCCGACGGCGATGCGCTCCGCCGCCGCGCGATGGCCGAGATCGGCTACCTGGCCTCGGCTGGCGAGGTGAGCCGCGCGCTCGAGCTGTCCGATCGGCTCATCGCCACATCCCCCCCCGGCGCCGCGCGTGCGGAGGCATGCATCCGCCGGGCCGAGCTCGAGGATGACGACCTCGCGACCGGTGAGGCGTTCTTGCTCCGCGCCCTGGACGACGCCGGCGACGACGAGCTGCTCCGAGGGCGTGTCCTGGACCTGCTGGGGTGGATGCGCGGACAGTTCCTCGGTGACTTCCCAGGCGGGATCGAGCTCTCGCGCCGGGCCCTCGAGATCGCTGAGCGGTTGGGCGATCACGAGCTCGAGATGTCCGCGGCGTCCGGCCTCGCGCAGCTGGAGACGATCGCGGGCACGTCGCGCCGGGACCTGCTCGACCGGGCCATCGCGCTCGAGGAGGAGATCGGGAAGCCCCGGCTCTGGGGAGGCCCGCGGATGTTCCTCGCGAGCCAGCTTCGGATGTCCGGCGACCTCGCCGGGTCTCGCGGGATGTACGAGGAGGCGTACGCGGGGACCGTCGAGGCCGGCAACGAACGCTGGCGCCCGTACAGCCTCTACGCGCTCGCGAGCACGGCGTGCTACGAGGGGAACCTCGCTCTGGCCGACGACCTCGTCCACCAGGCGCTGCAGGCCGCGCGGGACACCGAGGACGCGCACGTCGAGGCGTGGATCCTCTACCCGCAGGCGCTCGTCGCGGCGTGGGTCGGCCGGGCGGACGAGGCGCGTTCGTTGACCGACCGCATCCTGGCGTGGGCCGCGAAGCGGGGCGAGCGGCCCGCCGTGGCGCGCGCCCGCACGCTGCTCGGGCTCCTCGCGCTCTCGGAGGGCGACGCGACCGTCGCGGCGCGCGAGCTCGCCACGGCCGCGCAGGAGATCGAGGAGATGGGGATCGGCAATCCGGCCGTGATCGGCGCTCTGCCGGATGCGGTGGAGGCGCTCGCGATCTCGGGCGACACGGCTGCGGCGGAGGACCTGCTGGAGCGGCTGACACGCCAGGCGGACGCCATGGGCAACCCGCTGGTCAAGGCGATGCACGACCGCGCCCGAGGGATCGTGCTCGCCGCCCGGGGCGAGGCCGACGCTGCCATGGTCCCGCTCGACGATGCGGCGGCTGCCTTCGACCGGCTCGGGTTCCGCGTCGATGCGGCTCGCTCCGTGCTCGCCCGTGGGCGCGCGTTGCTGAGGGGCGGTCATCGCACGCTGGCGGCCGACGCGCTCGAGGATGCGCGCCGCCGGTTCGCCGACATGGGGGCCGTCCTGTGGGAGGCGCGGGCGGCGGAGGATCTCGAGCGCGCGGCACCCGGCCGGGCCACCGGCGCGTTGACGCCCACCGAACGTCGGGTCGCGGCGCTCGTCGCGCAGGGCAAGCGGAACAAGGAGATCGCACAGGCGCTGTTCATGAGCGTCGCGACCGTCGAGGCGCACCTGACCAGGATCTACCGGAAGCTCGAGATCGGATCGCGCAGCGAGCTCACGCGCCTCGTCGCCGACGGCAGCGTGGCAGTGACCGGCGCCGACCGCGCATAGGGGAGGTCGCCTCTTTCCGGTCCACGGCCGTGGCCGTGGCGTCGTCGCCGATGGGAACCGGACGGCGGATCGGCTCGAACGCGACGACGTATCCGGTCGAGCGCTACCGGCCGGGCGTCGACGACGGGACACTCCGCGATCCCGTCCCGCGTCTGGATGAGGCGGCCCTGGAGATGTCAGCCGCCGGGCGGTCGGTCAGGCACGTCGGGTCGCTGCTGATCGCCTGTGGATGAGGTCGTGTTCACCCTGATCAGGGCGTCCTCCGAGCCGGACGTCCGTCAGGTCAACGCACTGGCCGGCATGCCGGTCGATCGGATCTCGACGGCGAGCCAGCACGGCTTCCACCGCGAGACCAGGGCTTGCCTCCATCGACGTGTAGGGGAAACCCGCTCGTGAGCGCCGTCGATCGTTCCTACGCTCGGGACGTGATGCAGTCGATACCGGTTGCCGCGACGATCGAGAAGGCGAACCTCCGCCGCGAGTTCCACCTGGTCGGCAGGCGGCGAGTGCGATGAGCGGCGTGGCGACCGTGCGATCGGCCGGTTCCCCCGTGGAGCTGTTCGCGGCCATGATGGGCCTCGCGACCCTCGACTTCGTCGGGGCCGTGTTCGCGAAGGAGTGGGCCCTCGGCCGCAGCCGATGGGTGTTCGCGGCGGGGCTACTCACGTTCGCCCTTCTGTTCGCCGTCTACGCCCTCAGCCTTCGCGTCGCGGATCTCTCCACCGTGACCTTCGGATGGATCGTCTGCCTGCAGGTGGGCTTGCTCGTGTTCGAGCGGATCCGCTACGGCGTGACGCTGCCGGCGGGCAAGTGGACCGCGATCGTGGCCATCCTCACGCTCCAGGCGTACCTGGTGCTGATGCCGAACGGTGAGGCGCCGTGACGAGCCCTGCCCGCATGCGGTCGCCCCTCGAGGTCCTCCCCTTCAGGCCCTTCGGTCGGGCGCGTCCCTGGGATCCCCAAGCTGGACGCACCTCGACCGAAGCGCTGATCGAACGCGTGCGCGCGTCCGTGATCGGCGAGGATGCCGTCCTGGACGGGCCGTTCGGGCCCCGCCGCGTCGTCTACGCGGACTTCACGGCATCCGGGCGGGCGCTGTCGTTCATCGAGGACTTCATCCGGGAACGGGTCCTGCCCATGTACGCGAACACGCACACGGAGGCGTCGGCGACCGGGCTCCAGACCACAGCGCTGCGGGAGGAGGCCAGGGGGATCATCCATCGCGCCGTGAACGGGAGCGCCGAGGACGTGGTCCTCTTCTGCGGGTCGGGCGTGACCGGCGCGATCGACAAGCTCCGCCTCGTGCTCGGCCTCTCGCAGGCGCCGGACGGCGGTGATCTGCCTCCCGCGCACGAACGCCCGGTGGTGTTCGTCGGACCCTACGAGCACCATTCGAACGAGCTTCCCTGGCGGGAGTCGATCGCGGACGTGGTCCCGATCCGCGAGCACCCGGACGGGGGGGTCGACGTCGACGACCTCGAAGCGCAGCTCGAGCGGTACGCGGATCGGCCCCTGAAGATCGGGAGCTTCTCCGCGGCGTCGAACGTGACCGGGATCGTGACCGACGCCGACCGGGTCAGCGTCGTGTTGCACCGCCGCGGCGCCCTTTCGTGCTGGGACTACGCCGCGGCCGGCCCGTACCTGGCGATCGACATGAACCCGCGGCCCGACGATCCCGACGCGCGCCTCGCGTACAAGGACGCGGTCTTCATCTCGCCCCACAAGTTCGTCGGGGGGCCCGAGACGCCGGGCGTCCTCGTCGCGAAGCGGGCGCTGTTCCGCAGCCGCGTGCCGACCGTGCCCAGCGGAGGCACGATCCTGTTCGTCAGCCCGACGCGGCAGTCGTACCACCCCGACCCGGAGATCCGCGAGGAGGGGGGAACGCCCGCGATCGTCGGATCGATCCGCGCGGGGCTCGTGTTCGCGCTCAAGGACGCGGTCGGCACCGATGAGATCCGGCGGCGCGAGGAGGGGTTCGCGCGGCGTGCGCTCGCGTCCTGGGGCGCGAACCCGCGGATCCAGCTCCTCGGCAACACGGAGGCGGAGCGCTTGGCGATCGTCTCGTTCGGCCTGCGGCACGGGCGCGGCATGCTCCACTCGAACTTCGTGACCGCGCTGCTGAACGACCTGTTCGGGATCCAGTCGCGCAGCGGGTGCTTCTGCGCGGGTCCGTACATGCACCGGATGGTCCCGATCGACGACGACTGGTCGAAGCGCATGGACGCGGAAGTCTCGCGTGGCCACGTCGGCGCGAAGCTCGCGTTCGTCCGGATCGGATTCAACTACTTCACCAGCGAGACGGTCTTCGACTACATCATCCGGGCGGTCCATCTGCTGGCGGACGAGGGCTGGAAGCTCCTCCCTCTGTACCGCTTCGATCCGCGCTCGGGGCTCTGGCATCACCACGAGGGTCCGACGCGGCCGCGGACATCCCTGCTCGACGTCTCGTTCATGTCGCCGTCGCTCGGGTTCCCGGAGCCGGTGGCCACGGAGCCCGAGCGCTCGCTCGGCCCGTACCTCGACGAGGCGCGGCGCATCATCCGTGACGCGGAGTCCGCGCCTCCACCCGAGCCGCCCCACGCCACGGTGTGGTCGGCGGAGTTCGAGCGGATCCGGTGGTTCCCGCTGCCGGGCGAGGCGCTCGCCCAGTTGCGGGGCGAGGATGTGGGCGCCGGGGGACGCGGCCCCTCGTGTCCTCCGCGTTAAGGCAACCCCAACGCGTCTGCGCGTGCTTCGCAACGCCGGGATCGGACATCCCTCACCGACGGCCCGGCGGAGAGGAGTGCTCATGGACGCGCACACCGTGGCTCCGACGACCGAGACGGCGGAGAGCTCCCTGGAGGGCCCCCAGCGATCCCGGCGCTCGTTCCTCGCCGGCGCGGCTGCCCTCCTCGGGCTCGTGGCGGCCGAGAGCATCGCGAACGCCCCAGCGGCGTCTGCCGCCGACGGCGATCCTCTGTACCTGGGCAAGCCGAACAGCGCCTCAACGGAGACGGTCGCCTTCGCCAGCGTCGGCGGAGCGCCGGCGGCCTTCCGCGTGCAGAACACGGGCACGAGCGACGCGGTGCAGGGTGTCGCCTCGGCCGGTGGCGCGGGCACCGCTGGCTACGCCGATGCGGGCGTCGGCGCGTACGGGTGGTCGAACCAGAGCAGAGGGGTCCTGGGTCAGGCCAACGGGCCCAGCACCGGCGTGCAAGGGGTGAGCGGGCCGACCGCTCCCGCACCCGCCGCGAAGACCGGAGTCTTCGGGTACGCGTCGCAGGACACGTCGGCGATCGGAGTCCTGGGCGAGTCCGGGGTCGGGACCGGCGTTCGTGGTCGATCCGACCAGGGGACCGGGGTGTTCGCGGAGTCGCTCTCGGGCGATGCGCTGCTGGTATCGGGCCCCGGGGCGTTCAGCCGATGCGGGATCGTCACGATCCTGGCCGGCCGGAAGTCCATCCTCGTGACCAGCGTCGCCCTCTCTCCGAAGAGCCTCGTGCTGGCGGTGCTGCAGGGCAACTCCAGCAAGCGTTACGTCCTGTCCGCTGTCCCTGACGTCGCGAACGACCGGTTCACGATCACCCTGAACAAGGCGGTGAAGTCGGACACGCCGGTCGGGTGGTTCGTCGTGAACTGAAACCCGCAGGTAGCGGCAGCGGTCCCTACGTGTTGACGAGCCGGTAGATCCCGCCGACCCCGTCCCGCAGGTCGCTGAAGTACAAGGCGCCGTCGGGGCCGCGTTCCATCGAGAGGATCCGCCCCATGTTCGTGTACACGACCTGGGTCGAAACCACGTCGGTTCGGTCCGCCGTCAGGATGTCACGGTGGATGTTCCCGTTCTTGAAATCGCCCCAGAACATGTCGCCCTCGCTGTGGGCGATCCGGCACTCCGAGCAGAACGCGATGCCCGTCACCGCGAGCGGATGCGGGAAGAACTCGATCGGCGCGACGGGGTCCGGTCCGTCCTGGTTCGTGTTCAGCGGGAGCGCGGGAGGCGTGTCGCAAGACTCGGTCGGCCCCCAGCCGTAGTTCGAACCGCCGACGATCAGGTTGATCTCGTCGTTGCATTCCGGACCGTTCTCCGTCTGCCAGAGGCGTCCCGTCATCGGGTCGAACGCGAAACCGTAGGAATTCCGGTTGCCGTAGGACCAGATCCTCGTGCCTGGGAACGGGTTGTCCGAAGGGATCGTGCCGTCGCTGTTCATCCGGAGAACCTTGCCGGCCTCCATCGTGAGATCTTGCGCCATGTATTCGTGCGGCGCTCCCTCGAACGCGTAGAGCTTCCCGTCGGGCCCGAACAGGATCCGGCCACCGTTGTGGATCCCGCCGGATGGCGTGTTGCTCATCCAGATAGCCCGCGGCTTCGCGCCGCTGCCGTGCACGTCCACGATCCGCAGGATCTGGTTGCGCAGGCCGTCGTGATACGTCCTTCTGGTCACGTACGCGTAGAGGTACGGAACCTTCGGATATCCAGGGTCGAGCGCCAGCCCGAGCAGGCCGCGATCGTGGTCGGCGCGCAGACGGCCGACCTTGTAGAACAGGGTGTTCGAACGATCCTTTGGGTCGTAGATCCTGATCTGGCCGGTGAGCCGTTCGCCGTAGAAGATCCGGCCGTCCGGCGCGAACGTGAACGCCGCGGGGAAGTTCAGGCCCTTCGCGATCGCCTTGGCGCCGATCGCTCTCTCGTGTCGTGCGACCGCCGTCCCCGCGGGGGCCGTGGCGCTCAGCGCCAGGGTCATCAGGAGGCTCGCCGCCGCGGCGAGCCGAACGTGGGCGGATCCTCGGGATCCGGTGGCGCGCCTGGATCTCCAACCGGTCGACGCGAACATGACGGGGGAGATATCGGCGCTTCATCGAGTGAGTTGAGCCCTCCGGCGTAGGTCTTTCGTTTTCGAAATCGGCCTTCTACCGTTCGCGGTCGCCCGTGGAACGCGGCGCCTCGAAGCTCCTGGGCGTCGGCGAGCCGGTAGATCCCGCCGATCCCACCGTCGACATGGCTGAGATAGAGCGCCCCGTGGGCCCGCGTTCGATCGAGAGGATCCGACCGTTGCGCGTGTGGACGACCTCGGACGATGCGACCCCCCGAGGTACGGCACCGAGACGAGGGCGGATGTACTCCCCGGCCATGGGAAATCCTGTGTCGTCCGCCGGGGTTATGGTCCCTACATGGCGAAGCTCAGCACGAGCGAGCGCGCGAAGCTCCCCGACAGCGCGTTCGCCTACGTCGACTCCCGCGGGCGGAGGCGCCTGCCGATCCACGACGAGGCCCACGTGCGCAACGCCCTCGCCCGGTTCGACCGGGTCTCGTTCGAGGACGAAGCGGCCCGCGAGCGGGCGCGGACACGACTGCTGAACGCCGCGAAGAAGTACGGGATCGTGCCGGTGGGGTTCATCACGGGCCAGCTGCGGATGCAGGGCGCGCACGCGGCGGCGGGCCGCGTCGTGATCGAGCTGGGCAGGATCGAGGCGGCCGGCGAGCTGCAGCAGCAGCTGCGTAGCGCCCTGCACGACCCGAGCCTCGAGGTCCTGCACTGGTCCGAGGCCGCGGGGTCGTACCTGGACGGCGCGGGCAAGCCCGCTCCGCTCCCCGCCGACGATGCTGGCCGGGCGGTCACGTACCTCGAACGTCAGGGCCGGCCGATGACGGCGCTGGTGCACGACCCGGCGGTCCTGGACGATCCGGACCTGTCCCAGACGGTCCTGGCGGCTGTTCGCTTCGTGATCGAACGGGAGAGCGTGCAGGGCGAGGTCGAAGCCAGATCGACCGACGCCGCGACGCTCCCGACGGGGTTCGTCACGTTCCTGCTGACCGACATCGAGGGTTCGACCGCGCTCCTGCGTCGGTTGGGGGACCGTTACGCCGACCTGCTGAGCGACGTCCGGGCGATCATCCGCGGCGCCGTGCTCCGGGGCGGCGGCCGAGAGATCGACGCGCGCGCCGACGAGTTCTTCGCGGTCTTCGAGCGCGTCGCCGCCGCCGTGGAAGCCGCGGTGGCGATCCAGCACGAGCTCGGGGAACGGAGGTGGCCGGAGGAGGCCGACGTTCGCGTCCGAGCCGGCATCCACTCGGGGCGACCCACGCTCACCGAGACCGGCTACATCGGCCTGTCCGTGCACACGGCGGCGCGGGTCTGTTCCGCGGCACACGGTGGTCAGATCGTGATGTCGGGCGAGACGAAGGCCGCGATCGAGGGATCGCTCCCGCCGGGCATGCGCCTCCGCAGCCTGGGCCGGCGCCGCCTGGCTGGGCTCCCGCGCGCCGAGGCGCTGTTCCAGGTGGAGGCCGACGGCCTGCGCGCAGACTTCCCTCCACTGCGGACCCAGCCCGCGTAACCAGCACCGCGAGCGGGCTGGGGCACCGGCGCCAGAGTCCGTGGCCGTTCCCGCGTCCGTCAGGCCGTGCGGCGCGAGGCGTACGACAGGCCCGACCTTGTGCGTTCAGCGAGCGCGCCGCCCCAGGTCGCCGCGTGGGTCATCTGCCCGTCCTCGAGGGTGTTCTCCGTGGTCACGAAGAAGCTCTCGGGTGGGGCGATGAGGTGGTAGCCGCGGTGGCGCAGCCGCCTCGCGATCCCCCTCGCGGCGGACCCCGTCAGGGCTGCGGGCTTGTCGAACCGCGTGTCGAACGCCGCTGCGAACCGCCCTTCGCCCTCGGGCAGAGCGCTCAGCCACTCGCGGATCCCCGGCACGAGGGTCGGTTCGGGGAAGGTGTTCTTCTCGTCAGAGGCGCCGGCTTTCCGGGTCGATGCGTGGCTCATCCCGTGGGCGTGGGTCGGACCTCCGACGACGATCAGGTCGAACCCGCCGGTGTCCTCCGGGGCGATCTGCGAGATCGGGTGGACATCGACGTCCAGCGCACCCGTGTGGAGCGCCGCGCCGATGGCACCCCCGATCGCCGCCGTGTTGCCGTACATCGACTCGTACACCACAAGGGCTTTCATCGAACCCTCCTTCGTCGACCGCTGATCCCATGGTGCCGCGGCGCGGAGACATGCTTAGGGGTCGGACGGCCCCCGGAGTGGCGGCCGGGGAGCCCGTCGACCAGCCGATCGCGCCCGGGGCGTCCAGATGGTCGTCGGTCCGACCGATTAGTCTGACGAGATGCAGATACACGACGGGCGGACCGGACGGCCCTCGAGCTCCGACCGGCTCGATCTGCGCATCGGCGAACTGGTCGAGGTGCGGAGCCAGGGCGAGATCCTCGCGACCCTGGACGAGCGCGGACGGCTTGACGGTCTTCCGTTCATGCCCGAGATGCTCCAGTACTGTGGCGGGCGCTTCCGTGTCTACCGGCGAGCGATCAAGGCCTGCGACACGATCGGCAACACGGGGATGTACCGGATGGAGCGCGCGGTGCACCTGGAGGGCCTGCGGTGCGACGGAGGGGCCCACGACGGGTGCCAGGCCGCGTGCATGATCTATTGGAAGGAGGCCTGGCTCAAGCGCGTGGAGCCCAGGCCGGACGCGGAGGCGCCGGCCGATGCCATGACCGACTCCACCGATCCCGCGCGGACGGTGACCATGCTGCAGCTCGCGACGCGCGCCGGCGCTGACGCGAGCGGCGAACCGATCTACTCGTGCCAGGCGACGGACCTTCCGAAAGCGGCGTCGGTCCACATCGCCGGCTGGGACGCCCGACAGTACGCGGAGGACGTTCGCTCGGGGAACGCCGGACTCCTCCAGATGGTCCGGGGCCTTGTCATCCTGGTGTTCAACAAGTTCCAGGACGCCAGCCGGCGGTTCCTCCCGATGCGGCTGCGGATCCACGGGGGCAAGAACTACCCGTTCATCGACGGCGCGCTCCATGGCAAGACCCCGAAGGAGCTGCTCGACCTCCAGCCGGGAGAGCTGGTCGAGGTGAAGTCGAAGGAAGAGATCTTCGCGACCCTTGACCAAGGGGGGCACAACCGCGGGCTCCGGTTCGACGTCGAGATGCTCCGCTACTGCGGGACGCGCGCCCGCGTCCTCCGGCGCGTCGATCGGCTCGTCGACGAGAAGACGGGCAGGATGCTCGAGCTCCCCGGTGACTGCATCATCCTGGAGGGCGTCATCTGCACGGCCGACTACCACCAGTTCTGCCCGCGAAGCATCTATCCGTACTGGCGGGAGATCTGGCTCCGGCGGGCGAACGAGCCCGCAGGGCAAGCACCAGCGCCCGACCCGGCCGGCTGACGGGGGCTCGATCGGGTTCCGCCGGCGCGGCGACGGCTCGCCTACGCTCATGTGCGCGATGGACGAGGTGACCCTGTGCGTCGATGCGTGCATCGGCTGGCACGACGCGTGGATGCGCGCGTTCGGCCTTCGGACGGCGACGGACGAGAACGCGTGGCGGCTGCTCGGCCAGCCACCGCAGCCCTGGTACTTCACCGCGATCTCGCGGCGGCGCGACGCGCGGCCGGAGGCGCTCGCAGGGACGTCGGGAACGGTGTGCGACGCGTGGTCCAGCCTCGATCTGGAACGGTTCGGGTTCGAACGCCGCGACGCCGAACCCTGGTTCCTCCGACCCGTCGGCCCGCTCGGGCCGGAGCGGGTGCCGCCGGAGCTGGAGATCGTCCGCGCCCGCACGCCCCCTGAGGTCGAGGAGTTCGAGGCCGTCAGCGTGCGGGGGTTCGAGGCGGAGGACACGGCGGTCGACGTCGGCGCCGCCCATCCCGCGACGATCCTCGCCGAACCGCGGATGACGAACTGGATCGGCCGCGTCGGCGGGCGGCCGGTCGCGGCCGCGGCGAGCTACGAGACGGACGCGGCCATCGGGGTGTTCGGCGTCACGAGCATCGCGTCGGCCCGGCGGCGCGGCTACGCGACAGCGATCACGCGCGCGGCGCTGCTGGCCGACTCGGGCCTGCCGTCCGTCCTCGCCCCCAGCCCCGAGGGGGAGAGCCTGTACCTCCGGCTCGGCTTCCGCCCAGTCGGAGAGCTGAGGATGTGGTGGCGCGACCAGCCCGAGACCTGACCGGCGTCGACCGGCCGGCGGCCTCGGCGCCCTTCGCTATCCCGATCGGTTCAGCGAAGCCTCCGCGCGTGCTGCGAGTGCCGACCCATCGACCCCGGCCGCGTCGAGCGCGCGCGGCACGGTCCCCTCGCTGGATGCGAGGACGCCGAGCAGCAGGTGGATCGGCAGGATCGAGCGATCCCGACGGGTCTGAGCGACGGTCAGCCCGCGCTTCATCGCCTCCTTCGCCGACGCGCCCCAGCGAGGTTGTGCCGTCGCCGGCAGCGGGAGCTCCGCGACGGCCGATGCGATCGTGGGGCCCGCGATCCCGGCCGCTTCGAGGCTCCGCTCGAGTTCGGTGTCGAGGGCGCGCCGCACGCCGGCGTGGTCAAGGCCCGCCTCGGCCAGAACGCGCCCCGCGTCGGACGTCGCCTGCCGTGCGAGCGCCAGGAGGAGGTGTTCGGCCTCGAGCCGGTTCGCCCCGAGGAGGCGCGCTTCTTCCCGCGCCTGTGTCACCACCGCCGCCGAGCGATCGTCGAACCGTTCAAACATCGCGTCTCCTTCCCGTCGCGACCCCCGCCGCCGAGATGCGTTTCGCGTACTTCTTGTGGACGGCCTGGCGGGTCACCCCGAGCGCCTCGGCGACACGGCTCCACGTCCAGCCCGCGCGGATCGCGCGCTCGACCTCGGTGGCCTCGAGGCGGTCGGCGAGCTGACGCAACGCGACCACCGAGGCCAGGCCGTCCCTCGGGTCGCGAGCCTGTGGCTCCTCGTTCGTCGTCATGGAGCAACCGTAGTTGACGTCTCCGTGGATGTCAACCCTGATTGACGCCGGGCCACTTCGACCGGGTACCGCGCCTCTGCGAGGAACACGGGGTACGGTTGCCCGGATCGGGTCAGGCAGCGAGGCCATTCGAGCGGAGGGGGATCCGAGCGTGACGGACGCCGAGGGATCTGCCGGGCGAACGGGAGGGGGAGGGGCCGCGGGCGGCGTGGCTACCCCGCCGGTAGATCCGGGAGCGTTGATCCGGAGCACGAGCTACCGGGCGCTGCTCGTGTTCGCGGCGCTGATCGGCGTGCTGGTCTCGGTGGCGTGTTGGGCCTTCCTCGAGCTGATCCACGGGATCCAGCAGTGGGTGTACACGGACCTGCCGAACGCGCTGGGCTTCGACGCCCTCCCGTGGTGGTGGCCGCTCCCGGTGCTCGGTATCGCCGGCGTGATCGTCGCGCTCGCGATCGAGCGCCTGCCCGGGGGCGGGGGCCATGAGCCGTCCGAGGGCCTCAAGTCCGGGCCCGCGACGAAGCCGGTCCAGCTCCCCGGCGTCCTGCTGGCGGCGCTCGCCTCGATCGGCCTCGGGCTCGTGCTGGGCCCGGAGGCGCCGCTGATCGCGCTCGGCACGGGGCTCGCGCTCCTCGCGGTGCAACTCACGAAGAGGGACGTTCCCGATCAGGGGAAGTTGGTCCTGGCCGCCGCCGGGAGCTTCGCCGCCCTCTCGACGATCTTCGGGTCACCGATCATCGGTGCGGTGATCATCATCGAAGCCGCGGGCCTGGGCGGGCCGACCCTCCCGCTGGTCCTGCTGCCCGGTCTGATCGCGGCCGGGATCGGGTCGCTCGTGTTCATCGGCATGGGGTCCGGCACCGGGCTCAGCTCGAGCGCATACGCGATCAGCCCACTATCCCTGCCGGCCTACCCACACCCCACCTACGTCGACTTCCTCTGGTCGATCGCGCTCGCGATCGTGGCCGCGATCGTCGTGTTCGCCATCGTCGAGCTCGGCCGCGCGACGCGACGGTACGTCGCGAAACGCCCGCTGGTGCTCGTGCCGGTCGCGGCCCTCGTGATCGCCGGCCTGGCGATCACGTTCGCGCAGGTCACCGGGCAGCCCGCGACCGCCGTGCTCTTCTCCGGGCAGGACGAGATGAACCCGATCGTGAACGACGCGGCGGCGATCTCGCTGGGCACGATCGCGCTGCTGGTCCTGTTCAAGGGGGCCGCCTGGGGCATCTCCCTGGGCAGCGCACGGGGCGGCCCGACGTTCCCGGCGATCTTCCTCGGGATCGCGGGCGGCCTCCTCGCCGGGCATCTCCCCGGGTTCAGCGAGACCCCCGCCGTGGGTGTGCTGATCGGGGTCGCGGTCGTGTCGGTGCTCAAGCTTCCGCTGTCGGCCGTCGTGCTGGCCCTGATCGTCTCGCAGGCAGGTGCGGCCGAGGCGCCGCTGGTCATCGTCGGCGTGGCCGTCGCGTACATCGTGATCGCCCTGCTCGAGGCGCGGCGAGCGCCCGCCGCGCCCCCGGCGACGGCCGTCGGCGATCCTTAGGCCGTTCACAGGTTCGTCGGACCGCGGTCACAGCTCGGGGGCCGAACGTGTCGTCCCGAAGGCGGCGCACCGGGCGTCGCCGGAAGGAGGATCGAGGTGGAGACGAACGGAAGGAAGGCGACCGTACGACGGTGGTTCGGCGCCGCGGGTCTGCTGGGGGCGGGGTTGCTCGCCGGCGGGATCCTGGCCGGGTCGCAGATCGCGGGCGCAGCCAGCTCGAGCACGTCGACGTCGAGCTCGAACACCGCGACCGCAACGGCCCCGGGCTCGAACGGGTCCGGCGCGTGGATGGATCCCGCCACCGTCGCGCACGGGCCCGGGGAGACGCTGCTCACCGACGGGGCGGCTTCGAAGGTCACGGCCGCGGCGAAGGCGGCCGTTCCCGGGGCGACGGTCATCCGGGTTGAGACCGACTCGGGCGGCGCCGCCTACGAGGCGCACATGCAGAAGGCCGACGGCAGCTTCGTCACCGTGAAGCTGGACAGCAACTTCAAGGTGACGAGCACCGTCAACGGCTTCGGCGGCGGCCCGCGGGACGGATCCGGTAGCGGAGCCTAACGACGGACCGGGTGGATGCGGTCGAGGGACCCGGCGTCGACGACCCGGGTCCCTCATCGCGTCAGGGCCACGTCGCACGAAGGGGACGCGGCTACCCTTCCGGCCGCGCGCTCCGATCAGATCGCGGTGCGTTCGTCGAGGAGCCTCACGATCGGCCACGCGCCGTCGGAGGTGTTCGATATCACGGTGTAGGTCGCGGCCGCGGCCGGGTCGTGGGTCGTTCGGAACGAGACCCCGGCGTCGTATCCCTCGAGCATCACGACGTCGCTCGACGCGTGGAGGTGGACGCCGAGGCCGTACCGCCTCGACTCCTCCGGCCAGTCGCTGCGGGGCCGCACCATCTCGGAGACCCAGTCCTCCGACACGATCCTGCCGGCGAAGAACGCGTTCCACAGCGAACCGATGTCGGCGGCCGTGGAGTAGATCCCGCCGTCCCCGGTTCCGCGCACCGGGAGATGGAACACGTTCGTCCTGGGGCCGTCGACCGACAAGTAGCCGATGGCGGCGCTCCCGGGGAGCTCGTCGGACCGCAGGAACTCGGTGTCGCCCATGCCCGCTGGCTCGCACACCCGTTGGTGCACCAGGTCGTGGAAAGGGACGCCGCTCGCGCGTTCGGCGATCAGGGCGAGCACGACGAAGCCGCCGTTGCAGTAGGAGAATCGCTCGCCCGGTGGGAACGCCGTGGGATGGCCGTCGAGCACCGCGAGGAACTGCTCGGTCGTCGCGAGCTCGTGTACGGGGACCGGCATCACGTAGTCGGTGATCGCGTGGCCGGCGTCCTCGTCGAGGTAGTCGCCGATGCCCGATCGGTGCGCCAGCAGATGTTCGACAGTGACGTCGTCGCGGATCAGCGGCAGGTCGTCGCCCAGCACCGAGCGCGCCGTGGTCGTGAGCCCGAGCGCGCCGTCGTCGATCAGGCTCACGACCGCCAGGGCCGTCATGCCCTTCGAGCCGCTGGCGATCGCGAACCGCGTGGCGGTCGTGTTGGGGATCGCGTGCCCGCGATCCGCGAGCCCGTACGCCCTCGCGAACGCGACGCCATCGGGCCCGTCGACCCGCACGACGCCGGAGAACCCCGTCTCCGTGGCGACCCGGTCGACGGCGTCCATCGGCTGCGGCATGACGACAGACCCTAGCGCGGCGCATGTCTCCGCGGCGCCGACGCCGACCGGGCGACCTGGTGACCGAGGGCTACGCGTTCGGCGGCGGAGCCGACGTGTCGTTCTGCCAGAGGCCGAACTCGTTCCCGTTGGGATCGGTGCAAACGGCGAACCACCCCATGCTCGGCACCGGGGACGCGTCGCCTGACTCTCCGCCGAGCTCCCGCACGCTTGCGACGGCGGCGGTGATGTCGTCGACGTCGAAGTAGGTCCGGATCCCGCGCTTACCGGGCTCCATGTTCGTGACCGCCACGCCGGCCTGGTCGCTGATCCGGGCCATGTGGTACTCGTCCACGCCGGGGGAGTTCTCGAACTGCCACCCGAAGAGCGTTCCCCAGAACTCGCGTCCCTTCGCCGTGTCGTCCGCGGGGATCTCGATGTGCACCGGCTGACCGGTCATCGCTCCTCCTCTCGCCTCACGGGGTCGGGGGCGGATGCCCCCTACACGCATCCTATGATTCGGAGCTCGTGAGGGCATCGCCGGGGTGAACGACCATCAGGTCCAGCTGACGGTGTCGGCCGTGCACGACGTGCTCGGTGACGCGCTCGTGGGCGCCTACCTGTTCGGCTCGGCCGTCCTCGGCGGGCTGCGGCCGCGCAGCGACCTCGATGTGATGATCGTCTCGGCGAGGCCCACGACGCTTCAGGAGAAGCGGCGGCTCGTCTCCCGCCTGCTCACGCTGTCGGGCCATCCCCGTCCGATCGAGGTCACGCTCGTCGTCGAGGGCCAGATCCGGCCGTGGCGCTACCCGCCGCGGATGGACCTCCAGTACGGCGACTGGTGGCGGACCGAGTTCGAACGCGGCGACGTCGAGCCGTGGCCGTCGGTGACGAACCCGGACCTCGCGTCGCTGATCCGGATGGTGCTGCTCTGCGAAGCGCCGTTGTTCGGGCCACCGCCGGCGGAGGTCTTCGACCCCGTTCCCCGGTCCGACTTCGTCGCTGCGCTCGCGCACGGCGTCGACGGGCTGCTGGAGGAACTCGAGACGGATACACGCAACGTCGTCCTGACGTTAGCGCGGATCTGGAGCGGCATCGTGACGGATCAGGTGCTGTCGAAGGACGCCGCGGCGGACTGGGCGCTGCCGCGGCTCCTCGAGCAGCACCGCCCGGTCCTGGCGCGCGCACGCGCGATCTACCTCGGAGATGAGGAAGAACGCTGGGACGACCTCCGGCCGCAGGTCAACGCCTACGCCGAGTACGTCGCCGCGGAGATCGCGCTGCTGGTCGGTGAGCGCTCTACCTGACGACCCTGTACTTGATGTGGGTGACGCCGGGCGCCTCGATCGCTCGGACCTGTTCGACCCTGAGGTCGCCCACGTTCTCGAGCGGCCGCTCGCCGCGACCCAGCACGATCGGGACGACGTGGAGTTCGAACCCGTCGATCAGCCCAGCCGCGAGGTACTGCTGGACGGCGTTCGCGCCGCCGCCGAGGGACACGTCCCTGTCGCCCGCGGCGTGCTTCGCCTGCTCGAGCGCGGACCGGATCCCGTCGGTCACGAAGACGAACGTCGTGCCGCCCTTCATCTCCAGCGGCGCGCGGGGGTGATGGGTGAGCACGAAGACCGGGACGTGGTAGGGAGGATCGTCGCCCCACCAACCGTTCCACGGGGGGTCCTCGCGCCATGGGCCAGGCCCGCCACCGAACATGTTCCGTCCCATCACGGTCGCGCCGACGTTCGCCAGCGCCTCCTCGATCACTGGCGTGCTGGCGTTGATCTCGCCACCCTCCATGCCCTGCTGCCTGCGCCACGCCGCGAGGTCGAAGACCCACCGATGGAGGTCCATACCGCCGACACCGAGCGGGTCCTCCTCGCTCTGGTCGGGGCCGGCGACGTACCCGTCCAGCGAGATGGCCATCTGGAACCGGAACGTACCCATCGCGACCTCCCAGCATCGGTCGTTCGGCTGGTTCGAGCTTAGTCGTCGCCTCGCGTCGAGACGCTTCGGCCCAAGCCCGATGAACGGGGTCGCGGCAGGGTACGGGGCCGAGTGCTACGGTCCGCGGATGCCACAGCGCGTTCCGTTCCGCGGCGGCGAGAAGGAGAGCCTGTACGTCAGCCTCGACCGCCACCGTGACGTCGTGCTCTGGAAGCTCGGGGGTCTCGACGATGAGCAGGTGCGACGGCCGATGACGCCCTCGGGTACGAGCCTGCTGGGCATGGTCAAACACCTGGCAGCCGTGGAATACGGTTGGTTCTGCGAGACGTTCGGGCGTGAGTTCGAACCGCTCCCGTTCGACGTCGACGACCCTGACGCCGACCTCCGCGTCGAGCCGAGCGAGAGCACCGCGGACATCGTTGCGTTCTACGGCCGCGCCCGGGCCGCGGCCGACCGGGTGATCGACGAACTGGACGTCGACGACGTCGGGACCGCGTGGTTCGGCGACCCGGTCTCGATGCGTTGGGTGCTGATCCACATGATCGAGGAGACCGCACGGCACGCCGGGCATATGGACATCCTGCGCGAGCTGATCGACGGCGCGACCGGCGATCACCGGTGGGAGTGAAGGTCGCGGGGTAGCGCGGCGCGGCCGAACCGCGTCAGGCCGTGGGCTGAACGTCGCCCACGCGGCCGTTCCCTTCGGCGAAGTCCCAGACGTCGATCGCAGGCGGTTCGACGCCGAGCGTCGTCAGGACCGTGCAGATCTGGCTCCGGTGATCGGTTCCATGGTGCAGCGCCTGCGCGAGCCGGATGCCGATCGGCGCCTGGTATTCGGACCCGTCATCCCTGCGGACGACGATGACTGCGTCCGGGTTGAGGTCCTGCGCGAGCAGCTGCGACCAGGCGATGCCGTTGCTCTCCATCGCCGGAGCGAGCTCCGCGAGGTCCATCCCCTCCTCTTCGATCATCGGGGTGCGCTCGCCGCTCAGGACGAACAGGTACCAGGAGTCGGCGCCGACGATGTGGCGCATCGTGGCGATGATCGAGCCGTAGGTCCCGAGGACGGCGGTCTCCAGCTGTCCTGGGCTCAGGGTCCGGCACGTGTCGATCAACCGGAGCGTCGCCCACACATGATGTCCGAACGCATCCCCCAGCACGGACCCGTCCACGCCGGCCACCGTAACAGACCGGCGTCGATGCTCGGCCGGTGATCCGAGCGACCAGCTGTTCCGGCGAGCGACGCCTCGACGGTGTCGCCGGTCGACGACCCGGTCGCTCCTGTCGAGCGTCGTCGTGCTTCGCTATCAACCGAACGCGCATGGCGCGGAGGAGGCCCGAGGAGGTGATCGATGATCCCGGTCCACGAGATCCGCTTCGTCCTCGTGTCCGACGAGTACGAGGCGGTCGCTCGATTGTTCCGAGACACGTTCGGGCTCGAGGTGCTGATGGACCTCGAAGGTGACGGTGGGAGGGGCGTCATCCTGAAGGCTCCGGTCGCCACGCTCGAGCTGACCGACGTGGAGCATGGACGGATCGTCGACGAGATCGAGGTCGGTCGTGGGCTCGACGATCGCGTGCGCATCGCGGTGAGGGTCGATCGGCTGCAGGACGCGGCCGAGGCCGTGACCGTGGCGGGCGCCGTGCCGCTCGCCGCTCCCGTCGTGACGCCCTGGGGAGACCGCAACCAGCGGTTTCGAGCGAAGGACGGTCTGCAGCTCACGCTGTTCGAGTCGTGACAGGGGGGCCGGCCGCCCAACAGGGGTGAGGACGGGCTGCCGAACCATCTGACCGGGCGATACGCTGGCCGCCCGTGGTCGCGAAGATCAGCTGGGAGCAGGCGCTCGCGTGGCGGATGCAGCGCCACCTGCTCGACCCGATCCGGACGCAGCCCGTGGTCGGCGTCGTCAGACGCCTCTGCGGCGTGCAGGCGCAGGTCGCATCGTCCGCCGAACTCGCGATCCGCGTCCGCCGCGCGGCGTCGCGGCCCGGCGATATGGGCCGAGCGCTCTCGCAGGGCCGCCTCGTCAAGACCTGGGCGATGCGGGGCACGCTGCATCTGCTCACGCCCGAGGAGGGTGGGGACTTCCTCTCGCTGATGGCCTCGGGACGTTCGTGGGAACGGCCAAGCTGGCAGCGGTACTTCGGCGTGAGCCCGTCGCAGATCGGGCTCTTGCGCGAGGCGGCGCGCGAAGCGCTCGACGGCACGGTCCTCACCCGGGACGAACTCGTGACCGCCGTGACCGCACGTCGCGGGCTGGGACACGTCGGCGACGCCCTCCGGTCGGGCTGGGGAACGCTGCTGAAGCCGCTCGCGTGGCAGGGGGACATCTGCTTCGGACCGAGCCGCGGGTCGCGAGCCACGTTCATGCGACCGGAGGCAGCCAGCTCGCGCTGGGCCGGCGTCCCGGACCCCGACGAGGCGGCGCCCAGGGCGATCGCCGCGTACTTCGGCGCGTACGGCCCGGCGACGATCGAGGCGTTCGGGACGTGGCTGGCGGGCGGGTGGTTCGGCAAGCGGCAGCTCCGAACCTGGTTCGACGCTCTCGGCGACCGGATGGCGGAGGTGGAGGTCGGCGGTGAGCCCGCGTTCGTGCGCGCGGAGGACCTGGACGGGTTGGCCTCGACGCGCCCGACGCGGGCGGTGCGGCTGCTCCCCGGCTTCGACCAGTACGTCATGGGGCCCGGAACGGGGGACGGCAACGTCGTGCCGTCCGGGAGGCGGGCCACGGTGAGCAAGCAGAGCGGATGGATCTCGCCCGTCGTGGTGGCGGGCGGTGTCGTCCGCGGCACCTGGGACCTGGACGGCGACCGCGTCCGGGTGGGGTGGTTCCCGGAGACGGGCACCGTACCGAAGAGAGCGCTGAACGATGAGATGGCCCGCCTCTCGGCGATCCTCGACCGCGAACTGACCGTCGAGATCAGCTCCGCGTAGCCTCCGTTCGGGATCGCCTAGATGTTGGATCTGATGAGACCGCCGTCGATCTGGTACACGGCGCCGGTGATGTAGGCGGCCTGAGCCGACGCCAGGAAGGCCACGAGGTGGCCGAGCTCCTCTGGCTCGCCGAGGCGGCCGATCGGTACCGTCGCGCCGACGAACCTCTCGATCGTCTCGTCGTCCGGTGCGTTCGGGCCGAAACCGTGCCGGATCCGGTCGGTGAGGAAGATGCCCGGCAGCACGAGGTTGATCGTGATGCCGTCCTTCGCCAGGTCGGGCATGATCGCCTTCATCAGCCCGGCGACGCCCGGTCGGACCCCGTTCGACAGGTCGAGGTTCGCGACCGGCTCCTTCACGGAGCTCGACTGGATCCCGATGATGCGGCCCCATCGCTTCTCACGCATGTGCGGGACGACCTCGCGGACGAAGCGGACGAAGTTCATCGTGACGATCTCGAACGCATGGCGCCAATCGTCGTCCGTGAGGTCGTCGAACCGACCCGGCGGCGGGCCGCCGGAGCTGTCGACGAGGATGTCGACGCCGCCGAAATGCTCGACGGTGGCGGTAACGACTCCCTGGATGCCCTCTGCGGTCGTGAGGTCGGCGGGGACGGCGAGGACATCGGCGTGCGTCGTGCCGCGGATCTCGTCGGCCGCCGCCGCGAGGTCCGCTTCGGTCCGCGCACAGATCGTGACCGGCGCACCCTCCTGCGCGAGGGCGAGCGCCGCCGCCTTGCCGAGGCCCTTGCTCGACGCGGCGACGAGCGCGACCTTGCCGCGCAGACCCAGATCCATGAGTCCTCCGAGGTCCGTACTGCAGACCGTTCGAGCCGCGACCGACTCTAGACCTCGACGGGAGCAAGCGATCGGAACGATGCCGACGGCGGTCGGGAGCCGACCTGATCCGCTGAGGACCGGGAGGCGAGCTTAGACTGCGGGTACGGACGCTCGCGCGCCGGTTGACCGCCTGCGGAAGGAACGATGCGACTCGAGCCGCTGTGCCATCTGTCGATGCGATACGCCGAGGGAGTGTGGGTCCGTCCCTTCGGATCGGCGGAGGCCGCCGGCTTCGGCTCGGGCGAAGGGACGGTTTCGGGAGAGCTGCTCAGAGGGAGCCTCCGTTGGGCGAACTATCCCCGCAGGCGAGAGGACGGCGTGTGGACGCCCAACCTCCGGGGCGTGATCAGGGCCGAGGACGGCGGCGAGATCCTCATCTCCATCCACGGGCAGAGCGTGGAGGAGGACGTCGCGGTCGGCGCGCGCCGAGCCATCCTCGCGCGGGTGGAGCTGCTGAGCGCCCATGAGAACTACCGCTGGCTGAACACGAGCTTCGTCGTTGGCGAGGGCGAGATCGACGAGGAGTCCGACGAGTGGTGGGTGCACGCCTACGTCTGCATCAACGAGATGGTCCGGCATCCCCCGGCGATCGGCGATCCGCCGCCCGCGAGGTTCCGCTGACGGGACCGTTGGTCCGGTCAGCGGCATCGACCCTTCCGAACGTCGCACGGTCAGTTGTATAGCGTAGGCGCGTGACCGAGCGCGTTCTCACGCTGCGCGAGCTGAACCGCGCGACGCTGACCCGTCAGCTCCTGCTCGAACGCAAGCGGCGCTCGCCGACGTCCGTGATCGAGCGTCTCGTCGGCATGCAGGCGCAGTGGCCGCCGGCCCCCTACGTCGGCATCTGGACGCGCACGACGAGCTTCCGGCGCGAGGCGCTCGAGCGCGAGCTCGCCGGGGCCTCCGTCGTGAAGGCGACCGTGATGCGGATGACGTTGCACCTCGTCACGCGGCGCGACTACGCGCTGCTCAGGGCCGCGCTGAGCGAGACGAACTACCCGGACCAGTCGGCCGTCGCGCGGCGCCTCGCGTCGTCGGTGCGAGCCTTCGCCGCGACCGGTCCCGTCACCCACGAGGAAGCGCTCGCCTATCTGGAGCGGGAGCACGGGCTCACGGGTCGGGAGGCACGCCTCGCCTGGCGCGGCGCGCGGGTGCGCGCGCACGTCCTGCACCACCACGAGTCGGCGCTCTGGCGCGCGCGTCCCGAGGGCCGATTCGTCGCCATCCCGGAGCCGGACGCACACGACCCGACGGACGCGCGAGCGCAGATCCTGCGTCGATACCTGGCCGCCTTCGGACCGGCGTCACGCCGCGACATCGTCGCATGGAGCATGATGCACGTGCCGGAGATCCGCCGGGCCCTCGATCGGCTCGAGCCGCTGATCCGGTTCCGCGACGAACAGGGACGCGAGCTGCTCGACGTCCCGGGCTCGCCGCGGCCGGACGCCGAGACGCCCGTGCCGGTCCGGTTCCTGCCGAAGTGGGACAACGTGCTGCTCGCGTTCGCCGACCGGACACGCGTGCTCCCGGAGGAGTACCGGAAGCGAGTCATCGGCACGAACGGCGACGTGGCGCAGACGTTCCTGGTCGACGGGCTGGTGGCGGGCACATGGCGCGCGGAGGACCGCCGCGTCGTGCTCGACCCGTTCTCGCCGCTGCCGCGCTCGGTCCGAGGTGAGCTCCAGGACGAAGCGGAACGCCTGGAAGCGTTCCTCGCGGGTTGATGCGGGGCCGCGTTCCCCCAGGCGGGGCTCGAGGCCGCGCATCGCCGCGCGCTCGGAGGCACGGGATGCCGGTGCGCGACGGGGTCCGCGTCTCCTGGCGAGGGGCGCTGGCGTGGCGGATGGAACGCCATCACCTGGTCGAACGCGCCGCGCCGGCCGACTTGGTCCGGGTCACCGGGGAGATCGGCGGCCTCCACGCGCAGGTGCTCTCGTCGGCCGAACTGAGCCTGTGGGCGCGCATCGACGGCCTGCCGCGCGATGCCGTTCGCGAGGCGCTGTGGACGCACCGTTCGCTGGTCAAGATGTGGGCGATGCGCGGCACGTTGCACCTGCTCCCCGCCGCGGAGCTGGGCATGTGGCTGGCCGCCTTCGGCACGCTCCCGAGGGGCTGGGGAACGGCCGACCGCGCCGACATCGACGCGATCACCGGAGCGGTCGCCCGCGCGCTCGACGGCCGGGAGCTGACCCGGCAGGAGCTCGCCGACGAGGTCGGGCGGCTGACAGGTTCGCCGGAGCACGCGGAGTGGCTGCGCTCGAGCTGGGGGTGGGCGCTGAAGGCCGCGACCTTCGAGGGGCTCGTCTGCTTCGCGCCGAGCGAGGGGACGCAGGTGCGGTTCACCTCTCCGGCGAGCTGGGTCGGGCACCCGCTCGACCGGCCCGCGACCGCGGACGCCCAGGCCGAGGTCGGCCGTCGGTTCCTCCACGCCTACGGCCCGGCCACTCCGGGAGACCTGGGGCACTGGTGGGTGGAATCGAAGTCGGGCCGGCGGATCGCCCCGATGCTGGAGGCGTTGGGCGACGAGGTCGTCCAGATCGACGTCGACGGCGGCCGTGACGGTCAGCCCACGTTGGCTCTCGCCGCGGACCTGCCCGGGCTGGCCGCCGCGAGACCGCGCAACGTGGCGCGGCTGCTCCCGGCGTTCGACCCCTGGGTCATCGCCATGGCTCGCCGCGAGCCGATGATCGATCCGCAGCGCGTCGGGCGAGTCTTCCGCCAGCAGGGCTGAGTCTCGCCGGTGATCCTGGTGAACGGCCGCGTCGTCGGCGTCTGGCGCCACACGGTCGGCGGCCGGCGCCTGACGGTCGAGCTCGAACCGTTCGATCCGTTACCCGCCTGGGCGGGCCGGCAGCTTGCGGCCGAGTCGCGGCGACTCGCGCGATTCCTGGAGTGCGAGCTCGCTCCCTGAAGCGTGTGCCCAGGTCCGAGCACGACGATCCTTCGAAGCAGCACACGCTGCTTCGAACGGACGTGTCGAGAGCGCCTGACCCCGAGTCCGGATGGTCGGGCTCACTCGTGGGAGGCGAGCTGGATGAGGTTTCCGCAGGTGTCGTCGATGACCGCGGTCATCACCGGACCCATCTGTGCTGGCTCCTGCGTGAACCGGACGCCGAGCGCTAGCAGGCGCTCGTACTCGGCCTGAACGTCGGCCACCGCGAACGAGGTGAACGGGATCCCGTCTCGGGCGAGCGCCTCCTTGAAAGGGCCCACCGCCGGGTGGTCGTCCGGCTCGAGGACGAGCTCCGGTCCCTCGGGGGCGTCCGGCGAGACGACGGTGAGCCATCGGTGCTCGCCCATGGGGATCTCGGTCTTCTTCTGGAATCCGAGCACCTCGGTATAGAACCGGAGGGCCTTGTCCTGGTCGTCCACGAACACGCTTGCCAGGTTGATCCTCACGGCCGTGTCCCCTTCCTCTCGGTCGGCCACCGCTCGACGATCTCGCGCAGCGGCGAGGTGTCGAGGTGGTGGAACTTGTACCGGCCTTGTCGCTGGGTGGTGACGAGCCCCGCCTCCTCGAGCACCTCGAGGTGCTGCGAGATCGCCTGCCGGGAGGAGGTGAGGCCGTGCTTCATCGCAAGGCGGGTGCAGATCTCGAAGAGCGTCTGGCCGTTGCGTTCGATGAGCTCGTCCAGGATCGCCCTCCTCGTCGGATCGGCGAGCGCCTTGAACAGGTCACCCACAGCGCGGATCATAAGCAAGTGACGACTTGCCTGTCAACGCGCCGGTGAGCACAGGGCGACCCGTCAGCCCGGAAGGACAAGGGGAACCCAGCCCAGGGATCGCTCGCGTCTTGGGATCTCCCTGTGCGACCCGCCGGGTGATCTCTGCCCGCCGATGCGCGTTCTCCGAACGCCGGATCGCTCCTTCACTCGACCTCAGTCGCGATCCAGTGCGACGTCTCCGCGGGTGGGTCGGAGAGCACCTTCGCCGCTGCGTCGATCTCGCGGTCGGTCCCGGTCAGCCGACCCTGGTGCTGGCGCAGGTGCTCGTCCCAGGAGGAAGTGACGAAGAGCTCCACGAATCGACGGGCCACCTCCCCGTCGCGGAACAGCCCCCATTGCGTGGCGCCGGTCCGCAGCCGCGACAGCCGGAGTCCCGCCATCGCGCGGAGGAACGCCTCTTCGTGCTCGGGGGCCACGGTGTAGATGACGCGAACCACCACCGGCCCGCCCTGAGGATCGGTATCGACGACGAGCTGCGGCTGCGGCCAGGCTGCGGCGATGGAGCGATCCCACCCCGTCGTCTCATGGAGGGGCCAGGCCCGGATCGTCGCCGCGGCCACGACCAACGCCCCCGCGGCGATCAGGAGCGTCGGGACGAGCTGCGCGGTGTCTGCGAGGACGCCCCACACGACCGCGCCGATGGCTTGGCTTCCGAAGAGCACGGTGAGGTAGATCGAGAGCCCCCGCGCGCGCACCCACCGCGGCAGGAACAGCTGGAGCGTGGCGTTCACGCTGGAGATCACCGCGATCCACGCGAGGCCCGCGACGAGCAGGACCACGAGCGCCAGCGCGGCGTTCGGCACCAGTGCGACGACCGCCATGACGCCGGCGTAGACGACGCTGGCCACCGCGATCAGCTGGTTGTTCGACATCCGGTCCCTGACGCTGCCCAGGACGAACGACCCGAGCACCGCCCCGACGCCCAGGGCTGCCAGCAGGACGCCGTATCCTCCCGCGCCGAGGCCGAGGCGCTCCGTCGCGATCAGGGGGAGCAGCGCCCACAGGGCGCTCGCGGGCACCAGGAACAGGGCGGCGCGCAGCAGGATCCTGCGGGTGACGGGCGAATACCGAACGTAACGGGCGCCGGCGCGCAGTGCCGAGATGAACGGCTCCGGCTTGTACAGCTCCTGCCGTGCGGGCGGATGCCATACGGCGACCGCGATCCCGAAGAAGAGGTACATCGCCGCGCTCAGCGCGAAGACGGTCGGCACACCGGCTCGGGCGATGAGGATCCCTGCCAGCGCGGGACCCACCGCGCGCGAAAGGTTCACCCCGACGGAACTGAGGGTGGCGGCCTGGATCAGCTGATCTCGCGGGACGATGTCGGGGATCAGCGACTGGTACGCGGGGTTCGTGAGTACGGACCCCGCGCCGAGGAGGAAGGTGAACGTGAGCAGCAAGGCCGGCGGCATATGCCCGGCGATCGTCAGGACCGTGAGCGCGATCCCGTTCACGACCATGTAGGCCTGGACGACGATGAGCAGCCTCCGCCGGTCGAAGATGTCGGCGAGGACCCCGCCAACCGCTCCGAACAGGATGTCGGGCAGCATGTCGGCCGTCTGGACGAGGGAGACGAGGATCGCGGCGTGAGGGAGGCTCACCATGAGCCACTGCGCGCCCACCGTCTGCATCCACAGGCCGATGTTGCTCGCAAGGACCCCGAGCCAGAGCATGCGGAAGACGCGCAGGCGCAGCGGCGCCCAGTCGTGAGCGGGCGCGTGCTTCGCGATCTCGGCTGGTTCGCTCACGACGCCGGTCGCTGCCCGCGCGCGCCGATCCGAAGACGCCGGTTCATGTTCCTTCGGGCGCGGCATCGCCCGTCGGTCCGAGCACGTCGAAGAGCGCCGCGATGTCCCGGTGCTCGTAGCCCAGGTCCACGGCGCGGTCGAGCATATCCGCTGCGGCTTCCGCGGATGGCAGCCGGATCCCCTGCTCATCGGCCATCGCAAGGGCGAGACGGATGTCCTTGCGCATCAGGCCGACGTCGAACCATGCATCCTCGGGAAGGTCGAGGACGAGCGGCGCACGGAGCTTCAGCATCGGTGAGCCGATCGGGCTCTCGGTCATCACCGCACTCGCCAGTGTCCGGTCGACGCCGTCATTCGCGGCGAGGAGCAGGCCCTCGGAGAAAGCGAGCATCTGGACGGCCAGGCTGATGTTGATCGCCAGCTTCAGCGCCAGGCCCTGCCCGTTCTCGCCGATCCGGGTCGGCGTCCCGAGCACCCGAAGCACCGGCTCCACGCGCCCGTACGGCTCCTCGTCGCCCCCGACCATGATGGTGAGCGTCCCCGACCGCACCTGGGGCACGCTCCCCGACACCGGCGCGTCGAGCATCGCGGCTCCACGCTCGCGCACGCGCCCGGCCATCTCCCGGCTCGCGCGCGGACTCACCGTGCTCGCGTCCACCCAGATCTTCGCCGGACGGAGGCCTTCGAGTAAGCCGTCGGGGCCGGAGCCGATCGCCTCGAGCGCGCCGTCGTCGGGGATCGACGTGAAGACGATGTCCGCGGCCACGGCGACCTCGCGCGGTGTGCTGCGCCAACGCAGGCCCTCATGCTCGAGGTGCTGGGCATGCTGCCGGATCCGCTCCTCGCCGTAGACCTCGTACCCGGCCGCCAGGAACCTGGCGGCCATGTTCCCTCCCATGTGGCCGAGACCGACGAACCCGATCCTCATCGACGCCGGTTCCGCCATGGTCAGCGGCTCCCTTCGATCGTGGCGATGTCGTCGTCGCTCAGGTCGATGTTCGCCGCCGCGACCATCGGATCCACCTGATCGGGGCGGCGGAAGCCGACGATCGCCCCATCGACGGCCGGGTTGCGGAGGGTCCATGCGATCGCGACCGCCCCCGGGACGGCGTCATGGCGTGCGGCGACCAGTCTGAGCCGCTCCACCAGCTCGAGGTTCCGGGGTAGTTCGGGCTCCTGGAACCGCTCGCTCCGCCGGCGCCAGTCGTCGACCGGGAGCGCGTCGATCCGCTCACGCGTCATGGCCCCCGAGAGCAGTCCGGAGGCCATCGGCGAGTACACGATCACGCCGATCCCCTCGTGCTCGGCGAAGGGCAGGATCTCGTCCTCGGCCTCACGGTCGACCAGTGAGTAGGGGGGCTGCAGCGTCTCCACCGGCGCGACGGCGTGGGCGCGCCGAAGCTGTTCGACGTCGAAGTTCGACACGCCGATGTGGCGCACCAGGCCTTGCTCCTTCATCTCCACGAGGGTGGACCAGCCCTCTTCGATCTCCTCGTCGGGGATCGGCCAGTGGATCTGGTACAGGTCGATGGCCTCGACGCCGAGGCGCTCGAGGCTCCCCTCCACCTCCCGAAGGAGCGAGTCCCGCCGCAGGCTTTGGATCGTCGTTCGCCCGGGGCCCTCGGGCTGCCCGCCCTTGGTGAAGACGTACGGGCGCGGTTCGAGGCCGGCGAGGGCGCGCCCGACCACCTGTTCGGAGTGTCCGAAGCCGTACTGAGCGGCCGTGTCGATCCAGTTCACGCCGAGTTCGACGGAGTGGTGGATCGCCGCGATCGAAGCGTCGTCGTCCTGCGATCCCCAGCCCCAGTCGTAGCCGCCGCCTCCGATCGCCCATGCGCCGACGCCGACGCGGGAGATCTCCAGTCCTGTGGTCCCGAGGGATGCCGTCCGGGGCGCGGTTGGCGGCATGGCGTCTCCTTTCGAACCGCACGCTCCGTCAGATCAGGCTGTGGACGGTACGTCGGATCCTGCCGATGCGCCAGAGGACGCGCAGGTGCGTTTCCGTGGCAACGTGACCCAGCTACGCGGCGAGAGCGGCGCTCTTGCCAGATCCGTACGGCTCCAGATGAGCAGGTCTGATCCATGCCTCGACCGGGCCCTATGTCGGCGGATCCGTCAAGGAGCGCGTGTGCCCCCGGCAGGACTCGAACCTGCGCTTCCGGCTCCGGAGGCCGGCGCTCTATCCGCTGAGCTACGGGGGCCCGTGACGCTAGCCGCGATCGCGCGTGGCCGCGCATGCATGGTAACAACCCCTGGGACCGCCCCCGCCCGTACACTTCACCGACCGTGATACCGAAGACCCTGCTTGATGCCCTCCAGGGCGCTGCTGCCGGCACCGCCGACGTGCTCGGCCTCGACCCAACGGACGCGCCGACTGACCCCGAGCTGACGAAGCCCCGCCTCAAGGAACACGGGGACTGGTCCACGAACGTCGCCCTGGTGCTCGCGGCGAAGGCGAAGCGACCGCCCCGCGAGGTCGCGCAGATGCTCGTCGAACAGCTCGGTTCGCCGCCCTCCCTCGAGCGCGTCGAGGTCGCCGGGCCGGGGTTCGTCAACCTCTACCTCGCGACGGACTGGCTGCGCGACGTCCTGGCGCAGATCCTCGAGCGGGGCGAGCGGTTCGGCCTGAGTGACGAAGCGACGGGCCGGCGGGTCCAGG
Organism: uncultured Actinomycetota bacterium; assembly: GCA_963781595.1. Classification (GTDB taxonomy): domain Bacteria; phylum Actinomycetota; class UBA4738; order UBA4738; family UBA4738; genus JBEDUK01. Next base: position 39,732 of record CAWAGG010000001.1, on the reverse strand, counting down.
TCGAGTTCGTCTCGGCGAACCCGACCGGGCCGCTGCACGTCGGCCACGCCCGCAACGCCGTGCTCGGCGACGCGTTGGCGAACGTTCTGGCCGCGGCCGGCGACGAGGTCGAACGCGAGTACTACTTCAACGACGCGGGCGGCCAGATGGACCGGTTCGGCGCGTCCGTCGAGGCTCGGTACCTCCAACTCCTCGGCCGCGACGCCCGGGTCCCGGAGGACGGCTATCACGGCGACTACGTCACGGACATAGCGCGGGACATCCTGGAAGCCGAGGGCCCTCGACTCGCCGACCTGCCGGACGACGAGCGGTTCGAACGGCTCCTCCACGAGGGCGCGCAGCGAGCCCTCGACGGCATCAAGGCGACCCTCGCGCGGTTCGGCGTCGTGTTCGACACGTACTTCAGCGAAGCCGACCTCGCGCGAAAGGGCGAGATCGCGGATGCCGTCGAACGCCTCCGGGACGGCGGATACGCCTACGAGCAGGAGGGCGCCGTCTGGTTCCGTTCGACCGCGTTCGGCGACGACAAGGACCGTGTCCTGGTCCGCGGCACCGGCGCGCACACGTACTTCGCGGCGGACTGCGCCTATGTGATCGACAAGTTCTCACGGGGGTTCGACCTCCTGATCTACGTCTGGGGGGCCGATCACCACGGGGACGTCGTCCGTGTGAAGGGAGCTGCCCAGGCGCTCGGGTACGACCCGGAAGCCGTCGAGATCCTGATCTACCAGTTCGTCGCGTTCCTACGCGGGGGCGAGCCGCTCAAGATGAGCAAGCGCGCGGGCACGTTCGTCTCCCTGGACGAGCTGATCGACGAGGTCGGCACCGACGCGGCGCGATTCACCCTGCTGTCCTTCTCGAACGACTCGCCGATGAACTTCGACATCGAGGTCGTCAGGCAACAGACGCTCGAGAATCCCGTCTATTACGTGCAGTACGGCCACGCGCGGATCGCGAGCATCCTGCGGAAGGCGGAAGAGCGTGGGGTGCAGGTACTTCCGTGGTCCCAGGAGACCTTCGACGTCCTGCAGGACGACGCCGAGCTCGACCTGATCCGGATCCTGTCCGAGCTGCCGGACACGGTCGAGGCGGCTGCCGCGGGGCGCGCGCCGCACCGGCTCACGCATTACGCGGAGGCCGTCGCGCACGCGTTCCACCGGTTCTACACGGACTGCCGCGTGGTCTCCGACGACGAGGCGCTCACCCAGGCGCGCCTGTGGTTGTGCGTCGCGGCGAAGCGGGTGATCGCGACCGCGCTCCGGCTGCTGGGCGTCAGCGCGCCCGAGGCGATGGAGCGCATCGGCGACGAGGGCGACGGCAAGAGCGAAGGCGATGGCGACCCCGAGGCCTGAGTCGAATGGGTTCGTCGTCCGGCCGGCGATGCCGCGCGACGCGGGGTCGTTCTTCGAGATGTGGAACGGCGTGGTGGGTGAGGGCCGCTACGTGCGCCCGGACCACACGCGGCGCCCCGTCGCCTTCTACCGGCGCGCGTTCCGCCGATCCTGGACGAACGACCGCGCCGACGTCGTCGCCGTCTCGGGAAGCCGCGTCCTCGGCCACCTCACGGTCGTGCGCGAGGAGGGCTCGGTCTCGCGCCACGTGGCGACCGTCGGGATCGCGGTCGCGGCCGACGTGCGCGGCCGCGGCGTCGGATCGGCGCTGATGACCGAGGCGATCAGATGGGCGCGCGCGATGGAGGTGGAGAAGCTCGCGCTGTCGGTCTTCCCCGACAACGCGGCCGCGCTCGCGCTCTACCGTCGGTTCGGCTTCGTCGAGGAGGGCCGTCTCACCGGCCACTCGAAGAAGGCGACCGGCTATCGGGACGAGGTCCTGATGGGGCTGTGGCTGATCCCGAAGCCCACCGGCAACGGTCGGTAAAGCAGCCTTACCATCGCCCGGGGCCTGCCGCTGGCCTCGGTCACCGGGCGCAGGGACCCGTCCCGACGCGGGCGGTTCGCCCAACGGCCTGCGCCAGCAACGGGAGCACGGCCCGGGACGTGAGCGCGTAGCCGACGTTCGGATCGGTGGTGGACGCCGCGAACACGACGCCGCCGACCCGGCCGTCCCGCAGCACGAACGGGCCCCCGGAGTCGCCGGGCTGGACGCCGGCCTGCAGCTCGTAGATCTGCCGATCGACGACCGACCGCCCGTAGATGTCGCGGCCCAGCGCGACCATCGCCCGCCGCACGCCGGCGGGGATCGCGGCCAGCGGGCCGCCCCCGGGGTGCCCGAGCGCCGCGCCGCGCGCCCCGCGATCGACCTCCTGCGGATCGAACCGGAGCATCGGTGCCTCGAGCGCCGGCACGAAGAGCACGGCGACGTCGAGCTTCGGATCGAACAGCACTGGGTCGGCCGCGTATCGGAGCACCCCCAGGTCGACGCGCGGTGACGCCTCGCCGGCGACCACGTGTGCGTTCGTGACGACGTAGTGCGGCGCCGCCACGAACCCGGTGCCGGAGAGGATCTCGCCGCACGCCTCACCCACCACCTTGACCACGGACGGGGACGCGGCCGACGCGATCGCGCGAACGGTCGCGTCCGACGGCACCTGGACGGGACCGGCTGGGACCGGCGGCAGGTCGGCGAAGACCTCCGGAAACCCGAACCGATCGAGGAACTGCCGCACGTCCGACAGCAGCGAGGGCGGCCGCGGCATGACGTCGTTCATCGTGCCGACGACCGCCGAGGATCGGATCTGGCGGGAGAGCGCCGGGAACGGTCCGCCCGCCATGCTGTACGCGATGAACCACGTGACCAGCAGGACCGCGACGATGCTGACGAACGAGCCGCCGATCGCGTCGACCCCGCGAAGCATGCCTGTCCGCGTGAACCTCCAGGCGCGCCGGCCGACCATCCAGCCCACGCCCTCGCCGGCCGCGGCCAGGCTCAGGAGCACGACCAACGCGATCACGGCCTGGACGATCGGCGACGAGGCGAACCCCGCGATCAGGGGCGCGACGACGGCTCCGACGAGCAGTCCGACCAGGAGGCCGGCGTACTCGGTCAGCTGGAGGGCGGCGCCGCGCCGGTAGCCTGCTACGGCGGCGAGCGCAACCCAGACCAGGATCAGGACGTCGAGGAGATCCATGCGCCGGAGGGGGTCGCGACGGTCACGCAGACATCGTTGCAGAACCCGACGCGCCGCCGCGGACATAACCGGCCGTGGTAGAACGTTATGGAGGCAGGAAGGGATCGATCCCGAACCCCTCAGGGGTTCCGCTCAACGTCCCGAAGATCCCCGGTCCCGCGTCTCGATCCCTGGCAGGCAGCGTCACGAGTGCTCCGTCAGGATCGCCGACGCCGGGCTGCCGGACGGAGCTCGGAAGGAACCGATGAAGGTCATCGCGCTCGTCGACGGCGAGCACTATCCACCGGTCACGCGCTGGGGGCTCGAGGTGGCGCGCGACGCGGGCTACGAGATCCTCGCTGCGCTGATGGTCGGCGGGGCGGAGAAGCTCGACCGCGACCACGGGTTGGACCTCGGCGACGTCCCGGTCCGCCGCGCCGAGGCCGACCCGATGCGCGCGCTCGCCGCCGCGATCGCGGAGCTCGCGCCCGACGCGGTGCTGGATCTCTCCGACGAGCCGGTCGTCCACGACGAACGACGGATGCAGCTGGCCGCGGTGGCGCTCTCGCGGGGCCTGCCATACGTGGGGCCCGACTTCCGGTTCGAGCCGCCGATCACGGAGGATCCGCTCGCGGTTGCGACGCTCGCCGTGATCGGGACCGGCAAGCGCGTCGGGAAGACCGCCGTGTCCGCACACGTCGGCCGGCTGGCCGCCTCGGCGGGCGAACGGCCGGCCATCGTGGCGATGGGCCGCGGGGGACCGGGCGCGCCGGCGGCCACGGACTCAGGTGACGTCACGGTCGGGGCGCTCGTGGCGCGCGCCGCCGGCGGGGAGCATGCCGCGTCGGACTACCTCGAGGACGCGCTCGTGGCCCAGGTGCCCACGGTCGGCGCGCGCCGGGTCGGCGGCGGCATCGGCGGCCGGCCCTTCGCGACGAACGTGGCGGACGCCGCGGCGATCGCGACGGACGTGATCGGCGCCGGGCTCGTGATCCTCGAGGGGAGCGGCGCGTCGTTGCCCACGGTGCCCTGGGATGCGGGCGTGCTCGTGGCGCCGGCGTCGATCGACCCCGCGCATCTGGTCGGCTACGGCGGTCCGCTCAGGATGTTGCTATCGGACCTCGTGGTCTTTATCCTTGGAAGTGGCCCGGACGCCGGGCCGGACGATCTTTCCACCCTCACCTCCCACGTACGTCGGCTTGCGCCGGATGCGCCGGTAGCGGTCGCGGAGCTCCTGCCGGTCGTACTGGGCGACGTGAAGGACAAGGACGTGTTCTTCGCTACCACGGCGCGAGGGGAAGTGGCCGTCCGGCTCGCCGAGCACATCGAACGTACCGCGGGGTGCCGGATCGTTCGGACCTCATCGCGACTCGCCGACCGGGCGGGGCTCGAAGAGGACCTGAGCGGGGCTCCCGGGTTCGACGTCCTGGCGACCGAGCTCAAGGCGGCCGCGGTGGACGTGGGCGCCAGGCGCGCGCTCGAGCGCGGCGCCGAGGTGATGTTCGTCGACAACCGGCCGAACGGGGTCGGTGGGGACGGCGACCTGGAGGAGCTGTTGAGCGGGATCGTCCGGCAGGGGGTCGAACGGGCCGTGGCCCGCGGCGCCGAGGTGGCGCGCGTGGGCGACCGAGGGGAACGACGAACGTGAAGGACCACAAGGTGATCGTGGCATCCGACCGGGAGCCAGGGCTCCCGTACTCGAAGGGGCTGCGCGCGTCCGATCTGATGGTGACCGGGCTCTCGCCGCTGCGCGCCTACCAGATCGCCGAGGAGGTCGAGGAGCGGCTCGTCGCCATGAGCGTCGACGCGATCTCGCGCGAGGGGCTGAACGACCTGACCGAGCAGGTACTGCTCGACCTCGCCGGCGACCGCTACGCGAAGAACTTCCGCCGGTGGGAAGAGGTCAGGGGACTGGACGTCCCGATCGTGCTGCTGATCGGCGGGGCGACCGGCGTCGGGAAGTCCACGATCGCGACGCGGCTGGCGGTTCGGCTGAACATCGTGCGCGTCGTCGCGACCGACGCGATCCGCGAGGTGATGCGCGCGACGCTGACGCAGGAGCTGATGCCGACGCTGTACACCTCGTCGTTCCAGGCCGACGCGGCACTTCGCGAGCCGCCGGGCCGGTCCCAGGACACCGTGATCGTCGGGTTCCGCGAGCAGACCGCCGCCGTCTCGGTCGGCGTGAACGCGCTCCTCGAGCGAGCGGCGACCGAGGGCACGAGCGCGATCATCGAGGGCGTGCACGTGGTGCCCGGGTTCATCGACGCAGGCACGTTCGACGAACGGATCCTCGCGATCCCGGTCATCGTCACGGTGGAGGACGAGGAGCTCCACCGCGGGCACTTCGCGGCGCGTGCGCAGGACGACCGGTCCAGCCGGCCATCCGTGCGCTACGTCCGCGGGTTCGACAACATCCGCCGCGTCCAGCGCTACATCAAGAGTCAGGCGCTCACGCACGGCGTTCCCGTGATCGCGAACTACAGCCTGGACCAGATGCTCTCCGACCTGATCGACCTGGTCCTCGACCGGGCGACCGGCCACCTCCGCGAGCGACGCGGCGGCGCGGTCGCGGGCGGGGACCACGACCCGGCGCCGACGCCCGGGACGAACGAGCTTGAGGAGGCCCGCCGATGAAGTTGTTCCTCGACACCGCGAACCTGGCCGAGATCCGCGCGATCAAGACGTGGGGGGTGCTCGGCGGCCTGACGACGAACCCGACGCTGCTGGCGAAGGAGCACAACGACGTCGAGCTCCAGATGAAGGAGGTCGTGAACGAGGTCGCACCGGGCCCGGTTTCGCTTGAGACGACGCTCGAAGATGCCGATGGGATCTTCGAGCAGGGCCTGAAGCTCGCCGCGATCGCGGACAACGTCGTCGTGAAGGTCGCGATGACGCCCGACGGCCTCGCGGCCGGTAAGCGCCTCGTCGACCGCGGCATCCCCGTGAACGTGACGCTCGTGTTCTCGTCCGCACAGGCGATCCTCGCGGCAGAGATCGGTGCGACCTACGTCTCGCCGTTCCTCGGCCGCCTGGACGACGTCGGGTCGGACGGGATGGGCCTCCTGGCGGAGATGTGCGAGATCTACGCGGCGCAGGGCTACGAGACGAACGTGCTCGCGGCGTCGCTGCGCCACCCGATGCACGTGGTGCAGGCGGCGCAGGTGGGCGCCGACGTGGCGACGATGCCGTACGCGGTGTTCGCCCAGCTGGTCAAGCACCCGCTGACGGACATCGGACTGGAGAGGTTCCTGAGCGACTGGAAGGCGCTGCAGGAGGAACTGAAGAAGCAGGAAGGAGCATGACCTTGGAATCCCCGACCATCGACCGCTCGGAGCTGGAGGGCAAGCTGTTGCCCGAGCTCCAGAGGCTCGCGCAGTCCATGGGGGTCTCGGGCTCCCAGCGGCTGCGGAAGGGCGACCTGATCGCGGCCATCGTCGCGAAGTCATCGGGCGACGACGCCGCGGATCACGGGGCCGGAGGGACGGTCGCGACCGACGCCGGCGAGGCTGCCGACGCGGGCACGTGGACCCAACCGGCCGCGGGGGTGGCGACCGAGACCTCCGGCAACGGCCGCGTGGACACGACCGAAGCGGCTGCGGGTACGGATGCGGAACCGCAGGAGACCAGCGCGGGAACGGACGCGGGTCCGGCCGCGGAGGCCGAGGTCGCCACGACCGATGCGGCTCCCGATGACGGCCGCGCCGACGCCGGGCGCCCCGAGGAGGGCGACCAGGCCGAGGGTGGTCGTCGCGCCGAACAGGATGACGGACAGCGGGCCGACCGCGGCCGCGGTGACCAGCGGACCGACCAGCGGGCCGGCGACCGGAGCGATCGGGGTGACCGTGGCGACCGCGGGCCGCAGGGCCAGGGCGGCGGCCAGCCGGGCGATCGCTCCCGGGACCGTCGTCCCACCCGCGAGGAGCGGCGCCGGATGCGCGAGGAGCGCCGCGTCCGCGAGCAGGAGGCCCGTGAGGAAGAGATCGCGACCGCGCCGGTCCGCACCGGCATCCTGGACACGCTGCCCGAGGGCTACGGGTTCCTCCGGACGAACGGCTACCTGCCCGGTCCGGACGACGTGTACGTCTCGCTCAGCCAGATCCGGCGGTTCGCCCTGCGCAGGGGCGACCAGGTCGAAGGACCGATACGCCAGCCGCGCGACAGCGAGAAGTACTACGCGCTGCTCCGGATCGACGCCGTGAACGGCGTCGACGCAGACACGGCGCGGCTGCGGCCGGAGTTCGACAAGCTGACGCCGCTGTTCCCCGAGGAGCGGTTCCGGCTCGAGCACTCGCCGACAGGGATCGCGGAGCGGATCATCGACCTCGTGGCGCCCGTCGGGAAGGGCCAGCGCGGGATGGTCGTCTCGCCGCCGAAGGCGGGCAAGACGACCGTGCTGAAGCAGATCGCCGGCGGGATCCTCGAGGCCGATCCGTCCACCCATGTGATCATCCTCCTGGTCGACGAGCGGCCGGAGGAGGTCACGGACTGGCAGCGGACGGTCCCGGCGAGCGAGGTCGTGTACTCGACGTTCGACAAGCCGGCCGACCAGCACACGCAGGTCACCGAGCTGGTCCTGGACCGGGCGAAGCGCCTGGTCGAACAGGGCCGCGACGTCGTGATCCTGCTGGACTCGGTCACCCGACTCGCCCGCGCGTACAACCTGTCCGCGCCGGCATCCGGGCGGATCCTGTCAGGCGGTGTCGACTCGACCGCGCTCTACCCGCCGAAGCGATTCTTCGGCGCAGCGCGGAACCTCGAGGAGGGCGGCTCGCTCACGATCATCGCGAGCGCGCTGGTCGAGACCGGCTCACGCATGGACGAGGTGATCTTCGAGGAGTTCAAGGGCACCGGGAACTGGGAGATCCGGCTCGACCGGCAGCTGTCCGAGAAGCGGATCTTCCCGGCGATCAACATCGAGGCCTCCGGCACCCGCAAGGAGGAGCGCCTGATGTCGAACGATGAGCTCGTGCTGGTCTGGCGGCTGCGCCGCGTCCTGCACGCGCTCGACTCTGGCGCCGCGCTCGAGCTGCTGGTCGACAAGATCCGCCAGACGAAGTCGAACGAGCAGTTCCTGAAGGAGATCTCGAAGGCGCCCGCGGGCGACTGATCCCGCGGCGGTGGACGCGAGAGACGGGGAAGCGAACGAGGAGGGGCGACGAGTGGCCGGATGGGGCGACGATCCCGTGATGGCTGAGCTGCAGGAAGCGATCGATGGCGGTTGGACGCCGACGGCGATCCGCGAAGAGCGCGACGCGACCGGAACGTCGTTCGACGTCGTGACGGCGGCCAGGGACGGCGAGGAACGGGAATTCCGGAGCGACCATCTCGCGTTCCACCGGTTCGTCGAGGGGCTGATGGACGACTACGGCCTCTCGTACGCTTGATCCGTCATCGATCGTTGGATCCGAACGAAGACCCGAAGGGAAGAGATCACATGAAGCAGAGCATCCACCCCGACTATGCGACGGCGACCGTCACGTGTTCGTGCGGCAACACGTTCCAGACGCGCTCGACCGTCTCTGAGATCCGGCTCGAGCTGTGTTCGGCGTGCCACCCGTTCTACACGGGCAGGCAGAAGCTGGTGGACACGGGCGGCCGCGTCGAGCGCTTCCAGCGCCGGTACGGGAAGACCACCGAGCAGGCGTAGGGCTCGACGGTTTGGCTGACCATCCGACGCCTCCGCTGAAGCAGCACTACTACGGCGGGCAGGCGGTCCCCGAGGGCGTGATGATGCGCGGGCGCGACGTCTGGGCCATCGCGGTCCGTCGTCCCGACCAGGGTGTCCACGTCGAGTCGCACGAGATACATTCGGTCGCGAAGCGGCACCCGATCTTCGCCAAGCCCGGCCTGCGTGGCGTGATCGCGCTGGGACAGGCACTGTCGATCGGCACGCGCGCGCTGGTGATCGCGACGAACGAATCGATGGAGGATGACCAGCGCCTCTCGACCGGGCAGATGGCCTTCACGATGTCGATCGCGTTCGTCGTGTTCATCGCGATCTTCGTCGTCGGGCCGTTCGTCGGGTTCCGGTTCCTGAAGCATCAGGTGACGTCCAGCGTCGCGCTCAACCTGCTGGAGGGGATCGGGCGGATCGCGCTGTTCGTCGGGTACCTCGCGCTGATCGGGCGGCTCAAGGAAGTCAGGCGCGTCTTCGAGTACCACGGCGCGGAGCACAAGACGATCGCGGCCTACGAGCACGACGCCCCGCTCGAGCCCGCGTCCGTCGACCGGTTCTCGACGCTGCACGTCCGTTGCGGGACGAACTTCCTGCTGATCGTGATGATCCTGACCGTGCTGATCTACGCGCTGTTCCCCGCCCGCGGCCTGCTGTGGGGGATCACGGTGCGCGTCGTGACGATCCCGATCATCGCTGGCGTGTCCTACGAGATGCTGCGCCTCGGCGCGAAGTACGAGCGGTCCTGGGTGATGCGGGCGCTGATGGCCCCGGGGCTCTGGCTGCAGAAGATCACGACGAAGCCCCCGGCGACGGATCAGATCGAGGTCGCGATCGCGTCGTTCAACGAGGTGCTCCGGCGCGAGGCCGAGGTCACGACACGGGGCGCCGGCTGACGAACCGTCCCCAGCCGGGTTCGGCGTCGAACGGTTCGCCGTCCTTCGCGACCGCGCGACCGCGCGAGAAGGTCCACGCCGCCCAGCCCGTGACCTCCATCCCCTCGTAGGGACTGTGGTCCGATCTGGAGTGCAGGCTCGCCGCGTCCAACCGCCTCGTCGCTGACGGGTCGAAGACGACGACGTCCGCATCGGATCCCGGCGCCAGCGATCCCTTCCGGTCGCCCAGGCCGAACAGGCGGGCGGGCGCGACGGCGCAGGCGTCGATCCATCGGTCGAGGGTCAGGCGGCCTTCGACCACGCCCGTGTGGATCAGGGACAGCCGCGTCTCCACGCCGGGGAGCCCACCGGGTATCTCGGTGAACCGCTGCCATCCCGCGCCACCGACACCGCGTCGCCGGTCCGCCTTCGTGAACGGGCAGTGGTCGGTGGAGACGACCTGGATCGCTCCGTCGGCGAGCGCCGCCCAGAGCGCGTCTCGATCGGCGTCGGTCCGGATCGGCGGCTGGCAGACGAAGTCGACCGACTCCTCCGAAGATCCGTGAAGCTTCGCGTCGGTCAGGAACACGTAGTGGGGACACGTCTCCGCCAGGACATCCGCGCCCGCCGCCCGTGCGGCTCGGATCGCGTCGAGGCCGTCGGCGCTCGACAGGTGCACGACGTAGACGGAGGTGCCTGCGTCGGCGGCGAGTCGCGCCGCTCGCCCGATCGCTTCGGCCTCCGCGCTCGGCGGTCGAACCAGCGGATTCGTCCACGGGCCGCCCGGTCCCTCGCTGAGCGCGTCGGCGGTCAGGTGCTCGATCTGGGAGCCGTCCTCCGCGTGGACGCACACGCGGACGCCCGTGTCGCGGCCGGCTGCGAGCGCTCGCGCCAGGGTGGCGTCGTCGACCATGAGCCGCTCGGGATACGCCATGTAGAGCTTCACGCTCGTGACACCCTCGGAGACGAACCACGCGAACAGCGCCCGCGCCTCGGTCGGGTCATCGGGCACCGACGTCACCGTGAGGTGGAACCCGTAGTCGGCCACGGCCCGGCCGTCGGCCTTCGCGTGCCAGACCTCCAGGGCCTCCGCCGGCGACTCCCGCCCGGCGCCCGCGAAGTCGATCACGCACGTCGTTCCCCCGCACGCGGCGGCCAGGGTGCCGCTCCCGAAGTCGTCGGCGGAGCGAACGGCCCCGACCGGCAGGTCGAAGTGCGTATGCACGTCGACCGCGCCGGGAATCACGTACGCGCCGGACGCGTCGACGACCTCTGCGTCGCTCGCGGTCAGGCCGTCGCCGGTGGCCGCGATCCGTTCGCCCTCGATGAGCACGTCGCCGCGGCGGACACCGTCGCCGTCGATCAGCGTCCCGCCGCGGATCAGCGTCCGCTCGACCACGCCGCGCGACTCAGGCGTACCCGCCCATGGTCAGCGCCATGAGCGCCTTCGCCGTGTGCATCCGGTTCTCGGCCTCGTCGTAGACCACCGAGTGCGGGCCGTCGATCACCTCGTCGGTGACCTCCTTGCCACGGTCGGCGGGCAGGCAGTGCATGTACAGCGAATCCGGCTTCGTCAGCTCCATCTTCGGCGCGTCGCAGATCCAGTCCACGTACTCGATCGCGCCCGCGGCGGCCTCGTCGCTGAACGCGTCGAGGCGGCCCCAGGACTTCGGGTACACGACGTCGGCGCCGGAGAACGCGTCCTCCATCGAGTTCGTGAACGACAGCGACCCGCCACCCTCCTCGCTCGCCTTGGCCGCCTTCTCCAGGGATTCCGGCATCAGCTCCCACCCCGGCGGGTGCGCGAGCGTCACGTCGATGCCGTACCGCGGCAGCAGGGTCACCAAGCCCTGCGGGACCGAGAGCGGCCGCGCGTACGACGGCGCGAACGCCCATGAGACCGCGACCTTCAGGCCGCGGAGGTCCTCGCCGCGGTGTTCGCGCAGCGTCATCAGGTCCGCGATCGTCTGCGTCGGGTGGTCGATGTCGCACTGCATGTTGATCACGGGGATGTCGGCCCAGCGCGCGACCTCGCGCATCCACGCGTTCCCCTCGTACGGCACCAGGTCGTGGCGGATCGCCAGCCCGTGCCCGTACCGCGACAGGATGATCCCCATGTCCTTCGGGCTCTCGCCGTGGGCGATCTGGGTCTTGTCCGCGTCCAGGAAGATGCCGTGGCCGCCGAGCTGGGTGATCCCGGTCTCGAACGCGTTCCGCGTGCGGGTCGACTTGTCCAGGAACAGCAGGTAGATCGTCTTATCGGGGAGCAGCCGGTGCGGCTCGCCCGCCTTGAACCTCGCCTTCAGTTCGCGGGAGACTTCGATCACCTCGTCCAGCTCGTCGGTGGTCCAGTCGATCGTCTCGATGTAGTCGCGCCCGGTCAGGGCAGCCCTGTCCATCACGTGTCCTCCGTTCCCGTCTCGCGGTCCTTCATCAGCTCCTGTTGTCCGAGGCCGAGCCCGTGCAGCTCGGGGACCGACCTCTGCCAGGGGGGCGGCGGCATGGGGGCCGGCCCGTCCGAGCGCGCCGGTGGTCGGATGCCAACGAGGTCGTCGGGACGAACCGGCGCCCGGTTCAGGTCCAACCCGGTCGCGTCCCGGAGCGCCGCGACGATCGCGGCCGTGGCCACGATCGTGGCCGGTTCGCCGACGCCCTTCGCGCCGAACGGGACGCCCGGCTCGGGGTCCTCGACCAGCTCGGACACGACGGGCGTCGCGTCGAGCGCCGTGGGGATCAGGTAGTCGGTGAACGACGCGTTCGTGATCCGCCCCTCGTCGAGCAGGACCTCCTCGGTGAGCGCGAGCCCCATGCCCATCGCCGTCCCGCCTTCGATCTGGCCGTGCACCTGGGCCGGGTTCAGCGCGCGCCCGACGTCCTGGGCTGCGGCGATCTGCACGACCTTCACGAGCCCCAGCTCGGTGTCGACGTCGACGACCGCGCGCTCCGCGGCGAAGGCGAACGCCACGTGGATGTCGCCCTGGCCCAGTTCGTCGAAGCCCGTCGTCCTCCGGTGGTGGTAGGTCTCGGTCCGCGCGATCGGCTCCCGGACGAACGCGTCGATGCGGTCCACCGGGACCCCGTCCGAGAGCACCCACCCGCCGGCGACCGAGAGCTCGCCGGCCGCCGCTGCGTCGCCGCGGCTGCGGACGCGTTCGAGCAGCGCATCACGAACGCTCCGTGACGCGAGCTGCGTCGCGCCGCCCGTCATCATCGTCTGGCGTGACGCGGAGGAGGAGCCTGAGGACCCGAGCTCCGTGTCGACGGTCTCGACCGTGACGTCCTCGACGCCCAGCTCGGTCCGGGCGATCTGGATCAGGACGGTCTCGAGCCCCTGGCCGCACTCGGCAGCCGCGGTGTGGATCGAGGCGACCGGCCCGTCGGATCCCGCGCGGAGCGTCACACGGACCTCCGACGCATCGTCGAACCCCTCGCTGTACGCGAGGTTCTTGTAGCCGACGGCGAATCCGACCCCGCGGCGCACGCCCTCGCCGCGGCCGACGTTGCCGGCGCCGCCCGGCAGCGTCACGGGGTCGGCGGACGGATCGGCGGGAGACGGGAGTGGGATCGCGGCGCAGCGTTCGATCACCTCGCGCGCGGGCGCGGACCCACGGATCACCTGACCCGTCGGGAGCACGGAACCGGTCTCGAGCGCGTTGCGCAGGCGCAGCTCGACCGGGTCGATCCCGAGCGCGGCGGCGAGCCGGTCCATCTGGGCTTCGCCCGCGAACGTCGTCTGCGGCGCGCCGAACCCGCGCATCGCCCCGCACGGCGGGTTGTTCGTGTAGACCGCGGTCCCGTCCAGGCGTGCGTTCGGCACCTGGTACGGGCCTGTGAGGAAGGTGGTCGCGTTCGCGATCACCGCCGGGGACGACGACGCGTACGCGCCGCCGTCGATCAGCATCCGCGCGGTGACGCTCACGAGCCGGCCGTCGCGCGTGGCCGTGTGTCGCATCCACATGCGCGCCGGGTGCCGCTTCTTGTGCGCGAAGAACGACTCGCGCCGTCCGAACTCCATCTTCACCGGCCGCCCGGTCCGCAGCGCGATCATGCACGCGTGCAGCTGGAGGTGGATGTCCTCGCGCGCCCCGAACGCGCCGCCCATCCCGGCGAGCGTGATCCGGACCTTCGACTCCGGGAGCCCGAGGCACGGCGCGATCTGCTGGCGGTCGACGTGGAGCCACTGCGTGTTGACGAACAGGTCCACGCCGCCGTCGGGGGCGGGGATCGCCAGCGCTCCCTCCGGGCCGAGCGGCGCGTTGTCCTGCATCGCGGTCTCGTAGTACCCGTCGACGGCGACGTCACCGGCCGCGTCCGGGTCGCCGTGCTCGATGTGCACGTGCCGCAGCACGTTGCCGAACGGATGGACCTTCGGCGCGTCCTCATCGAGCGCTCGTTCCATGTCCGTGACCGCCGGGAGGTCCTCGTACGTGACGGCCACGAGCTCGGCGGCGCGCCGGGCCTGCTCCTGCGTCTCGGCGGCGAGGATCGCGACGGGCTCGCCGACGTGGCGGACGACGCCGTCGGCGAGCGCCGGTTGGTCGGCGAACTCCAGGCCGAACGTCCGCACGCCTGGCACGTCCTCGACCGTGAGGACGGCCCGAACGCCGGGCGACGCGAGGGCAGCGGAAGGGTCGATCGCGGCGATCCGCGCGTTGGGCCTCGGCGAGCGCACCGTCGCGCCGAACAGCATCCCGTCGGCGTGCAGGTCGCTGGCGTACTCGAAGGCGCCCTGGACCTTGGGCGGCGCGTCGACCCGCTGGACGGAGACTCCGACGCCGGCGCCCACGACCGTCCGCGGGGGTTCGACCAACGTGCCGGCCTCGGCCGTGCTCATGACGGCCCGCCCGACCCCGTGACGGCCGGCGAACGTGCCGCGATCCGCTCCGCGACGCGGTGGCCCTCCACTGCGATCCCGTCCTCGTCGGCCTTCGCCAAGCGGCCCCCGGCCACGACGCGTTCCCCTTCGACGAACAGATCGCGGACGCGCTCGGGCCGGCAATGCAGCAGCGCCGCGACCGGGTCGACCTCGGCGCCGGCGAACCCCAGGCCCTGCACGTCGAACAGCGCGACGTCGCCGCGCTTCCCCCGTTCGATCGAACCAAGGTCGTCGCGGCCCAGGCAAGCCGCGCCGCCGCGGGTCGCCAGCCGGAGCGCGTCGCGGTCGGAGAGCGCTGACGGATCGCCGCCCGCCCGCGCCACCAGCATCGCCTGGCGCGCCTCGGCGAGCAGGTCGCCGGAGTCGTTCGACGCCGAACCGTCGACGCCGAGCCCGACGGCCGCGCCGGCGTCCAGCAGGTCGCGGACCCGGGCGATGCCGGAGCCGAGCCGGAGGTTCGACGTCGGGCAGTGCGCGACCCCGGTCCCGGTCCGCGCGAGCGTCGTGACGTCGTCGTCGGACAGGTGCACGCAGTGCGCGAGCCAGACGTCGTCGCCGAGGAACCCGAGGTCGTCCAGCAGGTCCAATGGGCGGACGCCGAAGCGTTCGATGCAGAACCGCTCCTCGTCGAGCGTCTCGGCGATATGCGTGTGCAGCCGGACCCCGAGGGTGCGCGCCAGCGCGGCGGAGCCGCGCATCAGTTCGGGCGTCACGGAGAACGGCGAGCACGGCCCGACGCCGATCCTCAGCATCGAACCGGGCGCCGGATCGTGGTGACGCCGAACCGCGTCCTCGGTCGCGGCCAGGACGTCGTCGGCGCGTTCGACCACCTCGTCCGGCGGGAGGCCGCCGTCGGACGCGCCGAGGTCCATCGATCCGCGGCACGGATGGAACCGCACCCCGATCTCGCCTGCCGCGTCGACCTGGGCTCCCAGCAGGTCGCCGGAGCCCGACGGGTACAGGTAGGGATGGTCCGTGGACGTCGAGCACCCGGAGAGCGCCAGCTCGGCCAGCCCGACCATCGTCGCCGCGCGGGACCACTCGACGTCGAGGCCGGCCCAGACCGGGTACAGCTCCGTGAGCCAGCCGAACAGCCCGGACCCGCGCGCCCGGACCCGAGTCATCGTCTGATACAGGTGGTGGTGGGTGTTCACGAACCCCGGGACCGCCACCGTCCCGCGCCCGTCGACGCGCTCGATCCCCTCGGGCGGCGCGCCGGGGGGTGCGCCGGACCCGACCCAGGCGATCACGCCGTCCTCGATCAGGATCGAACCGCCCGCGATCTCGGTGCCGTCGTCGTCGATCGTGGCGACGACCTCGCACCCCTCGATCAGGATGGCCGGAGTCACGTGGCGTCGCCGGTCCGGTTCGCCGCCGCCAGCGCGACGGCGTCGAAGATCTTCTGGTAGCCGGTGCAGCGGCACAGGTTCCCCGACAGCGCCTCGCGGACGCGCTCCTCGCTGGGGTTCGGGGTGCGGTCGAGCAGGTCGGTGACGGCGACCACGAGCCCCGGCGTGCAGAAGCCGCATTGCACGGCACCCGCGTCGACGAACGCCTGCTGGACCGGGTGCAGGGCGCCCTCGGGCGCGAGCGCCTCGATCGTTCGAACCTCGCGGCCCTCGGCCTGCGCCGCGAGGACCAGGCACGAACACACGACCTCGCCATCGAGCCAGGCCGAGCAGGAACCACACTCGCCCTGCTCGCATGCGTTCTTCGAGCCGCGGAGCCCGAGGCCGTCCCGCAGGTAGGCGAGCAGGCTCGAACCCTCCCAGACGTCGGCTTCGCGCCACTCGCCGTTGACGCGGGCGCGGATCAGCATCCGAACGCACCCGCCCGGTCGTCAGCCAGCTTGACCATCCGCGAGAGCTGTCCCTGGGTCATCCCGCCATCACCACCGCCCACCGCCGGTCGTCGAGCGCCCACCTGAGCGCGCGCGCGGCGAGCACTCGGCATCCGTGCCGCCGGTATGCGGCCGACCCGCGCACGTCGTCGATCGGCCGGGCGGCCGCCGCGACGCGCTCCGTGAACGCCTCGACCGTCGCCTCGTCGAGCGTCGCGGCCGGGTCGTCCCACCCGCCCGCCGCGGCGATCGCGTCGGCCGCGAAGTCCTCCGCCTCCGGCGCGCGCAGGACGGTAGGGCCGACCGAGCCGAGCGCCACGCGGACGGTGCGTTCGTCCTCGTCGAGCAGCAGGCAGAGGCTCGCAACCGCGATCACCATGGCGTTGCGCGTGCCGATCTTCGAGAACGAACCCGTCCCGCGTTCGGCGCGCCACTCGGCGCCGAGGATCAGCTCGTCGGGCGCGAGCGCCGATCGCTTCGGCCCGACCAGGAAGTCCTGGATCGGGATGCGGCGCGTGCCGCGGGCGGCGCTCGCCGCGGTCACGTCGGCTCGGTAGCACGCGAGCACCGGCAGGGTGTCGCCCGCCGGCGACGCGGTGCCGAGGTTCCCCCCGACCGTCCCGCGGTTGCGGATCTGGGGCGATCCGACCGAGCGCGAAGCCTGCACGAGCGGCGTGAACCCGGCCAGCTCGTGGACGACGCGCGCGTACGTGACGCCCGAGCCGAGCGACGCCACGCCGTCCTCGACGCGCCATCCGCGCAGCTCATCCAGATGGGAGACGTCCATGATGGCGTCCGGCCGCAGGTCGCCGAAGTTGATCGCGACCATCAGGTCGGTCCCCCCCGCGATCGGGAGCGTTTCGGGCCTGGCGGCCTTCATCTCCAGCGCCTCCTCGATGCTGCGCGGGAGCATGACGTCCATCGCCGCTCAGAACTCCCCGTCCGCGAACGCGTCGATCATCGCCTTCACGTCGTCGCCGAGCGGGTACAGGATCGGGCACGTGCACCCCGCGTCGACGTACTCGCGGACCTTGGCGCGACACTCCTCGGGCGTGCCGGACGCGGAGATCATCTGGACGGCGTCGTCGGGGACCAGACGGCTGGCCCGCGCGATCTCCTCGGGCCCCGCCGGCCACGTGAGCTCCTCGCCGATCGCCTCGATCAGGCCCGGATCGACGCCGCTCGCCTTCATGATGTGCGGCTGCTGCCCCAGGTACTGCGTCAGCAGCTCGCGGGCGCGGTCCAGCGCCACGTCGCGGTCGCGGTCGAGCGAGCACACCACCAGCTGCGGCCGGTCGATGTCCTCCACGCTTCGGCCCGCGAGCGCCGCGCCGGCCGCCAGCGCGCTCAACGCGTCGGCGTCGTACTTCGGTCCGACCATGTAGTTCAGGACGACGCCGTCGGCGATCTCGCCGGCCAGTTCCATCATCTTCATCCCTGTGGCCCCGACGTAGATCGGGACGTCCTTCGGCGAACGGTCGCCGTGCACGATGTCGATCTCCACGTCGTCGAGGTGGACGAACTCGCCGTCGAAGCTGACCCGCTCCATCGCGAGGAGGCGCCGGACGGTCTCCACCGTCTCGCGCATCGCGCCGAGCGGGTGGCGGCGTTCGATCCCGACCTTGCGCGCCAGGGGGTCCCACCACGCGCCGATCCCGAGGACGATCCGCCCCGGCGCCAGGTCGTCGAGCGTCGAGAACGTCGCGGCCAGCAGCCCGACGTTCCTGGTCCAGTTGTTCACCACGCCCGAGCCGACCTTGATCCGCTCGGTCACGGCCGCGTACGCGGCCATCGGCACGGTCGCCTCCCGGACCAGCCGGCTCTCCGCCTGCCAGACGGCCTCGAACCCGCGCGACTCGGCGTAGCGCGCGTACTCCATCCCCTCACGGATCGGGTGCTTGTCCTGCAGGTACAGGGCGACCCGGCCCTCGCTGCTCACCGCCACGTCGTCACCTCCCCTCCGGTTCGAACGGATTCGCCGGGATCCCCTCGAGGCGCTCCCACATCCGCGCCGCGACGTCCACGGCCTCGGCCGCGATCCGGGCCTGGTCGATCCTTGTAAGGCACCGGTTCCGCACCACGACGTCGCCACCGAGGACCACGTCGCGGACCGCCGACGACGAGAGCCCGAAGATCCAGTGCCCTGCCGCGTTCGCCGCGGTGAGCGGGGTCGGCGGGCGCCGATCGAGGACCACGAGGTCCGCGGGCGCCCCCTCCACGATCGTGCCCATCGACGGTTCGCCGAACCGCCGGCCGGCGAACCGCGCCCCGGCCGCGAGCGCCTGCAGCGGCCATCCCATGTCGGCGAACACGTCGTCTTCCCTCAGGCGGAAGTACGCGACGCGAGACTCCTCGAACATGTCCGAGCCGATCCCGTCGGTCCCGAGGATCACGCTCGAGCCGAGGGCCGTGACCCCCGCGCGCCCGACCGAGTTGTTCATGTTCGAACGCGCGTTGTGCGCCACGGTGGCGCCGGCCGGTGCGGACCTGCGCGACCTCCGACGGATGGAGGTGGACGCAGTGTGCCAGGAGGGCTGCATCGGTCAGCGCTCCCGCGTGGGCCAACCGATCGACCACCGGCTTGCCGAACCGTGCCTCGCAGTCGCCCTCGTCCGCCGAGTCCTCGGCCACGTGGACGTGGAGCCCGACGCCGGCCTCGGTCGCGGCGTCGACGAGCGCGGCGAGCGTCTCCTGCGACAGGGTGAAGGACGCGTGGGCGCCGACCATGCCCCGCGCGAGCGGTCGGTCCCCGCCGGCCGTCGCGGCGAGGAATCGGCGATTCTCCTCCAGGCCCGCGCGCGCCCGCTCGGGTCCGTCTCGGTCGGTCGTCTCGTAGCAGAGGATCGAGCGCACGCCGACCTCTTCGAGCGCGTCGGCGACGACGTCGAGCGAGCCGTCGATCGCGTTCGGCGACGCGTGGTGGTCGATCAGGGTGGTGGTGCCGGCGAGGAGCGCCTCCATGGCGCCGACCAGCGCCGACGCCCGGACGCTCGGCGCATCCAGCGCGCGATCGAGGCGCCACCACACGCGCTGCAGGATCTGGACGAAGTTCGCCGGCGCCGCCAGGTCCGCCGGGTAGGGCATCCCGCGGGCGAGGGCCGAGTACAGGTGCGTGTGCCCGCAGACGTTCCCGGGTATCACGACGGCGCCGTCGCAGTCGATCCGCTCGGCGGAGCCCGCGGCCAGGCCGGGTGCGACCTCGCTGACGCGACCGCCGTCGATCGCGACGTCCGCGGTCGTCACGGCCGGCGGATCGAGGGCCGTGACGACGGTTCCGCCCGAGAGGACCAGCGTCATCGCGAGCGGCCCCCGACCGTCTCGAGTCGGGGAACGGCGGCGCGCGCGGCGGAGGAATCCTTCATCGGCAGGCGCGTCCTGCGGACGCCGTCGAACGCGAACAGCGCCCCGGCGACGGCCGAGGCCGTCGGGACGAGCGGTCCCTCGCCGACGCCCTTCGCGCCGTACGGCCCCTCGGGCTGATGCTCCTCGATCAGGAGGCATTCGACCTCGGGCATGCCTGCGGGCGGGATGATGTTCAGCGACTTGAGCGTGTCCGTGACCGGGACGCCCCCCTCCACGACGAACTCCTCGCTGAGCGCGTGGCCCAGGCCCATGTGGATCGCGCCCTCGATCTGGCCCTCGACCAGCGTGGGGTTGATCGCCTTCCCGACGTCGTGCGCGGCGACCATCTTCACCAGGCGCCCGTCGTCGTCGAGGATCGCGACCTGCGTGCACCAGGCGTACGCGATGTGGGTGACGGGCTCGGGTGCGTCGTTCGCCGTGGTCCAGTCGACCTCGAACTCGCCGTAGAACTCCTGTCCGGCGAGGTCCTCGAGCGGCGCGTCGGCCCGCGCCTCCCGGAGCCGCTCCGCCGCCGCGATGATCGCCCGTCCACCCAGCGTCGTGGACCGCGACGCGGTGGTCTGCCCGGTGTCCAGCTCGCGGCGTGTGTCCACGACGACCCGCACGCGGTCCGCGGGCAGCCCCAGCTCCTCGCACGCGATCTGCTGGAGCGCCGTGTTGCACCCCTGGCCCATCTCGGTCCAGGAGTGGAACAGCGTGACCGTGCCGTCCGCCTCGGGCCGCAGCACCGCCTTCCCGTACTCCGTCATGCCGTTCCCGATCCCCGTGTTCTTCACGCCGCAGGCGATGCCGGCGAACCGCGCCGAGCGGTAGGCGTCCTGCACGGCCAGGAGCGTCGCCTTCAGCCCGACACCGGGCCCCAGGAGCTGGCCCGTCCCGAAGCGCTCGCCGGTCTCCAGGGCGTTGCGCCACCGGATCTCCCAGCCGTCGATCCCGACCAGCTCGGCGAGCAGGTCAAGGACGCCCTCCATCGCGAAGTTCGTCTGGTTCACGCCGAACCCGCGCATCGCGCCGCACGGGGGGTTGTTCGTGTAGACGGCCCTGGCCTCGATGTCGACGTTCGGGATCGCGTACGCGCTGCACGCGTGTCCCGCGGCGCGCTCGAGCACCTTGTCGCCCACGCTCGCGTAGGCTCCGGTGTCCCCGACGATCCGCGCGCGGAGCGCCAGCAGGTGGCCCTCGGCGTCGCACCCGGCCGTGTACTCCATCGTGAGCGGGTGCCGCTTCGAGTGGAAGAACAGGCTCTCCTTGCGCGAGAGCGTCAGCAGGACGGGCCGTGCGGTCATCATGGCAAGGAGCGCCGCGTGGCCCTGGACGTTCAGATCCTCCTTCGCGCCGAACGCCCCGCCCGCCGCGACCTGCGTCACGCGGACGGCGTCCTCCTCCAGTCCGAGGAACGAGGCGATCTGCCGGCGGTCCTCCCACACGCCCTGGCCCTGGGAGAACACGTCGAGCGCCGGACCGTCCGGTCCATCGGGCTGGGGGACCGCCAAGCAGGACTCGGGCTCGAGGAACGCGTGTTCGATGAACTGCGTCCGGAACGTCTCGGTGACCACGTGCGCAGCTGCGCCCAGGGCGGCGTCGACCTCCCCGCGCTTGACCTCCGCGACCGACAGTACGTTCCCGCCTGGGTGCAGCATCGGCGCACCGTCGGCGATCGCGTCGAACGGATCGGTGACTGGCTCGAGCATCGCGTACTCGATCCGGATCAGCGCGGCGGCCTCGCGCGCCGCGTGACGCGTGTCGGCGGCCACCGCCGCGAGCATGTCGCCGACGTAGCTCGTCACCTCGCCCTCGGCCACGAACTGCCGCCAGTCCCGCGTGATGGCACCCTGGGTCCGGTCGCCCGGAACGTCCTTCCACGTCGTGACGGCGACCACGCCCGGATACACCTCGGCCGACGACGTGTCGATCCGGAGGATCTTGGCGCGAGGGTGATCGGAGAACCGGATCGCGCCGTGGAGCATGTCATCGGCCCGCATGTCGTTCACGTACGGCTTGTCGCCGAGCGCCAGCGCCGCGCCCTCGTACCGTCCCGTGCGCGACCCGACCCGTCCGCTGCGATCGACCTCGGGCATCGGTTCGCCCCGCTTGGCCGCGGCCGCGAGCCGGATCGCGTCGACGATCTTGATGTAGCCCGTGCAGCGGCAGAGGTTCCCCGCGAGGGCCCGGGAGATCTCCTCGCGCGTGGGGTCCGCGTTCTTCGACACGAGCGCTTCCGCCTTCATCACGATGCCAGGGGAGCAGAATCCGCACTGCGAGGCGCCGGCCACGACGAAGGCGTCGGCCCAGAGCCTGCGCTCATCGGCGCTGAGGCCCTCCTGGGTCGTCACGGCCTTGCCCGAGGCGCGCTCCGCCGGCTGGGCACAGGACACGACCGCCCGGCCGTCGACGACGACGGTGCACGCGCCGCACGACCCCTCGGGCGCGCAGCCGTCCTTCATCGACGTCAGGCCGCAGCCGCCCCGGAGCACCTCGAGGAGGCTCGCCCCCGGCGTGAGCTCGACCGACGTCGGCTTGCCGTTCAGGGTGAATTCCATCGCTTCCCTCCCACCTCGCCGGACGGTTCGGTGCTCCCAGCCGTCAAGGGTATGCTGTGCGCGCCGCGCCGCAAAGGGGCTGACCGGCGGCCCCGACCCGGGACCTCCGGCCCACGGCGCCTCGGACCCAGGAGGTCAGACTCCGGAACCATGGCAGGCCTAGGGCTCGAACGCGACCTCCTGGACGAGGACGTCGATGCGCGGACCGTCGAGCGCTTCCGCGAGGCGGGGATCGCGCTCCCGACGTTCGCCCAGCTGGCGAACCCCGACTCGATGCCGTCGGCGATCCGGTCCAGGCTCGGTTCGATCGACCCCGACGAACCGCATCCCCTGAACCTGTTCCGCGTCCATTGGCAGAACGGAGCCGACCGCCGCTCGGAGGTTCCCGTGCCGGAGCACCTCGTGCTGCCGCGCGAGCTGACGGGCGTCGACGCCACGATCGCGATCGCCCTCGGCGATCGGTTCCCGTTGATCGGCGCGCACAAGGTCCTGGCAGCGTACGGCTGCCTGGCTCCCCGGGTCGTGACGGGCCGGTTCGATCCGACGCTGCACCGGGCGGTGTGGCCGTCGACCGGCAACTACTGTAGGGGCGGGGTGGCGATCTCGCGCCTCATGGGCTGTCGCGGCGTCGCGGTGCTGCCCGAGGGCATGAGCCGCGAGCGGTTCGCCTGGCTCGAAGGCTGGGTGGCCGACCCCGCAGACATCATCAAGACGCCCGGGACCGAGAGCAACGTCAAGGAGATCTACGACGAGTGCGCGCGCCTGTCCCAGGACCCGGACAACGTGATCCTGAACCAGTTCTCCGAGTTCGGGAACCACCTGGCTCACTACCTGTGCACGGGCAATGCGCTCGGGCGCGTCTACGAGTCCCTGCTCGCGTCGCGGCCGGGGTTGCGGCTGCGCGCGTTCGTGTCGGCGACCGGCTCGGCCGGCACGATCGCCGCCGGGGACCACCTGAAGGAGACGTACGGCTCGATCACGGTCGCGGTCGAGGCGCTCGAGTGCCCGACGATGCTCTACAACGGGTTCGGCCAGCACAACATCCAGGGGATCGGTGACAAGCACATCCCGCTGATCCACAACGTGATGGCCACCGACATCGTGACGGCGGTCTCCGACCGGTCGACCGACCGGCTCGATGTGCTGTTCAACACCGACGTCGGTCGCGCGTACCTGGCCGACCGACGCGGCGTCGATCCCGGCCTGATCGCCGGGCTGTCCTCGTTGGGGCTGTCCAGCATCTGCAACGTGATCGCGTCGATCAAGACGGCGAAGTATCTGGGGCTCGGGCCCGACGACGCGATCGTGACGGTCGCGACGGACGGTGCCGCGATGTACGGCAGCGAACGGGAGCGGTCGCTCGCGAAGGACTTCGGCGGCGTCTTCGACGACGTGGCCGCCGGCGAGACGTTCGGGACGCACCTGCTCGGGGCCACGACCGATCACCTGCTCGAGCTGCGTCACGAGGATCGCCGGAGGATCTTCGATCTCGGGTACTTCACCTGGGTCGAACAGCAGGGCGTGTCCGTCGAGGACTTCCGGGCGCGGGCCGAGCCGTCGTTCTGGACGCAGATGCGGGAGGTCGTGCCGATCTGGGACGGCCTGATCGACGGGTTCAACGCGCGGACGGGCGTGCTGGAGCGAACGTGAGCGAACCGAAGCTCGCGAGCTCGATCGTCTGCTCGGGGTGCGATGCGGTCGCGGAGCCGTTCGACCCGTACCCGTTCCGATGCCCGAACGCCGATCGAGGCGACGACGCGGACCACGTGATGGTAAGGCAGCTTGACCATCATGCGATCGCGTTCCCCCCGGCCGATGACGAACCGAACCCGTTCATCCGTTACCGCTCGCTGTTCCACTCGCATCACGTCGCACATGCACGGGGTCTGCCGGACGAGGAGTACCGCGCGATCGTCTCGGGCCTGGACCGCGCGGTCCACGAGGTCGACGGCCGCGGGTTCGTCGTGACGCCGTTCGCCCGGAGCGACCGTCTGAGCGAACGGCTCGCGTTCGCCGATCCCGGCGGGGTGTGGGTCAAGGACGAGACGGGGAACGTGTCCGGCTCGCACAAGGGCCGCCACCTGATGGGGCTGATGGTGCACCTGCTCGTGGCCGAGCGCCTGAGTCTCACGGACCCGGCGGCACGGCCGGACCTGGCGATCGCGAGCTGTGGGAACGCCGCGCTGGCGGCTGCGACGGTCGCCGCTGCGGCGCGCTGGCCGCTCGAGGTGTTCGTGCCCGTCGACGCCGATCCGCCGGTCCTGGCTCGGCTCAAGGAGCTGGACGCCCGTGTGACCACGTGCGTGCGCGAACCGAACGTGCCGGGCGATCCGACGTACCACCGTCTGCGCCAGGCGCTGGCTGGCGGCGCGGTCCCGTTCACGGTGCAGGGCAACGAGAACGGCCTCGCGATCGAGGGCGGGCTGACGCTCGCCTACGAGATGGCCGATACGGGACGCGCGAGCGGAGTGGCGTTCGACCGGATCGTCGTGCAGGTCGGCGGAGGGGCGCTCGCCGGGGCCTGCTCCCAGGGGTTCGAGGAGGCCGTCGCGCTCGGCGTCGCGCGCCGGCTTCCGAGGCTTGACACCGTCCAAACGACGGGTGCGGCGCCGCTCGAACGCGCGTACCGCCCGCTGCGCGACCGCGTGAACGCGGATCCGGCGCGGCCGCTGGAGGAGCACCTCCGGTTCGCCGCGACGCATCGGTCCTTGTTCATGTGGCCGTGGGAGGCCGAACCGCAGAGCATCGCGCACGGGATCTTGGACGACGAGACGTACGACTGGCTCGCCGTCACGCGAGGCATGCTCGAGACCGGTGGGACGCCCATCGTCGTGGACGAAGCGACCCTGCGCCTCGCGAACGACGTGGCTCGGGAGGAGACCGACGTGAACGTCGACCACACCGGCTCGGCCGGTCTCGCGGGCCTGATGGCGCTGGTGCGCGACGGGCTGGTGCGGCGCGACGAACGCGTGGTGGTGCTGTTCACGGGGTCGCGGCGATGACGGATCGGGCGTAGGAAAGGGGAGCGAGATGAGGAGCTTCGTGGGACGAGACATCCTGTCGCTGAAGGATTTCGAACGCGATGAGTTCACCCACGTGTTCGAGGTCGCCGAGCGGTTGAAACCGCACGCGCGCGACCGGAGGAACGGGGACCTGCTGCAGGAGAAGACGCTCCTTACGGCGTTCTACCAGCCGTCGACGCGGACGCGTCTGGCGACCGAGGCCGCGATGCACCGACTGGGGGGCCACGTGCTCGGGTTCTCCGACGCGAAGATGACCCGTGCCGGGGACTTCTATCAGGAGTCGATCAAGGACACCGTCCACATGCTCGAGTACTACGGCGACGTGATCGCGATGCGCCACTTCGAGCAGGGCGCGCCCGCCGAGGCCGCGCGCTGGGCGAGCGTCCCGGTGATCAACTGCGGCGACGGCTGGGGGGAACACCCCACACAGGTCCTCACCGACCTGTACACGACCTGGCTGGAGAAGGGCCGCCTCGACGGGCTCACGTTCGTGTGCGTCGGCGACATGCGGATGCGCACGATGCACTCGATCCTGTACGCGTTCTCGCAGTTCGACGTGAAGGCCTACGTCGTCTCCCCGCCGGAGATGTCGCTCCTGCCGGAGTTCACCGCCGAGCTCGACGAACGCAGCGTCCGCTACGAGGTCGTCGACAGCGTCGAGAAGGTCGCGGCGGAGGCCGACGTGTTCTACATGGAACCGGTCGTCCAGCCCGACTACACGAAGTCGCGCGACGAGCGCGAGGGCGACGTCGGACGGACGCCCGAGGCGTACCGGGTGACGCGCGAACTGCTCCGCGACCATGCGAAGGGCGACGCCATCGTGCTGCACTCGCTCCCGCGGATGGACGAGCTGCCGGCGGACGTCGACGCGACGAGGCACGCGCGGTACTGGTTCGAGGCGTTCAACGGAGTCGTGATGCGGATGGCGCTGCTCGCGCTCGTCCTCGGCGCGGCCGAGTAGCTCGGGCCGGGGCGCCGGATGGCTGCCAGGACCGCGGTCGTCGCGATCGGCGGGAACTCGCTGATCAAGGACAAGTTCCACCAGACCGTCCGCGATCAATACATCGCGGCGGGCGAGACGTGCTGGCACATCGCCGCGATGATCCGCGACGGCTGGGACGTCGCGATCGGCCACGGCAACGGGCCCCAGGTCGGGTTCATCCTGCGGCGCTCAGAGCTGGCGGCGCACGAGCTGCACGAGGTCCCCCTGGACGTGTGCGGCGCCGACTCGCAGGGCGCGATCGGGTACGCGCTGCAGCAGAACCTCCAGAACGACTTCGAACGCCTGGGCATCGCGAAGGACGCGGTCACGGTCGTGACCCAGGTCGAGGTCGCGGCCGACGATCCGGCGTTCGAGCACCCGAGCAAGCCGATCGGGTCGTTCATGGACGAGGAGACGGCGCGCCGGCGCGAGGAGAAGGACGGCTGGTCGGTCGCCCTCGACGCGGATCGTGGCTGGCGCCGCGTCGTCGCGTCGCCCGAGCCGATCCGGATCGTCGAGGAGCACGCGGTGAAGGCGCTCCTCGCGGGTGGGTTCGTCGTGATCACCGTCGGGGGCGGCGGGATCCCCGTGGTCCGAGACGCGGAGGGGAACCTGACCGGCGTAGCGGCCGTGATCGACAAGGATCTGGCCTCGTCGCTGTTGGCGACCGTCCTCGGGGCCGACCTGCTCGTGATCTCGACCTCGGTCGAGAAGGTGGCCTTGCGTTACGGCATGCCCGAGCAGGAGTGGGTCGACCGCATGACGCTGTCGCAGGCGCGGACGTACCTGGCCGAGGGCGTCCACTTCGCGAAGGGCAGCATGGCGCCGAAGATCGAGGCGGTCGTCCGGTTCCTCGAACGCGGGGGGGGCGAGGCGATCATCACCGACCCCGAGAACGTCGAACGCGCGCTGGCGGGGGAGACCGGGACGCGGATCGTCGCCGACTGACGGCCAACCGAACAGGAGGTCTGGCAATGAGCGACATGCGGACGTTCATCGAGGGGATGCCGAAGGCCGAGCTGCACCTGCACATCGAGGGCACGCTCGAGCCGGAGCTGAAGTTCGAGCTGGCCGCGCGCAACGGGCTGGAGCTGCCGTACGCGACCGCCGACGAGATGCGCGCGGCGTACACGTTCCACGACCTGCCGTCGTTCCTGACCGTGTACTACGAGGGCATGGGCGTCCTGCTCCACGAGCCCGACTTCTACGACCTGGCCATGGCGTACTTCCGGAAGGCGCACGCGCAGAACCTGGTCTACGCGGAGGTGTTCTTCGACCCGCAGGCGCACACCTCGCGCGGCGTGGCGTTCGACACCGTGATCGCCGGGCTGCAGCGCGCCCGTGCCGACGCGGCCGCGAACCTCGGCGTCCGCGCGCAGCTGATCATGTGCTTCCTCCGCGACATGACGGCGGCCTCGGCGATGGAGACCCTCGAGGCGTCTCTGCCCCACAAGGATGGGATCGTCGGTGTCGGCCTGGACTCCGACGAAGCCGGGAACCCGCCGAGCAAGTTCGCCGAGGTGTTCGCGCGGGCGCGCGCCGAGGGCTACCACCTCACGATGCACTGCGACGTCGACCAGCAGGACTCGGTCGACCACATCTGGCAGTGCGTGCGCGACGTCGGGGTCGAACGGATCGACCACGGCGTGAACAGCCTGGAGGACCCCGCGCTCGTGGACGAGATCGTCCGGCGGGGCCTCGGCCTCACCGTGTGCCCGATCTCGAACGGGTTCGTCTGCGCCGATCTGCGCGCGACGGACATCAAGGCGATGCTGGACCGCGGGATGCGGGCCACGGTCAACTCGGACGACCCGGCGTACTTCGGCGGGTACGTGACCGAGAACCTGATCGCCACGCAGGAGGCGGTCGGCCTCACCCGCGACGAGGTCGTGCAGCTCGAACGCAACGCGTTCACCGTCACGTGGCTCACCGACGAGGAGAGAGCGGGCTACCTGGACGGCCTCGAACGCTACGCGGCATCTGCATGACGCCGCACGACGCGCACCGTGCGACGGCATCGATCCCGCCCGGATCGGGAGCCGCCGCCTGGCCCACGCGATGCGGGCCGTTCGGCCTCCGGCTTTCACGGAGCCGCCCCTACGGTGCTAGTGTCCGCCAGGGACCGGGAGAGGGGAGACACGGATGATCCGGATGCGTCGTTCCACGTCGGGCGTGATGGCGTTGCTCGCGGCTCTCACCCTAGTCGCCGCGGCCTGCAGCTCGAACAACAACAACGCGTCGTCATCGACGTCGCCCGCCGCCTCGGCGAGCGGGAAGCAGTTCGTCTTCGGGATGATCCTCGTGGGGCCGTACAACGACCACGGCTGGTCGCAGGCGCACTACGAGGCCGGCAAGTACCTCGAGTCGCAGCTCGGCGCCAAGATGATCTACCTGGACAAGGTGAACTCGGCAGACCGTCCGTCCGTGAAGGCCGAGGACGTGATCAGCCAGATGATCAGCAACGGGGCCCAGCTGATCTTCGCGACGTCGGACGATTTCAAGGACTCGATCGAGGCGGCCGCCGCGGCTCACCCCGACGTCCCGATGATCTGGTCGACGGGGGACAGCGCGTGGGCCGACGGGCAGAACTACAAGCCCGACCTGACGAACCTCGGCAACTACTTCATGAAGATGGAGTACACGCAGGCGATCGCCGGGTGCGCGGCCGCACTCACCACGCAGACGGGCAAGATCGGCATCGTCGGCCCGCTGATCAACGACGAGACCCGGCGCTTCGTGAACGCCGCCTACCTGGGCGCGAAGTACTGCTGGACCACGTACCGGAAGCAGCCCGCGTCCTCGCTGGGCTTCTCGGTGAAGTGGATCGGCTTCTGGTTCAACATCCCGGGCACGACGCTCGACCCGACGCAGGTCACGAACGACCTGATCAACTCCGGCGCCGACGTGGTGATCGACCACCTCGACACGACGGAGGCCCTCGTGCGCACGCAGCAGCTGGCGCAGAGCGGGAAGAAGGTCTGGGCGATCGGCTACGACTACAAGGACGGCTGCTCCGTCGCCCCGTCCGTGTGCCTCGGCGTCGCGTACTTCAACTGGAACCCGGGCTACCTGAAGATCGCGCAGTCCGTGATCGACGGCACGTTCAAGTCGCAGTTCGTGTGGGACGACCCGGTGTGGGACAACATCAACCAGGGGACGACGTCGCCGACCGGGTGGAACGCGGGACAGGCGCTCACCTCGGCGAACGCCGACACGCTCCAGCAGTACGAGAACGGGCTCGCCGATGGGAGCATCAAGCTGTTCGTAGGCCCGCTGAACTGGCAGGACGGCTCCGTGTACCTGACCGACGGGCAGACGGCGACCGATGACCAGATCTGGTACTCACCCCAGCTGCTGCAGGGGATCGAGGGCGCGAGCACGTCCTGACCGGTCGTTGGGGAGCCCAGCGCGATGAGTGACCTCTCGGTGAGGGAGGGAGGAGCGGCATCGGGGCCTCCCTCCCCCGGAGGGGCGCTCGAGCTGCGGGACATCCACAAGGCGTTCGGCGAGACCAAGGCGAACGACGGCGTCAGCATGCACCTCACGGCGGGTTCGATCCACGGCCTCCTCGGAGAGAACGGCGCCGGGAAGTCCACGCTCATGAAGATCCTCTCCGGCTACCTGGGCGCCGATTCGGGTGAGATCGTCCTGGGGGGCACGCCGCTGCGCATGTCCTCGCCCAGGGACGCGACCCGCGCGGGCATCGGGATGCTGCACCAGGATCCGCTCGTCTTCCTGCCCTTCTCGGCGGTCGACAACCTGCTGTTGGGTTCGCCGGGGGGCGTCTTCGTTGACCGCGCCGAAGGCATCCGAGAGCTCGCGAGGATGAGGGAACGGTTCGGCTTCGCGCTCGAGCCCGACGTCTCGGCCCGGAACCTGACCGTGGGCGAGCGCCAGCAGCTGGAGATCGTCCGGCTGCTCTCGCTCGGCGTGAAGGTGCTGATCCTCGACGAGCCGACGACGGGGATCTCGGCGGACCAGCGCACGACGTTGTTCGAGGCGCTGCGGACCCTCGCCGCCGAGGGTATGACCGTCGTCTTCGTCTCGCACAAGCTCGAGGAGGTCGAAGACATCTGCGACGACGTCGTCGTGATGCGCCGCGGGAAGGTGATCGGCGAAGCACGGCTGCCCGCGTCCACGGACCACCTCGTCGAGATGATGTTCGGCGAGGTCCTCGCCCTCCCGGAGCCCGTGACCGTCGAGCTCGGTGACGTGGTGCTCCAGGTCGAGGACGCGACGATCGGCGAACGGCATATGACGATGGAGCACCTGACCCTGTCCGTGCGGGAGGGGGAGAGCATCGGGCTCGCCGGCCTCGAGGGGAGCGGCCAGCGGACGCTGCTGCGGGCCTGCGTCGGGCTCCTGCCGATCGAGCGCGGCCACCTGCGCGTGGGCGAGCGGGACCTCACGGGGCGGTCCTACCGTTCGTTCCTCGATGCGGGCGTGCACTACATGCCGGCCGGCCGGCTGGAGGAGGGCTTGATCTCCGGCATGACGATCGCCGAGCACGTCGCCCTCGTGGCGGAGACCGGGGGGTTCGTGATCGACTGGCGCGGCGCGACAGGGGACGCCGAAACGCGGATCGAGCGGTTCTCGATCCGCGGCTCGACGACCTCGACGGCGGACGCCCTCTCGGGCGGGAACCAGCAGCGGCTGCTCCTGGCGCTGACGCCCCCGGACGTCCGGCTGCTGCTGATGGAACACCCGACCCGCGGCCTCGATATCGCCTCCGCCGACTGGGTGTGGACGCAGCTGCTCGAGCGCAAGCGGCAGGGGACCGCGACCGTGTTCTCCTCCGCCGACCTCGACGAGCTGCTCCGCTACAGCGACCGGATCCTGGTGTTCTTCGCCGGGCAGGTCTTGAAGGTCCTGGACGCGCGCACGGCGACGGGCGAGGAGCTGGGCCGCCTGATCGGCGGGAAGGAGCGGACGTCATGAACGTACCTGCCAGGGCCCGGCGTGCGGTGACGGGTACGTCCACCGGCTTCGTCCCAGTCATCCTCGCGCTCGCCGTGGTCGTCGGGCTCCTGCTGGTCGTGGGGGCGCCACCGTTCCAGGCCCTCCGCCTGATCTGGGACGGTTCGATGGGCGACACCGACAGGATCGGCGACACGCTGATGGCCTGGGTTCCCCTGACGCTCGCGGGGGTCGGTCTCGTGGTGACCTTCTCCGCGGGACTGTGGAACATCGGGGTCGAGGGACAGATCGTCATGGGCGCGATCGCGGCGACGTGGTTGGCCCGAACCCTCCCCGGCGGCCCCATCGTGCTCCTCTCGTTGATGTTCCTCGCTGGCGCCGTCGGCGGCATGCTCTGGGCGCTCCTGGCGGGCGTGCTGCGGACGAAGGGACACGTGAACGAGATCTTCGGCGGGCTGGGGCTCGACTTCGTCGCGAGCGGTCTCGCCGTCTACCTGATCATCGGCCCGTGGAAGCGCCACGGCATCGCGTCCACGAGCGGCACGGATCTGTTCCGGCCCGAGGCCAGCCTCCCCGTGTGGGGCGAGACCCGACTCTCGCCGATCGCGCTGGTCATGGCCGTCATGGCCGTCGTGCTCATCTACGTGCTGATGCGCGGGACCAGGTTCGGCCTGCGGCTGAAGGCCGTGGGTCGGAACCCTCGCAGCGCGTTCCTGATGGGCATCCCGACCGACCGGTACCTCCTGGGCGCGTTCGCGGTGTGCGGCGCGCTCGCCGGCGTGGCCGGCACGATCCAGGTCGCCGGGGTCTGGCACAAGCTCGTGCCCTCCGTGTCCGGCGGCTACGGGTTCCTCGCGATCCTGGTCGCGCTGCTGGCGGCGTTCAAGGCGCTCCGGGTCCCGCCGATCGCGCTGTTCTTCGCGATCGTCGCGGTCGGCAGCATCCAGCTCACGCTGTTCCTGAACCTGAACTCCGCGCTGGGTGGCGTCCTACAGGCGGTGGTCGTCCTGTTCGTCATCCTGGCCGGAGGGTGGCAGCTGCAGCGGGCGGCGAGGCGCGCTCGGGCGACGCGAGAGGCCGGCGGTCCCGGGGGCGTGGCCGCGGAACTGGCGGCGACCGCGCCCGCCGCGCCGGTCGAACGGGTGGGGGAGTAGCGATGGAAGCGACGCTCGCGTCGATCGTGTTCTCGGCCAGCCCGCTGGTCTACGCCGCCGTCGGCGAGACGATCGGGGAGAAGGCGGGTGTCGTGAACCTGTCGATGGAGGGCACGGTGATGCTCTCGGCGATGACCGGGTTCGTCGCGGCGCTGCTCTCGGGCAACGTGGTCGTCGGGTTCCTCGCGGCGATGGCCGTCGGCGCGATCATGGCGGCGATCGTCGCGGCAAGCAGCATCCAGCTGGGCCTGAACCAGATCGCGGTCGGGTTCGTCCTGACACTGCTGGGGGTGGCCCTCAGCTCGTTCATCGGTGATCGGTTCGTCGGCCGGGAGGGTGAGGCCGTCCCTCACCTCGCGATCGCCGGCCTGTCGCGCATCCCGCTGCTCGGCCCGGTGTTCTTCAGCCAGGACCTGATGGTCTACGGGAGCTACGTGGTGGCGATCCTCGCGACCGTGTTCATGTTCCGAACCCGGCGCGGTCTGCAGATGCAGGGCGTCGGCGAACGCCCGGAGGCGGCCTTCGCGCGAGGGATCCAGGTGAACCGGCAGCGGTACTTCTACACGATCCTCGGCGGCGCGCTCGCCGGGGCCGGCGGCGCCGCGTTCTCGTTGGACGTGATCCTCGGGTGGCGCGCGGGGCTCACGTCGAACTTCGGCTGGATCGCGCTGGCCATCGTGATCTTCGGCGGGTGGAACCCTGCTCGGGCAGCCGTTGGCGCGTATCTCTTCGGGGCGCTGTCGATCCTCGCGCTGAAGCTGCAGCCGCACCTGCCGAGCTTCTCTCAGGTGCTGCCGCTGCTGCCGTTCGTCGTGATGATCCTGGTCTTGGTGCTCATCTACCTGGCGGCGTTCCGGCGGGCCGCGGATCGGCACCAGTGGCTCCGCCGCGTGCTGGCCGGCGACCCGCCGTCCGCCCTGGGGACCGTGTTCCGCCGGGAGTGACCGTCGCCCGTCGATCGGGCGCCGCACCGCGGGTCAGCGTTCGAGCTGCGCCTCGAGCGTCGTGATCTCCTCGTCGAACTCCCGCCGCATCGTCGCGC
Organism: uncultured Actinomycetota bacterium; assembly: GCA_963781595.1. Taxonomy (GTDB): domain Bacteria; phylum Actinomycetota; class UBA4738; order UBA4738; family UBA4738; genus JBEDUK01. The sequence goes on along the minus strand of CAWAGG010000001.1, from coordinate 6,376 downwards.
GCTCGTCGTCCGACAGCCAGGCCGCGTCGACGCCGTTCAGACAGAACTCGCGCACCTGGTCGGGTCCGTAGTCGAGCGCCGTGCAGAGGTCGACGTACTCCTTGCCGATGTCCGTGTGGAACATCGTCGGGTCGTCGGAGTTGAGCATCACCCGGAGATCGCCGGCGACCATGTCCTTGATCGGGTGCTGCGTGAGGTCGGGCCAGCCGTAGACGACCGCGGTCGACGTCGGGCAGCACGTGAAGTAGATCCCCTGGTCACGGCATCGGTCCATCACAACCGTGTCCTCCAGGATGTGGTACCCGTGGTCGATCCGCTCGCAGCCGAGGACGTCCAGGCAGGTCGTGATGTTCTGCGGCGGCGCGTCCTCGCTGGCATGGCTCGTTCGGCGCAGGCCTCCGTCCCCGGCCCGAGCGTAGACCTCCGCGAACTTCTCCGGCGGGTCCGGAGCCTCGGCGCCGTCCATGCCGAGGCCGATCAGCTCGTCGGGCCGGTGGGCCAGGACCTCGTCGATCATCTGCAGGGCCATGTCCAGCGAGTCCTGGCGGTACACGTCGGCGATCAACCGGCATCGGACGCCCAGGTCGGCCTCGGCGGCGCGGATGCCGTCGACCAGGCCGTCGACCACGGTCGCGTACGGGACGCCCCGGCGCGTGTGCAGGGTCGGGTTGAAGAACATCTCCCGGTACTTCAGGTTCCCGAGGTTCACGCCGTCCTCGAGCGTCTCGTAGGACACGCGCGCGAAGTCCTCGCGGTCGATCAGCGTCGAGGAGACCATCGCGAAGATCTTCAGGAACTCGTAGATCGTGTCGTAGTCGTAGAGCTTGTCGACGTCGTCGGTGGGGAGCTCGATCCCGTGCTTCTTCGCCTGATCGGCGAACGTCGCCTGCCGGACCGTGCCCTCCAGGTGGCAGTGCAGCTCGACCTTCGGAACCTTCCGCAGGAACTCGGCGTAGTCCATCGCAGGTCCCCCTCTCGTCCGACATTGGAACCCTCTTTGCCCGCGAGAGTCCTCGCGAAAGCTCCCGGGAGCGGGAGCGTCCCATCCTCGTACGATCCATAGGAGGTTCGAACGCCCAGCCGCGCGGAGGCCGATCATCCGCCGGGGCGAAGGGAGCCGTCAAGGGGACGGGCTCGGCGAGTCGACACCCGCCCGTCTCAGCGGTGGAACAGCGTCGCGCCATGAGCGAGCGTGGGCATACCTGAAGGCCTGAGAGGCGCGCCCCGCGGGCTCCGTTCGGCACCCTTGCGTCCAGAACCCCCCTAACCCGGAGGATCAAATCAGCGCTTCGGGTTCCGGAACAACCTCTGCCGTAGCTCATCGAGCTGTTCCCATTGGCCGCCAGCGTCGCGGAATCGCCAGAACGTCCATCCGTTGGTCTGCGGATACTTGCGTCCTGGCTTTGCGCCGACGATGCTTCGGCGTGCCATTCCCGCCGCTGTGGAAAGCGAATCGTATGCCTGCCCGTTGAACGTGATTCGGCCGTCTGCCTCAAGCTGAGCCTTGAGGACGGCGCCCTTGTACGGGCGCTCCAAGTCGAGCGGCGGCGTCACCAGCCCAGCGGCCAGTACGTCTTTCATGGTGACCGCACTCCATGGCGTACCCTCGCCATGGGGCTCCTTCTTGGTGACGCGGCCCTCTCTTCCCTGCTTGGGTCTGGGTGCCTCCACGCCGTCGCCTGTCGGCGCGATTGACTCTCCCGCATCGAGCCGGAACTTGAGCCGTCCGAGTGCGGCCTTGGCTTGTGAGGGCGAGAGATCCGGGACCCGGCGCCGAACGAGCCGAACAAGCGAAGCATCTGGATCTGGAGAGAACAAGCCGGTGATCGCGTCCCGAACCCGGCGGTCGATGAAGTCTTCGCGCCACAGCTCCTCGATCTCCGCGATGCTCTCCTTGGACAGGAGACCGATTGTCTCCTCAGGGCGAGAATCCGCATCGATCACCGATACCTTCCTGAAGAGCTTCTGCTCAACGGGCACTTCCGCATGGGAGTTGTATATCCGGTACTGATCACCATTCGTTAGGACCACCCATTTCACGCCTGCAACGGTTGCGTAGCTGACGATCTGGTTTGCCCAGCGCTGGTCCTCCAAGTTCTCGCCGAGTGCCTTTGCCTCGATGAACAAGCGTGGGATCCGGTTGATGAAGAGTGCGTAGTCCACGGGCTTGTCAGAGGGCCGCCGCCGGTACTCCAGGCGAACCTCCTCCAGGTCTTCCGGATCCCAGCCGAGGGTCCGTAGAACGGGGACGATCAGGGTCGCCTTTGTGTTCTGCTCCCCGATGCCCCGGGACGCATACTCGGCGATGCGCGTGCGGATCGTCGTCAGGATGGTGACCAAGTCGTCCATGCCGGGTGGATGGTAGCCCGCGCTGACGTGCTGGTCGAGGACTGCGAGAAGCGCGCGGCCTTTGGCGCCCCCGCCGAGGGGGACCCGTTCACTTACTTCTAGACCGCCCGCTCGGACAACGACCGCCCGCTCGCATGCGGCGGCCACATCCGGAGCAACGAGCGGGGCGGGTTGCCCGCCACGACACTTGCTAGTTCTCACCGACGACTGTGACCGTCCGAGTTGGACCGAGGTAGATCACATCGGGGGATGCCAGGCGTCCAGATCGCGGAGGAGCTCCGTCCGCAGCTTCTCCTGGCAAAAGCTCGCTTCGATCGATGTCCTGGCGACGGCACGCGCCGCCTCGACGTCCCATCCGAACGTGCGCGCCGCCCCTAGGTACTCGGCTATCAGGTCGGTGCGCAGGAGAACGGGGTCGTCGGTGTTGACCGACACTGGCACGCCGGCCCACCGGAGCGCGTCCAGTGGATGGGACGTGCGGTCCGGGTACAAACCGAGGGCGACGTTCGAACCTGGACAGACGCCGAGCGGGATCGCTCGTTCGGCCAGCTCCCGGACCAGGTCGGGGTCCTCGATCGCGCGCACGCCGTGGTCGATCCGTTCGGCGTGCAGGAGGTCGATCGCGTCGCGCACGCCCTCCGGTCCACTCGACTCGCCCGCGTGCACGGTCCGGTGCAGTCCCGCGTCGGCGGCGCGCGCGAAGGCCTCGGCGAACCGCGGGCCCGTGCGGCCGGCCGCCGCCTCGTTGCCGTCGATCGACAGGGCGACCACCCTCGGATGCCGCCACGCGATCAGCCGTTCGACCAGTTCGACTGCCTCCGCCGCGGTCTGGCCCCGCAGGAGGCTGACGCAGAGCCCGACCGGGGGGAACCCGTCCTGCTCGCCCTCGCGCAAGCCCGCGTCGATCGCGTCGACGAACACGCGCAGGTTGCCCGCCCACGCCGGCCAGTGGGTCGGGTTCACGATCAGGTCGGCGTAGCCGACGCCGGCGGCCGCCTCGCGCTCGGCGAACCGGTATGCAGCGCGGGCGAGCTGCGACGGGGTTCGGACCAACCCGCAGGCCAGATCGAGCAGCCGAAGGAACGAAGCCAGGTCCGGCGCCTCGAACGGGTGATCAGGGTCGAACGGGAGGCGTTCGCCGGCCTCGCGTGCGAACGCGGCCAGGTCGGCGACCTCGAGGCAGCCCTCCAGGTGCACGTGGACCTCGGCCTTGGGCATGCTGCGGATCAGGTCCTCGTTCGGCCACGCGGTTGCTTCCATCGGCGGGCCGAATCATAGGGCGCCGGCCGGCCTTGCTAGAGTGCAACCGCGGTGGCCCAGAACCCGGTTCCCGACGAGGACGACCTCGCCCGGCGTGTGGCGGTCGCGGGCGGCGACGAGCCGCCCGACCTGGTCCTCCAGGGCGGTCGCGTCCTGTCGGTGTTCACCGGCGAGCTGCTCGACGCGGACGTCGCGATCTGCGGTGAGCACATCGCCGGGGTCGGACGGTACGACGGGCCTGATGTTTTCGACGCGTCCGGCCTGATCCTGCTCCCCGGGTTCATCGACGGGCACATGCATCTCGAATCGACCAAGCTCATGGTCGACCAGTTCGCCCGCGCGGTGCTGCCGTGGGGCACGACCGCCGTGGTGATCGACCCGCACGAGATCGCGAACGTGTTCGGCCTCGACGGCGTGCGTGCGCTCCTGGCGGCGTCGGGCAACGTGCCGCTCGACCACTTCGTGATGGTGCCCTCGTGCGTGCCGGCGAGCCCGTTCGAGTCGAACGGCGCGACGGTCGAAGCGGCGGACATCGCGCGGTTCCTCGCCGAGGAGCCGCGGGCGATCGGCGTCGCGGAGATGATGGACTTCCCATCGGTCGTGGCCGGCGCCGAGGGCGCCCTGGCGAAGATCCGGGCTGGCCTCGCGGCCGGCGGCGGGATCGACGGCCACGCGCCCGGCCTGTCCGGCCACGCGTTGAACGCGTACCTCGCGGCCGGCGTCGCGAGCGACCACGAGTGCACCACCTACGACGAAGCCCTCGAGAAGCGCCGGCTGGGTATGTGGATCATGATCCGCGAGGGCTCGGCGGCGCGGAACCTCGAGGCCCTGCTTCCCATGGTCCTCGAACATGGCCCGGAGAACTGCATGCTGTGTACCGACGACCGGGAGCCAGACGAGCTGCTCGCGGAGGGCCACGTGAACGCCGTGATCCGGAAGGCCGTCGAGCTGGGCTGCCCCCCGCCGCAGGCCGTCACGATGGGGACACTGCACGCGGCGAGGTACCACCGCCTCGCGGGACACGGCGCCGTGGCGCCCGGATACCTCGCGAACGTCGTCGCGGTGCCGGACCTCACCTCGTTCCGGCCGGTCCGCGTCTGGAGCCACGGGCGCGCAGTCGCCGCCGACGGTCAGGCCTTGCCGATCGAGCGCGTCCAGGCGCCCGACTGGATGCGCGGGAGCATCCACCTGGGGGTCGTTCGCCCCGAGGACCTGGTCGCGGAGGCGAACGGCCGGATCCGGGTGATCGGGGTGGAGCCCAGCCAGCTAACGACAACCTCGCTCGCGGTCGAACCCACTGTCCGGGACGGGCGCGCCGTCGCCGATCCCTCAAGGGATCTGGCGAAGGTCGCGGTGCTGGAGCGCCATCAGGGGACCGGCCGCATCGGCCTGGGTTTCGTCGCAGGGTTCGGCCTGCAGCGGGGCGCCCTCGCGTCCTCGCACGCGCACGACGCGCACAACGTGATCGTGGTCGGGATCGACGACGCGGACATGGCGGCCGCCGTGAACCGCCTCACGGAGATCGGCGGTGGTCAGGTCGCTGTGGTCGGCGGCGAGGTGATCGCCGAGGTGCCGTGCCCGATCGGCGGGCTCCTCTCGGACCTCCCCGTCGAGGACGTGGCCCGGCAGGTCCGCGCGATGCACGAGGCGTCCGCGGCGCTCGGTTCGGCGCTCCCCGCGCCCTACATGGCGATGTCGTTCCTGGCCCTGTCGGTGATCCCCGAGCTGCGGATCACCGACCGAGGGCTGGTGGACACGAACCGGTTCGAGCTGGTCCCGCTCGAGCTCTAGCGGCGCCGGGTCGCGCGCCGGTCGCCTGCGACAATCACGATGCGATGGCCACCGACCGGCTCGAGGAGATCGAGGCGCGCTACGAGCAGCTCACCCGGGACCTGTCCGACCCCGAGGTGACCTCCGATCCTGCGCGGCTGCGGGACCTCGGCAAGCAGCACGCCGAGCTGCACGAGATCGTCCAGACGAACCGCTCCTACCGCGGCGCCGTCGCCCAGGCCGAGGAGTGGCGCGCGCTGGCGAAGGACGAAGCCGACCCGGCCACGGCGCATGAGTACCGGGCCGAGGCCGACGAAGCGGACCGTCGCGCGACCGACCTGGCGACGCGGCTGGAGGAGCTGCTGGTCCCCGCCGATCCGAACGCCGACCGGAACGTCCTGCTGGAGATCCGCGCCGGGGCCGGCGGCCAGGAGTCGGCGCTGTTCGCCGGGGATCTGTTCGAGATGTACCGACGGTACGCCGAACGCCACCGGTGGAAGACCGACGTGCTGTCCGCGAGCCGCGTCGGAGCTCGGCGGGTTCAGGGACGTCGGTGCTCGAGATCCGCGGCGACGGCGCCTACTCCACGCCTGAAGCACGAGTCCGGCGTGCACCGGGTCCAGCGGATCCCGGTCACCGAGTCGAGCGGCCGGATCCACACGTCGACCGCGACGGTCGCGGTCCTCCCCGAGGCCGAGGAGGTCGACGTGGAGATCGACCCGAACGACCTCGAGATCGACGTCTACCGCTCATCGGGTCCCGGGGGCCAGAGCGTGAACACCACCGACTCGGCCGTCCGCATCGTGCACAAGCCCGACCGGCATGAAGGTCGAGGTCCAGGAGGAGCGCTCGCAGCTGCAGAACCGGCAGAAGGCCATGCGGCTACTGCGGGCCCGAGGCTGCTGCAGCCGCCCAGGACGAGCAGGCAGCGCGAGGAGGCCGCGGCCCGCAAGGCCCAGGTGGGGACCGCCGAGCGCTCGGAGAAGATCCGGACGTA